>JABHDC010000164.1 GCA_018673255.1 Gemmatimonadota bacterium
CCTCTGACGTGCGGCGATCCAGAGAACGATTGATGAAATAGGCACCACGCCACCCAATCAGCAGAAACAGGGCGAACTCGAGGGTGGACATGCCGCGCAGTCCCCAGATGCAGACCGTTCCGGCCAGCGACAGCCAGAAGGACAAGCAATGGGGGCAATTGATGAGTTTGGTCAGAAAGGCCGATCGCGACTCGACCCAGCAGCGGGCGGGCCGGGTCAGTTCGCCCTGGCGCAACCAGCGGGTCAGACCCGCTGTGAGCAGGGCGAGTAGGGCGATTTGAAGGGCAGCCATTACTGTCTTGACAAGGTCCATTTTTTCGGCGTCAATGGCTCAGTAATGTATTGTTTCCAAGGACATAGACAAGATTTGGGTATGATAGCGACACGTCGACCATTTTCTCACCCGGGCCTGCTTCTGCTGGCTGTGGGCATCCTGACTCTGGGTGCCTGGACTGGCTGTGGTTCCGATGGGGATGGATCCGGCGACACCGACGGCTCCGCAACGACAGACAGCACGTCGACGGATTCCACCATCGCCTTGACGGACAGCACGGTGGCAGACTCTGTCGACGCCGATTCGGCCGATGTCGATTTGCCCGACTCCGTGCCCGTGGAGACGGCGAAGGCCACGCGGGGTGATATTTCGTCCTATCTGATGTTCTCCTCGACCATTGCCACCGAAGCGTCGGTCGAGATCCATCCGGAGATCTCTGGCCGTGTTGAGCAGGTCCTGGTCGAGGAGGGAGACCAGGTCTCGGCAGGGCAGATTCTGGTGCGACTCGACGACGAGCAGGCCCTGTTGGAGGATCGTGAGAGCGAGGTAGAGCTCGATCATCTCGAGGGAGGCTACAAGCGGACGGAAGAGATGTTCCGTCGGCGTCTGATCAGCACCCAGGAATACGAAGACAAGCTCTACCAGCTGGAACAGGCTCGACTGAGACGGAAGCGGGCGCAGCTGGCTCTCGACTATACGCAGATCCGCGCACCATTCTCCGGCGTGCTGACATCACGATCCGTGCAGGTCGGGGGGCGTGTGGCACCGGGCGGGAAACTCTTTGATCTGGTCAAGCTCGACGATCTGATCGCCCGCGTTCACGTACCCGGCCAGTACCTGCGTGAAGTTCGCGTGAAGCAGAAGGCCCAGATCGAGTCCGACTTCCTGCAGGACATGAAGTTTGACGGTTTCGTCAAGCGCATCAGCCCGGTCGTCGATCCTCAGAGCGGCACATTCAAGGTCACGCTCGGCGTCAATGACCGCTGGGAACACCTGCGCCCCGGGATCTTCGTTACGGCGCGCATCGTCACCGACACGCACGCTGACGCTGTCCTGGTTCCCAAGGAAGCGATCGTCTACGATGGGGGTGACCGCTTCGTCTTCGTCGTCCGTGACAGCACGGCCCATCGGGTCAAGCTCGATGCGGGTTTCGAGAACACACACTACATCGAGGCCCGCGCCGACATTGAAGACTCCACGCAGGTCATCGTCGTCGGCCAGAATGGATTGAAAGATCAGGCGCGGGTTCGCGTCGTCGCATCCTCGGATGACGTAGCCGGCGGCTGAGGCCGCGGGCAGCAGCTGAATCATGGATCCATCTCCCACAACCGACACCTCCCGCTCCGCCTACCGGATCACGACGCAGCGTCCCGTGGCCATTCTGATGGTGGTCATGGCCGTATGTGTCTTCGGGTGGGTCTCGTATCAGCGTCTGGCCCTCGACCTGATGCCGGACATCGCCTACCCGACGCTGACGGTGCGCACCGAGCTACAGGGTACCGCCCCCGAAGAAGTGGAAACGCTGATTTCGCGCCCTCTCGAGCGCGAATTGGGCATCGTGCCCCATCTGGTCAGCATCAGTTCTGTGAGTCGCGCCGGTCAGTCGGATGTCATCCTCGAGTTCGAGTGGGACACCGACATGAACGAGTCATCTCAGGACATCCGCGAGAAGGTCGATCGCACCTTCCTGCCAGAGGATGCTGAGAAGCCGCTGCTGCTGCGTTATGATCCCTCCCTCGATCCCATCCTGCGGATCGGTCTCTACGCCGAAGAAGACAACACCCTCTTCGAATTGCGCGAGCTGGCGGAGGAAGAGATTCGTCGTGAACTCGAGTCCATTCCGGGTGTCGCAGCGGTGAAGGTCAAGGGCGGTCTGGAAGAGGAGATCCACGTCGCCCTACGCGAGCGGCGCATCTCCCTTCTGGGGCTGGATATTGCCGCAATCAATCAGCGTCTGGATCAGGCCAATGTGAATCTGCCGGGCGGGCAGTTGCGCGAAGGGCAGACGGAATATCTGGTCCGCACGCTGAATGAATTTGCCTCGCTGGCCCAGATCGGCGACCTGATCGTAGCCCGCAATGCCGGGGCCGATATTCGCCTGCGAGATATCGCGGAGGTCTCCCGCGGGCACAAGGACCGCGAGATCATCACGCGCGTGAATGGCCGTGAGAGTGTGGAACTGGAGATCTACAAGGAGGCGGACGCCAACATCGTCGCCGTCGCCGAGGCGGTGAAACAGCGCATTCACGGCAATCCTGTGCAACAGGCCTATGTCAGCGGTCTTGCCGCTGCGGCACTCGATTCCGCGGCGATCGATTCGGCCTTAGCCGACAGCATGGCCGTGGCCTTAGCCGACAGCGCGCATGGCAACGACGTGCTCGACGAGAGCGAGGCCCAGGCCGGTGATGACGAGGCGGCTGTGGAGTCGGACCTCGATGAAGACGAATCTGACGAGGTCGAAGCAGACGGGGAGGGAGCCGAGGGGCAGGGCAATGATCTGAAAGCACAGAAGCAGGCGGCGGCGCGCCAGGCGATTCTGCATCTGCAGATGACCGATTTTCTCGCCCACCAAATGCCTGATGCGATTCACCTTGAGGTGCTGTCTGACCAGTCCGTCTTCATCGTCAACTCTATCGAGGAAGTGAAGCGTAGCGCACTCATCGGTGGCGCCATGGCCGTGGTCGTGTTGCTCATCTTCCTGCGCAATGTGATGCATACGCTCGTTATCGCCGTAACGATTCCGGTCTCCGTCATCGCCACCTTTGCGCCGATGTTCCTCTTCGATGTATCGCTGAACATCATGTCCCTCGGGGGACTGGCGCTCGGGGTCGGCATGCTTGTCGACAACTCGATCGTGGTGCTGGAGAGCATCTTCCGGTGTCGTGAGGAGGGCGACGATCTGCTGACGGCAACGGTGCGTGGTACCGGTGAGGTTGGCGGCGCAGTCTTCGCATCCACGCTCACAACGATTGCCGTGTTTTTCCCCATTGTCTTCGTCGAGGGCGTGGCGGGCCAGGTCTTCGGTGACATGGCCCTTACCGTCGTCTTCTCCCTCCTCGCCTCACTGGCAGTGGCTCTCTTCTTCATTCCCATGCTGGCTTCGCGTCGACCGGCGCAGACCCATGCCCTGGTCGACCAGCTGCGGCAGACGCAATTCCTGCAGCCGAGGTCCCGTGTCCGCCTGCGGATGGCCTTCGGGCAGGATGGAGAATTGCCTCTACTGCAGAGACTGCGCGAGGCGGGGCTCGTGATCCCGCAGATTCTGTTGGATCTCGTCGTGCGATTGCTGCTGGTTGTCGCATCGCTCCTTGTGGTGATCCTCAAGGTCGTCGCCGCTGTGCTCTTTCAGATCGCGTGGCCCGTGGTTCGTCTCGTGGAAGTCTGGCGCCCCTCTGCCAAGGGCCCGACCTATGAACGGGTTCGGGGGTGGATGGCCGCAACGCAGCCCCTGCGCGGCTTGCGTGATGCCGTGTGGCCTGGTCTGCTCGACGTGACGACCCTCGACCTGCTGGCCCAGGACGCGGGCCGGGTCGGTCACTGGGTCTGGCGTCGTCCCGCATCCTGGTGGCGCTGGTCGATTGCTCTGTTGCGCGGTGTGGCCACGCCGATTGCCATCGCCTACCTGTTGGTCCGATTCGTTCTGGACAGTGCGCTGAGCCTGGTCCGCGCCGCCCTGGTGTCGGTGCTGCTATTGCTGGCGCTGCTCGTGGTCTGTGTCGCCAGTCTGCTGTCCCTCCTCGTGGTCCCCGTAGCAGCCCCGATCCTTGGCTTGTTCCAGCTTGGTCTGGATGCGGTGCAGCGAGGATATCCGATTCTGCTGCGTGCGGCACTCAAGCAGCGATTACTCGTCGTGGCCGGCGCAGCTGTCAGTTTCTGGGCCTGCTATACCCAACTTGTTCCCGCGTTGGGGACCGAATTGATCCCCCAGGTCCACCAGGGCCAGTTCAATCTCGAGCTGTCCATGCCCGTGGGGACGCCGCTGGCCCGGACCGAGCAGGTGGCCCAATGGGTAGAGGGCATCGCGGTTGAGATCGAGGATGTGGATCGTGTCGCGACCACGGTTGGCAGTGACAACTCGGCAACCTCGACGGCCGATGAGGGAGAACACACGGCACGGATCACCGTGCGCCTGCGCGACGAGGTGACCCTCGAAGAGGAAGCGGCCGTCATCGATGCTCTTCGTCGTGGCGTCCGGAATCTTCCCGAAGTGGAGACCGAGATCTCCTACCCGTCGCTGTTCAGCTTCAAGACACCGATCGAGCTGGAGATCCGCGGCGAGAATCTTCGGATCCTCCGTCAGCTGAGTGTGGATGCCGTAGGCCGGCTCAGTGAGTTGCCGGGCCTGGCCGATGTCCGGTCGAGTCTGCAGGTAGGACACCCCGAACTACAGATCGTCTACTCCCGCGACCGGCTGGCTGAACTGGGTCTGGATCTGCGTCGTGTGGCCGAATTGGTGCGGAACAAGGTGCAGGGGCGTGTCGCCACCGATTTCCGTCAGAGCGAACGCAATATCGATGTCATGGTACGGCTGCGTGAAGATGACCGGCTCGGCGTGGCTGAGCTCGAGCGCCTGATCGTGAATCCTGATGGAAACGTGCCGATTCGATTGTCCTCGGTCGCCGATATCCGTATTGCTGAAGGACCCAGCGAGATCCGGCGCATCGATCAGCAACGGGCAGCTCTGGTGACGGCCAATATCAACGGAATCGACCTGGGAACCGCGGCCGATCAGATCGTCGCCAGCCTCCAGGAGGCGGACTACCCGGCCGGATTCTCGTACCTGATCAGTGGCCAGCGCGAGGAGATGGAACGATCCCTCGACAGCCTGGTCTTTGCCCTGCTGTTGGCGATCTTCCTCGTCTATATCGTCATGGCCAGCCAGTTCGAATCTCTTATCCATCCCTTCGTGATCATGTTCACGGTCCCACTGGCTGCGATCGGTGCGATTGCCGTGCTGTATCTGAAGGGCGTGGCCCTGTCGATCGTCGTCTTTATCGGCTTCATCATGCTCGCCGGTATCGTGGTCAACAACGCCATCGTTCTCGTGGACTACATCAATACCCTTCGTCGCAATGGAATGGAAAAGACCGAGGCGATTGTGCGGGCCGGATCGGTTCGACTGCGGCCGATCCTGATGACGACACTCACCACCGTCCTGGGCCTGTTGCCGATGGCGATGGGTCTGGGAGATGGCGCCGAGATTCGCACACCCATGGCGCTGACGGTCATCGCGGGTCTGCTGAGTTCGACCTTCCTCACCCTCGTCGTGATTCCGACGGTCTACTCGTTGGCCGACCGAGGCCGATGAGATGGCCGAAACTGACAAGACGGACAAGACGGACAAGACGAATCGACGTGAGGATTCCGATCATCTGCTGCCCCGACTGAGCGTCGATCGGCCGGTCTCCGTCATCATGGTTCTTGTGGCCATGCTGGCCGTAGGAGCCATCGCTTATTCCAGGATTCCGCTGGGGCTGATACCCGAGGGGCTGGAAGGCGATCGCCTCCACGTCTGGGTGAGTTACCCCAATGCCAGCCCGGAAGAGGTCGAACAGAAGGTGATGCGCCCCATCGAGGAGGCCATCGCCACGGTGCCTCGCGTCGAACGGGTGTCGGTGAATGCCAACCGCGGCGGCTGCTGGACGTCGGTGACCTTCCTGCCCAATACGGACATGCACGAGGCCTACGCCAGTCTACGGGACCGGATGGACCGGGCTATGCCCGAATTGCCCGATGAGGTCGATCGCATCCAGGTTCGCAAGTGGGATCAGGATGACTGGCCGATTCTCTACATGGGGGCCTATCTCAGTGGCGACTACGCCGATCCCTTCCAGGTGCTGGATCTGCACGTGCGCCCGGAGTTGCAGCGGATCGAAGGCGTGGGCACGGTCGAAGTCTGGGGCGAAGCCGGCAAACAGGTACGCATCGAGTTGGATCAGGAGCGCTTGAAGAGCCACGGCATCGAACCCTGGGCGATCGGCGGGCGACTGGCGCAGCAGAATTTCACCATGCCTGGCGGTTACGTGATGGAGGGCGGCCGCAAGATCTACGTGCGGTCCATGGGACGTTTCGAGTCGCTGGAAGAGATCCGCAGTCTCATCATCGATGCCGAGCACGGACTGCGCCTGGGTGACATTGCCACCGTCTCCCTGAAGTCGCCGAAGAAGGACTGGTTCAATCGCATTGACCAGCGCGAGACCTTCGGCATCGAGGTCAAGCGTGCCGCCAGTGGGAACATCGTCGGGATCTCACGCGCTGTCAGGGCGAAACTCGACGAACTGCGCACACGCCCTCACCTGGAGGGGATCGACTTTGAGATCCTCTGGGATCAGGGCGAGCATGTGACCGAGTCCGTCGATAACACGCAGCAGACCGGTATGTGGGGCGGCCTCTTTGCCGCCATGATTCTGTTCTTCTTCCTGCGCGCCGTGCGGATGACAGCGATCATCACGCTGGCGATCCCACTGTCGATCCTGATCACGATCACGACGATCTACTTTTTCGGCTGGACTCTGAATCTCATCACCATGATGGGTCTGATGCTGAGTCTGGGGCTCGTCGTCGACAATGCCATCGTCATCGTCGAGAACATCTACCGCAAACGTGAAGAAGGGATGGCCCCGCGCGAAGCCTCGATCAAGGGCGCCGGGGAGGTCGGTCTGGCTGTGACGATGGCGACGCTGACGACGGTCGTCGTCTTCCTGCCATTGATGCTGATGAGCGACGAGGAAGAATTCTCCTTCTACATGCTCCGCATCGGCACACCGGTCATCGTTGGCCTGCTGGCGTCGTTATTCATCGCCCTGGCGATCATCCCTCTGGCGGCGATGCACCTGGGATCCCCTCGGAAGGGCTCGGAGCCCTGGGCGATCCGCAAGAGTCGCGGTGCCTACGAACGTGTGTTGAAGTGGGTCCTGAATCACCGTCTCGATACGACGATCTTCGTCATCATCGCCATGGCCAGCATTCAGATTCCGATGAATGGCATGTCGCGTACGGATGAGGGAGGTGGCAATCGCAAAGACATCTGGCTCGCCTTCGAGATGCCTGCGGGACAGACCCTGGAGGCGGCGGACAAGTTCATCGGTGCCGTTGAAGACACCCTGAACAACCATCGTGAGGAATACAACATCCGCGTGCTGGAGACGTATTCCAGGAATTCCTGGGGGCGGATCCACGTGATCTTCAACGACGAGGAGGTCACGGCGTGGTATAGTGTCGCCTGGGACAACATTTCGAAGGCGGCCGGATGGCGTGTATCCGGCCACCTGGAATACCAGGAGATCGTCGACGACATCAAAGAGCGACTGCAGATGCCGCCCGGCGTGCACATGCGCGTGAACTGGCGATCCGGCGGTGGGGCCGACGCGGCGGTCACACTCAACCTGTATGGCGAAGACACACGAGTGCTCGTCGAGTTGTCGAGTGAAGTTGAACGGCGCCTGGGCACTATCCCTGACCTGCTGTCGGTGCAGACCGATGTCGATCGAGGCGGGACAGAGCTGCAGGTGCGTCTGAATCGCGAGCAGGTGCGACGTTATGGTGTGGATCCCCGGGCGATATCAGGCAACATCGGTTACTCGTTGCGTGGCCGGGAACTGACACGCTTCCGCACCGATGATGGTCGTGAAATCAGTGTCTTCTTCCAGCTGGAAGAGGTCGATCGGCAGAGCATCCAGCAACTGCGAAATCTGACATTCAAGACCTCAACAGGTCAGGATGTGCCACTCGAGTCGCTGGCCGAATTGCACGTGGAGCGGACGATTGGCGGCATCCGCCGTGAAAATCGCCAGACGGTTCTCACGGTGACCGCGACAGCAACGAAGGACGATGCTGAGAAGCTGTTCGGGCTGATCGACGGCGCCATGGCGGGCTTCGAGATGCCCCGTGGATACCGTTGGGACAAGGGCACACGCTACGAGCGGATCCAGGAGTCGGACGAGGCGCAGACATTCGGACTGATCCTCTCGGTGACCTTCGTCTTCCTGCTCATGGGTGTGTTGTTCGAATCCTTCGTCCTGCCCCTGTCCGTGATTGTCTCGATCCCGTTCTCATTCCTCGGGGTCTACTGGACCCTCTATCTGACCGACACACCATTTGATATGCTGTCAGGGATCGGCACCGTCATTCTTGTGGGTGTCGTCGTCAACAATGCCATCGTCCTCATCGACATGACCAATCGCCTCAGGGCCGATGGCCTCGATCGCTACACGGCCCTCGTGGAGGCTGGTCGGCATCGCTTCCGTCCCATCCTGATGACGACCTTCACGACCATCTGTGGACTGATCCCCATGGCGGTGGGCAATGCGCGGATGATCGGCATGCCTTATGCCCCACTGGGTCGCACGATGATGGGTGGCCTGCTGGCGTCAACGGTGCTGACTCTGGTGATCGTGCCCCTCTTCTACACCTACTTCGATGACCTTCGTACCTACGTGCGCCGCGTCATGGGGGCCGCCGTGCACCGGCCTTAGTGCCCTGTCGCAGAAATCCGTCGACGTTCGGCGGCCGATCCATCCCGGTTCGCGGCGTTGCGCTCACTCTGAGTATCCCACTGATACGCATCGTTCGCGCGCCTTGCGAACCGGGCGCCTCAGCCGCCAAACTTTGTCAACCTATCTCTGCGACAGGGCCCTGACCCGTGTCGGGTGGAGCCGGTGATGTCGACGGGCGGCACTCAGATCAGTAGCCCTCACCGAATTCGATCACATCCGCCCGGATGGCGAGGGTAATGTCGCTGTATAGCAGCAAATTTGTGCTGTCGGAGTCGTAGTGGATATTGGCCAGCGCCAGGTGCCGGCCCTCCACCGGACCATGTTCCTTCTCGAAATTCTTCCACAGTTGCTCCATGGCTTCCTTGTACAGCTGGCCCGTGCCACTGATTCGGGCCAGGGATACCGATCCCGACTGCGGGCCATTGGAGAAACTCACGCCGAACAGATAACCTGCCTTTGCCTCGCCCGAGACACCCGCTGCGACAATCTCATAGTTGGGCTCGGACAACTCCACAGTCGTCACATTGCTGGCGACGAACTGGCCTGTCTGGGCACAGCCGCTTAAGCCAACCGCGGCCAGGCACACTGTGATGAGTAGCGTTTTCTTCATCTGATTCCCCCCGGTACCTGCCCCTTCCCGGTCACAGACGCAGGCGATTCGCTGCCCGCACAAGGCCGTGGACGATCCATTGCCGGCGTGGACATGAGTGACGGCCAAGGTCGCCACCACCGATTGGACCGATTGAACCGAGCAAGGTTCCGCGAAGCTTTCTGTCGGGCCTCGATGAGGGCAGATCACCCGTGACACCCCGCATACCAGACGAGCCCTGGCCCATCGTCTGATGAGGGTGCGTTCGGAGGGCTGGACACTCGCTGGTCCCGGTATCACGTTTGTTGTGCTGCACGAGGGCGAGCGGGCATCATCCACCCTCAAGATCCCGACCTGGTTGCGACCCGAGTGGAGACATGCGATGCACGAAGACCTGCGCAAGATCATCGTGTCACCCGAGATCAACTGTCCCGAGTCCTTTCCAGGATTCGGTGGTTTCTGCGGTTGGCCACGGATCTGCCGTCTGCTCAATGGTGATCTCTATGTCACCTTTTCGGCTGGTTACTGGCACGCCTCCTGGGTGAATCCACGTCCGGATCTACCCCCGGACTACGCTGACTATATGGAAACGCACATGGCGGGGGGCGCCACGTGGGATGCGCCCACGGGTGGTCACATCATGTGGACGCGATCTCAAGATGAGGGAGCCACGTGGACACCGCCGCGGGATCTGCTGGTCCTGCCGGATGCCTACGCCCCTGGAGCCATCATGCAGCATAGCGATGGCACCATGTACGCTGCGGCTCTCATTCAGAGTGGTCACTACTGGGCGGGAAATCTGCCGGAACAGCCGATTGAGTTTCTCCGGCGGATGCACGAGAGTTTCCCCGAGCAGATCGTCGTATTGCGATCAGAGGATCTCGGCGAGAGTTGGCAGGAGGTCGGTCGCACGTCTGGCCCCTTCCTCACACGCCTCGAGCATCCTTGTTCCATCACCGAAGCACCGGATGGATCGCTGCTGATGCTCACCGATGGACACGCGGCTCCGGTGAGCGAATCGCGGTGGGTGAATGCGCTGCTGCATTCCACCGATCGTGGCCAGAGCTGGCAGACGCGGTCGATCTTTGGTGATGGAGAACGGGACATGGAGGAGGGACACCTGGCGATTCTGCCCGATGGTCGGCTGGGGACCGCCTCGCGGCCCTGGGGACTGTGGACGACCAGTGACGATGAGGGATTCACCTGGTCCGAGCCGCGGCCATTGCTTGAATTTGAGCTGCCGGAAGGCAGAAGCCATCCCAATGCCTTCAAGAAGGGTGACCTGATCGCACTCAGCGACGGCACGCTTGTGCAGTTGACGTGCGGTGGCCCTGGGGGCAATGGCCAGGTACTCTACAGCCGCGACAGTGGCCGGAACTGGGTTTCGGATGGCGATGATCGCGGCTTCCGGGCGGATCGATTCGCCTACTACCCCTCAGCCTGTGTCCTGGCCGACGATAGTGTCTTCATGGTCGGTGACCACCAGGGGTTCCCGAATCGCCATGGCCCCTTTGGGGCCGAGGTGGTGGCGTCGCGCTTCAGGATCTTGCCCGAAGAGGAGGGGCGAGGGATCGAGCGTCTCCCGATCGGGGGAGACCTCCACCTGCCTGCAGGCGTACAGGTCGACGCCGGCGGCCGAACGGATGAGCAGTTGTGACATCAGACAACGGGCAGCATGTGGCCGTCACCGCCCATCGCGGGGCCAGCGCCTACTATCCTGAGAATACTCGACCCGCTTTTGAGGCAGCCATCGCCCTGAATGTCGAGCGGATCGAGTTCGACGTGCGTTGCACGGCCGATGCCCGGCTCGTCATCATCCACGATGATCGTGTCGATCGAATCAGCGATGGCCGTGGCGCGGTCTGCGACCTGTCCCTCGAACAGATCCTCGCCCTGGATGCCGGTGCCTGGTTCGGATCGGACTTCGCAGGTGAACGATTCTTGACGCTCCCAGACGTTCTGGATCTGATCCCGTCGACGGTGTGGCTGAATGTGCATCTGAAGGCGACGGATGAGGATCGATCCCAGCTCGTGGCTGCCGTCGTGGCTCAACTGGTCGATCGGCAGCTCCTTGGGCGCAGCTTCATCACCGGGGCAGAACCGATTCTGCTGGAAGCGCGCCGTCTGCAACCGGCGATCGGGATTTGCAGCAATCTGCCCGTGGCCCGGTGTGTCGAGATCGGTTGCCGGATCCTCCAGCCGTCGAATGCGATCACAACGCCTGAGCTGGTAACCGAAGCACACGCCAACGGGATCCAGGTGCATCCATTCTTCGCCGACGATCCGGTGGAGATGCGCCGGCTCATCGATTGTGGCGTGGATGGAATGCTGACAAATGATCCAGCATTGCTGCAGGAAGTTCGCTGAACCACGCGCCTACTGTGCGGTGAATGACTGTGCCGTGAAATGACATGTGACTGACCCTGTGATACGGAGTACGCAGTGACCACCACAATGCAGACCGACCCCAGACTCAGCCGCTTCTCACCCCTGTCACGGATCCTCTGTTATGATGACTTCGACGAGGGCCTGCACGGCTGGTCGCCGCTGATCGGCAACTACGAGCGTTCTCTGGGTTCGATTCTGCCCGAGTATCAGGATCTGCGACCACCGATGCTCAGCAATCTGACCATGTGGGACACGGGGACGGCGGGCTCCATGGAAGGCACCTATGCCCTCAAGCTGGCGACGCGCCCTGAGGAGGGTTCTCTGGCCGTGGGAATCAAGCGGCAGACTTTTCGCCAGCTCGGCAAGATCCAGTTGGAGTGTTACTTCACTTTCAAGCCCGAGGCGCGAGACCTGCAACTGGGAGAGATCGACGTGCGCGCTGCCGGCGTGCTGTTCGATATCCAGGATGGCGAAGGGGAGGGAGCCCAACGCTGGATGCCGCATCTGCGCTACCTGAATGGCTTGAAGGGGGAACGTGTGGCACGCTGGCAGACCAAGCCAGAGACCCGGGCCATGCGGGCGATCGGTGACAGTGGAAAGACCGTGTCACACTTCCATCTGGGTGCCGAGGGGTGGCAGGATGTGCCGGGCGAGCCCCAACAGCTGTGTTACAACGAGATCGCCACAAAGATGAACTGGCACTACCTGCGGGTGGGCATCGATCTGCGCGAGCGTGCCTTTACCGGATTCCAGTGCAACGATCGCGTCTATGGTCCGGCGCAGATGCGCCCCATCCGCATGAAGGCCATGGCCAATCTCTGGTGCATGCTCAATGTTCTCTTCTGGTGCGAAGCGGACACCGACAAGAGGGCCTTCCTCTACCTCGATTCCGTCCTGCTCTCAGGGGAATTGCATGGAGATCTCGTAGGAGACAGCGCCGCATCCGTCACTGCTTCGATCGATCCGGTCGATGATCCTCGCCTGAGGATGCCAGGCCAAGGGTGAGAGTCGGCTGCCGCTTCGCGCCACGTAGACGGAGATCTCCTTCTCATCCACATCGGCAATGTGGGCAAAGCGTTCGTCGTCGGTGATCGTCACTTCTGGCTGCGATGGCAGGTAGCGACCCAGTCCGAAGCCGACGCCATATTCGGCGCTGCTGACTCGCGCCACGGCGATCCCCTGATTCTCGAGCCGATCCTGAAGTTCCTCACTGAACTCCTGCCAGCCGTGATATTCGCAGACGCGTTCTGTCCACGAAAAGGTGGGTTCGCGCGGCAGATCAGTGGGTGAAACGATCGAAGGATAGGTGGCGTTGATCGAATTCGGGGATGAGGCCACCAGTGCCTGGGCCAGCCCCGGCCACCGCAATGTGGTTGCCGGGATGGCGGCCTGACCGATTCCGATCACAAGCAGTGCCACCCACCAGAGCCGATGAACGCGACGCCGGTGCAGATCCCGAAATGCCAGGGGCCACAGGCCGAGGAAGCCGGGTAGAATCCAGTTGCCCTTCACCTGTCCGTTGACGAGGGCGAAGAAGGCGAAGGTCCCCATGAGGCTCAGCGCGGGTACCAGCAGCAGATCGACGCCATCCTCTGCGCGCCGAGTCCAGGCACGAGCCACGCCGGCATACAGCAACAGCAGCAGAGGCGGCGAGAGATACAGCAGCGGCGCCAGCAGGAACAATCCGCCGCGCCACAGGACGCTGCGGTCGGCGGCAACCTGCGACAGGGACCCCAATGTGAAGGGCAAGTGGAAGTCGAGTTTCCACAAGGCGAGTACGAGGGGAGAAGCGACCACGGCGCAGGGCAGCGCGCACAATAGCAGGGGGCGAAACCCCCGTTGCCGCCGCAGGGCCAGAGCCAGCAGCAGTCCCGCCGCCAGCACACAGCCAGAATACTTGCACAGTGCCGTCAGCCCGGCCAGTACGCCCGTGAGCAGCCAGTCGCGATCCGTCTCGGTTCGATCGGCCCGGTGGGCACTGGCCAGTGTCAGAAGCCAGATGGGGACCAGCACACCATCCGGATGCAGGAAAGAGCCCGTGTGCCAGGCCCAGTGGGAGGTGACGAAGGTGACGACGGCGATCAGGCGATCTTCAGGTGCCAGAGACAGGCGCCGGCAGGCGGCGTGAAGGAGCCAGGCCGAGCCGAGGCCACCGATGAGGATGGGAAGGCGAAGGAACAGGTCAACGCCTGGCTGGAGTGTGTCGGCAACCCGGATGACGGCGAACAGGACGAAGGCATAGCTGGCATCCAGGTGATGCCGCGCCCAATACCAATAGGCCGCTTCGTCCTTGCCCAGTTCGACGCCAGCCAGCAACAGAGCCTTGAATGCCAGCAGAATGAGAGCGGCCCCAAGGAGGGCGCCTCGATTGACCCTCTCTGAGGGCCCGGTTATATTCCAAAACCCGCGCAAAGAGAGCTACGAGAGGAACACGAAGAGATGGCAGATAAGGAAAAAGAAGAGGGTCTTCTTCAGGAAGTCACGGAGCGGAATATTGAGCATTCGCTTCTCAAGTCCCGGAAGATCTTCTTGTGGTCGCAGGTCGACGATGACTCCGCCCGAGCGGTGGTCACTCGCCTGCTGTCTCTGGATGCTGAAGATTCCGAGACTGAAATCGTCCTGTATATCAATAGTCCTGGTGGCTCCGTCTCCGACGGGCTGGCAATTTACGATGCCATGCAGGCCATTGGCAGCCCCGTCTCGACGGTCTGTACCGGGCTGGCAGCCAGCATGGGTGCCGTACTGCTGGCTGGCGGTGCCAAGGGGCGACGCTTCACCTGGCCTCACGCCCGTATCATGATCCATCAGCCGTTGATCATGGGCACAATCACCGGACGCGCCACGGATCTGGACATCCACGCTCGTGAGATGCTCAAGACCCGCGAAGAGATCAACCGGTTGTTGGCGTCGCATACGGGGCAGGATATCGAGAAGTTGGCAAAGGATACGGATCGCGATTTCTACATGTCGCCGAAGGAAGCCAAGGAATACGGCCTCATCGACGATATTGTCACGACGATCTCCTGAGCGAGAGCTGTCGCTCAGGCTCCAGACCAGATTCGGGCCACTCTCCGTCAGGAGGGTGGCCCTTTTCTTATGCTCGCACCGCCGCGTTCTCATCGTTGACAGCCGGGGCAGTAGAAGGTGCTGCGTCCTGCCTGAACGATCGACTTGATCCGCGTCGAGCACGTGCGGCACGGTTCCCCTTCGCGGCCATAGACGGCCAGTTGACGCTGGTAGTAGCCGCCGGCACCGGTTCCGGCATAGTCACGGATCGTGGTGCCACCATGGTCGATCGAGCGCTGCAATGTCGTCTTGATTGCCTCCACGAGCCGCTCGAGTCGCGGTCGCCGTATGCGATGAGCGGCCGTCGTCGGTCGAATCGCAGCAGCGAACAGGGCTTCGCTTGCATAGATGTTGCCCACGCCAACCACGACATGGCCATCCAGGAGCAGATTCTTGATCGGACGCTGGCGTCCCTGGCAAGCGGCTGCCAGAAGATCTACATCAAAATCATCTTCCAGTGGTTCCACGCCCAGATTCTGGAGCCAGGGACAGTCGACCAGTTGTTTCGAGGTGAGCGAAAGAACGAGGCCGAAGCGTCGGGGATCGTGGTAGACGAGTGGGGGGCCGTCATCGAGATAGAACACGACGTGGTCGTGCTTCAGTTGCTGATCTCTCAGCACGAGGTTTCCCGACATCCCAAGGTGGACGAGCAGTGTTCGGGCGCCTTCCACGTGCAGCAGCAGGTATTTGGCGCGGCGCTCACAAGACAGGATGCGCCGGTCGCGCAGTGCCTTCAAGCGCCGACGTGACAGGGGCTCGCGCAACTTCAGGTCGGCACACCACACATCATCGATCCGGCGGCCGACGACGTGAGCCTCCATCGCCCGACGAACGGTCTCGACTTCGGGTAGTTCAGGCATTCAACTCACTGTCTGCTGAAACTCAGTCAGGTGGATCCTGCAGAAACATCGCGCCGAAGGTCGCGCCCTGCGGATCGATCAGGACGGCACCCCGTCCCACTTCGGGCCAGTCATCCGGCGGCATTCTGACGCCACCGCCCAAGGCGTTGGAGCGCTCCAGGACTGCATCGCAGTCATCGACGTTGAAGTACACAAGCCAATGGGCCGGTGCCTGACTGGATTCCTGACTCGATGCGTCGTCTGGTGTCAGGAGGCCGCCGGCAGGTCGATCACCATTGATGAAGACCGTGTAGGAGTCGCCATAGGGTTCCACCGTCCAGTCGAAGAGCGTGGAGTAGAATGTTCCGGCTACTTCCGCATCGGTGGTGATCAACTCATTCCAGCAGAGCGTGCCATGCTGATTCACGATCCGGGCGCCGATCTCTTCGCCCGGCTCCCAGACAGCGAAGACGGCACCCACGGGATCCTGCATGACTGCCATTCGCCCCGAAGAGCCCACGTCAAAGGGGGGAGCCAGAACATGTGCGCCCAGTCCTTCGGCCTTCTGAGTCATCGCATCTGCGCTCTCAACAGATATGAAGCTCAGCCAGAATGATGTATCGCCCTCGCCCGTGCCCATGCCGCGCAATCCGGCCACTGCCAGGTCCTGCAATGCGCCGGTGTCAGGGTCGGTGAAGGTCCACCCGAACAACTCGCTGTAGTACGTGCGAGCAGAATCGGCATCGGTTGTGTTCAGATGGATCCAGCAGAACGTGCTGGTGGGGTAGCTGTCGCGTAGGCCCATGTGGTCTGGTCGCCGTCGTCGTCGGACGATGCTGGCGGGCGTGCATACCGCCCAGAGAACTCGTGCCGCAAGTGTATGGGGGGGGTGGCCGGACGGCAAGAAACATCATGCGGCAGGTGGTGGTCGTGCCTCACCTTGAGCAGGCTGAGGTGGCCCGTTACATTCGCCCTTCCTTCACGTCCCCAAGCCGAGAGTCCTGAATCCGATGGATCTGAATCGTCAGCCCCCGCGTCGACCCTCTAACACCGGTATGGGCGGCGTCGTCGGCCTGGCCCGCATGACCGACAAGGCGCGCGGTCATTGGGCCGAGCTCATCGGTGACTTCATTTACGGACAGAAGTCCGGCAGCGATGACGGCCTGCTCGAGTTTCTGAATACGACGGAGGAGGCCTTCCTCGAGTTGGCGATTTCCTCACCCGACGACGAACTGGCCCAGCAGGTCATTGAGGCCAGTGGCCAGTCGGCGACGGAGATTGACACCTTCAATGGTGAGCAGCTGGCTCGTGAACCATTCGACGATCTGCACGTGCGTTTGCTCAAGGAGCGGATCGAGGCCTATGCCCCGGGTCAGACGGACATCACGACGGTGCTCAAGTCAATCGAGTTGGATGACTGGGGATGCTTTCGGGACACAGATCTGACGCAGGCCCCGCCGCGCACCGCCTATCTCAAGACCGTCCTGGGTGTTGTCGGTGCCGCGCGCATGGCCGACAAGGCACGGGCCTCTCACATCGACAAGCTCGGCGGACACTATCTCTACGGAGAGGCTTCCTACCTCGATCGGCAGATCCTCGAATTCCTCGGGACCGATCAGGCGACCTTCGAGGAAGGGGCATGGCGCAATCCCAACGACGTGGAACTGGGGGAGTGGCTACTGGAGCGGATCAAGCCGCTCTCACCCGGAGCTGCCTCCATTTTCAATGCCCACATGAGTCTGCACGGTATCACCTCACCGGGGTTCGAGGATAAGTTCGCCTCGCGACGTGATGAGGTCTGTGGCCCGGGCAGGGCCGACGTGACCACGTATTTCGAGTTGATGGATATCGACGATCAGCAGCACTTCGGGATCGTCGACCTGGAGCGCCGACCGCCCCGATCCCCGTATGACGCCAGTCTCGCAGGCATCACTTCGCTGGCTCGCATGATCGACAAGGGGCGAGCCCACATCGCCTCACGGCTGAGTGTGTATTACTTCGGTGAGGACTCTGGCTTCGATCGACAGATCCTCGAACACCTCGACATGACACCCGACCAATTCACCGATGGGCTGCAGCAGCATGCCACGGATGAGGCCGTGCTCGGTTGGTTACAGCCACAGTTGGCCGCCGGGGCAGGCCAGGTCGAGTCCCTCAATGCCGTACTGCGAGGGTTATCACCGGACAATGTGCTCGACTTCCTGCGAGGTGCGGTTCGGAAACTTGATCCGGCCCGGACTGATATCGACACGTTCATGGCCTTCTCCGAACTCGACGATGTGGTCACCTTCGCGCGTCTGCACAGTCACGTGTAGAGGATCGATGGCGCGTCCGCTGATTGGTATCACGACCAGTTTCACCGATGGTGACAGACCCCGGCAAGTACTCGACAGCCACTACGTCGACGCCGTAGAGGCGGCCGGCGGGTGCCCGGTGCCGGTGGCGATGACTTCATCTGTCGATGCGCTGGCCCCCCTGCTCGAAAGGCTCGATGGCCTGGTGATCACGGGCGGACCGGCAATCTGCGATGGTCTGATCGGTGAACTGCCCGACGATATATCGACGACGCCCTCACGCCGTCAGGAAGCGGATCTGATGAGCTTTGAGCTGTTGCAGAAACGGGATCGTCCGATCCTGGGGATCTGCTACGGCATGCAGTTCATCAACGCCCGCTTCGGTGGCACGATCAATGCCGATCTGCAGGTCCATTTCGGGGCGGGGCCGCACTCGCCGTCGCGCCACGGTGGCCAGAATGTCTTTCACGAGATCCGCATCGAAGATGGCTCGCACGTGGCCACCGCGCTGGGCGGGGGTAGCTGCCGGGTCAACAGTTTTCACATTCAGTCAGTTGTCGATGTCGCCCCGGTGCTGCGTTGTACGGCCCGGAGCGAGGACGGCATCATCGAAGCATTGGAAACCGAAGATGGCAGGACCGTCGGCGTCCAGTTTCATCCCGAAAAGATGGGAGCAGATGGCGCCGGGCTTTTTCGCCAGCTCGTCGAGCGGGCGCGCTAATCAACACCAACAGCAGGAACGGTAATGGATCTGCAGGATACGGCACCTCTGAAGCCGGAGGAGTGGCTGATCGGTGCTCTGGGAGTTTGGATGGGGACGCCAGCCGAGGGCTGGCGACGGCTGGGGCCTTTCACATACGTCACCAACGACGTTCACGTCGGCTGGTCAGAGGACTCCACGTCTCGCGTGCTCGTGGCAGGAGGTAACGGGCTGTGGCAGACGACGGGTGATCCACAGCACCGCTGGGTGCAACTGCACGATGAGACACTGACAGAAGTCACGGCGGTCAGAGACACCAAGGATGGCGTTGTGGTGGCCGGCACCTACGGTGTTTCCTGTGCCACCCTCGACGATCTGGGCGTGCCGCGCTGGCAGAGCCAGACCGAAGATCGAGTGCCGGATGAACGTTTCACGAATACCTTGCAGATCGGCGAGGATGGCCTGCGACTGGCCGGCACCGAAGCGGGTGTCCTGATCAGTGAGGATGACGGCAGCAGCTGGCGATTGAGTGATCTGCGTGACACGGCAGTGCGTGCCTTGTGCCGCGTGGGCGATCGCTGGATGGCTGGCAGTGATACACGCGGTCTCTGGGCCAGCCTGGACGGACTCTCGTGGAAATCGGTGCCATCACCGACAACGGCTGTCTTCTCCATTCATGCCGGTCGTCACCTTCTGCTGGGGGGATACGATGGGGTCTATGTGCAGCAGGGAGGCAGTGACAGCTGGCGTCGTGTGGGGCCGCGGGCGCTGATCCGGGCCCTGGGTGTGGATGACAGTGTCCCGAATGGTGTCTGGCTGGCAGGGGCGGATCCGGGTGGCCTGTGGGTATCCGAAGATGAGGGCGTCAGCTGGCAACGGACGGGTGACTTTGGCGCTGTGCACTGCATCTGTCCGGCGAGGGGGAACTGACGTGGTGGATCAAGCGCAGTACGAGCAAGAAGTCGATACACGGGCGCAGGAGATTCTGTCCGCCGCCGCCCGATCTGAGCAGGACAGCATGTGGTCCATCCACGCCAAGCTGGCGACTCACGAAGACCCGGCTCAACTGGGCGATCAGGTGATGGCCTCTGTGGAGCGAACGATCAATGAGATCATTCCCGGGGGAGAGGGCGCCCGATTCGGTGGCCCATTCCACGTGCTACCGGCCATGTTGCTGCTGTGTCGCTGGGAATCAGTGATGCCGGCGGCAGCCATCGAGCGGATCCGAGAGTTCTTCGTGAACGGAGTCCTCGTCCGGGGAAACACCGAGAATCACTGGCTCATGTTCTATGCGGGAAATCTGCTGGCAGCTGAACGCTGGGAAGATGAGTCGCTCTTCTGGGATGGTCGCCCGCCGGAGGTGATGCGACGTGAGGCCACACGCTGGATTCTTGGAACGATCGACCGCACCGCTCGCATCGGGCACCATGAATACGATTCACCCGGCTACCATGTCGAACACATGGCGCCTCTCATTGGCCTCTACGAACACACACGTGATAAACATCTGCGCGAGCAGTTGGAGCGCGTGTTGACGCTGATGGTGGCGGACATGGCGCTGGAGTATTTCAAGGGATCCTGGGCGGGAAGTCACTCCCGTGAAGGGTATCGGGAAAACACATGGACGCGTGTCGGGCCGATCCAGACGTTGCAGTATCTCTTCCTCGGCGGAGAGGACTTCAACGAGGATTACCACGTCCACCACTATGCAGTGTCCGCCACGGCCTCTGCCTATCGCCCACCGGCGATGTTCGCCGATATCGCGTGGGACCGATCTGAGCCGCACGTGGTGCGCAAGACAAAGGCACCTCGCAACATCATTCGTCATGCGCCTGATCAGGCCGGCCCCATCTACAAGACGACGTATATGAGTCGTTCCTTCGCCCTCGGTTCAGCACAGATCAATCTGCCCGGATCCTCTGCCGGTCCGATCGATCTGGTGTCATGGGATCTGACGTGGTCAGCACCAAAACATCAGGGCAAGATCGGCTGCAACCACCCATTCCAGGGGCCGGAGCGTTTCAGTGCTTTCCTCGGCCCGCATCCACAGAATGCGCGACGCGACATTGGCGGCGGCAAGCCTTACCTGCAGTCCTTGGATCGGCTCTTTGGTGCGTCGCCCTTCGAGCGCATGCTGCAGCACGAGGGTGCGATCGTTCTCCTGTACCAGATTCCCGAGCAGGATGAGGCGCCATTCGTGAATCTGTTTCTGCCCAATGACACCGACTGGCTCGAGCGGGATGGCTGGTTGTTCGGCGATCAGGGTGACTTCCACGTCGGCGTGCGTCCCATCGGACCCTGGCACTGGGAGCGAATTCGCGTGGCGCGCAACGACTCGATCATGGTCTCCCATGGTGACATGATCGACGGCTGGTTGCTGCGCATCCGTGATCTGAACGCGGGACTTGCCCTCGAAGCGGTTGAGGCGAGTGACGTGGCGTCCTTTAAGTCCTTCTGCGAGCGTCGGGCGACACTCGATGTCGACCTGAGTCGCTGGCCGGAGGGCAACACAGTCGCCATGCAGAGCCTGTCGGGGACGCGCATGGAGATCACCTACGACGGCGATCACCGGATCGATGGTGAGCGCGTGAACTACGACTCGTGGCCCCTCTACGAGGCGCCCAGTGGTACCCACGCTGAAGTGGGCTCGGGGAAAATGCACTTTGCCCACGGCCAGGACGTGGTCGACGTGGACTTTGGCATCGATCCGAATTCGCCAATGTCACCAATGCGGGTAATTGGTTAAGACTCGGTACAGCCAAGTCTCAACCAATTCCTTTGGAGTTTGGGACACGCATAACTGCCGCGTGTCCCAAACTCCGGGTAGTGAGTTGCCGCGCAGACTGTCACGATACTGGGCATTTGCGTCCTGCCTTCGATCCGCGCCTTCAAGCGCCCATCCCACGTCGGGCAGATGATCCCTGCCTTCAGCGCCAGCGTTTCCCGTCTTGCTGGCTGGGGACCTGGACGAGGCGGTCCTCTTCGTAGAGATAGGCTGTGAGTTGGCCGCCGTAGATGCAGCCCGAATCTAGGCCGAGGATGTGTGGCCTTTCTTCGGGCGCGTGGCGTTTGACGACGAGGCCGCCAGGGGCGTCGTGGCCGAAGATGATCATGCGGTCGTCGAAAGGTTCGATAACGTCGTGCCAGCGTGGGCCTTTGATGCCATCGGTGGGTGGCCACGTCCGTATGGTGATGAATTGCTGGCGTGAGGTGCCGTCCACACCCACAAGGGGGTGGATGCCGGCGTGGACGAGGAGGAATCGTTCCTCGTCGATCTTCAGCGGCACCGACTGCAACCAGGGGTGCAACATGTCGAAGACCGGGCGCAGGGCGTTGTAGCAGGCCTTCTGATCCGGTTTCTTGAAGCGGGGCTTGTCACCGGCCGCATGCGCATCCAGCTGCAGCAGCAGTCTGGCGTCGTGGTTGCCCAGGACCATTTCGGCACCGGTTGCGAGGATGAGTTCCCACACCCTCAAGGGGTCGGGGCCGCGACTGAAGGCATCGCCGGCCAGTAGCAGGCGGTCTCGTCCGGTGTAGCCGATGGTCTCGAGCAAGGTCTCGAATTCGGCGGCACAGCCGTGCAGGTCGCCGACGAAGATCGTCCTCATCTGCTGCCCATTCCATTCATCTTGTACTGTCTCACATTGATCCTCTCGAGGCGACCGCGTATCATACGCGGTTGCTGCTACGCGGTCCACGTTCGGCCACTGAGAAACACCGGCCATCCTCCAATCGGCTCGACAATCCTGCTTACATGACTCAGGCCCAGACCAACGCACCCTCCGCCTGCCACGTAATGGCCAAGCCCTCGGGTTCGGTCTGCAATATCGACTGCAAATACTGCTTCTATCTGGAGAAGGAGAAGCTCTACCCCGACGCGAAGCGCAACTGGCGCATGAGTGACGAGGTACTCGAACTCTACGTGAGGCAGTATATCGAGGCACAGGACGTGCCGGCGGCGAATTTCGCATGGCAAGGTGGTGAACCGACGTTGCTTGGCGTGGAGTTCTTCCGTCGTGCCGTCGAATTGCAGCAGAAATATGCCGATGGGAAGACGATCACCAACGCATTCCAGACCAATGGGATCCTGCTCGACGACGAGTGGGGGAGTTTCCTGGCTGAGAATGACTTTCTCGTTGGGCTCTCAATCGACGGACCGCAGGAATTCCACGACAGGTACCGTGTCGACAAGGGACAGAAGCCGACATTCGATCGTGTCATGGCGGGGCTCGAGGTGCTCAAGAAGCACAAGGTTGAGTTCAACACGCTCACGGTCCTGCAGAATCACAATGCCGAACACCCGGTCGAGGTCTATCGCTTCCTCAAACAGATCGGTTCCGGCTTCATGCAGTTCATCCCCATCGTCGAGCGTATTGCCGAGGATCCGGGCCCCGAAGGGCTCGCCCTGGTGGATCCGACGCATGAAGGGGGTGCCAAGGTGGCACGCTGGTCTGTGGGACCGACCCAATACGGTCGTTTCCTCTGCCGTGTTTTCGACGAATGGGTACGCCGCGATGTGGGCGAAAGCTTCGTGCAGATCTTCGATGTCAGCCTTGGCAGTTTTCTCGGCCAGGATGCCAGCCTGTGTATTTTCGCCGAGAAGTGCGGCAAGGCGCTGATCATCGAGCACAATGGTGATCTGTATTCCTGCGACCACTTCGTCTATCCCGAATACAATCTTGGCAATGTGGCGGACCTCACGATTCGTGATATGGTCGCCTCAGACCAGCAGACGACATTCGGTGACGACAAGAAGGACACGCTACCGAAGTATTGCCGGGAGTGCGACTTCCGCTTTGCCTGCAATGGCGGTTGCCCCAAGCAGAGATTCGACCGCACGCCGGATGGCGAAGGCGGGCTCAACTATCTGTGCAAGGGCTACAAGATGTATTTCGCGCATATTGCTCCGTATATGCAGTTCATGGCCAACGAGTTGCGTCACCAGCGGCCAGCAGGAGCGGTGATGGAATGGGCAAAGCAGCGGGACGAGGCGCGTGCGCCGGCCAGACTGCCGGGGCGCAACGATCCTTGCCCCTGTGGTAGCGGGCGGAAATACAAGCGTTGTTGTGGTGTCTCCGCCGATGCGGCGGCGGCCAGTTGAGAATCGAGTACAAACACCGGGACGTGGAGGAGGAATCGAGATGATCGACATTCAATTGCAGCAGGACGAAGCCAAGGTGGTGATCACCGTCGACGGCCAGCTGTTCACGGAATATCGCTATGGGCACTTCACCTGCCGGCCGTGCTTCTATCCGGTCCAGACGCCGGCCGGAGCAGGGCTGACGCGCAGTTATCCTTTTGCCGAGGTAGATGGTGAGAATCAGGACCACTACCACCATCGCAGCATCTACACCGCTCACGGCGATGTGAATGGATTCAATATCTGGGACGAAGGTGTGGGTGGCCTCGGACACGGTTCGATGCTGCAGCGAGGTGAACCTGTCGTCGGGCTGGCGGGCAGTACGGCACAGATCGACGGTATCGTCGACTGGTTTGGTCCTTCTGGTCAGAAATTGTTGGAGGAACGACGCAGCTTCCATATCTGCGCCCAGGATGATCTTCGCATCATCGATCAGCGCAGCGAACTGCGCGCCCTTTACGGTGATGTGAAATTCGGCGACACGAAGGAGGGTGGCATGTTCGCCATCCGCGTGCCCACGTCGATGGATGCCAAGGACAAGGGGCGGATCGAGAACTCGGAAGGTCACGTCTACGAGAATGGCGAAGGCGAAGAGACGCCGTGGGGCGTTCCGGCGGCCTGGGTCGATTACTCCGGTCCCCTGGCAGATGGTACCGAGTGGGGACACACCGTCATCGATCACAAGGACAATCCGTGGCATCCGACGCACTGGCACGTGCGTGGCTACGGTTTGTTCACCGCCAATCCCTTCGGTCTGCACGACTTCAAGGGCGATGACACGATCGATGGCAGCTGGACGATCGCAAAGGGGGAGACCGCGGTCAGTCAGTTCCGCCTGATCGTCCATCCCGGGCGTGGCGTCGATGCCGATCCGCGTATTCGTCAGTTGATCGACGCATACCAGAAGACGACGAGTGACTAATGGAAACACATGAGTGACGCACACGATCATCCAGGTCATCGCATACACGATATGGGCGGCGATGATGCGGGCCCGATCGATCGAGCCGACGTGGTCTACGCGCCGTGGGAAAAGCGTGTGAAGGCGCTGCTTGGTGTCCTGGTTCACGAGGGTGTGATGAGTCTCGATGAACTGCGCCGGGGGATCGAAGATCTGGGGGAAGCCGACTACGAACGACTCGGGTACTACGAGCGCTGGACCCACTCGATCGCACAGACCATGGTTCAGCACGGCCACCTCACCATCGACGAACTGGGTCGACAGATGGAGAAGGTCGAGACCACATGGCGTGAGGAGGGACGCGAACCGGCCACAGGCACCGACAACGAGTGGCGTCGTGGGATCGCGCCTCCTCGAGACGCATCGTGAGCGATCTGCAGCCAGAGGCTCAGGTCCTGGCCCCAGGTACACCTGTGCGTGTGCGCCCCGCCTTTCCACCGGGGCATGTGCGGACCCCCGCCTACATCCGTGGTCGTCACGGACGGATCCATGTTTTCCTGGGACACTATCCCAATGCCGAAGAGATGGCATACGGCAGGCCGGGTGAACCGTCACTGCCACTGTACCAGGTTCGATTCGACATGTCCGAGGTCTGGCCGGGTGCGGGCGGTGACGACAGTCTGATCCTCGATCTGTACGAGCACTGGCTTGAACCCGTTCCGGAGCAAGTCTGATGGCGCACGATGATCACGATCATCACCACCCCCCCCATCCGAAGCAGCCGGACGAAGAAGAGACACCCTTCGGTTATCACCAGCTCATGGCCCAGGCGCTGGAGGAGTTGCTGGTAGAAAAGGGGGTGGTCACACCTGATCAACTGCGACGAGGGCTGGAAGAGCAGTCGTCCCGTCATCCCGCCAATGGCACCCGGCTTGTGGCCAAAGCATGGAAGGATCCCGCCTTTGATGCCCGTGTGCGTGAGGATGTCAATGCGGCGGCGCGTGAACTGGGTCTGAATCCGGGAGACATCCCGATCCGGGCCGTCTACGACACCGACGCTGAGAAGAATGTCATCGTCTGCACGCTGTGTTCATGTTATCCGACGGGATTGCTCGGGGAATCGCCTGACTGGTACAAATCCCGCGCCTATCGCTCGAGGGTTGTGCGCGAGCCACGGGCTGTTCTTCAGGAATTCGGCACGCGCGTGCCGGAGGAGGTGGAGATCGTCGTCCACGACAGCACGGCCGAGTTGCGCTATATCGTCGTGCCCCAGCGCCCGGCAGGTACCGAATCCCTCAATGAGGATCAGCTGGTCGCTCTGTTGAGTCGTGACTGTCTGATCGGCACGACCCTGCCCCAGGGCACCTGATCCAACCCGAAGGAAGCGACACACGAAGGGCCGTTCCCCGAAGAAGGGGAGCGGCCCTTTGCGATTCTGATTCGCCGCGTTGTGAAACTCAGCGCAGCAGCGTCATGCGCCGCGTCTTCACGCCTTCGTCGGTGATCGCCCGGTACAGATAGATCCCTGAAGCGACCTGACGACCGGTGTCGTCTTCGCCGTGCCATTGCAGCACATGGGGCCCGGCGGACAATTCACCATCTCTGAGCACCCGGATCCGCTGTCCCACGGCATCGATGATCTCTACGCGCACCACACCTGCGCGGGTCAGCGTCAGGGGGATGGTGGTCTCCGGGTTGAAGGGATTGGGGAAATTCTGCGCCAGATCAAAACCATCCGGCAGTGAACCTCCGAGTTCGACGATCCGCTGGGCCACATTCCCGGCATGGTCACTGACGCGCACGGTCACCGATCCGGACAGGGCGGGTGGAATGGTGAGCCACTCGCCGTCGTAGTCGATTCGAGCCAACAGGGGAGCGCCGTCGATCTGGAAGCTGATCTCATCGACACCACTGCCACCATCGGTCAGTCGAAGGCGCGCAGATCCATCCGTCGATTCCCGCGTGGCTGATTCGATGACGGGCGTCACACGGTCTGCCAGCAAGGCATAACGGCCGAGTCGATCGATCTGGATCGCCACGGCACCCTCGAGGTGTTCGCCACCCAGGAATTGCCAGTGACTCGAAGCTGCATCCCAGCGATACAGGTCGCCAGAGCGGTCTGCCAATGGATCTCCAGGCAGATCCGCACTTTCGATTTCCAGTACAGCATTGCTCTGCAGTGGCTGCGTCGCATGCAGCTCAAATCCCACACTCAATGGGGTCAACTCCACAGTGGGTGAGATCGGCGAGGGAATGATGGCCACCACCGTCTCACGGTCAAAGCTGCCCGATGTCAGATGCAGATCAGCGCCACCACCGGAGAGAATGCGTCCGGCGGCCGGTGTTGCTGTGCCCACATGAATGCTGCGACTGTGCTTGAGCAGCGTCTGTCCGTCCAGCGCCAGGGCGAGAAACTCGATCGTGCCTTCCACGCCGGGCGCCAGGATCTGCGATCCCTGCCAGATGCCATGGCCAAGAGGATTCACGCCGACATCGAACCACTCTACCATCCGGCTGCGAAGACGCGGAGCGGGGAGGCTCATCAGGGAGTCGACGACATACAGATTCAGATAGTCGGGTTGAATCGGGTTTGGAATGATGGCCACTTCGAAACCGTCTCGTTCATTGCCTGCCGAACCATCGATGGGTAGTACCTGCACAAGCAGGCGACCCTCTTCGACGGTGCCATCAGGCGTCCGGGCCTGAAGGGTGACCATCTGACCGCCGACGCTGTTCAGGATCTCGCCGCCGAGACGCAGTGCCCCCGTGTCCCCATCGATTTCAAGATCGACACCGACGGTGGCACTGGCTGACCACACCAGCGTTGCTGGATCCACGGCAGAAGAGATCAGGATCTGTGACGGATCGATTGAGAGCAGACTGTCGCCGAACAGGATGGCAGACTCGGACAGCTCTGCCAGCTCCAGATTCGGCACGACGACGGTGATCTGTACACCGACCAGTCCTTCTACGACGATGTTGCCGAAGGCATCCAGTCCCCGCAGAGACAGGATCTCGGGTCCCGTGGCATCCGCATCGGCCAGCACGACAAGATGTCCCGTGGTTGCATCCACATAGGCCTGGGTCTGATTGCCACCCGTCAACTCCCAGGACAAATCATCGACCTTCGCGCCCTGCAGGTAGTCAGCCAGGTTGACGGTCTGAGCGAGTGTTCCGGCAGTGACGTTCAGTGTCGGCAGCGAGGTCAGAGAGATATCGGGCCCCACCGGTGGATCCGGATCGGGTACGACTGTGGAGTCCTGATTCGTGCCGGTGACGAAGACGTCGACCAGACCAGAGGTGAACAGGCCCGCAGGATCGGTCACCTCGAGGCCAATCTGATAGGCGCCGGAAATAGAGTCGGCAGCACTGATCGACAGAACGTGGGACGTTGGGTCGACACGCACATCCAGACCCGGTGCACCGATGGCGCGCCAGATCATCTGGTCAGGATCATGATCGAGGTCGAGGACGAAGGCATCCAGGTCGATGGAGGCATCCACACCGCCAGCCGGCAAGTCGATGGAGGGCAGCGGAATCAGCAGGGGATCACCCCCCGCAGGGGCGCCAAAGACCCGCAGGTCGAAGCTCGTGAACTCGCCACTGGGGTCCTGCACGATGAAACGAATCGTCTCCGTGCCCTCGTATCCGTCGGGGGCCTGGATCAGGGCCGCGCCGGAGGCGGACATCTGGACCAGCAATTCACTGGTGATCTCAGCCTGCGCGGTCCAGGTCAGTTCCTCGAGTGGGTCATCCGGATCGGATGTGAAGTCGGCCAGATCGATGACGCTCTGCTGACCTGCCGCCAATCCCAGACGTGAAGGGGGTGAGAGGAAAGCCGGTGCCAGCGAGGGGACGACGGTGACCGTCAGCAGCGTACTGGCGGTCTGGCCTTCTGCATCGGTGACCTGTAGCTGAATCTCCTCACTACCCAGCCATGATGCCGGTGCGGTGACGAGGATCGCTTCACCCTGTTGTTCGATGCCAACCTGATCTGCACCGAGCCAGCTGAGGGTCATTTCACCGGCCGCCTGCTCTGCATCGGCGAAGAGGGCAGACACATTCAGACTGGAATCCTGCTTGCCTCTTGTCAGTTGCACATTCGGGGACAGTAGTGCCACAGGTGGATCGTTGACGGATGTGACCACGATTTCCACGTTCTCCGAGTCGCTGAATCCGTACTGATCGTAGACGGTCAGCCCGATCTGTGCCGTGCCGTGCCAGTCGTCTTCGGGTGTGATCGTTGCCGTCCACGGTGGTCCGGTGATGTCGACGGACACATCGGCCGGCGCGTCGATCTCCCAGGACAGGCGCGAGGCCGGCGTGTCAGGGTCATTCAGCAATCCAGTCAGGTTCAGCTCGTAGGGGACATCCTCAACTGTGACCAACGGTTCCGGCGCCGTCAGCGACGGGGCAGCATTGACGAAGACATCCACTTCAACCGATGTGGACTGCCCGTCCGGATTGGTCGCCGTAATCGTGAGACGCTCCCACGGTGAGGTGTCACCGGGCGCCCGAATGGTCAGAAGGGATGTTTCCGGGTCGATCTCCAGCCCAAAACTGCGGCTGTCGGAGACCTCCCACTGGATCTCAGAAGGGTCGTATAGTGGATCGAAGAGGGCGCTGGCGAGGCGGAAGCTGGTTGTGTCGACCTGACCCCGGGCCAGCACGAGTTCCTCAGGCAGGCCTTGGATGCCGATCCCACGCACGACCACGCTCAATGGGGTGATGAAGCGGAAAGCATCACTGGAGCCATCGGGGAGAAAGACGCGGGTTTCCCGCAGGCCGGTTTCATCAATGCGGATGTCGACAGCAGAGGCCGGCGCTCTGGCACGAAGCTGGAAGGTGGCAATCTGTCCGCTGCCGGAGTCGCTGGCGCGCACGACGGAATAGTCGATCTGCTCTCCCAGGGGAGAGGCAGCCGGATCATCCGCTTCCAACCAGGCATTGCGGAAGACCTCGCCATTGGACAGAAATCCACCTCGAGCGAAGGGCTGGAATCCGGCGATGGCCGGCTCCTTGTCCTCATCGATGATCTCGAAGACATCCTCGTCGAAGGTCAGGAAGATCGCCGCCCCCGAGATCTGGGAGCCCTCCGAATCGATCCACAACGCCACGTCGATGATGTCGCCCACCAGGACCTGCGTCTGACTGGCGCCGGCGGTGGCATGGCGTAGTTGCAGCTGCGCCGCCATCAGCGGATCAACGAGGAATCCCAGGAAGATCAGTAGAGCGACCAGGCCGAGAGGCCGCTTCAGGGCGTGTATGCAGTCGTGTGCCATAGTCCTTTGACTCCGTTCGAGCCGGGCCTTGGCCCGGTCCAGGACCGTCCCTCCTGGGCAGTCCGTGCTCTGTTTCCCGCGAAGAGAGCGCCCGCTTGCCGGCGGGGCTTCCCGCCCCTGGCGGGGCAAACGACGTGCCATCTCCCGATCCCTCGGGTAAGGCAGGGCCAGTTCAGGTATTTGTGCCGTGATGGGAAGGAAGGGATCGCGCACGGTGGGAAATCCTTTCCCTGAGGCAGGCGTTCATCCCATCGCATCAGAGAGAGGGAGCGCTGGCACCCGGCTTGCTGACACAGGGTGCGGGGAATCGGGGTTCCAGGCGGGATCCCCGGTTTCATTCAGAGCCGTCCCACAGGAAGTGGGACCGATGGCCCACCTCCCGAGATGGGAGGTCCACCTTCCGATGGAGTGGAGGGCGACAGTGATCTTTCAGAGCTGCAGGCTGCCGGAGCAGGTGACACCGGCGGACAATACAGGCCTTCCTTACCGACTACGCCGCTTGTCCGGCCGTGGTACGGCATGGGTGGGTTTGTTTGCAGTTCTGACCAGTTTCAGCATTGCTGAGGCCGCGCAGCCTGTCTTCGAGAATCGCACCCCCACAGGATTTTCTATTACGGATTCTCTCGTCCGCACAGATTTTGTCGAGGCGACGGACATCACCGTACGCGTCGATCTGAATCAGGCGGCGACACCGAGCTATCCGGTCATCGGTCACTTCCACAATCTCGAACGGGCAACGGCCCTGCACACGGACGCCATCGATGGTCTGCGTGCCGATCTGGCCGTCGGCGATGGTGGGACCGTGCACATGGCATGGATCTCTTCTGTCGTGGAAGGGTCGGTTTCCACACCGGTGTACCATGTGAACTATGCGCGCAGCAATGACAATGGGCTCAATTTCACCAGTCCTGTAAGCGTCAGTGGTTCTCTGCGTTTTGATCTTCTCACGGCCGACGGACCGGGTACGTCCTTCTCGACGCTGGACCTGGAGATCGACAGCCGCGGCAATCCACGTGTGGTCTACGCCTTCGACGCATCACCTGATGGCCGCACGGCCACCTTCAATGCACGGCCTGACAATATCTACCTGAACTACTCGCCAAATGGCGGCGCCAGCTGGCTGCCGGCCAATTCGGCGATCCAGGTCAATGACTCGACTGACGTGGAGGGGCGCTCGAGTGCCTTTCCTCAGATGGCCATTGATGAGCGTGACAACATCTACATCAGTTATGTGCGTGGTGTGAGTGCTCTGGCGGATGACATCATGCTGGCGCGCGTGGACCGCAGTACGAGTCCCTTCACGATGGAGACTGTTGGCGGGGCCGATGGCGGCGTCCGGCTCACAGTGAACACGAGCCGGCAAACGGGACCGGATCTGGCCATTGGTACAGGCGACGTGTTGCACGTGCTCTACTTCGAAGACAATGTGGTTCCGGCGAACTCGCAGATCGAGCACAAGACGCTGCTTGCCGATGACTGGAACGACGTGAGTGGTCTGGGTTGGGATCAGGATGTGGCCGGGGCAGCAGTCGATGGATTCGATCCGTCACCCGGGGGCAATCCGGCTCTCAATACCAACGCCCGGTATCTGTTCCCCACGGCCCTCGTCGACACGATCTCGACACCCGATCGGATCTATGCGTTCTACAAGTTTGGCGACGCCACGCTGGAGAGTGTGGCGTACAACTACTACGACTACGATCACGCCAAAGCGGGTGGTGGCAACTGGAATGCCGCCCAGGCATCCACCGTCTGGAGTACGGCGGCCAGTCCGATCTTCTCCAGTGGTGATCTGGAAACGAATATCGAGCTGGAGTGGGAACTGGTCGATCGTGTATCCGCCGTTCTCGACGACCGCCGCCCCGATACAGGGGAGATCCACATCGCCTTCAGTGCCGGCTATTCGAACACGACCCTCGGCACGCCGGGCGAACAGGACATCTACTACGGCTACTTCAATGGCAACTCATGGACCCTGCCCGAACGCGTCGCCGATGACGACGCGGGCACAATCGACGGGGTTGCCGCGACCGACGTCTTCCTGCAAAGTCCGATTCTGGCCAAGCGCCCCGGCGACGAGAACATCTACATGGCGTTCGTCGGTGGGACAGCAGAGGGTTATGGCGTCGACAACACCTTCGATGCCGATCAGCACGCCTACTTCAAAGTTCTCGGTCGCTCGGTCGCGTCCGAGGATCAGTCCCATCCCGTAGGTGGCTATCAATATGATCTGACCTACACGCCGATCCTGGCGCACGATGCCACGACGGATATCGAGGACAATGTCGTATACGTCCACGTGGCAGATCACATCGATGGGTCCGGCCTGGGTGCGACGGGTCGACAGGGCGATGGATTTCTCGCCGGTGACTGGGAGAATGTCGGCACCAGTCTGCAGGACAACGACAAATACTTCGAAGGACAGGTGAACGAGGATGCGTCCTCCGATCACGAGTGGGGAGATGACGACGACAAGGTGGGTCTTCTCGTCAAACTCAACATTCTCGGATCCGACTCGTCGACGAATCTGCAGCTGATCACCTCCTCCACGGCTTCTGATGCCGGCACGGGACAGGGCACACGCACAATTCGCGTCGGCAATGCGCCACCTGTCTCGCTGGCCATCAATGACTTCTTCATGCTTGGTGCCGAGATCGACATCATCGACGCGAATCGGGCACCGACCATCGCCATCACGCAGCCTGACGGCAGTCTCGACTCTGCGAACACGTCCTACACGATCCGTTACGACCTGACCGATGTGGACGACGATTTCACCAGCGGCCTGCAGGCATCTCTCTACTTTGCCGAGAGCGGGGCTCTGAGTTCGGTCTCGGATGTGCGGATCTTCGGTACACTCATCGCTGATGAGAACGATGATTCGGGCGTGAATTCATCGGGAACCGATGACTTTCTCGAGGGCAAGAGCGAATCCTATACATGGGACGAGCCCCCGGCGGCTTTGAGGAGTCTGCTCTTTGCCTCGATCTACCAGGTGCGCGATGGTGACTACTACATCTATCTGGTTGCCGACGATGGCAAGAATCCGCCATCCTTCACCGTCAGTCCGGGCGTTGTCACGATCCGTCACAAGCCGTTGGTACAATTCGTCGATCCCATCGGGATCGATACGGTCGATACGGGGGTGCGAACCGGCAGCCACGCGAATCCATACGACTTTGATTTCCTCATCCGCGATTTCGATGGGCAAGGCAGCACGCAGGTTGCCCTGTTCTACTCTGCCGTCAATGGCCTGACATCGGTCTCTGTCAGTGGGACCTATCCGAATCAGAACTTTGCCCTGGGCAAGAGCATCAGCGGGACACGTGGCGTCTTCATCGAAGGCAGCCAGGATCTCACCAGTGCCGATGTCGAGTTCAGCTGGGACGTGACCGATTCGGTCTTCGTTGCCGGCGACTCGGCTGCCGTTGAAGAGGGACACTACTACCTCTATGCCATCGCCAGTGACGGCGAGGATGTGGCCGTGGGGCAGGGCGATGGGCAACTGGCTCTCAAGCACTCGCCAACACTCACCTTCTACGAGCCACCCAAGGATACCCACCGGCGCATCAACTCCGGGTCGCAGTCCGTCTATACGCTCCAGTGGCAGAAGGGGCCGGGGGATGCTGACTTCGACGATGATGCCACGATCGATCTCTACTTCACGACCGACAGCCCCCTCACCGTCAACTACGAGGGATACCCGGACTCACTGCGGAGTGATGTCGACACACGAGTCATCGAAAGCGGCCTGAGCGAGGACGGCGACGATGGGGCCAGTGACATGTACGTGTGGGATTTCCGCAGCGTCGTCAACGACATCCCCATCGCCGGTCGGCAGGTATGGGTCTATGCCCTCATTCGGGACACCAGAGGCAACGAGAATGTGGAACTGGGGGGCTCGATCACCGTCGATCACAGTCCCCGCATCGTGCTGCTCAGTTCCGATCTGGATGACCTGGCCAGTTTCGAGCAGAATGACGTGTTGCGTCTCACCTGGGATGACTATCTGGTCGATGATGGCTCAGGGACCGACGATGCCCACATCCGAGTCTATGCCAGCACGCAGCCTTCCGGATTCTTCACCACCCTTTCCTCGCTGGAAGCCGACGTGGGGAGTGGGGCAACATTCCTCGTCAACAGCTCGGATGGTACGCTGGCTGGCCATATCCCCATCCGCGAGGACAGCACCGACTTCTACGACTGGAATACGAGGCTCTTTGGACCTGCCGGGGCGTATCTCGCGTATGCAGCGATCAGTCCGGATGGGACCTTCGGTGACAACAACAATGCCACCTTCGATGTATCCACCTCTGCGCTGACCATCTCCGGTACGGCCACGCCGCCCAATGTCGGCCTCAGTCCGACGGACGCCGCCGTCGCTATCGGGGATACACTGACCCTTGATGTCATGGTGCAGCACTCGAGCAATCTGAATCTCATCCAGATCGTCCTGGATCTGAATGGCAGCGACTTTTCCGTCGTGGATCAGGGCGACCCGGGCGTCGTTCCCTTCATCGATCTCGACAATGTCTTCGCCGGATCCACACCAATCGAGAACCGGGTCGTGGGCAATCAGCTGCGATTCGCCAAGTCGTCCTTCACGGGCGAGCTGGTCGGCTCGACAACCGAACCGGCCGCCCTGGCCAGAGTGCAACTGGTGGCCCGAGAGACGCTGACGGGGGCACCCAGTGTCTCCTTCTCCAACTTCGACACGGGCACCGTATTCGGTCTGGTCGGCCAGGGTGAGCCACTGGACTTCAATGATGGTCTCACGCTCACCGATGCAGATCTGACACGTCTTCGCCGGGGCGTGATCACAGCCACCGTCGAACTGGAAGGTCACACGGCGCCACTGGGATCGGGAGACCATTCCAGTCTGCTCGATATCCACCTGCGCATTCCCGGTAGCACGATCGACATCGACGATGCGAAATTCATCGCCGCCAATGATGCTGATCTGGCTACGGCCGATACCGTCGAAGTCAGTACCGATGCTGCGGGTGCGCTGACGCTCTTCAGTATTCCTGCCGGTCGTTACGTGCTCACCGTGAAAGATTCGAGCCATGTCAGCGGTCGCACCGATACGATCGTCATCCGGAATGGTGAAACGATCGATATCGTGTCGAGTGTTTCCGGCGCGCTGGAAGCATTGGGTTTCCTCGGGTCGGATCTCCGTGGCGACCCGACATTCGTGCTGCCCTCAACGGGTTCGCAATTGATCGCCGGCGACGTGAGCGAAGACAATGAGATCAATGAAGATGATGTGAACCTGATCATCGCGGCGTGGGGTACGAATGCGGCCCTGCCCAGCTTCGAGCAGGCCGATATCAACAACGATGATATTGTGGGCGCCTCCGATCTGACGGTCACCACGTCCAACTTCGGCAACAGTGAAGGATTCGGGGCGCCACCGGTCTACAAGCCGACGAATCGGCTCAGTAATGACGAGGCCGTCCTCGATCTGCAGGTCATCGGTGGCCCACCCACGACCACGCTTCGCCCCGGCGATGTGCTCGGTATCGAGGTCAGTGCCCACGGTCTGGGACAGCTGGCTGGCTACGAGTTCGATCTCGGCTTCGACGCAGGTCTCCTGCAGCCGCTGACACAGCGTACAGAGCGTGGAGACATCTTCGATGCCAATCCTCATGGCAGCGTCTTCCAGACACGTGTGGATGGAGACCGTCTGCGCGTGATCGGTTCCAGAGTGGGTAAGGATTGGGCCGCCACCGGGGAGGGACGTCTTCTTCGCCTCTGGTTCGAGGTCCAACAGGAGAGCCCACACCTGGCTGATGGGCTGGAGTTGGGCGATGGAGTCCTCCTGGACCCCGGCTATGCACCGCAGGCCATCTCCTGGCAGAGCAGTGTGAGTGATCTGCTGCTGCCCCGAGAGACGACGCTACAGCAGAATTACCCGAATCCATTCAATCCGACCACCGTATTGCCCTTCTCGCTGAAACGGGATCAGGATGTGCGGCTGGAGATCTACAACGTCCTCGGTCAACGGATCCGCACGCTGGTGGAAGGACCGATGTCTGCCGGATTCCACACGCTGGTCTGGAATGGTCGTGATGATGTGGGGCGCCATGTCGGGGCAGGTCTCTACTTCACGCTGCTGGAGACTGAATCCATCCGCCACACACGCAAGATGAGCCTGCTGAAGTAGGGCTGATATGCGCTACGCAACCCTCATCCTTCTGCTGCTGGCGGCTCCAATCCGAGCCGCGGCCCCCATCTTTGAGAATGGGACACCTGTCGGCTTTGTCACACCGGACAGCACCACGACACAGGACTTCGTCAGTGGCGCGACGGTTGAGATCCGCGTCGATCTGAACCAGGCCGCGACCGACGACCATCCGGTGATCGGTCACTTCCACAGTCTGGAACGGTCCGAGCAACTCAGTACCACCGACACGGATGGCTCGTGGGTCGACGTGGCCATGTGGGACGAGGCACCATTCGGGACCGTCAGTGGATCAATCAATGCGATCCACATGGCCTGGATCGAAGCTTCGACGTCGACGACGGGACCCGCCTTTACGGGTGGCTCGACGCCCGCATACGAGGTGTACTACGCGCGCAGTGAAGACGGGGGCGCCAGCTTCAGCAGTCCCTTGAGTGTGTCCGCTGGCCTCAGCTACTACGTGCTGAGTGTCGATGGTGCGGGCAGCTCCTTCTCCACGCTGGATCTGGAGGTCGATAGCCGTGGCAACCCGCGCGTCACCTACGCCTTCGTGACAACGGCCGACCACAGTGCGAATCGCAATGTCTACTTCGCCTACTCAGATTCTGGTGGCCACAGCTGGAAAACGCCCATCAGCGTCAACGATGTGAGCACCATCGGGACCGAGGGGACGGCCAGTGCCTTCCCCCGCATGGTGGTGGACGATCGTGATGAGATCTTCATCGCCTACGAGCGGGGCACCGATGCGGCCACCGGTGATATCATTCTCGCCAAGGTCAATCGGACGACCTCGCCCTTCAGCATGGAAGCGATCGGTTCGCTCGGTACGGTCGGGTCCGCCGGTGGCGTACGCCTGACCGTGGATGGCAAGCGGCACACAGGCGTAGATCTGGCCCTGGGAGATGACGATGCCCTCCATGCCGTCTATTTCTCTGACGCGGATAATCGGATCGAGTACAAGCGTGCGGCGACCGATGACAGCTGGCTCGATGTGTCTGCCGATGGCTGGGATCGGGATGTCGATGGTTCCGTCGTCGGCTCCTTCGTCGATGAAGCAGCCGGCAATACTGCCCTCGATGTAGATGTGACTCACTTTTTCCCCACGATCGTCGTCGATCGCCAGCGTCTGCCCGATCGTGTGTATTCGGTCTACAAATACGCCGACAGCACGCCAATCGAGGGGATCTATCTCAATCAATACGATGATGATGGTTCCACAGGAGCCAGCGCGACATGGGGCACCGCGACCACTGCATGGAGCACAGGCGCCACGCCACTGTTTGCCGATGGCCTGGGCGAATACGGGCCGGAACTGGACTGGTTCCACACGGAGCGGGTCGCAGCCTTCGTCGACGATCGCCTGACGGACGAGCGAGGTGATCTCCATATCGCCTTCAGCGCCGGCTATTCCGGGTCGTTGGCAGATGAGCATGACATCTATCTGGCCACCTACAATGGTGCGAGTTGGACTTTGCCCGAGAAGGTTGCCGACGTCGACAGTGATGGTGCAGGTACCGAGGATGGCATCGCCAATACAGACATCTACCTCGGCTCACCGGCCCTGACGCATTACCCCGACAGTGATCATCTCTTTCTGGCTTTCATCGGTGGGACCGGTGAGGGCTACGGTATCAATGGGGTCAGCAATGTCGACCATCACCCGTATTTCAAGGTGCTGGGCCGCGACATCACGGTCGAAGACGAATCCGTGCCTTCCGGCGCCTACCAATACACCCTCTCCTATGCACCCGTGAATCCGCAGACACCTGCCGCGGAGCGGGCGGACAGACCCGTGTGGGTGCACGTGGCTGATCCGACAGATGGCAGCGATCTGGGCGCGCGCGACCAGCTCACCGATGGCTTCCTGGCAGGTACGTGGGAGCGTGTGGGCACATCTCTGCAGGATACCCACA
>JABHDC010000165.1 GCA_018673255.1 Gemmatimonadota bacterium
ATACGTCCGCCGACAGCCTGCACCTGTCCTTTGATGCCATTACACCCCGGTCTGGGGTGGGGATGCTGCGACTCGATTTCACGACGGCTCTGTTTGCCGGTGGCGCCCAACTGAAAGCCGCACTCCAGGATCATTCATCAAATGGCGGGTGGCAGCGCGTCGATGCGGGAGATGCCCTGGCGGTGATCGGGAGCAACACGACAACATTGGTCGGCCAGGAGAAACGACGGATTCTATTCAAGGACGTGACCGTTCCTCGCCCCGTGGCCACGCCCAATGGCGATGGCATCAACGATGAAGCGGTCATCGCTTTCTCCGTCCTGCGCGTCTCCGACGACACCGCTGTGGAACTGCAACTCTACGATGTCACGGGCCGATCCATTCGCACGATTGTGGAGCAGCGCAGTCGCGGGGCGGGGCGTTACGAGCTGGGCTGGGATGGCCGCAACGACTCAGGAGATCTTGTGCCGCCCGGGGTCTACGTCGCGCGGATTCGCATGCGGACAGATACGGATGGCACGGGGTTGAAGAACGACATCATCGTCAGGACCCTGTCCGTCGCCTACTGATCTTGAGAGCGCCGGATCCTGCTATCGTAACAGCAGCAGCTTGCGTGTCTGCACGTGGCCGCCGGTCGCCATGCGATAGATATACATCCCTGTCGCCACGTCCCGGCCGGCAGCATCCATTCCATCCCAGCGAATCTGGTGGGCCCCCTGGTCGCGCATCTCATCCACGAGCGTGACGACGCGTTGTCCTGAAAGATTGTAGACGGACAACTCCACAGGCGACGGCGCGGGAAGGGTGAACCGCAGGGTGGTGCTGCTGTTGAAGGGATTGGGGAAGCTCTGCTCGAGAATAAACCGATCAGGTATCGAGAGGGATTCTTCGACCACCGCCGTCACGGGGGGCTCCTGGACCAGACTGACCAGGTGCATCTCATCGAGGTAGAAGGTGCCTTCGAGATTCCCCTGAAGGTGGATGGACTCGATCGGTTCATCCAGACCTTGCTTCGTGATGAGGACACTGTTCTGGCTGCTGCCAATCACCATGTCCTCGAAATGCAGTTCGACGGTCTGCCACTCAGCACGACCCAGGTCGATGTGTCCATCCAGCAGATCGATGTTGGCGGCCGGGGCAACGCGCAGGGTCAGGAAGGGTACAGGCGCCGTCAGTGTGCCTGGATTTAAGGCGAATCGCAAGGAGCGATACCCACTCGGGTTCACCGGCGAATCTGGTGTGAAAGTGATTCCCCAGCCGCGGAAACCCACATCCGTGGCTGTCGCTACCAGGGCCTTGCCTTCGTAGTCAGGGACAGAGTCGCTGAAACCCTCCAGGCGGACGGTGTTGTCACCCTCCAGATGCCAACCCGGGGCAAGGATCTCACTGGCGATCTTCAGATCGTTGCCAGGCACGACGACGATCACGTGCCGGAGCTGAACGGAGATGATCTCGCCCACGATGCGCTGTGAGATGCTCACGAGAATCGGCAACTCGCCACCGCGTGGGACGTCAAGATCCGCTTCGAGACGGTACCTGTTGTCACCAACTCGAATCAGCTGGTGAGCCCTGGATCCCCCGAGGGCACTGAGGTCGGCCACAGCCTCCACCGGCGTGCCATCGACCAGCCCACTCACCTCCACCGTCGCCCGCAGGCGCAGGGGGGTACCGGAACTGATGTGCTCGGGTGGCGCCTGCTCGAAATGGGCTTCCAGTGCACTGGGCAGGATCTTCAGAATGAAGTTGTTCACGCCGTCACTGCTGACGTATAGCAGGCCGCGGCCATCGGCGACCACACCGACGGGACGAGCCCACGAACCCGAGCCGGTGGCGATATTGGGCTGAAACCCGGTCAGGAAATCGGCCATCCGCGCATCGCGACCATCGGGTGTCGTGAAGAGGGCGGATACTTTCATTCCCCTCACATTCGCGTTCGAGCCGCCCCGGAAGGCAACAAAGGTTGCGCCATGGTAGAGGTCGGCGAACGCGCCACGCTGGTAGAAATGCATCTGCATTGGCGCCAGATGGGCCGGGGCCAGGGCGACGGGGCGCACCATGCTGGCCACGTCGGCGGAGTCCTGCGCCGTGATGGGGAAGAGGGCATTGGCGTAGTTGCTGATACCTGTATCTGTCCAGATGCCGTATCCGTAGGCCAGGGGCCAACCATAGAACCCACCATCGCGGATGATGGTGATTGGTTCGGGTGGCAACATACGCCCTTCGCGGTCGTGGCCATTGCTGTTGGCCCACAAATCACCCGTCTGTGGGTGGACGGCCAGGCCAACTGCATTGCGCAGGCCGCGGGCGAAGATGCGTCGACCAGATCCGTCCAGGTTGAATTGGAGAATCGTGGCTCGCTCGGAGTCATCCTCACGGCAGACATCACAGG
>JABHDC010000166.1 GCA_018673255.1 Gemmatimonadota bacterium
CGGCGCTGGATCTGCTCGGTGATCGGTCCCCGCCGGCCATCTCCGATCTGTATGTGGTCGATGCTCTGGATGGGGGTCACCTCGGCAGCGGTACCTGTGAAAAAGACCTCGTCCGAGATATAGAGGAATTCCCTCGGGATCCCCCGTTCCTCGACGACATATCCGAGATCCTTGGCCAGAGTGATCGCTGCATGGCGCGTGATCCCCGGCAGTATCGAGTGATGGGACGCGGGTGTGTAGATCGTGCCGTCACGTATGACAAATAGATTTTCGCCACTGCCCTCGCTCACAAGCCCACTGGAGTCCAGGACGATGCCTTCGTCGAAGCCATTCATGTTGGCTTCCATCCGCACCAGCTGAGAGTTCAAGTAGTTGCCGCCAGCCTTGGCGAGAAATGGGACCGTATTTGGCGCCACACGATTCCAGGATGAGGTGCATACCCTCACGCCCTGCTCGAGGGCCTCAGCGCCGAGATATTGTCCCCACTCCCACACGGCGATCACCGTGTCGATCGGGCACGTGGTGGGATCTACTCCCAGCGAGCCGTAGCCACGAAACACGACAGGGCGGATATAGCAGGCATCGAGGGAGTTGGCCCGGATCGTATCAAGGATCGCCTCATTCACCTGCTCGCGTGTATAGGGGATCTCCATTCGATAGATCTTGGCCGAATCAAACAGACGATTCGTGTGCTCCTGCAGCCGAAAGACGGCCGGGCCCTTGTCGGTGTGGTAACACCGGATGCCCTCGAACACACTGGAGCCATAGTGGACGACGTGGGAGAGAACGTGGATCTGGGCCTCATCCCAGGGCACGAGTTCACCATTGAACCAGATCTTCTTTGACTTCGGCATCGGGGGCATCTGTCATTCACTCCGCGCGATCTCGCGCTTGTGTTGGCAACCGGGACGACTAAAGGGCCCGGCTGAGTGTGATGGTCAAATCATCAAAGGTGCCGCTTCGTTGCTTCGAACGACTGAAGCGGGCCTTGAAGCCAGTGTAACCACTCGGACTGTAGTCGAGGGAAGCGACCAGATTCCGGTGAGCATTGCGGGAATTCAGATCCCGATCGGTCGTGCCGTCGAAATAGGCGTAGTCCCAGCGTCGATCGAGGCGGTATGAGCAATTCGTCGACACAGACCACCGCGGATCGGGACGATAGGACATACCGAAGCTCAAACGATGATCCGTGTTGTCTTCTTCGACGACCTGCGTGCCATTCTCCACAAGCAACGTGCCAAAATCATCGGCGCTGAATGCATACGAACCATTCAGTTGCAGTCCTTCGAAGAGTCGGCGGCGCAATGTGTGCCGCATCGACCAACCACGCCGGATATTGCTGCGGCGATCCACGAAGCTGGTACTGATTACCTCGTCGAAATCGAAAATAGTTCGCCGGGCTGATATCTCAAAGTTATGACTGACCGTCGTCGCCAGCCGTTCGTAGCTGGTGTTGGCCGACAACCGAAGATCCCGATTCTTCTGGTTCTCTCCACTGCGGCTGGCATCAAGATTCGTACGATGTGTCGAACTGGAGGAAAGTGCCAGATCGTATCGCAGGCCACTTTCGCGCGTTCCTCTGTAGGAGAGGGTCACAAACCCATTGTAACTGTCCCGGTCCTGCGTCGGATCGCCGGGATTGTCGATGCGAACCATGCGCGCGGAACTCGACCATTTGAGGGTCTGCTCACCGATCTGCCAATCGAGGGATCCTCGAAACAACAGATTGGTCTCCTCTCGATCGTCAGTGGGGTCACGGAAGATGGCGCCAGTTGACAGACGGACAGGACGGCGGCGTTCGTCCGTCGAGCCATAGCTGGCGTTGACGGATCCCAGCATCCCCCCCGGAAGTCGGCCCTTCACATTGCTGCGGAAATTCCAGTTCTCCGTCTCGCGGTCACGGCCGAAAAAGCGATTGTTTGTGTCGTCATCCCCGTTGGCCGTATTGGTGTTGATACTCTGTGACCATCCCTGCGAGCCACTCACATTCAAGCCGAAAACCTCAAAACTCATCGACGAGTTCGCACTCGTGTTGCGCCTTTCTGAGATCTCGGCAGCAACCGAATCCAGCACGGCCCGGGTGACACCCTGCTGCGAGCGCGTCTCCGACACGGAGGCAGATGCACGTACATCGCCTGGCAGCCTGTAAGAAGTCGAGACTCGCAGACTCTCGTTCCGATTCTTATTACTCTTGAGCGAGTTGTCCCGTTTCGAGGCCGACATGGATGTGGTCAGCCTCTCCCCGCCCACTTCGAAGGCGGGAGACACATTCAGTGACGCATTGTATTGGAGGCCGGATTCCTCGATGGTGCTGTCCGGGTCGACCGGGCTGGCTCGGCGAGCCGTAATCACACCAGGTACGACGTCAAAGCGCAGATCCTTGAAGCGTCCTTCACCGCTGGCAAAGGGCTTGTACTCAAACCGGAAGCTGATCGTCTGGTTCCGGGTCTTCTGATTCAGCAACGAAGCATTGCGAACCGACATGTTGGCATTGATACCGACCGACGCCCTCGGGCCCAGAACCGGATAGAGAATCGATGTCCGAACGGAGGCATTCTCAGTCCAGTTGTTGCGCCCATCACGCTGATCGAGGATCGCATTCATCGACGCATTGGCCGTGAAACGCATCATCGCCGTAGAGTCGCCGGCCGCCGCCATCGACACCGGTGACCTCAGGCTCCAACTGGGAAAGCTCGGCCGCCAGGTCATCCGATTGGATCGCTTGCTGTAATTCATGGAATAGGTCTGGGCGACACTCATCTGAGCACTCGCCAGAACACAGAGGGTGGCCAGCAGGATCGCCGCGCCCAGGCCGCGTCGGAACAGCACCGCTCTACCGGGCCGCGTCAATGATTCGGGTCAGCGTGGCATAGTTCTCGACACTGAGATTCTCTGCTCGCAGGGTAAGATCGACCTGTGCCTGCGAACACACTTCCTCGAGGCTCACACCTGCCTCCTGAAGAAGAGGCGTCAGCGATTGCAGAGAATTTCGCAGCATCTTACGGCGCTGCGAGAAGGCACTGCGGACAATGCGCTCAAAGAGGGCAAGGTCAGCGACGGGCACCCGATCTGGCTCGAAACGAATCTCGAGGATCGCCGATTCCACTTTGGGCACAGGATGAAAGGCACCCCTTGGCAGATATCGGTGAATCTCAACCTGGGCGCACTGTGCAAGCAGGACGGTGACAAGTGAGTACTGTCGTGAGCCCGGTGAAGAAATGAGTCGATCCGCGACCTCTTTCTGCAGGGTCAGCACGGCCCGGTCGACCAGGTCTGCGTGCTCCCGCAACTTGAACATCACGGGAGCACTGATGTTGTAGGGGAGGTTGCCGGCGATAACGAGCCTCTCCACGCCTTCGTCGGTCGCCAGCTGACCGAAGTCCACATCGAGAACGTCCGCCTCGACCAGGTGCAATCGCGGATCGGCCAGATCCTCACGCAGATGGGCTACCAGATCGCGATCGATCTCGATGGCCACCAGGCGGTCCAGATGCCCCAGCAGCGGACGCGTCAAGGCGCCCCGTCCCGGGCCAATCTCAACAACGGCGGCCTCACCACGATTCGTTGCGGCCAGCTCTGCGATGAATTCCAACGCCTGCTGATCAACGAGAAAGTGCTGGCCAAAGCGTTTACGGGGGCGCGGCAACGAGCCGGGGCGCCGGGGAGATGATATCGCTCTCTTTTTCAGGCGGCCCGTGCCCGCTGCAGATGATACCAGAGATCGGCCAGCAGCAATTGCGGGTGAACATTGCGGGACAGACTCTCGTAGGCTTGGTCGAGAACCTGGGCGACACGCTCGATTCGGGCGGGTAGCATCGCAGTTGCCCACTGCTGCAGGGCCTCCTGCTCGTCGATATTGGCCACGGCATCGGCTTGTTGTTGCTGCACGAGAAACAGATCCCTGAGGTAGGCGGAGCACAATTGCAGAAATCCCTCCAGTCGCTGCCGATCGGGTCGCCCTCCCAGATCTTCCAACACTTTCCAGTAGTCGTCTTCGGCACTCTGGATTGCGGAGACGAGAAAGCGCCGCACCAGATCGCGCAGCTCATCGAACTGATCACCATCGATGACATCCTCGGCACGAATCCGCCCGCTGGCGGCCAGTCGTGCAGCCAGATCAGCACGCTCATCGTCTATGCCGGCCCGCTGCAGCTGTTCCCGTTGTTCAGATAGGGACAGCGGCCGCAGATGCAGGCGCTGGCACCGGGACAGGATCGTCGGCAGCAAGCGGTCGGGCGTATCGGATACCAATATGAAGATTGACTGCCCCGGTGGTTCCTCAAGGATCTTCAGCAGTGAGTTCGCTCCCGCGGCCAGCATCGATTCAGCCTGCAGAATCAGCCCAACACGGTGCGGTGCTTCCGTCGGCGCAAAGGACATCTCTTTCTGCAGCAGCCGGATGCTCTCCTTCGAGATATTGGTGCCGGTTCGCGAGGCCGTGGTGTTGCCGCTGATCTGTTCGAGTGCCGTCTCTCGGAGACTGGACATCGTCTCCGAGTCCGAGCCACGGGAGCCGGTGGGTAGTGGCAATAACACGTGCAGATTTGGATGGGTCAGCGTGTCCGCCTTGCGACAGGAAGAGCACTCGTCGCAGGCATCAGGCCCCGGTGTGCGACAGTTGATCGCCTTGGCAAGTTCGAGGGATAGCCGTCGCTTACCCGCCCCAAGGGGACCGGTCACCAGGATCGCGTGAGGGAGCCGATCCGCACTCAGCCAGGCGTCGATCTGCGCCTTGGCCCGCTCCTGGCCAGTTACCGATGCCAGCGACACGCGAAGTGACTTACCCTACTGACTTCCCAGGAGGCTCGCCTGGGTGTCTTTGTCGAAGAAGTGGGCCTTGTCGATTTCAACCGCCAGCTTCACGGTCTGGCCAACTACCGGAATGTGGATCGGATCGACGCGAGCAACAAAAGATGACTTGCCCGTCGTCAGGTAGAGGAGCACCTCATTGCCCATGGGTTCGACGACCTCCACCTGGGCCTCGATTTCCAGCGTTTCCGCGCCGCGTCCCATCGTGTCCGGATCGTGGATGTCTTCAGGACGAATACCCAGAGTGATTTCCTGATCAACGTGATCCGTCAACGCCTTCTTCATCTGCTGAGGCAGGACGAGGCTGATACTGCCCTCGTCGAATCTCAGGCCACTCGGATCAGCGGCCAACCTTCCTTCGATGAAATTCATCGCAGGAGACCCGATGAAGCCGGCGACAAACTGGTTGGTCGGATGATTGTAGAGGTGCAAGGGTGTGTCATTCTGCTGGATGCGGCCGTCTTTCATGACCACGATACGATCACCCATCGTCATCGCTTCAGTCTGATCGTGGGTCACATAGATCATCGTCGCCTCAAGCTTCGTGTGCAGCTTGCTGATCTCCGTGCGCATCTGTACTCGCAGTTTGGCATCGAGATTCGACAAGGGCTCATCGAAGAGGAACACCTTCGGCTTGCGAACGATGGCGCGTCCCACGGCGACTCTCTGTCGCTGGCCGCCGGAGAGAGCCTTGGGCTTACGCTCCAGCAATTCCTGGATTCCCAGGATGTCAGCTGCTTCTCGTACCCGATCGTCGATCTCTTCCTTCGGGTATTTCCTCAACTTCAGACCGAATGCCATGTTCTGATAGACAGTCATGTGCGGATAGAGAGCATAATTCTGGAAGACCATAGCGATATCA
>JABHDC010000167.1 GCA_018673255.1 Gemmatimonadota bacterium
CACAGATCAAAAGGACGACCCGTGAGCCGGTGCCACATGTAGCAGATCGGTCCGGCGCGAACGAGCTGGCCGGCGATGACGAAGTCAGGTCGGTTTCGCACAAGCCACCAGCAGGCACGCCAGGTAGCGGCAACGAAGGCAAATACCTTACCCAGCGTTCCGGAACCGCCAGCAGCAAATCGCAGCGTGCACACCGGATGCTCGGCATCAAAGTCGAGATCACCCGCAGCCGAGGGGGCCAGTATCGTGCAACCCTCGTGGCCCGAGATGCGCCAGAATCTCCCGAGTACGTGAGCGATCCCCCCCACGATGGGGGGATAGTCGAACGTGATCAGCAGCGATCGCTGCCCCTGCGGTTGTTGCGGTGGCGTCGGGGGCATGTCAGGGGCGGGGCCGATCGAGGACCTCACGAACGCGGCCCACCAGAGACTTCAGCGAGAACGGCTTCTCCATCAGATCGTCTGCCCCCTCGAAGTCTTCCAGGCCGGCGGGGACGCCGGTGATGATCACGATTCGCACGGGTGTGTCTTCGGCCCGCAGTTGGGCGAGCACTTCCCGTCCGGACATGCGAGGCATCGAGTGGTCCAGCAGGATGAGGCGGATGTCATCGCGGTGCGCCCGGTAAGTCTCCAGGCCACTCTGGCCGTCCTCAGCCTCCAGAACGGCGTAGCCGCGACGTTTCAGCATGCGGGAGGCCGTGGTGCGGACCATTTCCTCGTCATCGATGATGAGGATGGTCTCCTGGCCGCCATCCACGTCTGTGTCCTGGGTCTGTGCCATGGGTTCGTCTGCCTCTACGATCGTCATCGGTAGGTATGCGGAAAATCGGGCGCCCTGGCCCGCCTCGCTGTCGCAACGCAGCCAGCCGCCGTGGTCCTGCATGATGGCAAGTGCCGTCGATAATCCAAGGCCGGTGCCACGGCCGACAGCCTTGGTGGTAAAAAAGGGATCGAAGATCCGCGACCGTGTCTTCTCATCCATACCGGCCCCATTGTCGGACACCTCCATCCGCAGAAAGTGCCCCGGATCTATTCCATCCGACGTCTGGGTGCCATCCAGTTGGACCTTTTCCAGCAGGATTCCGATTCGGGGCTGTGCCGGCTCTGCCTCCTCCACTGCATCGCGCGCATTGATACAAAGATTCAGCAGGACCTGTTCCAACTGCATCGGATCGCCGATGACTCGGATATCAGCGTCGATGTCCAGGTGGATATCCAGGTCGATTCGACGATCGAAGGTGCGACGGCAGATTGCCTCCACGTCGTTGAGGATGTGAAGAGGGTCCGTGCTGGCCAGATCGCCTGGTTGGTTCTGGCGTGAATAGAGCAGCAGTTGGTGGACCAGATGGGCCGCCCGCCGCGCCGCATCCAGGGCTCCCTCAATGAGTTCATTGGCCTCGCTGCGCTCAGTTTCTAGCATAGCCAGATCAAGCTCGCCCACCATCGCCTGCAGCAGGTTGTTGAAGTTGTGGGCGACGCCGGCCGTCAGCTGCCCCACGGCTTCCATTTTCTGAGCCTGTTGCAGTTGACGTTCCTTGACCGCCAGTGCCCGCAGATCTTCCAGCCGCCGATGTCCTTCGCCGATGGTTGTAGCATAGAGCCAGAGGGCGTCGATGATCTCAGGAGGGAAGGCGTCTTCCCGTTGGCTGTTGATGGCCAGCGTCCCGGTGCTGAAAGGGATGTCGATTACGCTGCGGATGTCGGCTTCGAACAGAACGGGCAGATCGCCACTGCGACGCATCTGGCTCTGGTCACGACGATAGATGGCATCCTGTGTGCGCAGAGCTTCGGTGACCGGGGCAGGGATTGGCGAATCCTGCATGGATTCACTGAGCCCGGGGCCAATGCTGTAGGAGTAAACCTGATCGTCTCGGACCAGATTCAGGCCACACCCGGCGCCTTCCACGAGCCCGCCGATCTCCTCGGCCAGCGTCGTGACGACACGGGTCCAGTCGCTGTCCCGTTCCATCTGGAGAATGCTGTTGCGGACGCGCTCGACGCCGAGTCGGACACGGGCCGCCGCCTCACTGGCCCGAATCCGGGCGTAGAAACGTGCGTGCTGGATGGCGATGGCCGCCTGATCCAGCAGTGGCCTCATGGCCCGGATGTGCGCCAGAAGCTGGTCCTGGTCTTCGGCGGCGGCCGCTGTGGCAAGGACCGCGATGACGTGATCTCCGGCTTTGACGGGAAAGAAGATACTGACGCGAATGCGGGTTCCCACGTGGGCCATTGACTCGTCATTCGTGGTCGCACGCCGTGGCTCTTCGCCGCGCTCGAGGACAATTTCTCCCGTGCGTGCGACCGTCGGGGTCGGGTTGTCCTCGGTGAGCAGGAATCGGCGACCATTCATGTTGCCATTGGGACGAATAGCCGAACCCGGGATGATACGTCCGTGTTCGTCCACCTCACGGACAAAACTTCTCTGCACCTCGACAAAGCTTCGCTGCTCATCGACGACGGCGATCATCAGACTGCGGAAAACCCCAGCCTGCACCAGTTCGCGGGGCATAGCATCGAGAATCTCTTCCAGATCAAGACTCTCCAGAACCATGCGGCCGACACTGGCATAAGCCTGCAGGAAACGGGACGTCTCCTGCAAGCGTTCAGCCTGGGCTTCACGTTCTGTGATCTCCTCGCGCACGATGATGGCGCCGCCCTGCGGCAGGGCGGTGACACTGATCTCGTGCAGTGTCGAAGTGTCGCCGTCGGCGCCGGTGGAGCGATGGTGCAGCGGGGGAAGACTCTGGCCGGAGAGGAATCCGAGGACCACTTCCCGCGACGAGAGGGGGTCGCCATCAGAGACGGTCTCCCAGATTCGCCGGCCGAGGCAGGATTCGCGTGTCGTGTCGTGGCCCTGACGATGCATCGACCGGACACAGGCCTCGTTGATATCGACCACCGTGCCCTCGCCATCGACCAGTGTGGCCGGCATGGGCAGAGATGAGAACACGGAAGGGTAGTCGATGGGAGGCATCAGTCACTCGGCTTCGGTGAGCGACCCCAGAAATGGGGCGACTGTCCCTCGAAAGGGGGTTCGAAGCGTCGCGGTCCGTTGCGCCGGCTTGTACCAACCCTGTGGTGCGTGGTCGCTGGTGTGGAGATAGCAGTCGATCCCCACCTCACGGCTGCCTTCTGTGAATGTGAAAAGTCGACTCATCGGCAGGGTCGTGATACCGGCATGATACTTGGTCACGGCAGCGCAGTTGACGAATGTCGTCCCCCACTTCTGTTCGACGTGAGATCGCCCGCCGTGCGTGTCATCCGGGTGGGTATGCGTGTGGGATCCGAGCCAGAGATCTGTGGCCCCTTCGTTTTCGGCGAGGTATCGCTCAAAAGCCTGTGCATCCGGCTTTCCATCAACGAAATACAGGTAACTGGCGCCCTCCGGCCCGCCGGCGGGAAAGTAGCCGTGATAATGGGACTTCCAGTTGCCATCTTCGTCACGCCGGAAGCCTTCCCATGGCCCGGAGGCGACTGTCGTCTCCTTCAGCATGTGATGGTGGGCACTGATGACGATCTCTTCTCCTGAGGCCGACGCGACCTGCTCCTGCCACCACTTGAAGGTCTCGCCGGTTACGGCACCTGCCGGATAACCACCACGCGATGCCCGTCCAACGGGTGGGCCGGAATCATTGCGGTCGCTCATCATCAGGATGAGGATGTTCCCCACGCGGAACCGATAACGTTCCCAGCTGCCCTCGATCGGGTAGGGGCGACGACGCGCGTCGACACCGGAATGGGCGGTCGAGCGTCCTTCGGGGTCCACCCATTTGCGGTACCACCACTGACACGCTTCGTCCGGGCCCGATGCGTCGTGGTTCCCAATGAGATTGTAGAAGTGCTCGCGCGGGTGGCGGGTCGAGGCGGCGAACTGACGAACGACCTCTTCGCCCTCGTCATCCTCGGGTGGGCCCTGGCTGCCGGAGAGGTCACCCAGATGCAGTGCAATGTCCCAATCAAAGGGCGGGCCGCCCTCATGCCCGCCCTGTTCCGACTGCCGGATCGCCTCAGCAAGACTCTCGCGGCCGTCGCGGCGCAGGTCCGTTCCCACATGGGAACACCCCATGACCCAGAGTCTGAACTGTCGATCTGCTTCGCTGTTCATGGATGCCAATGAAGCGCGTCACGTTGCCGGGCGCCAGCAGGAGCCCCAAGTTAAGCGGTCATTCGCATCGCCACCTCCCGTCCTTGAGGAATCTCATGGGTCACCTACGTCTGCTTCTGTCGCTGATTGTCCTCGTCTCGATCGGCACGCTGAGTGCTTGTGCACCGACGGTGCCCGAGGCACCGGCCGCCCAGGAATCGGCGCCCGCCACCGCCCTGGAAAAAGACCCGGATGTGCGCATGGGGCGACTGGCCAATGGCATGCGTTACCTGATCCGTCAGAACCAGAAACCCGAGCAGCGACTCGAACTGCGCCTTGTGGTGGATGTCGGGTCCGTTTTGGAGCGTGAGTCCGAACTGGGCCTGGCTCACTTCGCCGAGCATATGGCGTTCAACGGCACTGAGAATTTTGAGAAGCAGGAATTGGTCGATTACCTGGAATCGATCGGCATGCGCTTTGGGCCGGACGTCAATGCGTATACGTCTTTCGACGAAACCGTCTACATGCTTACCGTACCAACTGACAGCATGGAGGTGGTCACCACGGCATTTCAGATTCTGCAGGACTGGGCGCAGGGCGTCTCCTTTGAGGCAGAGGAAATCGACAAGGAGCGGGGCGTCGTGATCGAAGAATGGCGCCTGGGGCGTGGCGCCGACCAGCGAATGTTCGACGAGCAATTGCCCGTCATTCTGCACGCATCCCGGTATGCGGACCGCCTGCCGATCGGCACCGTGGCAAATCTCGAGTCCTTTGGGCACGACACGCTGCGAGCGTTCTATCAGCGCTGGTATCGTCCGGATCTGATGAGTGTGATTGCCGTCGGTGATCTGGAGCCGGATGTCGTCGACAGTCTGGTGCGGGCTCACTTTGCAGATCTGCGCGCGCCGGCCGAGTCAGCCGATCGGACCTACTACCCGGTCCCAGATCACGCCGAGACGCTCTTTGCCATTGCCACCGACCCGGAAGCGACGGGGAACAGCGTAAGCATCTACTACAAACAGGACGTCCGACCGGATTCAACGGTTGATGCCTACCGGCGTTCCATGATGGAGTCGCTCTATCACGGCATGTTCAACCGTCGACTCTTTGAGTTGACCCGAACCGCGAACCCAGCCTTTCTCGCCGCTGGATCCGGACAGGGGCGCTGGCTACGGACGAAGGAGTTCTACAGTCTCGGTGCCAGAGTGCAGAACAATGGATTCGCTCGTGGGCTGGAGGCATTGCTTACCGAGGCGACCCGGGTTCGACGTCATGGGTTCACCGGCACCGAACTGGCTCGTCAGAAGAAGCAGATCCTGCGGTCGATGGAGCAGGTCTATCGCGAGCGGGACAAGACGCAGTCGGCTCGCTTTGCGTCCGAATACGTGCGTCACGTGCTGGAGGGAGAACAGATCCCCGGTATCGAGCGCGAACTGGAACTGCACAAGCAACTGCTGCCCACGATCAGTCTTGCCGATGTCAACGCGCTGGCTCGTCAATCGACGCGCACGGACAACCGTGTGATCACCGTCAATGCCCCGAAAAATGAGCAGATCATCGTCCCTGACGCTCAGGAGTTGCTCGCTGCATTTGATGCTGTCGAAGCGAGTCAGATCGATCCGTACGTCGATTCGGCGGCGGACAAACCTCTGCTTCCTGATGAACCTGTGGCGGGCGCGATCGTTGCACGGGATTCGATCCCCGATCTGGGTGTGACCCGCTGGACACTCAGCAATGGCGTGCAGGTGACTCTCAAGCCAACGGATTACAAGAACGATCAGATCCTGTTCAGCTCCTTCAGCCCCGGTGGCCATTCACTCGTGGAGGATGCCGACTACATGGCGGCCACCACGGCGACGGCGGCCGTGACGCAGGGCGGCGTGGGAAACTTCAACCAGATCGAGCTGATGAAGTGGCTCACGGGGAAGGTGGTCTCCGTCCGGCCGCGGATCTCGCAGCACGACGAGGGGGTGTTCGGTTCCGCATCTCCTGAGGACGCTGAGACCATGTTTCAGCTGATCTTCGCATACATGACCGCACCGCGGCCCGATTCCTCAGCCTACGAGGCCTACTTCACCCGCCTGTCCGCGGCGATTGAGAATCGCAGCTCGAGGCCGGAGGTCGCCTACAGCGACACGATCCTGGTGACCATGGCCCAGTACCACCATCGCGCACGCCCCTGGTCGCTCGAGTTACTCGGTGAGATGGATCTGGATCGCTCTGCGGCCATCTACAGGGATCGATTTGCCGATGCTGGCGATTTCCACTTCTACTTCGTCGGCAACTTCGATCTGGTCGATATGGAACCTCTGGTCGTGCGCTATCTCGGGGGCTTGCCCGCCACAGGGCGGCAGGAGTCGTGGCGTGATATCGCCATGGATTCGCCGCCCGATGTGGTGGCCAAGACGGTCCGTCGCGGGTTGGAACCCAAGAGTCAGACACGGCTGGCGTTTACGGGGGACTTCGATTTCGACAATCGTGCCGACCGGATTCACATCGAGATGATGGCCGAGGCCTTCCAGATCAAGCTGCGAGAGATCCTGCGAGAGGACATGAGCGGGACCTATGGCGTGGGGGTCAGCGCCTCGACGGGTCACTATCCGCAGGGGAGTTATGAGATCAACGTGAAATTCGGGTGTGATCCTGCCCGTGTGGAAGAATTGACGGACGTCGTCTATACACAGATTGATTCACTCAAGCTTGTGGGTCTGGATTCGACGTACGTGGCAAAGGTCAAGGAGATCCGTCGTCGCGAACGGGAAGTCAACCTGCAGGAGAATGGATGGTGGCTGCGTGTGCTGGAGGGCGCGGACTACCATCAGGTGGATCTGGCCGCCATCCTCGATGATACCCTCGTCGAGACGTTGACCCCTCAGGACGTGCAGCGAGCCGCCGGACGGTGGTTCAACACCGAACGGCATGCGCGGTTTGTCCTGATGCCACAGGACGATGCGATGCCCGAGCAGGGCCCGGCGTCGGCCGGAGAAGAGGGTGGCTCCTGATGCTGGAACAGAGTGAGTTGTTCATCTCCGGAGAGGGCGGGTGTCACACGTATCGGATTCCGGCGCTGGTGACCACGACCACGGGCCGGGTACTGGCTCTGTGCGAGGGGCGCCGAGCGTCGCGTGGTGACAGTGGCCAGATCGATCTGTTGCTGCGTCACAGTGACGACGAGGGGCGCACCTGGTCCTCGGTGCGTGTCGTGGTCAGCGAGTCGGAGATGACGTGCGGCAATCCCTGCCCCGTCGTCGACCGCCAGACGGGGCGCATTCTGCTGACATTCTGCAAGAATCTGGCCGATGGCCCCGAGTCGATGATCTGTGAAGGCAAGGCACCACGTACCGTCTGGCTCACGTATTCTGACGATGACGGGGAAACGTGGGTTACGCCACGGGAGATCACGGACCAGGCGAAACACCCGTCGTGGACATGGTATGCGACCGGTCCGTGTCACGGTATCCAGTTATCCACGGGTCGTCTCGTGATTCCCTGTGATCACATGATCGGTGTCTACCATGACCGCCAGCGCGATCCCTACCACTCGCACGTCATCCTCAGTGATGATGGAGGCGAAACCTGGCGCGTAGGCGGGATCGTTGAGGAAGGGACGAATGAGTGTGCTGTTGCCGAAACGACAGACGGATCACTATACATCAACTGCCGCAACTATCGAGGCGAAAAACGGCGGGCAGCGGCGCGAAGTCAGGACGGGGGGGAGAGTTTCGGCCCCCGTGCCTGGGTCGATGACCATCCGGAGCCGATCTGCCAGGCTGCGATGGCGACCCTGTCCGCAACAGGGGCGGCCAGCGATCGGGTGCTGTTTGCCAATCCCGCCGATCGTGACACCCGGTCCCGTCTGACCGTGCGTCTCAGTGAGGATGGGGGGCGCTCCTGGCCCGTGTTGCGTTGCCTCTACGAGGGGCCAGCCGCCTACAGCGATCTGGCCGTTGTCGATGGCGGCCATGTTCTGTGTCTCTATGAGCGGGGGGCAGAGAATGCTTATGAGACGCTGACCCTGGCGCGCTTCGATGAGGCCTGGCTGAATGGTGAATGAGTCATGGCGTGCCCGCCGCCTGGATGCCCATGGGCTGGCCGCGCCCGTTGAGGCTGAGGCAGATTATGTCGAGTTATTCCGTCGACTTCAGCCCGTGGCGCCAGGGGCCAACTCGTATCCCGGTTCACCCCCGCGTCTCGAGTACCGTGTCGGGGGCCCTGACGGTGACGATACCCGGCTGGCTGACGAACTGCGCGCGACGCACAAGCTGATCAAGGGGCGCTACTTCGGCGGCAGGGTCAGCTATGTATGGGTGGAGGATCTGGCCCTGTATCGGTCCGCCTGCCAGCGTCCGATGAACACGATCAATGATCGCCACGCGGCGGTGCTACGCGCCTTCGAGGTCTCCGGACCGCTGTCACCTCGGCAGCTGCGGGAACAGACGGGCATGGCCTATCGTCCGCTCATGGCGGCGGTGAATCGACTCGAAGAGGCTTTCCTGGTCTGCGAGGACCAGACCGATGATGCCTGGGATCGCCCGCTGCATCTGTTCGAGCGCGAGTGGCCCCAGGCCTATGCGGCCAAGCAGGATCGGCTCGAAGCGCGAGAAGAGGTTCTCAGGCGCTGGGCGGCCGTCAATGTGTGGGTCTCTGTCGAGGGGGCCGCTGCAACGACGGGGTGGCCGAAGCGCGAACTGGCGAAGTTGCTGGGGAACCTGTGTGAGGAAGGGAGGTTGCGGCCAGTGGATGCGGTACAGGCAGACATGGGTGCACAATATCTCGTTGAGCCGCAATGTCTTGCCGGGCCGGATGGGGAGGAGATTCCGCCCGTTCCTCGCGCCGTCCGTGTGTTACATCGGGACGATCCATTCGTGCGACCACTGTTGCCGATGCTCAAGGCGCGCTACGAAAAACGTGAAGTACTCAAGTATCTATTGATCGATGATGATGTGAGCGGCGCCGTGTGTGGTCACTGGCGCATCAGCCCGCACGATGTGGAAGATATCCTCGTCGACGACGAGGAGACGGCGCGCGACCGAAGGGAGGATGTGCTGACAGTGGTCACTGCCAGTTATCCGCCGCCGGAGCGGCAGATCCTTCATTACAACGGTGAGCCTATCTGAGCCTGGGGCGTAGCCTCTCTCAGTCTTCGTCGTTCACCGGCAGCGTGATCGTGAAGGTAGTACCCTCATCGGAGGTGGCTGACAGGTCGCCCCTGATCTGGCCCACCAGCGAGATGACCAGCTTCAGTCCCAGGGTCGTGGGATTCTCCAGCCCCTCATTGAGCAGGTGGTCGGGCAAGCCGATCCCATTGTCGCTCACGATCAGTTCGAGACTGTCAGTGTGATTGCGCAGTTGCAGACGAATCATTCCCGTATTCGATGGGAAGGCATACTTCAACGCATTCGACAGAAGTTCGTTGACGACCAGACCGAGAGGAATGGCCTGGTCGATCGTCATCAGCGCCGCATCCATGTCGGTCTCGTGCTCGACACCACGGACGCTGGGACCGAAGGAGTCGAAGAGATTCTCGATGAGTCGCTGCGCGTAGGCCGGGAAGTCGATACGGGCCAGGTCCTCGGACTTGTAGAGTTCCTCGTGTATCAACGCCATCGACCGGATCCGGTGCTGCGAGTCGTCGAAGGCTTCGCCAAGACTCGTATCCTCCAGCCGTGAAGCCTGCAGGTGCAGGAGACTGGAGATGATCTGCAGGTTGTTCTTGACCCGGTGATGGATCTCCTTCAGTAGCACCTCCTTCTCTTCGAGGGAGGCCTGGATCGTGTCCTGCGCGAGTTTTCTTTCTGTAATGTCCTGAACGACGATCTGATACATGGCGACTCTGTGGATCTGCTCGTCTTCCGGGTGCTCGTAGATGGGGAAGATAGAGCCGGCCGCCCACAGGAAGTGCCCCGCTTTGTGACGCCAGCGGAATTCGGTGTGATGGTCTGCTCCACCACCTGAGGCGAGCAGCTCGGTCAGGGTCGAACTGTCCTCAGGATGCACGATGCTGGTGCCCAGATCGGCGTCCTGGTAGAAGTCGCTTGGGGCATACCCGAGCCAGCCCTCGATCTGTGGACTTACGTAGAGGTAGCTGCCTTCCGGGTCCAGGAGCATGACGACGAAATCCGGCGTCTCAACCAGCGTCCGATAGCGGCGCTCCGACCCGGCCATCTGCTGCAGGTCGTCGGCCCGTCGAAAACCCTCTGACAACACTTCTGCCAGCTCCACAAAGAAGGCAAGATCCCGCTCTGAGAACGAGTCGGCCATCGTATGGGTCACGGTGAGCGTACCATGCGAGAATGGCGTATCGACGGCACTGCGCAACTCGCCGAAGTGCTCAATGAGAAGGGGAAGTTCCTTGGCCGGGTCCAGGCGCAGCAGATCTGTGCGATGGACCGCGATCCCTCGGCGCCAGATCCGGAATGCGCGTGAAGCGTAGTTCTCGACGTCCGTGACCATCCACTCGCCGCGCTTGGTGAGCCCTTCGGAGCCGAATGAACTGTAGGTGCGCAGCATCGATGGTTCGCCCGAGTCCACGACATTGACCGCACAGTGCTGGTAGGCGACACCCATGTCGTCCAGTCCGGTTCGGATCGCTTCCAGCACGTTGTGGATCTCCTCAGCCTTCGTCATCGACCACACGCCTTCGCGCACCTGCTGCATGACCAGTCGCTTGTCCTCCTGGTACTTGCGCTCAGTGATGTCACGGGCCACGCCGTGGGTGCCGACGAAGTTCGTGCCGCGATACAGGCCGTGGGCGCTGACGGAGAAGTGGCGGACATCCATTTCGACATCGCGCGTGGCGCCACCCCGCGAACGCAGTCGGACCTCCATACGTCGCGAGGCGCGATCGCCGGTGCGTCGTTCATGGAAGGCACGACCGACACGATCCACGTCTTCCGGATGCAGGACTTCGGTGTAATGACGCCCGATGACCTCTTCCGGGGAGTAGCCGAGAAGGTGTCCGACCTCACCATTGGCGAAGGTGAAGCGGCCTTCCGTGTCCAGGACGTAGATGAAGTCGGTCGAACCCTCGACCAGGGCACGGTAGCGTGCCTCGGACAGGGCCAAGTCCTGCAGGGCTGCCGAATCAGGTGGCGTCACACCTTCGGATTCTGCGTCAGGGTTGTTGGCGGTCGGGTCGCTCATCGTCTCGGGAGACTGCGCGCAGGGAACCGGGGCAGGAGATGTAGCTTCAGAAAAAATAGGCAGATAGGATCCTTGTTACAACATGTCCCATGCGGGCACCGCATATACGAACACCACCTGTGGATCGTTCCTCAATCGCCGATGACGAGCAGGGCCCCCTCCACCCAGTCATCCAGGCAGCCCAGTTCGGCGGCCAGGTCCAGGACGGTGTACCGGGCCCTGATGTGGCGGGCCCCCAGCAGCACGCGTCGGGCCCTGGTCTTGTCCAGACCCAACTGCGAAAATGTGATCGGGGCGCCGGCGGCGGCCAGGTCCTGCTGCAATTGCCGGACTGTGATCAGGCTTGCCTGCAAAGTCGAGTCGAGATCGCTGGACAGGAATCGCCGCAGACGTTCGGCCACCGCATCATCGGCGACACGATCCGGCGTGCGCGCCGTATCGCGAATCGCCGACCACAGGGGGCCGAAGTCGCGCGCCAGATCCGACTCGTTCCTGCGCCATGGACGGAGAGAGCTCAATCGCTGTAGATCGATCGAAGGCCGATCGAGGTCCAGAAGTTGTTCGTAGAGGCTGGCGACGGCGATGGTGGCCACGCCGACCTGGCGGCCGTGCAGATCGTGCGGCAGGCCTTGAGTGTAGTGTTCCATGTCGATCAGATGAGAGACCAGATGTTCGGCGCCACTGGATGGTGCAGAAGATCCAGCCATGTCCATGGCCAGTCCGGACAACAACAGGCCGGCCATGAGATGCATCGTAGCCGACGGGTCGCCCAGGGCCAGGGCATCGGCGATGCCATCGACCATCTCGTCAGCCTGGGCTACCAGATCGAGGGCTGCGGGTACATAGGGGCTGCCCGTCAGAACATGACTCAGGGCCCAGTCGGCACAACTGGTGACCCGTGACCGCAGGTCGCCATATCCGGCTGCACGCATCGAGGCCGGTGCCGAGGCCAGGATCCCGGCGTCGACCAGGCAGCCGACCGGCGCCGGACACGGTCGTGTCGTCTTGAGTCCATTCACGAGCAGGGCCACCCCCGCCGAGAGATACCCATTCATCGAGGGCGCCGTCGGTACGATTGCGTAGGGGATATGAAGCTGATCGCAGGCGGCCCGGGTGAGATCATTGATCGTTCCGGATCCGACGGCGATCGCCGCCACGGCGCCCTGCGCCCCAAGACCGGCAACAAGCTCAGCCTCTTCCAGGTCACCGGCTGTCACGCCGCTGGTGTTGGGTCGAGGTGTGAGTTGATAGGTAACGGTGTCGCCAGGCAATTGCTGGCTGACCTGACGTCCGGCGATCTGCCAGGTCGTCGCATCACACACCAGCCCCCAGGATCCAGCTGGCAACCAGTCACGCATGGTGGCCCCGGCACATTTCAAGGTGCCCGTCCCGAGCTGCAGGTGGATACCCCGGGCGTGGGCGCGGGTGTGCAGCGAGTCAAGCGATGCGAGTGACAGTGGTGTGGGTGACAGGGATGGCATGGGACCTAACTTAAGGCTTCCATCGTATCTACACGTCCACAACGAGTTGTTCACAACTGAGAGAGATCCATGTCCCTCACTATCGTCATTGGTCGCGGTCATTCAGGAACCCGGGCGATCTCCCATACACTCTATGCCAGCGGCGTGTTCATGGGGAACACGATCAATCGCTCTGGTGACAAGGTGCCACCCGAGGCGATGTATGATGCCTGTCGGGTGTTCTCAGAACACGTGGACTGGCAGGGAGGGCTTGAATGGGACTTTGCGGCTCTCCACGACATGCCGATCGATCCGGCATTCACTCGCCTCGTCGACGAGTATCTCACCGATGTGATGAGAGAGAAGAGCAAGAGAAAGGGTTGGAAACTGCCCGAGACGACGCTGGTGCTGCCGTGGATCGTGAGGATGTTCCCTGACGCACACTACATCTATCTGGTGCGGGACCCACGTGACTCGATTCTCGGCGGACACAAGACTGATGATCTGGCGGACTTCGGCGTATCCTACCCGACCACCGATGATCTGCTCGAACGGCGCGCCATCTCCTGGAAGTACCAGTATGATCTGGTCATGGCGACACCTAAACCTGAGCGCTGGATGGAGGTGCGCTTCGAGGATTTCATCCTCCATCAGGAGCGGGAACTGACTCGACTCGAAGAGTTCCTCGGATTCCCGCTTGGGCGGATCATCGTACGGCCCGATTCGGTCGCCCGCTGGCAGGACGCCGACGTTGTCCCCGACTTCGATTTCCTCCGGCCGCACTTTGTCGATGCGTGAGAAGCGGCTCCAACTCCCTGCGGCACCACCGGCATGTCGCTGCTGACGGCCGGTGGCCTGGGCCGCTCCTTCGGCGCCACCAGCATTTTCGAAGATGTGGACCTGCGCATCGAGGCAGGAGATCGGATCGGGCTCGTCGGTCCCAATGGTGAGGGCAAGACCACCCTGCTGCGACTACTCGCAGCGATCGATACCCCAACGACGGGACAGATCCATCGGCGACGGGATCTGCGTGTTGGGTATCTGGCGCAGGACGACGGTCGGCCTCCTCCGATGCAGACGTTGTGGACATCGACCCTGGCCGCCTTCGACGAACTGCGACAACTGGAACAGCAGCTGCAGGAGCAGGCCGCTCACCTGGGCAGCGAGGATGCGCTGAAGCGTTATGCGCAGATGCAGGCCGAATTCGAACGCCGAGATGGCTACACGTATGAGAGCCGAATCCATCAGGTGCTGGAAGGGCTTGGATTCGACGAGGCCGATCTCCACCGGCCGTTGCCCCAGTTCAGCGGCGGTCAGCGGACGCGGGCAGCCCTGGGCAAGTTGCTGCTGAAAAATCCAGATCTGCTTCTGCTCGACGAACCGACGAACTATCTGGATCTGCAAGCCGTCGAATGGCTCGAGCACTGGCTTGGCGAAGCGTCAACAGCTTACGTCATCGTCTCCCATGATCGCTACTTCCTCGATCGCGTCAGTGCGCGCATCTGGGAGATGGCTTTCGGCCGGCTTGAGGTCTACCGCGGCAATTACTCGGCCTTTGCGCGGCAGCGACAGGAACGCTACGAACGGCGCCTGAAGGAGTGGGAAACTCAGCAGGCATACGTGGCCAAGACAGAGGATTACATACGGCGATTCCTGGCCGGGCAACGCACACGAGAGGCCCAGGGACGCCGCACACGGCTATCGCGGTATTTGCGTGATGAGGCTGTCGACCGGCCACAGCAGCACAAACGCGTGCATCTGCGACTCGAAGATGCCCAACGCAGTGGCGATGAGGTGTTGCGCCTGAAAGATGTCGCCCTCGGCTATAGCGACACGGAGCCGCCGCTGGTGCAGGCTGAGGATGCGCTGATCGAGCGAGGAGAGTGTGTCGCCGTCATCGGTGGCAATGGTACTGGCAAGACGACCCTCGTACGCACGATTCTCGGCGAACTGGAACCCCTTGCGGGGCAGGTACGACTCGGCGCCCGCGTAGAGATCGGTTACCTGCCTCAACTGCAGGAGCATCTGGATCTGAAACACACGGTGCTGGAGTCGGTGGGAGAAGTGAGTCCCGAGTCGAAACCGGCCGAACTGCGCAATCTCCTTGGCAGCTTCCTGCTCTCTGGTGACGATGTAGACAAGCTCATATCAGAACTGAGCGGGGGAGAGCGAAGTCGCGTGTCTCTTGCCAGGTTGGTTCTGGCTGGCGCCAATTTCCTCATCCTCGATGAGCCGACGAATCACCTGGATCTCACGTCGCAGGAAGTGCTGGAGGAAGTCCTGCGAGATTTCAGCGGAACCGTCTTGCTGGTCAGTCACGACCGCTATCTGATTCAGGCGTTGGCCACTGATATCTGGCACGTCGCCGATGGGGGGATGACGAGTTTCGATGGCGATTGGGAGCAGTACATCCTCTGGCGAGAGCGACAGACGGAAGAGGCGGCCCGAAGTGATCGAGGTGGCAATCCGCGGCAGCTGACACGAGAGGCACAGCGACATGCGCGACGGCAGCGCAAAGAGCGTGAGAAGAGCATTGTGCGCCACGGTGAGTTGGAGCAGATGATCGCCGATCGTGAAGACACGGTTGAAGTCCTGGGAGAGAAGATCGGCCAGGCCGGTGAGCACCAGGATCTGGACGCGGTGCAGGAGCTGTCTCTGCGACTTCAGGAGACACAGAAAGAGATCTCCCGGCTGTATGCGGAGTGGGAAGCGCTGGGGCTGCAGTTGGAAGAGGACGAGCCACCGGGTCTCATCGACGGGGCCTGAGTCGATCACCCGAACCCATCGTCCCTCTGCTGATGGCAAGGACCGCGGTCTGGCCGCCGCGCCGGCGGCATGATACCATTGGCTCATCGCTTCAGGGGAGCCGCCGGTTCACCGAGGCACCCCATCGCCATTCGCTAACGGAGAGACACCTCACGATGGCCATTCCCACACCTGCGTCGCTGCGGCGTTTTTGTCAGACCGATCTGCCCAACATGCGAAAGGTCGCTGACGGCAAGCGAGCCCTCGACGTCGTGACGGCAGTGCAGGCAACCGATCGCTACAACAGTTTCGACAAGTTCCACGACACGAGCGACACCCTCGTCGAACTCTATCGGGGGGCTGGCGCTCAGGCGGAAGTGACGCCGATTCAGACCGGGGGCGACATCGGCACTGGACGGTGGATCATCCAGGAAGCGCAGGATGTGCACTCGGCGACGGTCGATGTGGTGGCCCCCGTGAAGCAACGGGTCCTCGACTTCAAAGAGAATCCCTGGCACGTGGTGCAGTGGTCGGCATCTACACCGCGCCAGGGATTGCTGTGTGATCTGGCCATCATCGATAACCTGGAGGGGATCGATTCACTTCGACCGGGCACCCTGAGGGGCAAGGCCGTGCTGACCCGTGGAAACATCCGCGGCGCCACCATGAAGTTGCTGGCTCATGCCGGGGCTGTGGCTGTCATCACCGACATCGAAGTCACCAATAATCCAGGTGCTCTGGCGTGGACGAAGTTTGGCTGGGGCATGGTGCCCATGCAGCAGGCCACGACACGGCTCGTGGGGCTGGTCATGGCGAGGCAACAGGGTGACAAGCTGAGACGTCTGCATCAGCGTCATGGTGGGTTGCAGCTGCGTGTGAAGGTTGATGTGAGGAAGTATGTGGGCCACCACGATGTCGTATCCGGTATCATCCGGGGTGGTGAAGATCCGCAGGATGAAGTGTGGGCCATCGCTCACAGTGCCGAACCGGGTGCGATCGACAATGCCTCGGGGTGTGCCGTCACGGTGGAAATCGCCAATATCATCGAGGGCCTGATCCAGGCGGGAAAGCTGAAGCGCCCGCGTCGCACGATTCGTCTGCTCAATGCCTATGAGTGTTACGGATTCTTCGCCTATCTGGAGCGTGAGCAACGCTTGCAGCCGCCAATGGCCGGGGTCTGCATCGATACGGTAGGCGCAAAGCCGAGTGTGTGCTTGAATCGGCTCGAGTGGCATTCGACGATTCCTTCCTCGGCTGGCTTCGTCGACTGGGTGGGAGAGAAGATCCTGCGGGCCACCCTTGGTGATGACGGCTCTTCAGGCTACAAGCTGTGTCTGGAAGATTTCATGTCGACGTCGGACACACTGATCGGCGATCCCCAATACGGCTATCCCTGTCCCTGGATCACGACCCATCACAAGGGGCTCGGAAGGACGTGGGATGCCTACCACTCCTCCGCCGACCAGTTGGAATTGCTCAGTGCTGCCGGGTTGAAGACCTGCGCCGTGGGCATGGCGGGTTACCTGTACTGGCTTGCCGACATGGACACGACCAGTGCCCTGCAGGTGGCGCGCAGTGAGACCAGCCGCCTGACTGGCGTCATCGACGCATCGCGTCGCCGGTTGGATCGTGCCGGGGCCGAGTATGTGCGCGAGACCCATGAGGTCAGCATGCAACGCCTGCAGCGATTCCACTGGGGCGGAGATCGGCAGGCCATTCAGAGCCAGATCAGTGACTGCCGCGCCCAGATGAAGGCGGCAGCTGAGAAGATCCGTCGTCCATCGCCGCGAACTTCCTCCGATGTGCGTGTGCCACGACGCACCGCGCTGCTGGCACCGACCACGGAGAATGTGGCAGCCCCATTGGCCGAGCGCATCAATGCTGCGCGTCTGTCGCAGTGGTCGCTGTATTGGGCGGATGGTCGCCGTACGATCACTGAGATCGCCGAGCGACTCTCGTGGGAGCGTGGGGGACTGCTGGCGCCGAAGGGCGGTGGCGGGCACCGGTCCCGCGTCGACACTTCACGAGTGGCGGACTATTTCGAGGCCCTGGCTGATCTCGGCTATGTCAGGCTGCCCGATCGGGCGAAGATGTCAGCCCGAGGTGATCTGGTCAGAGATCTCAAACGCCTGGGTGTCACCCGCGACATGGATGTCATGGTCCACAGCTCGCTGTCGAGTATCGGTGATGTCGCAGGAGGTGCCGATGCTGTGGTCGAAGCCCTGATCGATGCCGTCGGACCACGTGGCACAGTGCTGGCACCCTCCTTCAATCACAAGGCGGCTCAGGTCTACAATCCGTTGACGACGCCGACCACCAATGGTGCCATCGCGGATGCCTTGTGGCGGCATCCGCGCGCGGAACGATCCGTCCACGCAACGCATGCGGTGGCAGCGATCGGGGCGCGATCAGGACACTATACGGCCGGTCATCTGCACGCCGGGATCTGGTCCGAGGACAGCCCCATTGGCAAGCTCGTCCATGGCGAGGGATATCTGTTGGCCCTTGGCGCCACTCATTGGACGACAACGGCGTACCACGTGGCAGAATGCTCGATGCCGTGTGGCTGTATCGATCCTTTTGGCAACATCGATCAAGTCGTCGCGCAGGATGGCAGTGTGGAGGAAGTATGGGGTCTGGCATTCCGTGCGGGCGAGTGTCCTGTGCAGATCAGTCCGAAACTGGATACGGCCCTCGACCGGCGCGGCCTGCAGCGGCGCGGGAAGGTGGGCGACGCCGACTGTGAACTGGTGCGCGCCGGCGACCTGTGGAAGGTTCGCCGTGAACACCTGCGTGGTGTGTGCGCAACATGCAAGATCCAGCCTCGCTACAGAGAGGGAGCCTGACATGTCAGAATCCGGAGCGACAGAAGCTGTCCAGCCCATCACGCTGCTGAACATCGGCGCACATCCGGCCGATGTCTTCGACCAATCCGGTGGGACGATGGCCCATCACGTGGCACGTGGTGATCGTGTGGCGGCCGCCATCCTCACGCACGGTGCACGCGTCCACGACGCGGTGATTTCGGACGAGATGTTCCGCCGGGATCAGGTACCTGACAGCGATGAACTGACCGCCCTGATGCAGGAGCGTGCCGACAACAAGGCGAAGGAAGTGCGTCGGGCCTGCCAGGCGCTGGGTTTCGACGAGCTCTATTTCCTCGGGCTTGATGACGCCGTGTTGCTGGTGACGGAAGAGGCCGTACGTCAACTGGCACGACTCATTCGTGACGTGCGCCCCACGATCGTTCTCACGCATTTTCCCTGGGAAGGCAATGGTGTCACCAACCCGCACGCCATCGGCGGCCAGATCGCGTTACATGCAATGCAGCTGGCGTCGAATGTGGACCCGGGTGATACCAATCCGCCCCACAAGGTGGCCCAGGTTTTCTTCTTTGGCACCGGGGCTGCCAGTGTGCGTCGCGATCTCTGGAGCGCGCGAGGTGGATTCACCAACGATGTCTTCATCGACACGACGGACGTCATCGACAAGAAGCTGGCCTCTCTGGATGCGCTGGAGAGTCAGGGATATGGGGGCGCCTACGCTCGCAAGCGGATCGAGGCAGCCGATGGTGGATTCGGCAGCTGTGCCCGCACGCCATATGCCGAAGGCTTCATCAAGATGAATGCTGAAGTGCACTACCATCTACCACTGACAGAGCGGGCTTACGAGCAGGCGAAGATGAGTGATCACGAGATGATCGATCGCGCCTCGCATCGACATGGAAACACATAACACATGTATGAGTCACTTGCCGAAGTCACGCTGAAGGATGGCGAACGCGTCGAGGCGGGTGTGGTCGTCTGTCCAGATGCAGAATGGGCGGAACGGATCGAGGCGCTGCTCGGGCACAAGGGTGACGTATGGCGCTGGCAGAATCGCTGTTGTGCGCGGGATGAGCTGGGGATCGACGCGCGCTACTACCTGTTGCATCGCGATGGGGTGCCCTTTGCCAACATGCTCACGGCGACATTCCGGGGTGTCGGACACTTCGGGCATGTCTTCACTACGCCCGAGGATCGTCGCAAGGGCGCGGCGCGGCAGCTGATGGGATTGCTGATAGACGAGTTCCGTCGGCGCCAGGGGCGGGCACTCTATCTCGGCACGGGATTCGATTCTCCGCCGTATCACATCTATGGCAGCCACGGTTTTGTCGGACTCGAGCCCGGCAGTGGCCAGATGGACTATTACGTGGATGGATCCGCCGAGGCTTTTCAGGCGGACTACCTCGCTGCCGGCACCACCAGGATTGCCGCCCCAGCATGGCGACACTGGCCGGCCTCTGCTGCCCTGTTCACCTCAGCCGGTCCGGAGATCGTCAGATGCCCCGGTCTCGGGCTTCTTGCACGCGCATCCACGGAAGGGCCCTTCCTCGATGTTCTTCGCAGGCAGGAGTCGAGAGGGGCGAGTGGAACGAGTGATCTCGTAGTTGCCGAACGAGTTGAGACAGGAGCAGTTGTCGCTCTCGCCTCTTGCCGCTCACATCCTCTTTGGCCGGGGCGTCAACTCCTGGATTTGTTTGGCTGGTCAGGACTCGGTGTGACGAACTCTGAGGCCACAGCGGACATGTCGGCCTGTCTCCTGGAACTGGACGACCAGCTTGGTGATGGTTGTGTCAGCTACAGCGACGGGGGAGAGGCCCGCGAGGCGGCGCTCGCCGGTGCCGGCTTCCAGGCCGGCCCCCAGTTGCCAGGATGGATGGCCTCCGACCGGTCCGGAACCCTCCTCAAGGACGTGACGATCTGGGTGAGATCATAAGATTCTGTCCTAATGTCCCATTTGATCTCCGCTGACGTCATTGCCTGTCAAAGCCAATACTCGGGCTGGTTCGAAGGTTTTTCTGTAAAAAGTGGCAGATAATCCCAGTTTTTTCTAGCGTAGACTAGACCGTATGCCTATCTTGGAATGCAAGCGAAGTAAAAACAAGCTCTAGAGCCAGATTCTACCTTGACGATTTCGTCAACTACTACGTAGTATTCCTTCAAAGAACATGTGAAGAAAGGGTCGCGCGCTGGGGTGCGTGATCTCGAGGGCCGGTGAGACCGAGGCGATCTCACCGGCCCTCTTTCTGTCTCCGAAGCGTTGTCCGTATACAGGCCGATTCGCTTGACATTGAGGATTGAGCGGCGTAAGGTTCTGCCATCCCCACGGTCCGTCCTTCGGGATGGGCCAAAACCGGAATGACGGTAGGCCGCCTCGTATCGCCATTCCGGAAGTCGAGCGGGCCTCGCTTTCTCCCCCGTTCGAGTTTCTCCCTAAACAGAGGGCCTCCCCAGGCCCTCTGTTTTTTGTTCTATTGTGTGTGTGGACCCGCTGAAGCGGGTTGAACAACCACCGATCACTGAGCAAGGGAGATGTACTGATGGCGAGAATCCGGATGGCCCAATACGGGACCGGACACGGTCATGCGGGCGGCAAATTGAACTCAATGCTCAAACACCCGGATGTTGAGGTCGCCGGTGTGTTCGAGCCATCCGATGCCAAGCGCCAGGCCGTCAGCGGTCAAGGTGCCTACGATGGCGTGAGATGGTTCGACACGGAAAGCGAAATGCTCGGCGATGAGTCTATCGTCGCGATCGCCTCAGAGGGTAATAACGACGAAAGCCTGCCGCAGACTGAGGCGATCGTCAACGCCGGAAAACATGTTTGGTATGACAAGCCGGCGGGCGAAGACTACGCGCGTTGGCAGGATGTCATTGCGACTGTTCGCCGAAATGGACTGCATGTTCAGATGGGATATATGCTGCGCTACCATCCGGCCTTCATGCAGGTCACTGAGTGGGCGCGCAACGGCTTTCTAGGGCGCGTCTTCTCGGTTCGAGCTCACATGTCGACGTTCCTGCCGCCAGAGGCTCAGGCCAAGATTGCCGTGCACCCGGGCGGTATCCACTTCGATCTGGGTGGTCACATGCTGGACCAGGTTGTGTGGATGCTCGGGCGACCTGAACGGGTGACGTCTTTCCTGCGCAGCGATACAGACGACGTACCGGGGTTCAGCGATAACACGTTGGTGGTCTACGAGTTCGATCAAGCCCTCGCATTCATCGATATCGCCGCCATGGAAACGCGACCGATGGCGCGGCGTTTCGAGGTCTACGGCACCAGGGGGAGCGCCATTCTTCTTGAGCCTTTCGAACCAGGTGGCCAGATCCGCCTGGCCCTCGATGAGGCCCGCGGCGGCTTCCAGGAGGGAGAGCAGGTGATTGAGCTGCCCCTCGTCGGGCGCGGCGAGACCTATGATCTCGAACTCGACGCCTTCCTCGGTGTCGTTCTCGATGGCAAGGTGCCGGATCGTGATCTCGATTTCGAATTGCTCGTGCAGGAGACGTTGCTGCGAGGCACGGGACACCTGACATGACACTGCGTGTTGGATTTGTCGGTTGTGGTGGGATGGGCAAGCAGCACCTGCGCTATCTGGATCAGCTGGCCGGATATGAAACCGTCGCGTTGTGCGACGTGAGCCCGGATGCGCTCAGTGCTTGTGGGGAGGAGTTTGGCGTCGCAGCCCACTTCACCGACTGCGGGCAGATGTGTGATGAAGTGAATCCCGATCTCGTCGTTGTGTCGACGCAGACGCGCCATCACCATGGTCCCACATTGAGCGCTCTCGAACGGGGGATCCATGTCCTGTGCGAAAAGCCGATAGCGATCGATCCGGCCGAAGCTGACGAGATGGTGGCTGCAGCGGCCAACCACGGTGCGATCCTGGCTATCAATCAGCAGAATCATGTGAATCCGGCCATCGAGCAGGCAAGGAAGATGATCGAGGCCGGAGACATCGGTGAGGTCGTCCTCGTTCGGGGTCGGAACAAGCATGGCCGCAAGAGTGGCAATGAATTCACAGAAATGGGCACCCACGTCACCGATGTCATGCTCGTCCTCGGGGGAACGCCCCGATGGGTCTCAGGGACAGTGACCTCTGACGGCCGTGAGGTGACACCGGCCGATATCATGGAGGCGAAGCAGATGTCGGCCCGCGATCGGGACTCGGGTCTGGTCGCCGGCGAGCGTGCCATCGCCCATTACGGCTTTGAGGGTGGGCACCTCGGCGAGATTCACTTCCTCGGTTACAGCACGAACATGAGTGAGAACTACGGGGTCGATGTGCTGGGCAGTGAGGGCCAGTTGTCCGTGCGTATCGGGGGTGAGCTGGCCGGGGGGCTCTGGCATCTGCCGCGGCCCATGGAAGGCAAACCAGCCGACCTGGGTGACTGGCAAGTTGTGGACCTTGGTGAGGCGACACAATCCAAGACCATCAACGTCATGTACGAACGCCTCGCTGCGGCGATCGCCGGTGAGGCCCGGGTGCCAGCATCGGGTGAGCAGGCTCGTATGGCGATGGAGATGGTCCTGGGGATCTATGCATCGCACCGCGAGGGCGGCAAGCGGACCGCTCTACCCCTGAAGGACCGGCGACATCCCCTCGAGGTGTGGCGCGACGGCTGACAGACTCTCGGTTCAGCCAACAATCCCGGTGAAGAAGTCGGACGGCAGATGAGTGAAATCTTCAATGATGGCGTGGGCCAGGGCGTTGCCCGCTTCCACGCGTCGCTCCTGGCCGGCCGTGATGGCAATGCAGTGCATGCCGGCTGCCAATGCGGCGCGCATGCCGGCTGCCGAATCCTCGAAAACGAGACAGCGGTCGGCGCTTACGCCGAGGCGCTGCGCCGTCGTCAGGTAGCTTTCAGGATGAGGTTTGCTCTGCTGGTACATGTCGGCACTGGTGTAGGTCGCACACTGCGGGCGCAGGCCGGAAAATTCCAGGAAGGCCTCGACGGTGCTGGCATCGGAGCCGGTGACGATGGCCGTGGTTCGTGGTAGGGCTTGTGCCGCAGCGCGGAAGGCATCGGCGGCCCCTTCGATCAGGGGTGCCGGGCACGCCAGCAGAATCTGCTCGAAGCGTGCTTCAATGGCCGCAGCCGGGTCTGTGCCCTTCAGAGTGGGGAACTGATCCGCCAGCAATTGTCCGATGATTGACCATTTGATGCCGTGAAAAGCAAGCAGGTCGAGATCAGCGGAGGCCAAGCCCCATTCGGCAAGCAACTGGGAAATGACCTGCTCGGAGACCTGTTCTGTATTCCACAGGGTACCGTCCATGTCAAAGAGAATGGCCTCGATTCGGGGCAGTTGCATCGGAGAATTGCTCATTCACTGGCTTTCACTATGATCAGGGTCGACAGGTGAAATGAAATGACGAAAGCGACGATGGGTCTTACGGTAGAAGCCTGGCTCCAGGTCGACGAGTCTCGAGCCGAAGCCGTCCAGACAGCAGTCGCCGATTGGCGCTTCGCCGATCAGATGACGGGCTTTACCACTTACGATGCCGGGACGACGGATGGATTGCCCACACAAGGTTTCTTCGGCGCCGTATACTCGGGCGGTCACGTCTACTTCTCTCCCCAATGCAACAATGGTGGCCGACATGGCATGGCCCTGCGGCATACGACGACGGGCGGCTTTGATCGGCCTGACGCCTGGCAGGCAGTGAATGTCGAACAGATCGATGGTCTGGTCACGCGGGGCTACTACGGATGTGTGGCCGATGGGCGGTATGTCTACTACGTGCCACGGACCGACGGGCAACAGATGCACAGCCGCGTCCTGCGCTACGACTCCTCTGCTGCCTTCACCGATACAACCAGTTGGTCTGCCTTTGATGTTGGCGAACCGATCTCGCATCAGGGTGGGGCCTTCGATGGGCGTTTCGTCTATTTTGCCCCCGGTTATCATCAAGTGGATGGCCGCAGCGGGCAGGTCCTGCGTTACGATACGACGGCACACTTCACCGATTCGGATAGTTGGGAACGGTTCGATGCGGCCCTACAGGTCGGTGATCGTTGTCGCTGCTACGACGGGGCCGTCTTCGATGGTCGGCATGTCTACTTCGTGCCCCTCGATGGTGGCGATATCCTGCGATACGACGTCAACGGCGCCTTCGGGGATCAAGACGCCTGGGATGCCTTCGATCCGCGTGATCTGTTTGCCGGGCAAGAGAGTGGTGCGTGTGTGGGTGCCATCTTCGATGGTCGCTACGTGTATTTCACACCATACGCCCACGGGACGGTCGTTCGCTACGACACGGCATTGCCCTTCGAAGGACACGACAGCTGGTCGACGTATGAAGCGGCCACGACGTCGAGTCTGGATTGCCGGGGCTACGACGGGGCAGCTTTCGATGGGCGGTATGTCTACTTCATCCCCTTCTGGGAGGGAGACGACGCTGCCTATGGCTTCCACGCCCGACTCCTGCGGTATGACACCCTTCGACCATTCGAAGATGACGATGCCTGGCAGGCAGCCGACGGTAGCGCGCTGGCACCCCCCAATCCGGGCGGGTTCAATGGCGGTGCTTTCGATGGACGTCATCTGTATCTGGCGCCCTGGCGTCAGAATGAGGCCAGCGGTGACATCCAGGCCCACGGTCACGTGCTGCGCTATGACTCTGCGGCCCCTGGTGCGCGATTCCAGCTACGCTGGATGGATTGCGGGCACAATGGTGGCCTCGGCGGGTCCGTTCCGGGGCCGGCCTTCATCGTCAATACCAGGGCAGGGGCAGTGAGCGTACAGGCACACGAGGTCCCCCGGGGCGGACGCCATCACCTGGCTGGTGTTGTCGTAGATGAGCGCGTTGAGCTCTGGCTCGATGGTGCCTGCGTCGCCTCCCAGTCACTGCCAGCGCCCATCTGTGAGGCATCGCAGGAGTCGCTGAGCATTGGAGAACTGGCAGGTGGTGCGTCACCCCTGTTGGGGCGCGTCATGAAGCACCGGGTGACAGAGGGTGTGCAGTCACCTGCCTGGCTCGAGGCCGCACCGGGACTGCTGGAGGATCCGGCGGCTCTGGGCGATTTGCGCGGCTGAGAGGTTCGCGAATGATCTGGTCATGGCTGGCGCCGCACTGACACGATCATCCACAAGGCGCTCTACTACTCAGCTCAGCCTCCACAGGCCCTGCAGGCGCCTTGAGGGCCTGTCCTGCGCGTCCTACACTGGGCGGAAGGTCGGGAAGTAGGTGTACCCGTCCAGCGACACGCGTTCACCTGATTGGGCCCACGCCACATCGATCTCACTGAACAGGGCCCCCTCACGGAAGGCGCGCTGTACGGTGGCAGTCATGCCCTGAATGGCGATTTCTCCATTCGGGCCCTCACAGCGCAGATCCTGCGGCAGTTCCCGGATCGCTGAGGACTCGTAGGTGCCGCAGGCGATCAGCGTCTGCGCCCGGGCCACCTCAAGGGAGCAGTGCGGCGTTGTCGCCATCGCCCCCGGCTCAAGAGGCGCACCAGCAGCGATCCAGTCGACGGCGCCACCGACAGATCGTTCAGATATCTCGCCTCCGGCCTCGAAGACCTCTTCCCGGCCATCATTCCATCGCACCCTGTAACCACCCGTAAAATCCAGATCGATCGTGGCCTGGTCTGTATCGAGGCCGAATACCGGGGCCGATTCTTCATCGGCTGCATGGGTGACGCTGAAGGTGATGTCGACACCCTGAGCGGTCTCGGCTCGCAGGCTGACCGTATCCGCCGCCTGGATCGCGTTGACCCGATACAGCTCAGCTGTCACCGCCTGTGGTTCAGCGGAGATCTCCAGACGGGCACCGGCCAGAAATGCCATCAGGTTGACCGCGTGAGCCAGCGCGTTGTTGTGCGGTCCATCCAGAACCCACGTGTCGCCCACAGCCAGCTCTCCCGCCCAGCCATTGCGGTCGTAGTAGTCGTTGCCACGAGGCCAGCAACCGCAGCCGCGAATTCGCTGAAGTTGGCCGAGGTCGCCACCGACGAGGCTGGCTTTCAGGCGCTGGATCTCTGGCTGGTACACATGCTGAAATCCGACGGTGCAGTGCGTCTTGCAGCGGTCGCGCGCCGCGATCATGGCATCCACATCCTGCACACTGCCGGCAGCCGGCTTCTCAACCAGCACATCGACGCCAGCCTCGCAGGCGGCGATCACCATGCTCCGGTGCAGGGGGATGCCGGTGGGGATGCACAGCAGATCGATCTTGTCGCGGTCGGCCGCCAGCAACTGGCGCAGCGAATCGTGGACGGAGATGCCCGCCTGGCGCAACTGCACCAGCTCGTCGGCGAAGGGGTCATGATCGGGTGGAGGTGCGACCTGCGATACGTGCACAGCTCGCCCGCTGGCAACGACACTCTGCAAGGCGCGGCGGTGAAAGCCGGCAAAACCACCCATCCCGACGATGGCGACGCGAACTGGATCAGACATCTGATGCACCCATCCCTTCTTCCCATGCTGCACTCGTGAAATTACTCACCGCGAACGATACCCTCTGTCTCCACCCGCTGGTGGATGGCTTCAAATTCTGCGCTGCCATCTGCTTCCCACAGGTGCGACTGGAAGCCGCGAATCGTGCCTTCCTCCGTACCTGTTACTGCCGTGGGCGATACATAAGATGACCCAAACCACTTGGCCCCATCCGGCATCTGTAGCACCCCGACGTGTCTGGGCGACTCGACCGGCGTCTGCGCCGCACAGCGTTCGACGGCAGATTCGTCGACTTCTACTCCCAGGCCGGGCCCATCGGGCACCGGCGAAGATCCATCGACGACGGGGAGCGTTGTTGTCGTGATATCCTCCTCGTACTGATCATCGAGATTGATCGAGTGTGCCGTGTGGGTCGGCAGCACGGCGGCCATGTGCATGGCCATCGCCTTGCCCAGTGTGCCTGACTCATGCTGCAGAATGACCTGTGTATTGGCCTTGGCCAGGGCAAAACCAGTAGCGATCGTGTCAAACATGGATCCGGCGATCATGTAGATATCGGCCATTTCATGTTTGAATTCCTGCATTCCGCCCAGATGTGTGCCGTGCATGATGACGGGCAGGCGGGTCTGCTGCCGCAGTTGTCGCCAACCCTCGATGTCGTTTCGCACGAGCGGATCTTCGATGAAGCCGACGATGGGGTGATTCTTTTCCAATTCGGCGACGACGGGCAGGACGGCGGCCAGAGATCGATTGTGGTTGAAGTCATAATGGATGCGGAAACCATCCGGGGCGACCTGTTCAGCCTGCCGCGTCTGCTCGAAGACATCGTGGTAGCTGCATGTGTGGATCTTGAAGGTGCGATACCCCTGGGCAGCGGCACGCTCGATCTCGCTGCGGAAGTGCTCGGGGGATGCCGGCCGGGTCCAGGCCGCTACGGGTACCCAGTCGCGCCGTTTGGGGCCGATCAGTTTCCACACAGGGACATCAAGGGCCTTGCCCAGCAGATCATAGAGCGCGGTGTTGATGCCCGGGCCAAGGGCGAGGGTGTTGTTGATGAAATCTATGGGCCGCTTGCCGATCAGGGGTTTGCCCACATCCGGATCGGGGTGTGCCCAGGGACGCACTCGGGTCTCACCCCAGCCGACCAGACCGGCATCCGTATCGATACGGAAGAGGATTCGGTGGTCGATTCCAACCATGTCGGCATGCCGGTCAGCGTAGCGGGCAGCCAGGCGTGGATAGATGGGAATGACATCGACATCGGTGATTTTCACGGGGCGTCTCCGGTCATTGAGGACGGGCGGCAATATTGACATTCTCCGCCGTGCTGTCTACCGTGCGCGCCACTGATATCAACGATCGAATAACTCGTCGCAGCTATTGGCCAGACTTCGTAAGCCGATCTCTGTGACAGGACACTTGTGCAGACCTGCAGAAAGGGTATCTCCCGTGAAAATCGGACTCTACGCTTCCATGTTCGGCAAGGATCCGAAGGCACTGCCCGACATTGAGAGTTTCATCGACCTGGCCTACGAAGAGCGACTCGATGTGATCGATCTCCGCAGCGATGTGGGATTCTCCGATCATGCCTCCTCGTATCTGCTGGATACGAAGATGAAGTGCCTGCACAAGGGACTCGCCATCGGCTACCTGGCCACGACGGGGCACTTCGTTGGCTCCAAGCAGGAGTTGGAAACGAAGCTGGATACGGTCCGTCAGGATCTCGATGTGGCGGTGAAGCTCGGGGCGCCGATGGTGCGCGTCTTCTGTGGTGAAACACCTGAGACTCACCAGGAGCGGCAGCGCGAGGTCGAGTGTTTTCAGATTGCATGTGACGAGGCCGCTTCACGGGGTATCGCCGTAGGGTTGCAGAATCACCCCTGCACCGGTGATGGTGTCCTTCGTCTGCTCGAAGAGGTTGATCGCTCAAACTTTGCGTTCATCCTCGACACAGGGCAGTGGGTTGGATCCCCCGGACGGCATGCGGGTGAAGCGCAACCCGGGCACGACATCTATCACTATATGGAGCAGACGGCGAAGTTCGCCGTCCATATCCGGGCGAAATTCTACAAGATCGATTCCGGGGCAGAGGAATGGCTCGACTATCCGCGTATTGTCGATATCCTGCGCGCCGTCGACTTCAATGGCACGCTTTCTGTCGTATTCGAGGGCCAGGGCATCAACGACTGTGATGATCATCAGGTCCTGCGACTTGCCGCGGCGCAGTTGCGGAAACTGGCAGAGGGGTAGGTGTTGAGATGAATCTTCCACCCGACGAATACGTCATCGTCACCGAAGCACGCGAACTGGCTTTTCTGAGCGGCTGCTTCGAGCACGTCGGTGTCAGCGCCGATCACGCGCAGGCCATGGCACGCCTGCTGACCAACTCCGACCTGCGTGGTGTGCGCAGCCACGGGATTTCCTGGGCTGCCGGCTACTGTCGAAAATTTCGCAGTGGCGATCTGAACACGTCGCCGGATATCCGGGTCGTGCACGAGACACCTACCAGTGTCATCGTGGATGGTGACGGATTTCTCGGCTACGTGCCGACGATGATGGCGACACAGGGGGCGATCGCCAAGGCCAAGGAAGTCGGGATCGGCATGGGGCTTGTCCGGCACATCGGCCACAATGGTGCTGCCGCGCACTACACGCGAGTCTGCCGCGACGAGGGGTGTATCGGGTTTGCGGTGCAGGGCTTCCGGGACAGTGGTGGCCGACCGGATCAGGATCAGAAGCCGCCCGCCACATACACTGGTCTGCCGCCCATGTCATTCAGCATTCCTGCAGGGGACGAGCCTGCCATCGTGTTGGACATGGTTGCCCATGTCGTGTCCGGTTACAATAAACCGGAATTCGCCGATCTGCCCGAGCGCATTCCGGCGACTTTCTTCAAGGCCATGGGGCTGGTGGCGACGGCAAATCTTCTCGGTGGTGCCCTGACCGGATTCACTCAACCGGAAGGCGACGAGATCGCTCGTCGTTTCCCCGGCGCAACCATGGGTGGGATGGTCCTGGCCATCGATGTGGCCACTGTCGTGCCGCCGGAGGTCTTCGGTGCCGAAGTCGATCGCTATATTCGCAGCATTTCCGAGAGATATGCCCCCATGCCCGGACAGGACGATGTCACGTTGCCCGGACACGTGGAGGAGCGAATTCTGGAGAAGCACAGAGTCGAAGGCATCCGCTTTGGCGAACGTGAGCAGACCGCAGCCCGTCAGATGCACGAAGACTGGGGAATCCCGTTGCCCTGGGACGCGTGACCAGATTCGGCGAGCCCTCTTCAGCGGATGTGAGGTCGATGATTGCTGAATCAGTCAGGCTGATGGCGAGGCCGCCTTCTTGATGTGTCAGTCCTGGTCGTGGAACAGTCCATAGCGAGGGAGACGCCAGCGCACACTGTCAGCCCGTCCCTCGCGATCGTATGTGTCTCGACCACCTGAGTCGATGAGAATTCCGAGATTTGGTGCATTGCGCCCGCCCCAGTACTCAGTACTGCCGCCATCTGCCTGGCCGGATGGCGATCGATAGCGGTCATTTCCCCCGCCGTCGTAGAGAGCGGCAAAGCCATTCATGGCCGAAGCTCCCTGGGCAAGCCCTGCACCGGTGTAGGAATCGTCGCCATCTCGATCGATGAGGATGGCAATACTCGCATCCCAGGCGGCGCCCTGGTTGGCCGCGATTCGCCCCTCGTAGATGTCGTCACCGGCGTCATCGATCAGCACGCCAGCCGCCTGATGAGCCGCGCTGCCCTGACTGTAACGGGTCGCCCGGTAGTGGTCGTGGCCCGCGCCGTCGACGAGCCCTCCGAGGCCGAGGAAGTAACCGACGCCTTGAGAGAAGTTACCGCCCAGGTATTCGTCGTCGCCTGCTGAATCCACGAGCAGACCGAGCCCGCCGGCAGCAAAACCGCGCAATCCGCAGCCCACGCCCTGTGACCAGCCATTGTAAATGCCAGCCGTCCCATAGCTGGAGGGGCGGGAGCGGTCGGCGACGTAGCGATCCGAGCCTCCTTCGTCGAGAAGGGTGGCAATGGCACCCGGCCCGGCGAACCCTTGAGCGAATTGGGCCGCACTGTACAGATCGGCGCCCTTTTCATCCAGCAACAGAGCCAGGCCGAACATCGCACTTCCCTGGGCGTAAAGATCACTCAGATACACATCGTCACCGGATTGGTCCACCAGCAGTGCCCCGCCCGCAAAGGCGGCGGCCTGCGCCATCATCGCCCCTTCATATAGATCGTCGCCTTCGGTATCGATGATGGCTGCCACGCCAGCGATGGCAGCGGCCACCCCGACATGGCGTCGATCGATGTAGCGATCATCGCCCCCAAGATCGATGATGAGTCCAACGGGGTGCCCGAAGGTGGCCGCCACACGACCACCGCCCAGATACAGATCATCGCCCCCCAGATCGATGATGCAGGCAGCATCCTGTGCATACACATTGCTGCCCTTGCCCCCAATGATCAGCCAGCCCCACGCCGTGTGTCGGGCGTAGCGGATGTCACCGGAGAATGCGGTGGGCAGATCGTCGTCGATGTGGACAGGCATATTCCGGGCAGCTTTGCGAATTGACCGGAGGGCTGTCGGATCGCTCAATGCGGCCATCCGGGCCAACGCCGCCGCCATCAGGTGCAGGTCGACCTTTTTTGCCCAGCGCAGGATCTGTATGTGCTGCAGGGTCTCCTCCCGGTCGCCCTCACCCAGATAGAAACTCGTGTCGAAGCGATCGATGAGGGAGGCCACACTGGCCAGCAGATCCATTTCCGGATCGGCGGCGGGAAGTGAACGTGTCACGAGTTGCCCCGTGTGCCACAAGTCATTGAGGAGGGCATCGTACAGTGGTGAACCTGCCAGCTGCGTGAAGACGGTGTCGGCATCGTCGATCATTGCGCGGCCAACGGCCCCATCATTATCTGCTTCCAGTTCGGCTGGAGGCAGGCGCGCTGCCATCGATTCGATGCGACCAGCCGTCGTGACCCCATCACCGGCTCGCCTCTTCATCAAGTCATCGGCCAGCGTGACGACGGGCAGCGCAGCTGCCGATGGATGCTGCAGTGCAAAGTCGACATCCGGCAGACGGCCATCGTGACCATAGGCCTGTGCATCCGCCATCAGGGCTTGGCGCAGGCTGTCCAGGGCCTGGGTCGCTTCCAATTGCTCAATCAGACGGTCGATCGATTCGCGAACGACATTCACCTCTGTGAGCCATCGGTCGTGCCGGTGTAGCCGGGCGGGAGGGGGGGCGCCTTCTTCCAGCATTAAGCCGTAGAGATGGCGCCGGTCGGTGACCCGGCAGGGCAACTGCAGGGCCTGGCCCGCCCGTACCAGGTGCAATGTCACCGTCGAATTCGGCTCCCGGCTCTGCATGTAGTCGAGGGTTTCCTGCAAGGTGGTCAGACGGTAGCCGTCCGCGCCGCGCAACAGGTCTTCAATCAGCACGCCTGCACTGTCCGCCGGACTGTTGACGCGGACGTGTGAAATACGAAGGTCGTCGCCCGTGCCCTGCAGGCGCACCCCGATGACACCGAAGTGGCGCGGCAGATTCTCGGGCAGAGGCTCCAGTACGAAATCAGCTGTTGGCGTGCCCTGTATCTGCGAGGGGGCCAGCAACGCGAGCAGGAGCAGGGCGCGACCAAGAAACAGAGCGAATCGGCGACAGACGGTCATCTGAGGACTCATTGCAGGGCTATACAGTTCATTGCAGGTCTCTGTGAAGCCACAAGGCAAGTCGGCAGATCGTGCACGGTATCTCTCCTGCGAATGACGGCATCGGGCCCAACGGGTGTCGACTATTGTTTGCATGATAGAGCGTAGCTACTCTACACCGATGGCCTTGATATTGAAAGCCCGGTGCGCCCGAGGTGGTCGACCAGACTGACCTCCTGGCGCAAATGGGCGAATCACATCCATAGACGAAAGCAGAGCCGCACCATGATCCAGATTGCTGAAGTCCTTCCACCGAAATACACGCCACTGTGGGACATGGTGAAGCAGTGTGGTGTCGACCATGTGGTTGGCACCATGGACTCCAGCGGGGGGATTGAGAATGTTGCTCGCGACGATCTTCCCTGGGGCTACAATTCCCTCGTCAAGATCAAGACAGCCTACGAGGATTTCGGCTTCGACTTCAATGTGCTGGAATCCAGGCCACCTCTCAACAAGGCCAAGCTGGGACTGCCGGGTCGCGACGAAGAGATCGAGACCGCCTGCGATCTGATCCGCAATCTCGGTGCCCTCGACATCGGCGTCTGGTGCTATGAGTGGATGCCGGTATTCAATTGGAGTCGCACGTCCTCAACCAAGCGGGGAAGAGGTGGCGCCCTGGTCACCGCCTATGACCACACCTTGATGGAGAACGCGCCCCTTACCGAGGCTGGTGAGGTGGGAGAAGAGAAGTTGTGGGAGAATCTCCAGTATTTCCTCGAGAAAGTGATTCCCGTCGCCGAGAAGGCTGGTGTGCAGCTGGCCATGCACCCGGATGATCCGCCACTGTCACCGATTCGTGGTCTGGGTCGAATCATGCGCTCTGTGGAGAATTATCAGCGTCTCGTGGACCTGGTGCCCAGCGAGGTGAATGGCATTTGCATCTGTCAGGGGAATTTCACCCTCATGACCGATGACCTGCCGACCGTGATCCGGGACTTTGGCAAGCAGGAGAAAATCTTCTTCGTCCACTTCCGTGATGTTCGGGGGACGCCGGCAAAGTTCGAAGAGACCTTCCACGACGAGGGCCAGACCGACATGAATGCCTGCATGCAGGCCTACCGGGACGTCGGTTTTGAGGGCGTGCTGCGCCCCGATCACGTGCCGACCATGGAGGGGGACAGCAACGACAATCCGGCCTACTCGGCGTTGGGACGCCTGTTTGCGATTGGCTACATCAAGGGCCTACGAGAGTCAGCCTACGCGGCCAACTGATGGCTCTCTTTCACTGCAATTTCCATTCGAATGTGCTGGGAATTGCTGCCTCGATGGACGTGATTCTGCCACAGCGCCCCGGATCCGGGGGGAGATTCCAGACCCTCTATCTGCTGCACGGTATGTCGGATGATCACACGATCTGGCAGCGCCGCACGGCGATCGAGCACTATGTAGCAGGGCGGGACCTGGCCGTTGTGATGCCGGCGGTGAATCGCAGTTACTACACGGATATGGCCCAAGGGTCGCGGTATTTCACTTTCGTCAGCGAAGAGTTACCGGCTCTGGCTCGCTCGTTTTTCCCGCTCTCCGATCAGCGAGAGGACAACTTCGTCGTAGGACTGTCCATGGGGGGATACGGTGCATTCAAAGTGGCGCTGCATTGCCCGGATCGGTATGTGGCCGCAGCCAGTCTCTCAGGCGTACTCGATATCGCATCCCGTGTGAAGGAGACCGCCGAGGAGGATCGGATCGCCGAGTATGCACGGACCTTCGGTGATCCTGCCACCATTGCGGGCAGCCGGCACGATCTGATGCATCTGGCCTCGGGGTTGGCCCGCTCCCAAACGCCGATTCCGGCCCTGTATCAGTGGTGTGGTGTAGAGGACAGTCTGTACAAAGGGAACATCACCTTCCGGGATCATGTGAAGGCCCTCGGCATCCCGCTCGACTACAGCGAGGGGCCCGGCGGGCACACCTGGGATCGCTGGGATGATCAGATTGCAAGGGTCCTCGACTGGCTCCCGCTCCGCGAAAACTAAGGAACGGATGGCGGTTGAGAGCTGACGACCGGCGGTAGTGTTCATTGTCCGGATGGTAGCGCTAAATAGGCTGCAAGCAACAGGAAGCCCTCGACGCGATGCCATGCGCCGAGGGCTCTACTGTTACAGGGCGGGATCCAGCCAGCGCCTCACCAGAGACGCCATCGACTACAGTTCATCATGCTCGGGAGCAGCTACGACCAGAGCCGATCGTGAGCCGTCTCATTGTCCCACTCGGTCGTGGGCTCGAAGTAGCCGGGATCTTTCTCATTGAGATGAGCCCGCAGTACATCCTCATTCACATCCGTGAATCCAAGACCGGGGCCCTCGGGTACCTGGATGTACCCATCCTGGATCAGTGGCACCGGCAGTCCCTCTACGGCTGAACTCCACGTGTCGACTTTGTCGACGCTGTGGTTCTCGAGGACCATGAAATTCTCCGACGCCGCGGCGCAGTGTACGGCAGCCAGGGCGGCGATGGGGGACATGGCCATGTGGAAGGCAATGGCGACACCGACCTCCTGGGCCATATCGCAGATCTTCTTGGTCTCGAGGATTCCACCTGACGATGCCAGATCCGGGTGGGCCACAGCGATAGCCCGTTTCTCGAAGAGCGCCTTGAAGTCTTCCTTGAGGTAGATGTCTTCACCGGTGCACACCGGAGTGTCGACGGCATCAGCCAGACGCTTCCACTCATCGACGAATTGCCACGGGATCATGTCCTCGTACCAGGCCAGGGCGAACTGGTCCAGCGCCTTGCCCAGGCGGATGCAGGATTCCACGCCGATGTGCCCGAAGTGGTCGACGGCCAAGGGGATCTCGTAGCCGATCGTGTCGCGAACCTGGCCGACGTATTCGCAGAGAACGTCGATGCCCTTGTTTGTGACCTGAATGCCGGTGAAGGGGTGCATGACCGTTGTCGAGGTGAGCATGTCCGGTGGTGATACGAGAGCATCGGGGATGCCGCGCAGCAGCCCCACGCCGACATCCATCTTGAGGAATTTGAAGCCCATCTCCATGCGGGCCTTCAGGCGTTGCCCCATCAGCTTGCCGTCCAGTTCAGTCGGCGTATCGCAATAACAGAGGATCTTGTCACGGAACTTGCCGCCGGCCAGCTGGTAGGCGGGTACACCGTATGCCTTGCCGGCCAGGTCCATCAACGCCATCTCGACGGCGCAGACGCCACCGCCCTGACGCGCGTGATGGCCGAACTGCTTGATCCGACGGAAGATCTTGTCGACTTCGCAGGGATTCGCCCCTATGAGGCGGCTCTTCAGCATCAGTGCGTAGGTCTTGCTTGCACCGTCGCGAATGTCACCATATCCGCAGATGCCCTGGTTGGTGTCGATCCGCAGAATCAGGCCACGAATAGGGTCACGGCGAGCATCGCAGATCCTCATATCGGTGATCCGCAATTCGGAGGGTCGTGAGTGAGGGTTGACGTTGCTTTCTACGTCGGCCATGTCCTTCTCCGCGTGGGGCAGGTCGCCTGGCATATCTCCAACGCCGGCGCCGACCATGATCGATTGATGGGTGGATCGAACTTATTCGATTGCGGCTGTACCGGACAGGGTGTCGATGATCATCGACTGAAGAATCACCTTGACCCTGCCTTCGGTGCCGTCAATCTTCACCCTATGATGAAAAAACACTCAATTCACATTCTGTTCGGTGTCGTGGTCCTGGTTGCACTCGGCTGCGCACGATGGCCCCAGAGCATCCAGCCGGGTGGCGACGAACTGGCGACCAGCGGGCTCGCCCTGGCAGCGTATCTCGAAGCGCGTGACGTCATTGGCGTCGATGAACCGGGCGAGGCCTACCAACCGTGGGTCGTCGTGCTGCCCTTCGAAGATGATTCCGGCTTCCATGAGGGCGTGTTCGATCTTCCCAATGATATTCCGCATATGCTGGCCGATGTGCTGTCCGGCCGGGGGATCTGCCGTGTTGTGCCACCCGAGGCAGTGGCTGACGTGATGGCGGGACGGGGCTACAACTGGGCCGAGGAACATCTGGAATCGATCTCAGATACACTGCGGGCCGATCACATCATCACCGGTGCGCTCCTCGACTACAACTTCGAGCGGTTGACCGTGGGAGACCCGCTCCTGGGTGGATACAAGTCGTATGTGGGCACAGCCGAAATCGAGGCGGAACTGCGAGGTGGTGGCCAGGGCCTCATCGGCACGGCGCACAGCAGGAAAGAGACACAGAATCGCGGTCTTGGTCTGGATCTTCTCGGTAAGCCCCGTGAGGGTGATCGCCAGTTCGTCGAACTGGGAAGCATGGAATTCGGTGGCGAAGAGTTCCGCGAAACAGCTATCGGCGAGGCGACGGTTCTGGTCCTGGACGCCATCGTTGCCAGGATTACGCATCTCCTGCAGCCGCAGAGGCTGTTTGGCATGGAAGGTGCGCCGAAGGTGCTCTCGGTTTTCGGCACCGAGATCTTCATCAATGCAGGCAACGAGAATGGTGTGAAGAAGGGGTATCGATTCACGATCCAGACGGCGCCGGACACGGTGCCGGCCATTGTCGAAGTCGTAGACATCATCGGTGCCAGTGTCTCCCGCGTGACGGCATTGCGTGGGGGCAACCAGATCGAGGCCGGACAGACTCTGACATTGATCGGTGTCAAAGACACCATCGACGAGTAATTGCACGCGATGGAAGTGATGAATCCGTCAAGTCAGACAGACCGCTTGGAGGTCAAATCGACCGTCGAGCAGATCCGGACACGCTTCGATGCAGATGTGGAGCGTTTCTCGAATCTTGAAACAGGCCAGTCTGCCACGATCGACGCACCACTGGCCATGGATCTGCTCACATCGGCCGCGGTTGCCTCAACTCAGGGCGCGCAGTCGATTCTGGATATTGGCTGTGGCGCCGGCAACTACACCCTCAAGATGCTGCAGTTGTGCCCCGGAGCGAATGTCACGGTGGTGGATCTGAGCGAACCCATGCTGGAACGGGCGCAGGAGCGGATCCAGGCCAGCGGTCAGGCCGGCCAGATACATTGCATCCAGGCAGATGTTCGGGATCTCAAGCTGCCCCAAGGCAGTCAGGATATCATCGTAGCCGCCGCCGTACTCCACCACTTGCGGGCAGCCGGTGAATGGCGTGCGGTGTTCGCTCATCTGTTCGACACGCTCAGTGCCGGTGGCGGACTGTGGGTTTTCGATCTGGTTCAAGCCGAGAATGAGCGGGTACAGGAACTCATGTGGGCTCGCTACGGCAACTACCTGTCTCAGTTCCGGGATGAGGCCTATCGCGATCAGGTATTTGACTATATCGAGCAGGAAGACTCCCCGAGGTCTCTGGCATTTCAGCTCGATGTGCTGGAAC
>JABHDC010000168.1 GCA_018673255.1 Gemmatimonadota bacterium
ACCACGCCCAGTTGCCGCCCCCGTTCGGTCCACAGTCCCATCGACTCGGTGACATCCGTGAAATGGAGGTCTCCTTCGTTGCGGAAGAGAGACCCGGAATCGCCGGGATACGCGCGGGGACCACAGTAGATGCGGACCACTCCACGGCGGCACTCGGGGTGATCACCGGCGACGATCCGCACATCGTTGGCCACATACAGATCCAGATCGCCGTCGAGATCGATATCGGCGAAAGCCGTGCTCGTTGACACGCGGGGATCCCCGGTCCCGGATCGCGCGGTCACGTCCTCAAAGCGGCCATCACCCAGATTCCGGTAGAGACGATTGACCCCCCAGTTGGTGACGTAGAGATCCTCGTGGCCATCGTTGTCGACGTCACCTACGCCAACGCCCATCCCGAAGCTGGGGTCCGCGACACCTGCCTCGGACGCCCCCTCCCGGAAAGTGGCGTCCTGCTGATTCACGAACAGAGCATTGACCGGAGGGTGTGCGGCGACCGCGCCGTGTGTCGCGGCGCTGTTGACGACATAGAGATCCGGGAATCCATCGCCATTGAAGTCAGCGAAGGCTGCCCCCGAGCCATGCGTCTCCGGGTAGTAGTAAGCCCCGGCAGCGCCATTGAAGTGGTGAAACTCGATGCCGGCCGCCGCTGCGGTCTCGACGAATCGAGGCAGCGCACGAACGGGCGCGGCCTCGTCGCCACAACCCGACAAGATGAATGCCGTCGTCGCGGCGACCCGCAGGGCAGGGCGGATCCATTGATGGCTCGGCGGGGACACTACCGGCACGTCGCCGTTTGCGCGTTTCGATCGGTGCTGTGCATCATATCCCCTAATCTACTGCCAATGAACTGGAGAGCCCACTTGAACAGGAGAGCCCACTTGACTCAACTCCGTGCGCGAATCGCCGCAGCACTGTGCGCTGCCGTCGTCCTGTCATGTGGCGGGGCGGGCGACGATGCCGGTTCCGAGGCCCAGTACGTCCCCCGCGACCGGACGCTGGTGATGGACTGCGCAGAGACCAACACCTGCGCGGGCCAGATCCTGGACTACAACTCCTTCAACCCCTACCTGCCCGGGGCGACGTCTCGCACCGGCTACAACTGGCTGTATGAGCCACTGTACTTCTACCTGGCCTACCGGGATGAGGACAACATCGTCCCATGGATTGCCACGGGACATGAATACAACGACACCTACACCGAAGTGACGATTCACATCCGGCCAGGCGTGGAATGGAGCGATGGCCACCCGTGGACGGCCCATGATCTGGTGTTCACGATCAACATGCTGCGGGACAACGCACCGACGTTGACGTTCTCGACGGACATGGAGACATGGGTAGAGGATGCCGTCGCAATCGATGACCTGACGGCGGTGATCAAGCTCAGTGCACCGAATCCGCGATTCGTATTCAGCTATTTCACGGCAAACTTCGGCAATGGGATACCCATCGTACCTCGCCACATCTGGGAGGGTGTCGACGCCGAAACATTTGCCAACTACGATCCTTCGCGGGGGTGGCCTGTCGTCACAGGCCCCTATCGGATGGTCATATCGGTCCCGGCGCAGCGGATCTATGACCTGCGAGACGACTGGTGGGCGGCCAAGATCGGCTTCCAGCGGTTGCCCCGCGTCGAGCGTCTGGTGTATCTGCCATTCCAGGACGAAGTCAAACGTGTGCAGAACCTGATCGGGAATCACATCGACACAAGCCTCGATCTGCGCCCCCCGAATATCATGACCGCAGTCGAGCGGAATGAGAATGTGACGACGTGGAGTGGACGCCAAACGCCCTATGGGCGCCGTGACTGGTGGCCTATTTCGCTCGGATTCAACAACACGGAAGCACCCTTCAACGATCCCGAGATTCGCTGGGCGATCAATCACGCGATCGATCGGCAGGCCCTTGTGGACGTCGCCTGGCAGGGAGCCGGTGAGACGACGCTTCTTCCCTTCCCTCGATTCCCACCACTACTCAAGTATCTGTCGCAGATGGAGGATCTGCTCGAGAAGTACCCTGTCGGCCTGCATGATCCGTCGCGTACGGGCCGGATCATGCAGAGCAAAGGCTGGGCAAAAGACGCCGAGGGCTTCTGGTCAAAGGATGGTGAGCGCTTCAAGATCCTGATCGACGTGTTCGACTTCCATCAGGATCTGGCTCCGATTCTCACGGCGCAACTCAACCGCGCCGGTTTCGATGCGAACTTCCGCAAGACGCCCGATGGTCTCACCCGCATGATGCAGGGGACCGCCAGGTCCTTCATCATGGGGCATGGTGGCTCGGTACGGGATCCCTACTTCACGATGCGTCTCTATCACAGCCGGTTCGTGGAGCCGACCGGGACACCAACACCGATGTTCTGGCGATGGAGCAACGCGGCCTTCGATGCTGTCGTCGACGAGATGGGCCGCACCCCGCCAGAGGATCCGAGACTTGCTGGGTTGTCACACGAGGCAATGGATATCTGGCTCTCTGAGTTGCCGTCGATTCCCCTGCTGCAGTGGTACCACCGGATCGCCCTCAACCAGACCTACTGGACAAACTGGCCGTCCGCACAGGACCCGTATGCGAATCCGTCGTACTGGTCGCGTACCTGGCTGCTGGTCCTGCTCGGACTCGAGCCCCGGAATGCCTGAGGTCCCCAGTGCCGGCGTGGTGTTGATGCACCAGGTCTGGTGTGACAGCCCTGGTGGGGGCCCTCGATGAAGAGTGCGTCGGCCGCCAGGTCTCCATTCACCCTGCGCGCCTTCATCGTCGGCTCTCTGCTGGCGATCTTCCTGGCCTTCGCCTGCCCCTACACCGTCTTCCTCCACCACACGGCGGGCATGGCGGCCGACTTCATCACCGCCGGCGCGATCTTCCTGTTCTTCTTACTGACCTTCATCGTCAACAGCCTGCTGCGTCTGGTGCGCGCAGGATTGGCCCTGCAGCCCGGCGAGTTGATCCTCGTCTACACGATGATGATCGTCGCCTCCGCGATTCCGACCTGGGGTCTGATCGCCAATCTGCTCCCGGTCCTTCCCGGCGCCTACTACTATGCCACACCGGAGAACAACTGGGCCGGCATCATCCACCCCTTTATCCCGCGCTGGGCATCGCCCCAGAGTCCGGTGGCGATCAAGTATTTCTTCGAGGGTCTCCCCTTGGGCGAGACGATCCCCTGGGAAGCCTGGGTCAAGCCACTGAGCATGTGGCTGATCCTGATCGTCGCCATTTACGCGGCGATGATGAGCTGTATGGTCATCATCCGTCGGCAGTGGATCGAGCATGAGCGGCTCGTCTTCCCCCTCACCCAGCTGCCCCTGGAGATGATCGGTCGCGGAGACTCCGATGGACCTTCGGTCGTGTCACGGCTCTTCCGTTCGCCGCTGCTGTGGATCGGCTTCGCCCTTCCCTTCATCGTCTTCAGCACCCACGGGCTGAGCCGCTATTACAACTTCGTCACCCCCATTGATGTGGAGCACGTCTTCTACCTGTTCCGCACGACACCGATCCGGATTTTCCTCAGCTTTCCCGTCCTCGGTTTCGTCTACTTCGTCAATCTCGAGATCGCCTTCAGCCTCTGGTTCTTCCATCTCGTCGCCCGCTCCCAGTCTCTCATCTTCAACATCGTCGGTTTCGAGCTGCCCGGACATGGCGAGACCTTCACCGGCGCCTTCGGTGGCACGTCGCCGGCCGTCAGTCATCAGGCGATGGGGGCCATGGCCGTCCTCGTCCTTTTCGGCCTGTGGACATCGCGACGGCATCTGCGTGACGTGTTCCGGCGCGCCGTGTACGGGGATCCGGACGTCGACGACTCGAGAGAGGCCATGTCCTACCGCAGCGCGCTGAGCATGCTGCTGGTCAGCACCCTCGTAATCGGGGTGTGGCTGTTCGCCAGTGGCATGCCAATCTGGGCGATCCCCTTCTTCCTGACCGCCGCCTTCTTCACCTTCTTCGGCCTGGCGCGGATCATCGCCGAAGCCGGTGTGGGCTTCTGCCGCGCCCAGATGGTGGCACCCATCTTCTCCGTCTACAGCCTCGGCAGCGAGTCCCTCGGTCACTCGGGACTGGTAAGCATGGGACTGACCTACACCTGGTCCGTCGACATCCGCACGAGTGTGATGGCCTCGACGATCAACGGCCTCAAACTGGCCGATGCACTCGGTATCGAGCGGCCACGGCGCCTTCTGCTGGGCGCCGCGATCGCTGCGGGTCTGAGCCTGGTTACGGCCGCCCTGACCACCCTCTGGCTCGCTTACACCTACGGTGGGATCAACCTTCAAGGCTGGTTCTTCGGTGGCATGCCGCAGACGGTGTTCGGCTTCGTCGCCGACAAGATCAACACACCCCTGACGGAACAGGTCATTGTCCCGCGCTGGTTGTTCACCGGCGTCGGCACCATCGTCATGGCGGGACTGATGTCGTTACGCCAGCAGATCGTCAGCTGGCCCCTGCACTACATCGGCTTTCCCATCGGCGACACGTGGGTGATGAGCTGGGTATGGTTCAGCATCTTCCTGGGGTGGTTGCTGAAGCTGGTGATACTCCGGTACTGGGGTGTGCCGGGATACCGAGCATTTCGGCCTTTCTTTCTCGGCCTCGTGCTGGGTCAGATCAGTTGTGCTGGTACGTGGATGATCATCGATGTCTGTACGGGCATGGTGGGCAACTACATCCATATTGGCGTCCCCTGAACCGACGCCTGTATGTGATCCGCTTGACACCCACCCGCGTTGGTCGGCCACATTGGATGTGTCCAGTCCGTCTCGTCATCGGGAGTCACCCGTGTCCATCCGCCGAATCACCCTCGGTCTTCTTCTGATCTGTAACAGCAGCGCCGCCACCGTCGATCCGCTCACTCTCATCGATGTGGATGGCAACCTGGCCGATGTGCCGTTGGAGTTCAGGGATACGAATCCGGCATCGATCCCCGCCCGACCGGGTGGGGCGCTGGTCGTGTCGTCCGGTCACAGCATTCAGTGGCCTGGCTTCACCATCTTCGCGCCGGACGGGCACTGGGATCTTTCCGAGTGGCAGAGGATCTCCACCACCATCACCAATGTCGGGGATGCGCGACTCGAGGTCGGTCTGCGGATCGATGGTCCCGGGGCGGACGAGCAGGAAAATCGGCGGGTCCAGGTCGTGGGTGACATAGCGCCCGGCGATTCGCTCGAACTGACGGCAAACCTGCTGCGAACGCCGTGGACACTCGAGGAGAGTTTCGAGATCGTGGGGATGCGCGCTGCGCCGGGTCAGGCGACGATCGATGCAGCCCACGTGGAGAAGATTATCATCTTCATCGCGCGCCCGGACCGGGATCACCGATTCCTCGTTGGTGATCTGACCCTTCACGGCCGGGCCGAGCCGCTCGACGTGACCCACTTCTTCCCATTCATCGATCGCTACGGTCAGTTCGTGCATGTCGACTGGCCGGGGAAGATCCATGCAGACGAGGACTTTGCCCGGAATCTCGAGTTGGAAGCCACCGAACTGTCGGCCCAACCATCCACGGCGGATCGCAGTCGCTTTGGCGGCTGGTCGGCAGGCCCGCGATTCGAAGCGACCGGTTACTTCCGGCCCCTGAAGCACGAGGGGCATTGGTGGCTGGTCGATCCGGAAGGATATCTGTTCTGGTCGCACGGCATCGACTGTGTGAACACCAACTACGGTACGGGTCTCCCCGACCGTGAGACCTACTACGCCGACCTGCCGGCATCGGATGATCCACTCGGACAGTTCTATGGCCAGAGCACGTGGGGCGGAGCGAACAGCTATTACAGTGGTCGCACGCCCTTCCGCACATACAACCATCGCCAGGCGAATCTGTGGCGAAAATACGGCGCGGACTGGCCTGACGACTTCGCCGATCTGGCGCATCAGCGTCTGCGCAGTTGGGGCTTCAACACGATCGCCAACTGGTCGGATCCGGCTGTCTACCTGCAACGTCGAACACCCTATGCTGCGGCCGTGTGGATCGGGGCACCACAGCTGGAGGGGTCTCAGGGTTACTGGCGCAAATTCCACGATGTCTACGATCCCGGTTTTCGCCAGACCGTGCGCGAAGCCCTCGCCACCAGGCAGACGGAGGCGACCGATCCCTGGTGCATCGGGTTTTTCGTCGACAATGAGTTGGCCTGGGGCGACGAGACGAACCTGGGCACCGCCACACTGCTCAGCCCCCCCCAGCAGGCGGCCAAGCAGGTCTTCATCGGCCAGTTGCGCGCTCAGTATGGAACGATCGACGCACTGAACGCCGCCTGGTCGACGCGCCACGCGTCCTGGCAAGCGCTGACCGACCACCGGGAGGCCCCGCCCGAGACGGCGGGGTCACGGGCTGATCTGATCGCCTTCACCGACTCCACCGCCCGCACGTATTTCCGCACGATCAAGCAGGAGCTGGCCGCGCTGGCACCGGAGCAGCTTTACCTCGGCGTCCGTTTCGCCTGGCAGAATGATGTCGTCGTGCGCGCCGCCATCGACTACTGTGATGTCGTCAGCTTCAACAGATACCAGTACAGCATCGCCGACGTGGCCCTGCCCGACGATGCCGATCATCCGATCATCATCGGCGAGTTCCACTTTGGCGCCACCGATCGCGGGATGTTCCATCCCGGCCTTCGGGCTGCCCGCGATCAAGCCCATCGAGGCGAGCTCTATGCCGACTATGTTCGTGGTGCCCTGACCAACCCTCTCATCGTCGGCACCCACTGGTTTCAATATGGTGACCAGTCGACGACGGGACGGGGTGATGGGGAGAATTACAACATCGGATTCCTCAGTATTGCCGATGTCCCCTACCCGAAGATGGTGGAGGCCGCAAGGGACGTCGGGGCCCAGATGTATAGCCTGAGATCGGGAACCCATCCCTGATCGACGAGGAGCAACAGCGCATGCCGCGTTCGACGCAGGACTTCAACTTCGATTGGATGTTCGCCAGGGGTCAGGAGGGATTCGATCAGCCTGAGCCTGGCTCAGATGCCTGGCAGGAGGTCCGACTGCCTCACGACTGGAGCATCCATGAGCCTCTCGCCAACAACGCCGACATCTCCTCTGACAGGCTTCCCGGTGGCATCGGCTGGTACGCCAGACAGTTCAGCATGCCGTCGGCGGTGCAGGGCAGATGCACGCGGATCGAGTTCGACGGGGTCTACAACAACGCCGAGGTCTGGATCAATGGCGTCACCCTTGGACGACACCCGTATGGCTACACCGCCTTCAGCTACGATCTCACCCCTCACCTGCGATACGGAGCGGCTGCCAATACGCTCGCCGTCCGGGTCGACCGGACCGCCTATGTGGATTGCCGCTGGTATACAGGGTCGGGGATCCATCGCGACGTCAAGATGGTCACGACTTCGGCCCTCAGCATAGAGCAGTGGGGCACGACGATCACGACGCCGGTGATCTCCGATGAGATGTGCGAGGTCACTGTGGTCAACACGATCGGCAACCTGCACGCGGAGGCGAAGCAGTTCAAACTGGTCGTCACCCTCTACGACGACTCAGGTCAGCAGGTCTCGGAGGGGACGTCGGCGCTGACGCTGGATGCAGGCCAGCGAGCGACCTTCACGCAGGATCTGACGATCAACGCACCCCGTCGCTGGGATACCGTTTCACCCCATCTCTATCGGGCGCGCTGCGTGCTCCTGGATGACGTCGGACCTGTGGACGAAACCGATTCCACCTTCGGCATTCGGGAAATCGCCTACGACGCGGCGACCGGCTTCTACCTCAACAGCCACCCGACTCTCCTCAAAGGAGTCTGTCTGCACCAGGACGGCGGGGGTGTCGGCGCCGCGGTGCCGGACGGTGTGTGGGAGCGTCGCCTGCGCCTGCTGAAGGAAGCCGGATGCAACGCCATTCGCACCGCCCACAACCCGCCGTCGGAGGCGTTCCTGCACCTGTGCGACCGCCTTGGTTTCCTCGTGCAGGACGAAGCCTTCGATGAGTTCGACCACCCGAAGGACAAGCGCAAGAACTACGCCGAGCGTATCACCGAGGACGTCACCCGGGGCTACACCGAGAGCTTCGACCAGTGGGCGGAGCGCGACATCAGGAGCATGGTGCGGCGTGATCGGAACCATCCGTCGATCGTCATGTGGAGTCTGGGCAACGAAGTGGAATGGACCTACCCCAACTATGGTGCCGCCACCGGCTACTGGGACGAGACCAACGATGCGAGCTACTACTGGACCCTGCCCCCCTGCGATGCTGGGACGCTGAAGACCAACTTCGCGGGGCTGGAGCACGGCGAGCACGTCCTGGCCGAGACCGCAGCGCGACTGGCCCGCTGGGTAAGGGAGGAGGATACGACGCGGCCCGTGACGGCGAATCTTGTGCTGCCCTCGATCGGTCACTTCTCAGGATACACCGACGTGCTGGACATCGTGGGGTACAGCTATCGTACCGTGCTCTATGACTACGGCCATGAGCACTACCCGGAAAAACCTATCTTCGGCGCCGAAAACTGGTGCAAGTGGAGCGAATGGAAGCCGGTCCTGGAGAAGAGGTTCGTACCAGGCATCTTCCTGTGGACGGGTATCAACTACATCGGTGAAACATCCGAGCCGGGTCGCCGTGGCAGCGGCAGCGGCCTGCTGGACTTCGCCGCCTTCGATACACCCAGCTACCATCATTTCAGGACCTTCTGGCGTGACGAGCCACACATCTTCGCCTCCACGATCGAGCTTGCCGCCTCAGAATACAGGCTCGGCCCCGAAGGCGACGTCGTGGATGAGGAAGAGGGTGCGTGGAAGCGGCGAACCTGGGGCTGGCAGCCCTATCGAATGCATTGGAACTACGACGAAGGCGACCCGATCGTCGTGGAGGTGTTCAGCAACTGCCCCGAAGTGGAGCTCTTCCTCGATGAGACATCCCTCGGTATCAGACGTCTTGCGGATTTCGAGGATCGCATCATCAAGTGGCATCTTCCCTTTGCTGCCGGGCGACTTCGAGCCGTCGGTCATCGTGGGACAGATCGCGTCTCGTACGAAATTCAGACCGGTGGCGCACCTGCCCGCATCGCCCTGATTCCAGACAAGACCGTCCTTGCCGCGGACGGCTACGACGTCGTGCACCTGACGGCGCAGCTACTTGATGAG
>JABHDC010000169.1 GCA_018673255.1 Gemmatimonadota bacterium
ACCGGGTGTCATCTGCTGACCCGAGTCGGCAGCAGCGTAGGCAGCTTCGACAAATTGCATGGCACGCAATGCATCGGTGCCGTTGGTGATGAATGGCGCACTTTCACCCATGCATGCAGCGGCAAGGAACTGACGGACGAATTCCATTCCCGTCGCGCCGCCATATCCAGGTGCATCGGCCGGTGTCAGTTCGACGACCTCGCGGCCGGGACCGGTACTGCGTGGCCCTTCATCGTGAATGTAGAGAGTGCTACCACGGCCTTCCCACGTCCACATGGGCCAGTCAATCTCACCCAGATCCCCGCGGATTGTGAGACCGATATCGCCATATCGCTGGCGCAGCACGTAGCCGGCGTGCAGCGACCCGACGGCACCGCCCTGCAACTGAAAACTGCAGGCCGCCACATCCTCCACGTCGATCCCGGTCCGGGAAAGGGTGCCGATATGGGCGCCGACAGAGGTGTATTCCAGGCCAGTCAGATAGCGGACCAGATCGACCGTGTGAATCGCCAGCCAGTGCAGGATACCACCCCCGGCAACGGACTTGTCGAAGAGCCAGTGTCCAGGATCCCTCTGGCTGACAGTACTGGTCACCATACGTCCTTCGACAGAAACGATCCGCCCAACGCCCCCCTCGGCGATGATCTGGCGCGCCCGCAAGGCGACAGGCAGCAGCCGATTCATGAAGGCCGGCGCCCAGATCACGCCACCTGTTGAAGCAGCTTCGTTGAGCCGGGCAATCTGCTCACTCGAACGGGCGCAAGGTTTCTCCACAATGCAGGCAATACCCGCCCTCAGGAAGCGCTCGGCCAGCTCCGCAGCCTGATCGTTGCGCACGGACAACAGGGCCATCTCTGGCCGCTGGTCGCCCTCCAGCAGATCGTCGATCGAGTCGATCCACTCTACGGCTGATTCATCCGGCGACTCTTCCGGCGACGCCAGACCATCACGCCCCAGGCCATCTGGATCACTGACCAGCAGCCGTTCACACTCAGGCAGGTGACGCAGCGTTGTGAGCCATCCCTTCGAGTGGGGCGCCGTGAGTCCCACCAAGGCGATCGCGCCGGTCATGCTGTCCCACCCATCTTCACGGTCGCGCCCTGGCGCGACGAAGCGTAGACCGACTCCAGGAAAGCCACCGTGCGCCGCCCCTCTCGGCCATCGACACGCATCTGGGTGCCATTCATGATGGCCGCCACGGCATCCTCGATGGCATTGTGGATCGGATTCTCGATGGCTGCCAGCTTCTCTTCCAGCCCGTCACCGAAGTACCGCGCCGAACCATCGAGGGCCGAATCGATGAGGATACCGCCTTCGGTGCCATGGACCTCCGCACTGAAGTAGGCATTCGACGTGAAGGTCGTCGTACCGACGACGACGCCCCGCGCTCCATTGGCAAACCGCAACATGGCCAGACCCACATCCTCCGTCTCGATATCATGGTTCATCACACTCGCGTCCGCATAGACCTCGACCGGATCACCCATGAACCACAGCAGCAGATCGATCAGATGAGAGCCCTGATTGGCCAGTGAGCCCCCGCCATCCATCGCCCATGTACCCCGCCAGCCACCATTGTGCTGGAAGTATTCATCCGACCGGAACCACTTGAAGCGAACCTCCCCCAGCAAGGGCCGGCCGATGAGCCCATCGCGCAGGGCCGCCGCGACTCGGTAGTTTGTGTCCACATAACGGCTCTGGTAATCCACGCCCAGCAGCACACCGGCAGATTCAGCCGCGGCGATCAGTTCATCACAGGCGGTGGTGGAGACATCCATCGGTTTGGTGGTGATGACGTGTTTACCGGCCTGCGCCACCTGAATGCCTACCTGAGCATGCATGCCACTTGGCGTCATCACCAACACGGCGTCGACATCATCACGTGCCAGGACATCATCGAGCGATGTTGTCCAGCCACAGGACAACTCTTCACCCACTTCCTGTGCCAGAGCCTGTTTGAGATCACAGACGGTGACCAGTCGCGCCCCCGCTGTTTCCGTGATCATTTTTGCGCGACTACGTCCCATGCCCAAGCCGATGACGGCAAAACCTACCATGTGTGCCCTTCCTCGTGATTGAACTTCTATGCCAGGTCGCGGCGCGTCAGTCGTCGGATTTCAGGAACTGTGCCACGTAATCTCTTGATCGGATCAGCCCTTCCTGCTGCAACTCAGGTGTTGCCCAGAAGTGATGATCCTCCAGTTCCACGCTCATGACGCCGTCATAACCTGACTCTTCGAGGCGTCGCACGATGAGTTGCCAGTCGATCAAGCCTTCGCCCGGAATGGTGTAGCGCCACCAGCCTTCACCAAAGCCGTAGGTGTGTGTGTAACTCTCACCCGCGATCCCACTCTCGTAGAGCTTCTCCTGATTGATCTCCGTGTCCTTCAGATGCACGTGATGGACGCGGTCGGCGAACTCATGCAGGAGCCGGGCATAGTCGATCTGCAGGCGCACAAAATGAGATGGATCGTAGCAGATTCCCAGATTCGGCGACGGGATCGCTTCGAAGATCCGCCGCAGACTCTCCGGTGAACACCCCAGATTCGGCAACTGAGGTGATGGCCCGGGCCAGGGCTCGATGGCGATGTTGATCCCTACCTTCTCGGCGTGCTCAACCACCTTGGGATAGATCTTGCAGAAGATCTCGAAGGTTTCGCCTCGAGGCATGTCCCGCTCATCTGGTCCCAGAATGGCGAAATACGTATGCCCGCCATTCTTCGCGATCGCCGTCAGCTGCTTCTTCAACTCGCTCAAGCCCTTGCGCCGCTTTGCCGCATCTCGCGACAGCAGGCCGCCCGCATTGGCATCACTGGTACCGATGGCCAGTCCGTGACGCTTGCAGGTCCTGGCAATGTCCGCCGTCAGTGGTGGTGTATCGACTGCATCAAACTCATTCTCCGCCAACCATGCGCAATACCCGTCAAAACCAATCTCCCGGGCGAAACCCGGCATCCGCGTTCCGATTTTCATCATTGCTCCCTTGGTCCCCGATTCAACGGGGTGTTGGTGACACGTTGTTTCAGGTCGTGTCCTTCAGTTGGCCACGACTGGGCGCTCTATTCTTGGTTGGATCCACTGCGTCACGATGAGTGATACGGCGGCCAGGGCTGAGCCTGAAAGGAAGATCACCCGATGCCCGAAGTAGTGCCATGCCAGACCGCCGATCAAGGGGGCCGCCACGGCAGCCAGATGGTTCATCGTGACACCCATTGAAAGTGTCGGTTTGAGGTCATTCGCATCTGCAATGCGATGGATGTACGTCGTCAGGGCGATGCTGCCAAAAAAGATGAGATTGTCGACACAATACAGCACGTAGAGTGTGGGTCGGTGATCGATCAATGCATACCCGGCGAAGACAAAGACCAGCCCGATGTAGCTGGCACTCAGCATCACCCTCTCGCCCAGGCGATCCACGAGTCGGCCCAGCAGCGGTGCCGTCAACGTGATGAGGATCTGATTGATGAAGACGAGGATCATCGTCGTCTCCACCGGCATGCCGTGCACCTTCACGAGAGCGAAGATGGCGAAGGTGATGAACATCTGCTTGCGGCAGCCCTGCAGGAAATTCAGGGCATAGTAGAGGCCGTACCGACGCTTGAAGACGAACCGCTCTGAATCAGCATCGACCGTCTCCCGCCGAATCAGCAGTAGTCCCAGCCCGCCCACAACGGTCACGATCCCGGCGATAGTAAACATCCCCCCGTAGAACTGCTGCAGTCCGACCGGGGAAGCGGTATCGATGAACTCGAACAGCAACATGCAGACACCGATCGCAATCAACCAGCTGAAACTGCCAACTGCCCGCAGTTGTCCCAGCCACTTGCCTTTCTCAGCGGTGGGCGAAAAGCTCAATCCCATCGCCTGCTCCAGAGGCACCCAGCAATGGAATCCGATACTCCAGACGAACGAGAAGATCGCCAGCGACGTGACCGAGTCTGTATATCGGTAGGCGGCCAGACCCAGCCCCATGACCACCAGTGACAGGGCCGCCATGCGCGAGGGAATCCAGCG
>JABHDC010000170.1 GCA_018673255.1 Gemmatimonadota bacterium
ACGCGATCGAGGGCGGCGAAGGGTTCATCGAGCAGCAGCACACGAGGTCGTCGGGCCAGAGCCCGGGCCAGGGCGACCCGTTGTTGTTGACCACCGGACAATTCCAGTGGGTAGCGGTCACCGAAGTCTTTCATGCGCATGCGCGCGAGCCACTCTCTGGCTTGTTCGAGGCGATCGCTCTGGTTCCCGAGGCCAAAGGCGATGTTTTCCAGCACCGTCAAATGAGGGAACAGCGCGTAATTCTGGAAGACATACCCCAGACGACGCTGGCGGGCGGGTAGATGGATGCCGGTCTGCGTGTCATGGAATGTCGTGCCATCGAGGGTGATGCGTCCCGTGTCGAGGGGAAGCAGACCGGCAATTGCATTCAGGGCCGACGTCTTGCCGGCGCCTGAGGCACCGAAGAGAACGAGCGTGCCATCCTCGATGCCGAATTCCACGTCGAGATTGAACTCGCCCTGACGTCGTTGCGCCTGCACTTGCAGATGGCTCACGAGAGGATCACCCGCGCCGCCTTCCGATCGGTTCCCAGTGGCGCACGGCCCACAGGCTGACGAAACCAAGACCCGTCATGAGCAGCACCATCTGAGTCGTGAGTTCGTGCTGGTTCGTCTGCACGGCGTCGTAGATGGCCAGGGGCAGGGTCTGTGTGCGACCAGGGATATTGCCTGCCACCATGAGCGTGGCGCCAAATTCACCCAGTGCGCGGGTCGCGCCCAGCACGAGGCCAGCCAGCAGTCCCCGGCGTGCCAGTGGCAGCGTAATCCGCCACAGGACCATCAGTTCGCTGCACCCCAGCGTGCGGGCCGCCTGTTCCAGGGCCGGATCCACGGCGGCCAGGGAGGCGCGTGCCGCCTGCACCATCAATGGCAGTCCGACGACGGTGGCAGCGATGATGGCTGCCACCGGGGTGAACAGGGTCTGTATCCCAAGCCACTGCACCAGAGGTCCGTGTTGTCCCAGAACGATGAGCAGATAGTAGCCGACGACGGAGGGTGGCAGTACGAGGGGCAACATGATCAGCGTCTCGATCACGGTGCGCCCCCTGGGGTTCCGGCGGACCAGCCACAGGGCCAGTGCGGTGCCGATGGTGAAGATGAGGACGGCCGCTGTGGCGGTGACCTGCACCGAGAGCCAGAATGGGGGGCCGATCATGGGGCGGTCCGGAAGCCGTGTGCCCGGAGGATCTGCAACCCTGTAGGACCGGCGACGAAGTCGAAGAAGTCCTGCGCCGCCTGCGGCTCTTTGGTGCTCGTGACCAGGCTCATGCCCTGTTCGATCGGTGCATAGAGGTTCTCATCGACTGGGAGCCAGTGCCCACCGACCGATTGCGCCAGGGACAGGGCGGTCATGGCGACGTTTGCGTCGCCGGTCTCAGCATAACGCAGCGCTGCTCTGGCCGACTGCCCCTGAATGAGTTGAGGCGACAACGCATCGAGCACGCCGGCTGCGCTGAAGGCGCTGATGGCGGCCGTGCCATACGGTGCCACCTCGGGCTGCGCGATGGCGATGCGACGGATGTGGGGGGCAGCCAGTTCCGGTAGACTTCGCGGGCACGCTGCCTCATCGAGGCACCACATGACCAGGCGTCCATAGAATTGAAATCGGTGGGTGGCCACATGGCCCTGGGACTGCAAAGAGTCGAGTTCGGCCACATTGGCGGCAATGAACAGGTCTACGGGAGCGCCCTGGCGGATCTGCTGGGCCAGTGCGCCCGTGCCTCCGAAGTTGAGTTGTATGGTGGGGGCGTCGGGGTGCAACTCACCATACGAATCGACCAGATCCTGCAGGGCATAGGTCAGGCTCGATGCTGCTGACACGACGATGACGGTGTCGGATGGCCCGGCTGAACAGCCGAGCCCCATCAGGCCACAAAGGGCAATGAGGATTCGAGGTTTCATCTGCAAGTGGTGAAAAAACTATCCGTTGCGCGTGGTCCCGACAATTGACTTGACGATGATTCGGCGACCGGGCTACATTTCACCCGTCGATGAAACCCATCGACCCCAAGCATTGTGCTACCGGTCGTAAATCCCGTCGCTTAGGCGATGAAGTGCTGCACGACCGTGGACGAGCGGAGAGAGTCAACTGTATCGCGGCGGCCACCAGACAGGAGTGTTGGGTCTGAGGCCGGTGTGGTGACTCGAAACGCCGATACGAAAGGAGGTGGTCATTGAGTAGTTGTATACCCGCAGGAGGTGAGACCACCTAACGTCCACTCGAGTTAGGACCAGGTGGTCTCCCACCTGGAAGTGTTGCTGGCCTAATACGTCAGTGACCTGAGGTATCCCGGGCGCGCCAGCAGCGGCGCGCCCGGTTTTTTTATGCCTGCTACTCAGGTCTGGGATACTCAGGTCCGGGATCGGGCGACGACGCGATGGACGACGATCGGTTCGGAGAGATTCTTGAGTTGTCTCTCGCCGATGGCTTCCAGCTGGTAGCGGTCGCCTACACTCTTGCAGGTCTGTGGTCCGATCAGAATCTGCCCATCCGCGGCGACGCCGACGAGACGGGCCGCCACGTTGGTTACCGGGCCGGAGGCGGTGAAGGTCCACCGCGTACCCCGAGTACCCTCGAAACGGGTCGAGCCGACGAGGGCCGAACCGGAGTTGACCCCCATGTGGACGGACAAGGGCGTCTGGCCGCCGGATGCCTGGGTGATCTCGGCATTGAGGGATTCGGTTACGTGCAACAGATCCAGTGCCGTGTCGACGGCACGGATGGCGTGGGGGGCCGATCCTGCAGCCGCATTCTGGCTGTCCATGAAAAGTGCCATGAACCCATCGCCAGCCGTCTCGTTGATGTCGCCGTCCGCCTCGCGAATCCGATCGAGGAAGGCGGAGAAGTAGCGTTCCACCAGCTCGTTTAACTCTGTGGCGGGCAGCTGCTCACTCATCTTGGAGTAGCCGGTGACGTCGAGCATCAGCACGGACACGTCCCGCTCGATCTTCTCTGACAGTTCCGGTGCATCCGGATTGGAAGCGGCCAGCTGCTTGACCTGTTCAGGGACGAACTTGGCAAAGTGGTCTCGCAAGCGCGAGACCTGATTCACCTTCTGCTCGATGGCAGCTTTCATCTTCAGTGCCGTCTGGATCCGGGCTACCAGCTCGCGATCATTCACGGGCTTGGTGAGGAAGTCGTCGGCGCCGGCCTCGATTCCCTGAATACGATCCTCGACCCGATCCAGGGCGGTCATGATGATGACGGGGATGAGGCGGGTCTCCTCATCCTCTTTCAGGAGTCGACAGGCGGTAAAGCCGTCCATGACGGGCATCATGACATCGAGCAGAACGAGATCAGGGCGCTGCTGGCGGACCAACTCAACGGCGGCCTGGCCGTCGAAGGCGGTCAGGGTCTCGTAGCCGAGGTCGCCGAGTTCCTGTTCCAGCAGATCGACGTTGAAGGGTTCATCGTCGACGATCAGGATAGTTTCTGCCACGATGTCGCCGACGAGTCTACTGGTACGGCTTCAGGGTCTTGTTCGCTTCCGTCTCCAACTGGCCCAGCACGTCTGCGACACTCGCGTCGCCGGCGATGACATCCACCATGGCCTGAACCATCAGGGCCCGCACGGGTTCGTAGCCGCCGACTGTGGGTTCGGGTCGACCATACTCCAGCAGATTGTAGGCGGCGCGGAAGTAGGGTCCCAGACGGTGGGCGACGCTGCGACGCACCGGGAAGTAGCTGCTGGCCTTGGCCCAGCGATCCTGCTGTTCGGGCTGGATCAACCAGCGGATGAACATCCAGGATGCCAGTTGCTGCTCGTCAGTCGATTTGGCCACGGCGAGACTGGCGCCATAGACATTCTGCACAGGTTCCTGCCCCGTGTGAGGGACGGCAGCGACATTCCAGCTGAAGTTGGCATTTGCCTCGACGGCGGCGGAGAATTGCGGTACGGCTGACGAAGATCGCAGGGCAAACAGGGTGCGTCCCTGGGCGAAAGCTTCGACATCGTCATCCTTCTGTGTCACGAAGCCGAGTGCTGCATCGGCGTGGAGACCACGCAGCATTTCCAGAGAGGTCGTGGCTTCCGGCGTCGTGAAGGTGTATGCCGAGGCTTCCTGGTTCATCAGGTCGCCCCCCATACTGAAGACGATGGCTGCCC
>JABHDC010000171.1 GCA_018673255.1 Gemmatimonadota bacterium
ACGCCAATATCCGGCTGATCGCGGCGGGCGTGCCCCCGCCGCTTGCCAACGCAGCCCGTCCATGTCGTTTGTTGAGGTCCACGATCTGTTGAGCCCGAGATTCGTTGACCTCATCACGAAAGCACCGCCATGCTGTTACAGACCGTCCGTCTGGCGGCTCTCGTCTGCCTGTGCGCGCGTTTGCCCCTGGCAGCCCAGATCGTCCACATCTGGGATCTGGCCGAAACCGACCGCCCCGGCCAGTTCACGATCTACAATCCTGATGTCAATGATGCCCAGTTCGGTACCCCGGTGCGCTCGGGTGACCTGAATGGGGACGGCCTCGATGATCTGGTCGTGTCTGCCATGGCAGGTGATGGCCCGCCGGAGGATCCTCGTGCCAATGCGGGCGAAGTCGCCATCTACTTCAGCCAGGGGGTCATTGCCGGAACTGCGGATCTGCGAGACGAGCTGCCGAATGTCGTCACCATCTACGGTGAAGCCGCCTTCGACATCTTTGGCATCAAGACGGAAGTTGCTGATGTGGATGGCGATGGCCGCCAGGATCTGCTTGTCGGCGCCTTCTATGCCGACGGTCCGGCCGGGGAAGATGCCGGCAAGCTGTATCTGATCTCGGGACACCTGCTGACCGATCTGCTGGCGCGTGGGCAGGATCTCAACCTGGCCACGCTTCCCATCGATGGGGTCAGCGTATTCCACGGCCCAGAGTCACGGTCTCGCCTGGGGGTCTGGATGGCGGCAGGTGATGTCGACGGAGATCGACACACCGACATCGTCGTCGGGGCGGATCAGGGGAGCGACATCACGGGCCAGGCAACTGAAAATGGACAGACGTGGATCCTCTACGGTCCCCATGTATTCGGTGAAGCCATTCAGTTGGGATCAACTCCCGAAGATGCCAGTGTGATCTATGGGGCCGATCCTACCGATCACATCGGATCTACCGTCGCCTGTGCGGATGTGGATGGTGATGGGTATGCCGATGCGATTATCGGCGCCGGGGCCTTCGGGACGCTACGCAATGCCTACGATCGAGATGGGGGTGCCGGCGATGGTCCGGGCAACAGTCGAACCCAGGCGGGTGATCTCTATGTCGTGTTCGGCAGCGACAGACGCAGTCGTCGCGTCGATCTGGCTGCCTCCCTGGACCCATCCCGTGACGGCGAACCGATCATGGTGATGTATGGTGCCGATGGCGGCAGCAGTTCGCCGGATCGGCTGGGCGAAGAGATCGCCACAGCTGACATCAATGGCGACGGCATCGCCGATCTGCTTGTGGGTGCCTACCGGGCCGACGGTCCAGGCAATACGCGACGCGACGCGGGCGAGACCTATGTTGTCTTCGGTGCCGCCTCCCTGCGGGGACGGATCATCGACATGGCCGTACCGCCGGAGGATGTCATCATCATCTATGGCGCCGTCGGTGACGCCATCGCCGGTGACTCGATCTCGGCCGGTGATATCCAGGGTGATGGCTACGACGATATCTTCGTTGGCGTGCCCGGCGACGATGGCCCCCTCAACCGCCGCCTCTCCGGCGGCATTGTGGTCATCTCGGGTGGACCGAATCTGCCCCGAGTGATCGATCTGGCAGAGCCCAGTGTGCCCATCGTCTGGATCCAGGCCCCGGATCCGGTGGATTTCTCCGCTTACTGGGCAGCGGCAGGTGACATGGACGGAGATGGCCACATCGACGTCATGCCGAATGGCATGGCGGGAGACGGCCCCTTCAATGTGCGCGACAATGCCGGTGAACTTCACGTGATCAGCGGGGCAGCACTCACGCAGTATCTGGCACCCGTGATGACGGCCATCCTGGAGGATTCACCCTCGCTGCCGTCACAGGTCGCGCTGCAGGCGGGCTACCCCAATCCCTTCAATGCCAGCACGGTTCTTCCTTTCACGTTGCCCCGCGACGGGTGGGTGGAGCTTGTCGTCCACGCGGTGACGGGACAGCGATTGGCTGTGTTGCGCAATGAGTGGATGCCGGCAGGCCGACACCAGGTCCACTGGGATGGCATGGATCAAAGGGGTCAACGCGTGGCTTCGGGGCCCGTCATCGTGCGGCTGCAGACCGGCACGACCTCACAATCAAGGAAGTTGATGTTGCTCAAGTAGCTGACTCAAGTTCAAGCATGCAGTGTTCGGCACGCGCTACCCGAATCAAGCGCCTCGACATCGGCGCCTCGACACACGGAGACGACATTGAACTTTATCTGGATCGACTGGGCCACCGTCATCGCATTTCTGGCGTTGACAACGGGTGTGGCCCTGGGCACACGTCGCCTGATCAGCGACTACGACTCATTCCTGCTCGCCGGCCGCACACTCAAGCTGTATCTGGCGATGGCGACCATGGGCGCCACCGAGCTCGGCTTGGTGACCCTCATGTATTTCTCGGAGCAGGGCTATCGCAGCGGCTTCTCCGCTTTCATCATCGGCGTGATCGCCCTGATTGGATTCACCTTCGTCGGCCAGACGGGATTCATCGTCAAGGGTCTGCGCGATCTGGAAGTGCGCACGATCGCCGAATACTTCGGTCTGCGTTACAATCGCACAACGCAGGTGATCGCCGCGATCATCACCTTTGCCGCAGGCCTGATGAACATGGGTCTGTTCCTGGTCCTGGGGGCGAAATTCCTGCTGTACATGGTCGGTCTGCCAGCGGACATGTTGCCCTATCTGATGGTTGGCCTGCTGCTTCTGGTGCTGGCCTACACTGTCGTGGGCGGCATGGTCTCAGTGGTCCTGACCGACTACCTGCAGTTTCTCATTCTCTTCACCAGCGTCGTCCTCACCACGTATTTCGCCATCACCCATGTGGGCTACGGCACGGTCCTGGATACGGTGCAGGCCACATACGGTGAAGGTGGTTTTGATCCGATCGTGAGTAAGGATCTGGGCTGGCTCTTCATCGTCTGGCTGGTCCTGGCCATTCCTTTCACTGGGATGTGGCCACCGGCGCTGTCTCGTGCGCTGGCCACCGTAGATGGTGAGACCTCACGCAAGTTGTATGGTTTTGTGGGCCTGTCATTTCTTGGCCGCGCCCTGATGCCGATGATGTGGGGGATCTGCGCACTCACGTATTTCGCTGGTGACCTGTCCATCGACCTGCCCTTCATCGACGGGAAGCCGGACACGGCGGCGGCGATGCCGGCCTATCTGGCTCAGATCCTGCCGGCGGGGGTGCGTGGCCTGATGGTGGCCGCGGCGCTGGCGGCGATGATGTCGACCTTCGACTCCTATCTGTTGTGCTGGAGCTCGATCCTCGTCAACGACATCGTGTTGCCCCTCAGACCGGGGCTGACGGATGCCCGCAAGATCCAGTTAACGCGCATGGCAGTCGTGGGGTGCGGGATCTTCGTTCTGCTGTGGGGATATCTCTACAAGCCGCCGGAGACCTTCTTCCGCTTCATGGCGATCACGGGGACGATGTATTCGGCCAGCGTGTTGCTCACCACCGCTGCAGGCCTCTACTGGCGCAAGGCCAATACAGCCGGCACCCTGGCCTCTCTGTTGATTGCCGGACTGCTGCCCCTGACCACGATCTTTCTGGATGGCGCCCAGATCGACGGTGTTCCCATCCTGTCAGAGAAGTATGCGTGGATGGTGCAGGACAAGGTCGTAGGGATCGCCACATTCGTCGCCAGTTTCGGCGCCATGGTCGTCGTTTCCCTGCTGACACAGAAATCGCATCCTCCCAAACCTCTTGCGAAGAACGGAGCCACAGCGTGACCGGCATACAGACGTTCTGGACCTGGATTTTCGGTCTGTCCGTGATCTTGTTCTTCGTTGTCGAGGTCGTCGTCGTATTCGGCGGTGCCCGGGATATTGGCGACATGCTCCGCTCCCTCTTGCGTCACGTGGAAGAAGAGAAGGAGAAGGCTTCCAGGGAGGACGGGGAGACACAGGAGGGTCGATGAATCTCACATTCAAGCATCACATCATCGACACGGGCCTGACCGGCAGGGGTTGGGCGCAGACTGCACTGGCCGATCTGGACGGGTGCGGCCGGCCAGAGTTCATCGTCGGTCGACGTGAGGGTGATCTCTACGTCTACAAGTACCGGGCACCGGATCACTGGACGTGTTTCCTGCTGGGTGTCGATTCACCATCTGATGTGGGCGCCACCGTCGTAGATGTCGATGGCGATGGCCGCCTCGACGTGGTCACGGGTGGGGCCTGGTATCGCAACAGTGGCGACTTCAGTGTGCCTTTCGAGCGATTCGTCTTCGATCCTCAACTGTCTGCCGTTCACGATGTGGCCGTGGGTGACATCGATGGCGATGGCCGTCCCGAAGTTGTCACCATGTCTGATCGAAATGACGTGCGCTGGTATCGGATTGGGGAAGATCCGACACAGCCCTGGCCTGCGCCGACGCATATCGGCGACCCGGTGCATGCCGGCATTGCATTGGGTGACATCGATGGTGACGGGCATCTGGATGTGGTGCGGACGGATGTCTGGTTTCGCAATGTGAAGGGCGATGGCAGCCAATGGGAAGAGATTCCGATCGGCCCCAACACGCCACCACCACCGGATTTCCAGCCCCCCTTTGCCTTCAATGCCACCAAGGCCGTCATCTGCGATATGGATGCCGACTCACGCCAGGATATCGTCTTTTCCGATGCCGAAATTCCCGGTGGTCGGATCTGGTGGATGGAGAATGTCGACGGCGATGGCCGACGCTGGGTGCGTCACGATCTGCCACAACGTCCCGGTCCGCGTCGTGGCGCCTATCACTCGTTGCAGGTGGTGGATGCAGATGGGGATGGCGACCTCGACATCATCTCTGCTGAGATGGAGGCCGTCGGTGGAGAAGCCGCTCCCCGGTGGTATCTATGGGAGAACGTGGATGGCCGTGGCCAGGAGTGGGAGGAGCATGTCATCCTCGACGCCAATCTCGGTGGCCACGAAATCGTCGTCGGTGACGTCACCGGCAATGGTAAGATCGACATCCTGGGAAAACCTTGGAATCCAGCCGAATCCAATGCGGTGGACGGCAAGATGTTCGTCGTCTTTCTCGAGGGGGTCTGAGCAATGACTGTGCGTGTGGCGGTGTTGGGCGCTGGCGGACACTCCAGCGTAAATCACGGACCGGCCCTTGCCCGTTGTGTGGCGGACGGAGAAGACGTGACCCTTGCTGCTGTGTGTGATCTGGATGAAGGCAGGGCCGCCAGCTACGCTGCTGCTTTCGGCTTCGAGCGCACCTACACAGATCTGGATCACATGCTGGCGACCGAAGACCTCGACGGCCTCGTGGCGATCACACCCATGGAGGCGACGGAGGCGCTGGCGATCAAGATTCTGCGGGCTCAGTTGCCGGTCATCATCGAGAAACCACCTGGCGTCGGCGCCGAGGCGACGCAGCGACTACTTCAGGTGGCCCGACAGACCGGCACACCCCACATGGTTTCCTTCAATCGGCGATTCTGCCCAGCCCTGCTCAAGGCTTGCGCCTGGATGGAGGAGGCCGGGGTAAGGCCACGGCTCATCATCGGACGCATGCTCCGTCATCAGCGGTTGGAGACCTTCTTTGCTCGGGATACCGGTATCCACCTGATCGACTGCGTCCTGTCGTTGACTGGGGCGCCTCAACGGGTGGAGACCGTCATCGATGGCGGGAAGCGTGCCACCCTCTACAGCGGCCGGCTTCTGCAGGATGGAGGGCCTCAGGTCAGCATCCAGATCGCCCCGGACAGCGGCACGCCGGAAGAGTCGGTGGAATTGCTCTGCGATGATGCTCGCATCGAACTGGATTTCCAGCATCCTGCTGTCAGAATCGACAACAATGGCGAGCGTGTCATGGACTGGAGCGCAGCCGATGAGGGCATGCCCGACTACGAGGAGAATGGATCTCTCGGGGAGACGCGTGCCTTCCTCCAAGGCCTGCGCCAGCTGAAGCAGGCGGGGGCCACAGCTGCCCTGGCACCGGATCTTGCCCAAGGGCTGCTATCGATGCAGGTCGCCGATGCATTCCAGCAGGGCATCTGCCGGGATGATCTGGAGCTGCAGACTATTGAGTGAATGGCTCCAGATCGGTGTGCTCAGATGCCGACCGCAGGGCAAGGTTTGGTCGTGTGGTAGAGGAGCGGGTTCTGCTCGTCGTTCTCGAGCAGATCACCCTCGCTCAATGTGGCGATGTATTCGGGTGGCAGGACGTTGGCGCGTCCATTGAATTGTTCGCCATCGGGCATGTAGGCACAGGTCATGGCTCGACGCAGGCCGGAGGTCATGTTGGCACCGGCGCCGTGAGCGGTCAGGCCATTGTGGAAAGAGCAGGATCCGGCCCGCATCGAAGCCTGGGCACTGGCCCGCGTGGCCCACTGGGGGTACAGTTCGAAGAGTTCACCCATATTTTGGCCGATGGGCGCATTGTCCCAGTTCGCCTCCCGGTGGGTACCTGGAATGAAGTAGAGGCAGCCATTGTCGGGTGTTGCATCGTCGAGGGCGATCCAGATGCTGATGGCATGCCGGGAACTGAAGGACCAGTAGGGATTGTCGAGGTGCCAGCCTGTGGGGTTGGCCCATGGCTGCTTGATGAGGGCCTGGTCGTGCCAGATCCTGATGCCATCGACCCCTTCCAACGTCGCCGCCATCTGGCCGAGACGACGATCGAGCATCAGCTGTCGGACACCATCATGATCCATCCACAGATTCAGCCGTTGTGTGAAGACCTTGTCGTAGTAGCCATCGCCCGCGCGGTCGTCGCGGTTGGCCAGTTTTCGATCCTGGCGTTGCTCCACGGCTTCGTCCACGGCCGTGCGCCACGTGTCCAGTTCGGTTGCACCGAGAAAGTCGTCTATCACGACGAAGCCTTGCGTGCGGTAGTGGTCTATCTGGTCAGCAGTCAGTTCGTTACGCATCAGGTTCAATCCTCAAGCAGGTCTCTGACATCACATCATCGTATGGACAGGAGGGAAGCAGATGAAACGCCTCGCCAAACCGGAGGGAAGATACAATCTCATTCTCGAAGACGCGCCCATGCCGGAGCCAGACGCTGGTGAGGTGCGCATTCGCGCCGTGAGATCCCTCATCAGTCGTGGCTCGGAGATGGGCGCCCGATATACGCGCGATCATGCCGTCTCGCCGGATATCATGGGATACTCCATGGCGGGCACGATCGATGCCGTGGGTGAAGGCGTGACGAATTTCGCCGCCGGAGATCGGGTTGTGGCAACGGCCCCGCATGCCCAATACAGCGTTCGTCGGGCCGTGGCTGACAGCCCCGCGGCTCAGGCCTTGGTCGTGGCACTGCCGGACGATGTGAGCTGGGACGCGGCCCCCTACTACCCCCTGACATCCGGTTCGGTCACCTGGGTTGACGCGGAAGAGATCGGGCCCACGGACACGGTCGTCATCCTCGGACAGGGGCTGGTGGGATCTCTGATGCTACAGGTGATGAAGGCCCGGGGGCATGGTTATGTGATTGCCGTCGACGCCCTCGACAGTCGCTGTCAGATGGCAACCGACCTGGGAGCGGACCGCGTCATCAATGCAGCTGAGGAAGATCCGGTGGCCGTCGTGCGCCAGTTGACGAATGGCGCCGGTGCACACGTCGTTGTTTACGCCGTCGGCGGACCGGCGGGGCCGAAGGCCTTTGAGCAGGGACTCGACATGCTCGGTGTGGATGGCACCCTGCATCTGATCGGCCTCTATGAAGACGAGCCGCTCTCCCTGCCCTCCAGCAAGATTCAGCGACGACGAATTCTCGGTGGTTATTATGGCCGCACGATCGGTCTGGCCTTCTATCGTCGGGCGATGCAGTTGCTGGCCTCCGGGCAGGTGCAGGCGCAGCGCATGACGACCCATCGATATGCCTATACCGAGGCGGCTGAAGCCTTCGATCTGTTGTGGAATCGTCCCGGTGAAGCGTTAGGCGTCCTGCTGGAGTGGGACTGAATCGGGCCCCCTGCCGAGTCCGGCGATCGTATGCATGGCCAGGGCTGTGATGACGATCAGGCCGCCGACGATGGCGTGTATCCCGGGGTTCTCACTCAGCACCAGCCAGACCCACAGGGGGCCAAGGAATGTCTCCAGAGCGCCGATGAGGCTGACCTCGTAGGAGGGCAGGTAACGCGGTGCGAGGGTGATGAGGGAGAACGACAGGGGAATGACGACCAGGCAGAGCAGCCCGAGATACAGTGCGCCCTGGGGTGCAATCAGCCACGGCTGGGCAAGTGGCCAGCAGATGAGGGCGGCCACGACCCCGCTGATGCAGACGCAGGGCGTCATGTCCAGATCTCCCACACCGCGAACGATCGTGAGATAGGCAGCCATGCAGATCGACGTGCCGGCGGCGAACAGGTCGCCCCAGCGTGGCCCCTCGAGGCCAGCGCCGACGGCCAACCCGACGCCTGCCAGTGTGGCGCCAATGGCGACCCAGGTGCGGGATGGGATGTGATCACCGAGAAAGACGCGTGACAGGATGGCCGCGATCAACGGCGAGGCACCGATCAGGATCAGGGCATTGGCAACACTCGTGTGTTGCACGGCGGCGACGAACATCACGGTGCCCATGCCGGACAGCAGTGAGGCCACCAGACCCGGTCTGCCGAGTCGGCGAAAGACGGGAATGATGGCACCGCGGTGGCGGATCAGTTGGGCGGCAAACAACGTGGTCGCCAGCCCGATCCCACGCCAGAAGCCGAGAGTCCACACATCCGTCAGCGACAGGCGGATGAGGAGAGAGTCCGGACTGATCAGGACGACACCTACCACGGTGATGGCCAGGCCCGTCAGGTGACGTCGGCGATCCATACCCAGCATGTTGCTCGCTTGCGCACACCTCGTCAAGGGTCGACGGTAGAGGATCATGTCTGAGCAGATGACAACCCATCGATTCGGCCGAACCGGGCTGCAACTGTCCCGCGTTGGACTCGGTGCGGGTGGCCCATCACGGTTGGGGACCCAGCAGGGGAATGGCGACAGCCAAGTCGAGGCGCTCATCGCCTGTGCCCGCGATCTGAGCATCAACCACATCGATACAGCTCGTGGATACGGGACCGAAGCGACCATCGGCCGCGCGCTGCAACGTCTCGGCGCTCACGACATGATGATTGCCACGAAGGTGTTCTGGCACGACCGGGACACCCACAGGTCTGACACTGTGCAACGTGATCCGCAGGAACTCGTGGGCGAAGTCGAGGCGAGCCTGAAAGACCTGCGCCGTGATCAGATCGACATCTTCCAGTTTCACGCCGTTCTACCGGAAGATTTCGATGAGATCGTCGAACGCCTGCTGCCGGTCGCCCTGAGCCTGAGGGATCAGGGGAAGATCCGTCACATTGGCATCACTGAAGATCCAAGCAAGGATCACAGCCAGGCCATGGCTCGGGCCGCTGCGCAGTGTGGTCACTTCGATTCACTCATGGTGCAATACAGCATCCTCGATCAGGTAGCCGAACCGCTCGGGATCACGGAGACCACCTTCGCCGCAACACGGGCCCGTGACATGGGTGTGTTCTGCATGTCGGCGGCTCGCTCCGCATTCACCGGCCTGGAGCCCTTGCGACAGACGATGGATCGACTTGCCGACGGTGAATCGACTCTCTTCGAGACGCGGATCCCCGATGGGATGACACCAGCCGATCTCGCCTTCAAGTTCGCTGCAGCCCAGGCTGGCATTGATGTCGTGCTCGTGGGGACCGGCAACCAGGCGCACCTGCGGGCCAGCACAGCGGCTGTTCTGGGCGCGCCGCTATCGTCGGACATTCTCGACTGGTTGCGCCAGCGTTATGGTATGACTGATGGACAACTGCTCTGGCAGGACTGATATCGACCCAAACTTGAGGAGTGCAAACGATATGCAAGACCGACTTCGTGCCTATGCCGATCTGGCATTGAGCGTGGGCCTGAATCTTCAGGCGGGACAGCGTCTGTTCCTGTCAGCACCCATCATCGCCGCCGATCTGGTGCACGTTGTTGCTGCCGCGGCCTACGATCGCGGCGCCATTCTCGTGGAGGTAAACTGGACCGACGACGAACTGACGCTGGCTCGCTTCCGCCACGCCCCGCGCGATTCCTTTGAGGAATTCCCCACGTGGCGCTCTGACGCGATGGTGGCCGCCGCCAAGCGAGGCGATGCATTCTTGAGCCTCAGGGGAACCGATCCGGCTCTGCTGAAGGATGAGGATCCGGCCCTGGTCACGACGGTGCAGCGCGTGCAGGCGGAGAATACACGGGAGTATCTCACCTATATCACCAGCCATCAGGTCAATTGGTGTGTTCTGTCCGTGCCCATTCCATCCTGGGCTCAGCGGATCTTTCCCGATGCCGATGATGCAGTGGAATCGTTGTGGGGTGCCATCGCCAATGCCTGCCGCCTCAATGCAGCCGACCCCGTCGCTGCCTGGGATCAGCATCTGGAACAACTGGCGCGCCGGGCGGCGCGACTGACCACGACGGCCTATGACGCACTGCGTTTCACGGGGCCGGGAACCGATCTGCGTGTCGGCCTCGTCGAGGGACATCGCTGGATTGGCGGGCAATCGACGACGGAGTCAGGGATCACCTTCACGCCGAATGTTCCAACAGAAGAGGTCTTTACCACGCCACACCGGGAGCGTGTGGATGGGACCGTGACGGCCACCAAGCCCCTCAACTATGCCGGGAATCTGATCGAAGATTTCCGCGTGCGTTTCGCAGGGGGGCGTGTCGTAGAGGTTGAGGCTGCTGCAGGGCAGGATGTGCTGCAGGGGCTGGTCGACACCGACGAGGGATCGGCGCGATTGGGCGAAGTGGCCCTCGTACCCGCCTCCTCGCCGATCTCACAGACAGGATTGCTCTTCTACAACACGCTCTTCGATGAGAATGCCGCCAGTCACATCGCCCTGGGCAAGGCGTATGACGAATGTGTCGAAGGGGGAGGACAGATGAAGAGGGAAGAACTACTGGCTCACGGTGTCAATGACAGCCTGACTCACGTGGATTTCATGATCGGCGGAGACCAGATTGACGTATTCGGCCAGCGTAAGGATGGTAGTGAAGAGCTGCTCATGGAGCAGGGAGAATGGACGGTTGCTGCAGGCGAGTAGTGCGATGGCAGCGCAGCGCCCCCGGCCACGCCGACGTCGGGCTCAGCCGAAGCGCAGCGGCTGGAAGAATTGTGGGGCGTGGAAGCTGGGTGTCTCGAGTTCGATCGGCGCCCACGTGGCCCAGTGTGGATGTGAGGTCGCCGCACCACACTTGTAGAGATTGCCCTTCCACTCCACGCCGGCCTCTGGTCGCGGCAGGTCGACGAAGTAGCGCCCAAAGAGCTCAAAGGGCGCGTGGAATTCCACCAGCCACGTGGTCGCCGTCGTGATCTCCGGTTCGACGCGGCGTGGCATGGTATGAGCGACGCGGACTAGGGATGCGTCGGCTTCGGCCAGCAAGGGGCTCGGGCGGTGCCAGCCGCGTTCCGTCGTCGATGAGCAGCGGCGCAGCAGCATCACACCACCGCAATTCAACTCGAAGTTGAAATAGGCATCCGTCTCTCCCATGGCATGAGGCGAGAGGAAGAACTCGACGCAGCTGTCAGCACTGACCGGATCGCCAAACTTCCGAGCCACGGAGCGGATGTATTGGTCCTCGACGCGGAAGATGGCGCCCAGATAGTCGTCGTCGTAGGTGATGCGGACTTGAGTACGAGGTCTGTGACCGCCATCCTGCCAGCGGAAATCGGCAATATCCAATGGTTCCACGTCCCCCCACAGGGGGGAATCCCAGTCCGTTGTCGGGTGGCCGAGTGGGCGGTTGGCCCTCGTGATCGTGTATTCCACTAGCTGAATCGCAGGGGCTGATAGAAGTCAGGTTGGTGGAAACTCGGATTGGGTGTGTCCACTGGCGACCACGAACCCCAATGCGGGTGAGACGTGCGATCGCCGCACTTGTAGAAGTTGCCGCGCCACGTATCGCCCGGGCCCGGGCGCTTCACGTCGAAGTATTTCTCGAACAGTGTCCACGGTACATGGTATTCCACCGACCAGGATGTGGGTTCGGTCAGTTCTGGCTCCACGATCTTCGGCAAAGTCGAGGCCATCACAATCGTCGCACCGTCCTCTTCGTTGACATAGACCGAGCCGGCCCCCGCCAGACGCTGTGCAGAAGACGGACAGGCGTGCAGCAGCATCGTGCCGCCACAATTCACTTCGAAGTTGAAGTACGCATTCTCTGCGGGATCGTCGTTCGGTGCCACGAAGAATTCGACACAGCTGTCGGTGCAAACTGAATCGTTGAACTTTTCGGCCACAGCCCGTACATACCGATCATCTACGTCGAAGCGGACGGCGAGCCAGTTGTCGTCATAGAGCAGGTGGCCACGTGCGTCGGGCCGGTGACCGGAGTCTTCCCAGGTGAAGTGCGTAATTTGCGCCACTGCCGCCGACGACCACAGCGAGCTGTTGTTGAGGTCGGGCGTGCCAAGAGACTGATCTGCTTTCTGAATACTATACGTGCTGGTCATAGTCGACCTTCCTTTTCCCACTGCTCGTAGAGTTCCTGTCGGTAGGCCTCGGCCCGGTCCTGGTCCTCTTTGGCCGAAGCGGCAAAGAACACGAAACCGAGTGCAGCACGGCGGCGCGTCGATGGATTGGCGTCGGCGCGGTGCACGGTCATCGAGTGATGGGCAAACAGATCACCCGGTTTGGCGCAGATTGGTTTCTCTCGTGCCCTGTCGTCATCACCATAGTCGGTGATGCCCTGAGAGAAGCCGATCACATTTGATCGTTGGTGGGGCCGCATGTCCTGTTTGTGTGTGCCCGGAACGTAACGGACGCAGCCATTCTCTTCATCGATGACATCGAGTGCGAGCCACAGCGTGATCGCTTCATTTGGCTCGAGCATGAAGTAGAAGCCGTCCTGGTGGACCGGCGTGGGGCCACCGATGCGGGCCGGCTTGTTGAACCACTGAAGATTCTTTCCCACCACGTCATCGCCCAGCAGATGCCGCGCCAGCCCTGCCATGCGCCCATCGTAATAGAGTTCATGAAACCACGGATCCAGATTGATCATGTTCTGCAACCGCATGATCGATGACGGATCGTCAGGATCTTCGTAGAAGGCGGTCGTTTCTGGCGCACCGGGTAGAATGTCGGTGATGAAGCGGTCGATATTCGCGTCGACATCCGACGCCTCGGCGCTGCTGAGGTAGTCCGGCAGGACAACGAAACCATCCTGGTCAAAATCCTGCTTCCACTGTGCATCGAAGGACAACGGCGTTTCTCCCGGTCTCTATCAGGGCAACTTGAGAAGGCGGGCAGCATTTCGCCACGCGATCCCGTCACGAATCTTCTTCGGGCGATCCAGCAACTGCAGCTTGAGAAGGGCCGGCTCGGGCACATTCCAGTTCATCCCCGTGCCAAAGGCGAGATGTTCCGGGCCGGCGGTGTCGAGGAATGTCTGCATGTTGCGCTGAAGAACGCTGGCCATGCGGGAGATATCGACCACGTAGCGTGCATTCTCAGGCAGGCGAGATCCGTCCAGGCCGAGGGCGTTGAGGAACATCCACCCGACCTTGGGACGGGCCTTGAGGATCTGCTCAAACTCGCTCTGGCTCAGGTCACGGGCCCGATCCCAGGGGTGACGCGTGCGGCGGTCCTCGATCCGCTGCGGAATCTGAATGCACCATCCGCGCTCGGCGATGGCGTCGATCAATTCGAGGGCACCTGGATCGGTCAGCTGATACTCGTGGTATTGCGGCACCAACCTCACACCCAGGAAGCCGAGATCGTCGGCGCATCGGCGCAGATCTTCTTCCCAGCTGGGATCCATCGGGTTGGCCAGGGCGAAGGGGACCAGACGATCGAGGTGACGCCGAACCTGCCGGGCCAGGTCTTCATTGGCAGGGTGGGCATTGCGATAGAGCACGCCGGTCAGAGATCCCACGACGGCACGTTCGATACCGTGCTTGTCCATGCGTTTGAGCAGACCGCTGATCGAGCCATCACGGAGCTGGCGGAAGGGCCATGCCCCAACCCATGTGTTGATGTCGAGCAGGGGAGGAGCGGTCATGAGACGGCTCCTTTCCTCATGTCGAGAATCTTCTGGAAATTCTTCCAGAAGATCTTCTCTTGTTGCGAACTGGTCAGTTCGGCTCCGAGGATCTTGCCGACGCCGCCCTCCATGGTCATGTCCGTTGCGAAGAGGAGGCGGTCGGCGCCCAGTTCACGTACGCACATCTCCACCATGCCGTCGTCGACGATTGATCCGGACGTGTCCAGATACACGCTGGGTGCGAGGCGTAGTTGTTTGATCGACCATTCCCAGTCTCCACCCCCGCCGATGTGACCCTCGATGAGCATACATTCCGGATAGAGGGCTGCGGCTCGTACGAAGTCGGCCGCGTCGGAGATGTTCGGCTGCTGTTCGCGGAAGTCGCGGGTTGTCGGGTGACCGGCGTGTTCGAGAACCGGCACGGCTTCATCGATCGCCCGTTCGAGAACCGGGTGAACGGCAGGATCCCAGATCTTGTACTGGTTGTAGAGCTTGATGCCGATCATCCCCGCATCCAGGCAACGGCTGATCTCATCCAGTGATTCCCGCTGGCCGGGTACGATGTAGCTGTAACCGAGGATTCGCTCGGGATACTGCTTCATGGCCGTGATCACGTCGTCGTTGGCGCGCCGAACGGTCGCGTAGTCGGGCATGCCTCGCATGACCGGTATCGAGACAGCCAGTTTCTCAATCCCCAAAGCATCGGCCGCTTCGATGATGCGGTCGTTGTGATCCCAACTCCAGTCGGCGCCGCGACCCCTCACGTGCATGTGGCAGTCAATCCTGCGCACCATGTCTCTTCTCCTCCATCATCGGCGATGTGCAGCCAGGTGTGTATCAGCAGATGGAAAGCCCTCCGGTCAGGCTCGTCCAGTGCTGAGCGCCAGACCTTGCCGCTCACACCTTACCGGGAGAGAGAGGAAAACGAGGTAGCCGCCGATCGTCAAGCGTCGGGCGCTACGATGCGAAGCAGTCGTCCGCAGATACTGGGTCGTTCCCCCGGCCAGGCCAGAAGGGGCTCCGTCGTCTGCCAGGCATCCTCATGCGCCCCCAGGTCGGCAATGCACCGGGTCACCAGATCACGGTAGGGAATACGCCCCGGATCGGTGACTGCAACTTGTGAGATCCCTGCCCGGATTCCTCGCTGGAACAGGCCGAACAGGGCCCCGATCATGGGCGCACGAAAGCAGATGTCGGCGCCGATCAGCAGGTCTACCTCGTCAAACAGTTCAGATCTGACCTCATCGAATCCGGCGGTAACCGGCTTCACCTTCACATTGTTGAGATCACAGAGCACTTCGACGAAAGGGAAGACGTGCGGATCGATATCCACGGCGCAGACCTGCGCTCCACGCAGGGCGCAGTAGACGGAGGCGATCCCCCAGCCGCAGCCCGCATCGATGATGCGGCGTCCCTCCAGGTCGAGGGTTTCGAGATAGGAGATCAGCAGCCAGCTCGAATTCCAGGGCCGATGTCCCTGGTAATGCGGCGGATTGCGGCCACGCATGGCCCGCAGGACCGGATCGCCGGGACGTGGGAGCCGCACGCCGAAGGCCTGGCGGTCCACCTGCGCCTGATGATGATCTGCTTGACGATCCGGCAGGGCGGCGGCTTCTTTGCGATCTCTCGCGTCGGACGAAGATTCCATACGCCGACAACCTAGCGCCTCACTGCATCGAGCGATACCTTGATGGGCATCCGTCTACCCCTGACCCCTGTCGTTCGGGGACTACCCGAGATGGTGCCATTTGTCGGTCCGGAGACCTTCGAACGGCGCAACGGACGTCCTCTCCGTGTTCGCTTGGGAGCCAACGAGAGTGTCTTCGGGATCTCACCTGCAGCGCGCGACGCGATGCGCACGGCCATCGACGAGGTGTGGAAGTACAATGACCCCGAGGCGTACGAACTGAGGGCTGCTCTGGCTGACGTTCACGGTACCGGATTCGAGTGCGTGCAGGTGGGAGCCGGTATCGACGAGCTGCTTGGCCTGCTCATCCGCGTCTTCGTGGCGCCAGGTGAGCCCGCCGTCATGTCCCTGGGGTCCTACCCCACATTCGCCTACCACGCTCTGGGTCATGGGGCGCGACTCGAGACGGTGCCCTACCGAGACGATCATGTCGATCTGTCGGCACTGGCGGCCCGGGTGCACGAGGTGGGTGCACGTCTCGTCTATGTGGCCAACCCGGACAATCCCATGGGCACCTGGCGCACGGGCGAGCGACTGGAGGGCTTTGCGCAGGACGTGGGTGAAGACTGCCTCGTGATTCTCGACGAGGCCTACGCCGATTTTGCGCCACCTGACGCGATCCCGGTCATGCCCGGGCTGCCGAATGTCATTCGCATGCGCACCTTCTCGAAGGCCCACGGGATGGCAGGGGCCCGCATCGGTTATCTGCTGGCAGACGAGTCGGTCATCCATGTGCTGGGGAAAGTGCGGAATCACTTTGGCGTGAATCGTGTCGCTCAAGCCGGTGCCCTGGCATCACTGGGTGACAAAGACTTCGTCTCAGGCGTGATCAGCGAGGTGGCGCGAGGGCGACAGTCGCTGCAGCAGATGATGGGGTCGCTTGAACTGCCGACGCTGCCCTCGGCGACCAACTTCGTCAATGTCGACCTGGGGCAGGGAGACCGAGCGCGTGCGGTCCTGGCCGATCTGCTGAATCGAGATGTCTTCGTCCGCATGCCCACGCAGCCGCCAGGGGATCGGTGCATCCGGGTCACGATCGGTCGACCGGCTGATCTGGAAACCTTCGCCACGGCCCTCTCGCAGAGCCTGCAGGCCCAGGGAGGGTGCTGAGCATGCGTGTCTTGATCTCAGGCGCCGGCGGGCTGGTCGGCTCGGCCCTGTCCGACTTCCTGATGACACGGACCATCGAGCTGGTCCGTCTGTCTCGATCCGACACCCGCCAGGGTGTCTCGGCGGTGCCCTGGGATCCGGCGGCAGGACACTTGCCACCCGACCCGATCGAGGGATTTGATGCCGTGATCCATCTGGCAGGAGAGGGGATCGCCTCGGGACGATGGACGGCGGCGAAGAAAAAGCGGATCCGTGACAGCCGTGTGCAGGGAACACGTTTGCTGGCCGAGACACTGGCCCGATGTGAGCGTCGGCCAGACGTGCTGATCTGTGCCTCGGCCATCGGCTACTACGGGGACCGCTCGGATGAGGTCGTGGATGAGGAGAGTGGCCCGGGGCAGGGATTCCTGGCTGAAGTGGTCCGTGAATGGGAGGCCGCATCAAAACCGGCGGCCGATGCCGGGATCCGTGTCGTCCACCTGCGGCTGGGCGTGGTCCTGAGTCCATCCGGTGGCGCGTTGGCGCAGATGCTCCTGCCTTTCCGCCTGGGTCTGGGTGGCCCTGTCGGGTCAGGCCGACAATACATGAGCTGGGTTACCCTGCGCGATGTCGTGGAAGTGATCGATCACGCCATGACAGATGACTCGATTCGCGGCCCCATCAATGTGGTGGCCCCGACGCCGGTGACGCAGCGTGAGTTCGCTCGAGCCCTGGGCAGGGTTCTGAATCGCCCCGCGATCCTGCCATTGCCCGCCTGGGCCGTGCGCCTCCTGCTTGGAGAGATGGGACAGGAGTTGCTGCTGTCCAGCACTCGTGTGAGACCGGCGCGTCTTGTGGCCAGCGACTACCACTTCGAGCACGATGATCTGCCCACGGCACTGACCGAGCTCCTCACTGATGGCGGGATTGGATAGCGCCTCCGTGCGGGTCTGCTACGACGACGGTTACTACGTCGCGCTGCCCGAAGGGCATCCCTTTCCCATGGCCAAGTTTCCGGCGCTGCTGCGCATTCTGCAGCGCGAAGGACTCGTGGTCGCGGCCGATATCCAACAGCCAGTCTCCGCTTCCTGGGAACAACTGGAACTGGTCCATGGGAGCGACTATCTGGTGGCGCTCAGAGAGGGTCTGCTGGATCGGCGCGCTGAACGACGCATGGGGCTACCGTGGTCGGTGGCGCTCGTCGAACGGTCGCGCCTGGCTGTAGGGGGGACGATCCTCACTGCCCGACTGGCGTTGCAGGACGGCCTGGCAGCCAATCTGGCAGGGGGCACACACCACGCCTTTGCCGACTACGGTGAAGGGTTCTGCGTCCTGAACGATGTGGCCGTCGCCATCCGCCTTCTGAGAGCCGAGGGCGCACTGGACCGTGCTCTGGTGATCGATCTGGATGTTCACCAGGGGAATGGCACGGCGGCGATCTTCGAGGACGATCCGAAGACCTACACCTTCTCGATGCACGGTGCCCGCAATTTCCCCTTCGAGAAACAGCGATCCAGCCTCGATGTGGAACTGGCCGACCAGATCGCGGATGAGGAGTATCTGGCGACGCTGAGTCATCATCTGCCGCACGTCATCCGGGCCGCCGGGGCCGATCTGGCCATCTATCTTGCCGGAGTGGACCCGGTGTCGGGGGATCGCTACGGCCGCCTGGCACTGACCCCGGCCGGGCTGGCAGGTCGCGATGGCTACGTTCTGCGCGCCCTGTGCCAGGCGGGCCTGCCCACAGCCCTGGTGCTGTCCGGCGGATACGCGCCCACGCCAGAGCAGACGGCCCATCTGCACGCCTACGCCCATCGGGAAGCAGCTCATATTGCTCGGCCACCAGGCGGGGCGGCCACCTCAATGGACGGTTGAGCGAGGCCCGCGTTGCGCTGGACCACCAGGAACGCGACATTCACGCCGAAGGTGCACCCAAATTCGATCGAAACCGATGAAGTCCAGACCATGACATGCGGCACGGGCTGTGACGCTGACTGCCCCCTTCGTGGCGGTGCGGAGTTGGTCATATGATGGCGAGTCTGGCCCTGTCGACGGACTTCCTTCTGTGGTATGCCTGTGCGGGTGCTGTCGCCAAGACACTGACGGTGCTGCAGAGCAGAACACGAGTTGGTTTTCCTCGAATCTTTGTGCTGCTCTCACCCTCTTACGCACTGGACGCGTGGCGTGATGTCATCGGTCGTCGCGAGGCGGTCGTGGATGCGCTGCTGCGAATTGGCTGGAGTGTGCCGCTGGCCGCTCTGTCGATCTACGGATTCCGAACGATCTGCACGCAGGGCCTCATCGACGTGTGGTTGTATCCATTCGCCGCGGTTCTGCCCTTCTATGTCGTGACGGCCGCAATGGGAGCTGTCATGGCCTTGCCCTTCGCACTGGTCGGTCTGCCCCTGCGGCCCTTGCACGACAATCCGCTCACCTCCGGCAGTGTCGCCGAGTTCTGGGGTCGTCGCTGGAATCGCTGGATTGGTGGCTGGCTCCGGAGTCAGTTCTTCCGCCCCCTGCGGCATCACCCCTATGCGGCGTTGTTCTGCGCCTTCATCGCCTCCGGTCTCTGGCACGAACTCGTCTTCCACCTGCCAGTCTATCTGGCTGGTTACACCGTGCCCTTCGGATCGATGCTGCTGTATTTCCTTCTGCAGCCGTTGGGATGGTGCGGCGATCGTGCTCTGCGCCGGTATCCGCTGCTGCGTCGTTGCTGGGCATGGATCGCGGTTGTGGGTCCCGCGCCGCTGCTGTTGAACGAGCCCCTGCGTCGGATCTTTCTGCTCCAGCCCTGAACTCGAGTCCTGAGCGCGACCTGTCGCTGTGATCCTTCTACTGCATTGTGCCGCAGCCCTGTTCATGACGGGCGTGATCTGGTTTGTCCAGGTCGTCCACTACCCGCTGTTCGGGCGAGTCAGTGGGCGTTTCGCCGACTATGTGCACGAGCACTCGCGCCGCACGACACCCATTGTCGCACCCGTGATGATTCTCGAGTTGTTCAGTGGCCTGTGGCTGGTCTGGACGGCTTCACCCGACAATGCAGTGGCCCTGTGGATCAACGCGGCCCTCCTGCTGGTGATCTGGCTCTCAACCTTCCTGTTACAGATGCCCCTGCATCGGCGCATCAGCCAGGGCGAAGGTGTTGGCCTCGTACCGAGGCTGGTGATGGGGAACTGGATTCGCACGATCTGCTGGTCGGCCCGATCCATCCTGCTCCTCTGGCTGTTGCCTGCACTTGCTCCCTGATGCGTGCCCCTGACTCAGCCACCGCTGTGTCGATGTGGCAACAGTCTGGCCGCTGAGTCGGGACGATCGATCCGGCGCAGCCTGTCCACGAGACGGAAATTCGCCAGGACGTTGTCGCTGTCAGTGCGTGTGAGGACCGGCAGAAGCGCACTGGTGTCGGCCAGACTTGGCACAGGGGCGACGGCTGCCAGTGGCGCCGATGGATCGCGGTCGGGTCTGGTAACACCTGCCAGAAGAAGGGCAGCCAGGGCAATTCCGTACGCGGGGCCGGGCAATTTCAGCCACCCTAGCACCCGTTCGGCGAAGGGGCGAGGCTGCCGGCGACGAACCGCTGCCCGCAAGTGGTACCGCACCTCAGCGTCAGGCTCCGGCAGCCGGTCCGCCTGTGACAACCACTGTGAGTCGATGCGCTGCAGCAGTCGCTGTTCATGCTGACATTGGCGACAGGATTTCAGATGCGCATCGGTGAACTGGCGATCGACTCTCAGCATCGCCGTCGGATCATCCCTCTCAGCCATCAGGGCACTGAATCGCTGACAATCGCTGTCGTGTCCGTTCTGTGGATCGTTCATTGGGTGGGTCCTGTCAGATCGGAGGATGTGTCCGATGGGGTGGGATCAAAGGGGCCGAGTCGAGCCGCCAGGGCTCGCGTTGAATGGAATAGTCGGGACTTCACAGTGCCTGTTGGACATCCGATGGCGGCGCCGATGTCGGCAATCGGCCACCCCTGTTCGTGGCGCAACAGGAAGACGCTGCGTCGTTGTGGATCCAGACAGGCCAGCGCCTCGTCCAGGGCCCCAAGGAAGCGTTCTTCGTCGAGCCCCTGATCGGGTGCCCGGGCCTGGGTCTGCCCAGCCTGGTGGCGTAACTCCGTGCTCACGGCAGCCTGCGTGTCCTGGCGGACGCGGGTGTGGCGCAATGCACTGCAGCACAGATTGTGGGCCACTGCGTAGAGCCAGCGGGTGAATGGGCGTCGCGCATCGATCGTGTCCCTTCGCTCGATGAGGCGCAGGAACACGTCCTGCAGCAGATCCTGCGCGTGTTCGGCATCCCTCATCATCCGACGCAGATAACCGAGCAGTCGGGCGCTGTGACGATTGTAGAGGACGTCGAAGGCCTGCGTGTCGCCCTCGCGCAGGCGGACGACGAGATCCTCGTCGTTCATCGTGTCGAGTGCGTCGATCAGTCCATCTCCTCCAGATCCGACCCATGCTCGAGTCGCCGCCGAACCATCTCAGAGAAGTGTGCATCGTTGCTGAGACTGGCCACGTGCTGCGACAGATCTGCCCACTGCTCTTCCTGCGGGTGAGTGGCAGCCAGTGCGAGTAGACCGTAGCCATAATTCGTATTCAGCCGGCGCACGATGGGGCGCAGCGAGGGGTGCCGTTCGCCGAACCAATCGTGGCGCAATCCATCCAGTCTGAAGCGTTTGCTGAAATTGCGGTGCAGGATGGGTCCGGCATCGACGCTGTCACCAGGATCGTAACGAGCAGCCAGTCCACACAGCTTGAGATGATCTTCAATGCGTCGTCGGTCTGAGGCGGGTACCGTCAGGGCGAGGAACACCACTCGACCCGTAGCGCCGATCCTGTCGGCGAGATCCTGAACGAGATCCACCCGGTCCTTCGACAACGAGTCGACCGTCACATCCATGCCCAGACGACTTAACTGTGACTCAAGCCATGGACGCTGAGTGTGGGCGACGGAGAGGTTGATGATCGTCACATCGGCACGTACGCCATGTACCCGCTGCAGAATCCAGGCTGGCATCGTGTCATTGTCACCATTTGTGATCAACACGCCGTCTTTCTCGACGGTTTGCAACAGGTTGTAGTTGTAGTCGAGCAGACCTGTCGCGATGGTGTGACTGGCGTAGAAGCGCTTCCACGCAGCGGCTGCCGCTGTTGTGTCACTTCGCAACTCGTGGATCAGGCCGAGGCTCTCGTCGATGTCGGCACAGTCCTGTCGGCAGCGCCTCGATGCCTCCTCAAGCAGGGCCAGATGTCGCTCGAGATGACCCAATCCGACACGACGGGCCTTCAGATACGGCAATTGCCAGCAGTTGGGGACAGCCTGAGACATTTCCTGCAGGATCCTGTCGAGCTGCTCGGCGTCGGCGCTACGGCTGTACTCGGCCGACAGATATCGTGACCGCCAGGCATGGGAGTCCTGTGGATGATCTGCCAGGTAGTCGGACCACAGAGGCATTTGCTGCTGATAGTAATCGGGGGACAGGAATCCCGCCCTGCGTGCCAGTTGCACAGGTGCAGGGGGATCCTGGGCATTCACGATCGAGGACAGCAGCAGGAAGGCCAGGGGCAGGACGCAGCGCATACACTCTCTCCCACGGGGGTCTGTCAGTGTATACGCCTGGGGCAGCCATCGGTTCACCGATGGCTGGCTCTCTCGTCGGCCGCGTCGTATCGTAGCAGCCCCTGCGAGGTGGAGGCCATATGGATTCAACGACCCAGGAGTTGTTGCTCGAGGCATTGAGCCATCGCCAGCGACTCGATCTGACAGGCGAGATCACCGGTGCCGTCGCACACGATCTCAACAATGCACTCAGTGTCGTCAACGGCAATGTCGAGTTGCTGTTGGAACGTCTCGAGGAAGATGGCGCCGGTGTCGACGAGCAGGTGCTTCAGGAGGCACGTACGGCCCACAATTGGTCGCTCACGGCCATGGCAGCTGCCCGGCGGCTTCTCCAATTCTCGCGGCAACTGCGCACCGCCTCGGCGCGTGTCGGTGCCAATGATCTGGCGACGGAGGCAGTGGAGTTATGTCGTTACCGCTGCGAGATGGATGGACTGCTGCTGATGTCGGACCTGGCCTCCGATGCCGGCCAGGTCGAAGTGATGCCCGGTCAGGTTCTTCAGGCCCTCATCGCCATGTTGCAGAATGCTCGCGAGGCCCTGGCCGCAGATGGGGAGGGGGGCTCGATCGGTCTGACGACGACCACTGAGGATGGCCACGTACAGTTCATTGTGGAAGATGATGGCCCGGGGATTTCAGCCGAGGTGGGGGAACGTGTCTTTGAGCTCGGGTACTCGACCAAGCAGGATGGTCAGCCCGCGGGGCTGGGACTCACCATCGGTCGGCACGTCGCCCGCAAGCACGGGGGAGATCTGACGATCACCACCACTCACGATGGTGGTCTGCAGACGCTGACGTTGCCGTTGTCTTCAGGCTGACGGCGGGCTGGCGCGCAAGATCAGGCGTCGAGCTCAGCCAGCGCCTCTTCCACAAGGGCGCGGAATTCCCCCACGGCAATCGGTTTGTTCAGAAAGCCTTGGAAGGCGTCTTGATCTACTTCATCGGGGCCGACGAAACCACTCACGCCCAGCACCGGCATCCGGGGATAACGTTGTCGTAGATTTGCCGCCAGTTCGATCCCATCCATCTGTGGCATGCGGATGTCCGTGACGACGAGATCGGGTACGACCTGTTCCAGGCTGGCCAGTGCATGCTCACCATCTGACGCTTCAGAGACGGTGCAGTAGGAAAGGGTCCGCCGCACGAGATCGCGGAAATCCGGTTCGTCGTCCACGACGAGCACCCGGGGTGCCTGGGCGTGCATCTGCTCATCCATCCGGGCCATCGCCTCATCGCGTTCGCCGCCACTGGCTACGAGCAGATTCAGGGCCAGCTCCGTGCGCCGCTCCTGCTGGCGCAGTCGCCCTTCCATTCCTCGCGATTCAGCAGCGGCCTGCTGTACCTGCTGCTCAAACTCGCGCAGGCGGATGTTGTCGTCCCCAACGCGTTGAGCCAGAATCTCGATGAAGTTGCGCATCACACGTGAATTGAGCGCCTTGTCCTCTTCGATGGCCGCCTCAAACAGCTCCCGTTTGAGCACGAGTGTGCGCGATGCTCGCAGGGCGGTGACGGTCGCGGATCGCGGCTGTCCCGTGATGACACCCATCTCGCCGACGGTCGTGACGGGTGTCAATGTGGCCACATGGGCGCCCTCCTTGGTCGTCACAGACAATTCACCCGCCAGCAGGATATACATCTCATCACTGGGCGTGCCGCTGTGGCAGAGGATGTCACCCTCTGCCAGCTCCCGTGGTTCACACAGCGACACCAATCGCTTGACCTGTGACGGTGGCAGCGCATCGAAGATGGGGATCTTCTTCAGGGTCTTGATGAGCAGCTTGGATTTGTCAGCCATGAAACTACCCGACGGCGAAGAAGGAACGCCAGGGGATGAACAGAGAGGCCATCATCAGCACGATCGTCAGCAGCGAGGCGGCCGACATGGAAACCAGGTGAATGCGGACGGCCCGTCGCTCAAGACTCCTGCGCACAGCGGCGTCCTCGATGACGGCATTGCCACCTTCGACAGAACAGACTCCGCGTGCGGCCAGGAAGACGCAGATGCCACGATGGGCCTGTAACAGACACAGGATCCCGATCCACAAGGGCACGAAGATGGCGGCTCGCGCGGGCAGCGGGGCGCCGGCCACGGCAAGGAGCAAGGTCATGCCCAGAGCAAAGAATACCATCAACACCCCGAAGAACATGCGGAAACGCACACCATCTCCTGCAATGTTTCTACCGGTTTGAGCGAGGACGGCGTGATTCACGATTCCTGCCCTGTCACGACGTCGACATCGAAACCCATCACATCCGTGCCCCCCTGGTCATTGCTGATGCGGAGGGTGACCGTGTGATTTCCGTGGGAGCCGGTAGCGGGAGGTGAGAGACACAACATGCCCGTGTCCGAGTCCAACTCGATCCAGGCGGGTCCCTCTTCCAGGCCGAAGCTGATTCTGTCGGCATCGCGGAAGGCCTGGACGTATCGGTGAGGGCCATTGCTCCGCGCCCGCAGCTGGCCACGGGAGCGCAGGCAATCCAGCCGAATCTTCGTGGTCTGATCAGCTGGGATCCGCCGCGGCAGCTGCGTGGTGAGGAAGGGACGGGGGGATTCGACCATTTCGGATGGGCCAGACCGTACACCGTCAGCGTCGATGGCGACAATTCGGTAGAACGAGTGTTGCAGTCTCGCATCGACATCGGCGCCCAGGACATGCAACTCAGGCGAAGGAACCGCCTCGATGAGGTTGATCAGGTTCGCGGGCACGCTTTCCCGACTGGGTTCGGTCTCGTTGCCCAAGTAGATCTCGTATGGTTCGCGTCGAGCGCTGAACCCCCGCTCATTGCTACCGTGGATCTCATAGGCGGCCGGAGCTGCTCCCTGAGGATTGGGTTGCCATCGCAGCATGCCCTGACGCGCATCCCAATCCATCACCAGTGCCGGTGCCAGTGGGAACCCGGGTGCTTGCAGGCGGAAGTGGGCGATCTGGCTCCATGGCCCCCAGACTCCCTGCGCACTGCGAGCCCGAACTTTCCAGTAGTAGTCGGTTGCCGGATTCAGCAATCCCTCTTCCGGGACCGTCCAACGTGTCTCGCCTGCCGAAGCCGTGCGGGACAGGAGCTTGTCGAAGACGGGAGACAGGGCCTGATCGGCCTCCAGATCGACGCCAAGGCGCAGGTGATAGTCATCGGCCCCTTCCACGGCCTGCCAGGCTAGCTCTGCACGGGAGGCAGCCTGTATGGTCCCCTGAGACGGTTGCAGGCCCTCAGGCGAAGCGGGGACGTGCCAGTCCCTGCGTTCGAGCCACTGGCAGGTCAGACGGATCTGACGCTGCGGGCTGCGATCGCAGTAGTGGACCTGATTCACCCCCACGCGCAGGGAAGGCAGGGACAGAGGCGCCATCTGTAGATCGGCCTCGATCCCCAAACTTCGCAGGCGCCAGTTGTTTCCCTCCAGGCGGATCCGCAGGTGGTAGACCGCTTCGGTGTCGGGCGCCAGGTGTGGATCCAGAGACAGGCCCTGGCCACCGTCGGCGGTGATCGGCTCCCACAGATCGCTCTGGCCACGGCTGATCGACCAGGACACGTCACCGGAGATATCGGCAGACAGCCTGCCACCGACCAGGGCATAGGGGGCGTGCAGGTCGTAGATGATCTGTGCGTCATCGCCTCCCACCTGGTCCTCGTCCTCAGGCTGGACACCCCGGCTCGATGTGGCCCAGCGCAGGTCGAGAACCGGGACATCCCAGCGCCATCGGCCATTACACGAACGCGGGGGATGATCGCCATACCCATGGTACTTGCCGCGATCCTGCCAGCCCCATTCAAGGGACTCGCCCGGTCGCAGGCGAACCTGCATCTGGTGGTCGCCCATCGGCTTGCGTCCACCGGATCGGGGACCACGGTGACAGAAAAGAGAGGCTGCCGACTCGACCGTCTCCCGTCGCTCGGGAGACAGAATCCCGTAGGCGTGAGATCGTTTCATCAGATCGTGATCGTCGCTGATCTGGTGTTCACTGGCCACGGTCTGGTTGTCACGGTTGAGGACCATCAGATGCTCGTCGCTGTCCAGCAGATGATAGGCGCCGTCGTAGTAGACCTCGGTGGTGCAGTGGCCGTGCGGCAATCCGCGGCGCACCTTCAGCCCCGCCGCCTGCCACAGATTGGCGACCGTGTAGGCCTCGTCCCAGCACAAGGTGTAGCCATAGACATTGAGCATCTTCACCGTGTCCTTGACCTCGTCATCACCGGTCGTGGAGTGGTATCGATGCTGGCGGGCGAAATCCCAGATGGCCCTCGCCTTGTGGGCTTCATCCATCTGGGGCGTGATGATGCTGGCAAGGATTTCATCAACCGATCGCCACAACGGTTGCCCATCGACGTGGACCCATGGGTCGAGGATCTCCTCGCTGCCCGTATTCTGGATCCGCATGCTGACCATGCTCTCCCACGCCTGGGCGTAGTTCCCATAGCCGACTGGATCGCGGGTCATCTCGCCATCCACGGTGCCGCCGACCTCGACCTCCACGACGGTGTCACCGGCTGTCAGATCCTGCTCGTATTGCTGTGTCTGGACTTGTGTCTGGACCGTCATCTGCTGATGTCTCTGTTGGTCATTGTGGTCTGCCATCGCCATCTGGCATCGTGTCGTGGAGCCAGTCGTGGATGATTCGGGCCATCTGTTCAGGTTGCTCCAGATGCGGCGCATGGCCGCAGTCATCAAACAAGTGTAATCGTGCACGGGGCAACTCGTCGACAAAACGCTGCCCGTACAACGGTGACAGGATCTGATCCTGTCGGCCCCAGAGCACCAGAGTGGGTGTGTCGAGGCGCCCATAGGCTTCGACAATCTCGTGTATGTCGGATGGCACCATGTTCCGCACGGTTTCGCGGCAGGCTCTGACGGCAGCCTTCGAACGCAGAATCCGAAGATGGCGGGTTGGCAGATTCGCGGGGACCTTGTCTGAGTCGTGAAATGCGCGCTGCACTGACTGCAGAATGCGTCGCCGGGCCCATCCTGTGACCCGCAGGAGCCAACGTACGGGAGAATACAACAGCAACTGCCCTGGCCATTGTATCAATTGCTGCATCTGAGGGGGCAGTTGGGCCGGGTAGCCGGCGGCGTCCTCGAGTATCAGACCACGAATCGAGGGACGCTCGGGCCATGGTGTGCACAACATGCGCAGGATGATCCCGCCACCCAGAGAACTGCCCAGCAACACCAGATCGCGCAGGCCGAGGGCCGCGATCGCCTGGCGCAGGCTGTGCACGTGGAAATCCGCACTGTAGCGCTCGTCTTTGGGCAGGTGGTTCAGATGGGGACAGCCGCTGCTGCCATTGCCGAGCAGGTCGATGGTGACCACATACAGATCCTGCTGCAGATGTGGCAGAAGCTGCGCCCACGTCGCCTGATCGTCGAAGAGGCCGTGCACCGCCAGCAGATGGATTGGTGCACAGGGGTGTCCATAGGCGGTGTAGGCCATCTCGGCAGGTTCGCCGTCTGATGCACCGACTGGTCCGGATACCACAATCGCCCCCGTCGTCACAATGTGCGATGGGGGCGATGTGTTGGAAGTGCCCACAGGCATCTGGTTCTCTGTCTCCGGCGATGGCGTCGCCGAGGCGCTACATCACATGGAGCCAGTCGTCGAGCAGGAATCGAACCCGGCCGATCAGCAGCGACAAGCGGGCCATGATGGTATATCCGAAGGAAGCACCGAAGGAGACCATCAGAAACCAGATCCCTACACGGGAGATTCCGCCGACGACGCCGGTGTGCTCGACAGAGAAGAAGAAGTAGACGAGCACACTGACCACGCCGATGAGGATCAGCACGAGATTCAGGCCATCCATGTCCAGCGTGATTGGCTGCATGGTGGGCCCGATCTGCGACAGCACGAAGGCGGAGATATAACGCGGGATCGTGAAACCGGCACCGACACCGACGACGAAGGCGAAGCTGATGCGACTGAGCCAGCTGATCTTCGACGACAGGCGAGTCAGGATCAGCAGACCGAGCAGCGACGGGATGACAAGCAGCAGTCGCTGTGTCAGCGTCGATGTGTCGCCGTCGATACCAAAGAGCGGGACGACGACGTCGCGGTAGAGACTCTGATACCAGTTGATGCCGAAGATGTAGGCGGCAGCGACGCCGACGAAGATGTGCTCGGCGAGCTTGAACATCGGATTGTCTCGATAGAGGAAGCTGTAGAGGCTGATGGTCATACCCGCTGCGAGAATGACCCCAAAGCTCTCCCAACTGACATCGAGGTATCCGCCACCGAGCAGGATGCCATTCGTAACCGCGAAGACAGCCAGGAAGCCGACGAAGATCTGCGAATCACGTGTCATGGAGCATCTCCAGCGGCGGTCAGATGACCTGTTGGCCCCACAGGATCAGTGGTCTTGAGAAGGGTCGATGGTCTGCAGTTCATGCTGTCCCCTTGCGGCGCGAGGCGAAGTAGGCAGCATTGCCGATGAGGATGAAGGCGACGATGATGAGATGGGTGATCGACTGAGCCCGCATACCGGCTGTCGCCGTGCCTGGGATCTCGACGAGTTTTTCATACTCCGCAGCGCCTGCGAGACCGCCGATCATGCCGCGCAATTGATCTGACTGCATGAAGGGATACAGATCAGGGGCCATGACAGCGGTGCATCCGGCGGAGAAGGGGAACTGGAACTTCTCCACGCCGAAGGGAATCCACCAGAATTCGATCGAATCACCGGCGGCCAGATCGAAGACAAGATTGAAATCTTTCAGATTGCGGATCTGGGCCACCACCGGAACCTCGTCGATCGGTGTACCTCGGGCGTCCCGTGGCCAGGTGTCGTGAAAGTCTTGTCCCATATTGATGATCGGAGCCCACATACCGGGCTTGTAGCCAAGGAAGGCATAGTCGGTGCCGTATTCCTTGCCGTATTCGGCGGCAACCTGTTCCAGGGCCTGAAGGGCCAGACCGGGCGCCTCGGGCCACAGGCAGATCGCGACGATCTTGATGTCCTTGCTGAAGGCATGACGCAGGATCGCAAGTGCCATGGGCTGCATCTCTGGCACCGTGCTGGCACCGTAGGAGAAGGATAGCAGCACAACGGGGTCCTTCTCGCCGGCGGCCCGCTCGAACTCGGCGTAGACGCGTTTCACCGGCTCTGTCGGTTTGATCGGGAAAGAGAAATCGGTCATCAGGGGGATGGCGACACCAAGGAAGACGAAGACGAAGATGATACGCCGATCGATGTTCAGGAAGCGATCCATTATTCCTCTCCTCCGCCGAGATACGAACGCTCGATGCCGAAGATGATCCGCAACGAGGTCGCGATGGCTCCAAGGCTGACCCCCAGCACGATCCCTCGTTTGGCGGCCAGATTGGGCACTTCCATCAGCCACTCTGCGGCCATGGGAAAGAAGTCGGAGATGGCGCGACCGATTGGCACGCGACCGATCATCAGAATGATCGCTGCCACCAGCAGAATCGCTGCGTCATTGGATCGGGCGCGGAATGTGCGATAGGCGGCCGAAGCGATGAAGAAGGCGAGCATCGAGAACATCGTCGAGGCGCAGGCGACGTGGATGTATGTGAACATCCACTGATAACCACCGGCCCGGGCCTGAGGGGCAAAGGGGCCGGCGCCATCGTTGTAGACGACGAAGAAGATCATCACCAGAAAGCTTGTGATCGCGACGCCTGAATACGCCCAACCTGGTTGACGACGCTGGATCTTGGTCCAGTGAAGATTCAGGATGCTGTAGAGGCCCAGGAAATAGGCGAAGGCGTAGAGGATGCGCAGCCACAGAGACAACTCACGTTCGATCTCCTGTGCTGCAGCGTGGGGGATGTAGTAGATGAGGACGGCCACGGCTCCGAAGAGGAACGCCAGCAGCGTCGGCATGGTTCGAGTCAGAAACATGATCTCAACGCTCCTAGTGGGCGGCCAGTGCATGGCTGATGAAGGGCACGCCGGCGGTGGCCAGTATGGTGCCAAGGACCAGAGCGACGATGAGGAAGGCCTTGCCAATGTCCTGGCCCTTGAGGGAACCGAGTAGTCGTGGTTCACGGGACAGGTACGCGCTGGCGGCGTAGAGTTCTTCACCCATGAGCGTGTAGTCGCAGGTCGTGACGAAGAAGGGCAACTGCGTGAAGGCGTCGGTGCCGGCAATCTGGATGGCACCCGTCATCGCGCCAGTCTCAGCCAGCAACAGCGACTCAGCGTAGAAATAGCCCATCATGATGTGGGCCGCCGGTTTTTCGCGAACCATCATGCCCTCAACGGCAGCGGCATAGCTGAACTGATCGGTTCCGGCGACGAAGATGTTGTCCTCGTTGTAGGCATCGGGGCGGCCCATTTCGAGATAGGCCTCCTTCACCGTTTCCTGACTCACCGACATGACGACCGGATCGTAACTGGTGACTTTCAGGAGGGTATCATACTCGGCCGTCTTACGGGCTATACGGCCGAGGATGTTGACGGCGGCGATGGTCGAGATCTTGTCCATCTCCCGCAGCCCGTGTACGAAGAAGACCGCCTTGCCCATCTCCGTGGCGCGGCCGAGGGCCTCATCGATCGCTTCGAGGCCGGCGATGCGGCGGATGTAGAGGTCTTTGTGCCGTGCCAGCCAGATCGACAACATGATGATGATGGAGAGCGCAGTGCCGATGAGGAAGTTGTTCAGCTTAGCCCAGTTGATGAGGTTCGCCTCGGCCATCGCTGAGGTGATGGCACCACGGGCCTCGGCCCCATCGGTTCGCGCTGCGACCCGGACGAAGTAGGTCAGGTCACTCTCGAGACTGTCGCGTCCATCGTCGATGGCGAAATCCGAGATCTCGACAAAGTGCGTCGCATCCTGCTCCTCACCACGACCATAGGCCCCGGGGTTGTCGGACAGGACTGCACCATCGCCTGCCATCTCGGTGGCCAGGCGATACGGGCCCTCTTCTGAAGCGGCGACGTAGACGAGATACGTCGTCTCCGTCGCTCCCTCGACACGTGGCCAAGTGACGGTAATACTTCGACCGGCATCATTGGGTGTATCGAAGGCAGCGGCAGTCGGCGGCGCCTGTGCCGACAATGCGACGGGGGCCAGTGCCACACCCCACAGCCACATGACGACACGGTTCGCTCTCCAATGCATGGACAGCTTCCTCTCGTTTGCGGGCCGGTCCTGAACAGACCGCCCGACCACTTACGAATGACTCAACGATCTTCGTTACAACGACCGATGCGCGGTCGCCTTATTCTGCGATCAGTTCCACATTGGCGCGGGGTACCACGGCGCGTTCACCATCCTCGAATTCGACTTCGAGGACTCGTACCGTGGCACCGGATTCGACCTGACGCAATTCTGAGATCAATTCAACGACCCGGCCGATACGACCGAAGTATGGCGCCCGGATGACACGCAATGAGTCGCCTTCGCCCATGCCGCCAGCCTGGCCACTCTCTGTGCTGACACCCTCTCCATCCAGGCTCGGGACGATGATCTCCGGGCGCAGGACACCGGCCCGGATCTGGGTCGCACCAGAAATTGATGCATCATGGCCATTGCAGCCGGACAGGGTAGTGAAGGTCTTGCGGGCCATGGCGATCTGCCCGAATCCTTCGGTCACGATCACGGAGAGACCGATATCCTCGGTGCCCGTGATGGCGACGCCCAGATCGTATCCGAGGAGTTGCCGCAGGTCGCCATCAGCGATTCCACCGGCGATGATGCCCTCGGCGCCACAGTCTTGAGCCCGCAGGATCGCGTCGTAGGTGATGCGGCCACCTCCCACGAGGATCTTTCCTGTGCTGTGATCAGGTATCGTCTCAGGCGTCACATCTTCATCGGGGGACTGGGTGATCATCTGCAGGGTGCCCCAGCGTTCGCCGCCGACACCGAAGATGCCCTGAACGAAGGCGGCCACCGTTTCGACGACGACCCCCTCATCGGGGATGACCTCGACGATGGTGCCATCTACATAGGCGGGTACTTCAACCGGTGCTGGTGGTTTGCGCAGCATCACCTGTCCGGTCACGGAAGAGATGCTCTCAATGGTGCCGTCGATCTCAGAGGCGATCTCGGTCTTGAACCACTTGATGAATGGGCGTGTCTCGGCAATGATCTCGCCCGCCGTCACCTGATCTCCCTCCGCTTTGAGCATATAGCGGAGGATTTCCTCAGCAGAGATCCCGAGGCGATTGACGATATTGAGGGTCACCACATCACCGGGTAGATCCGTGCGGGCCACGACCTGATCGCGTCGTACCTGGTCACCCTTGGCGACCAGCACTTCGCCCTTGAGTGGCAGACGACGTGTGCGTTGCAGTGACGTGTGGGCGGTGACACGCAACCCGGGGGTATAGACGTGAGCCATGGGTTATGCCTCCTCGCCGTACAAGTGCAGGGTCTCGTACCAGCTCTCAAGTTGCACCACCCGCGCGGCCGGTTCAGTGGCCATGAGCAGTGGGCGGCCACGACCGTCGAGCACGACACCGAGCGTGCCACCATGGATGGTGGCCGAGTGAGCTTGTCCTGGACCAGATCCCACATCGACATCGCGAATGGGGGTGAGCGTCAATTCCGCCGTTGCATCATCGGGTAGGGGGATGACCGTCAGATCTCCCGTCTTCAACTCGCCCGCGACTGCGCCACCAGCAAGCTCGGCGGAGCGCAACTCGTATGTGGCACAGACCTCGCCAGACTTCAGGCCTCCCTTGCCGCGGTAGACGGGGGCGACGCAGGTGCCCAGATGCACGAGGCAATCCCGTTCGAATACGTCTGTTGCCGCCGTCTCATTCACGGAGGCCAGCACGCCCAGGTGAGGCATCATGAAGATGCTGTCCACGGCCAGACGCGTGATGCCTTCGGGCTGGTATGCGTCGATCATGACCCCCGCAGTCTGTGAACGCCGCGGCGCATGGGAGAGCACGCCCCCGGAGCCGACGAGCAGGTCCAGGGCCATCATGTCGATGAGGGACTCACCACTGGCGGTCTGGTCGAACACATCGGACAGGTTCCGCTCCGCCTGCACACCCTTCAGGCCGACGGCCAGTTCACGATGCTGGATATAGGCCAGGCGCAGGGCCTCACGCGCGACGCCGTGTTCGATCTGCAACTCCTGCAATGTCTGCGGGATCGTGGTGGGGCGGATCATCTTGTTCTTGATGCGGTCTCGCAGGTCCGCTTCATCCATCTCGAAGGGGATCCACCGCATGACATTCTCGATGCCAGCCTCGGAAAGGACATTCGAGATACTGTAAGACATGCCGAGGTTGGCACTCACCGTTCGGTTAAATACGGGTTCACCGTCGGCACTGAACACCGAGAATACATCTGTTGTGGCACCACCGATGTCGACACCCAGGACATTGATGCCCCGCTGCCGCGCGATGGTCTGCATGATCTGGCCTACCGCTGCAGGTGTGGGCAGAATCGGCGCCCCGGTCCAGCCCATGAGCTTTCGGTAGCCGGGCGCCTGGGCCATCACATGTTCGAGAAACAGGTCGTGGATGACATGCCGGGCGGGACCCAGGTTCTCCTGTTCGAGTACAGGCCGCAGATTTTCGGTCTGCGTGAGGGCTGTCTTGCCGCCGAGGGTATCCTCGATCTTGTCGCTGGCGTCCTTGTTGCCTGCGTAGATGACAGGAAGCTGGAAGCCGGAACCAAAGCGGGGACGTGGATCGGCGGCGGCAATGAATTCGGCCAACTCGACCACATGCGAAATCGTGCCACCATCGGTGCCGCCTGAGAGCAGCACCATGTCAGGCCGAAGCTGCCGGATGCGTTCGATCTTCTGATGCGGCAGACGACCGTCGTTGGCGGCCAGCACATCCATGACGATGGCGCCCGCCCCCAACGCGCAACGCTGGGCGCTCTCTCCGGTCATCGACTGCACGACACCGGCCACCATCATCTGCAGGCCACCACCGGCGGAACTGGTGGAGATGTAGATGTCGACGCCCTCGGAACCATTGCTGGGCGTGATGATGCGTTCGCCATCAAGAATCCGTCGGCCGGAGAGTTCCTCCACCTCTTGAATGGCATTGAGAACGCCGCGGGTCACGTCTTCGAAGGGGGCCTCGACCGTGGTCGGGGCTTCGCCGCGATAGGTCTGGCGATAGACATCGCCCTGTCGCTCGATGAGGATCGCTTTCGTCGTCGTGGAGCCACAGTCGGTGGCGATGACGACATCGATCTTGTCGGGCGGCGAGGTGGTAGCTGCTTCGGGTGTGTTTTCAGTCATCCCGTGCGTTTTCTAACTCGAGGATGGTGTCGCAGATGAAATCGACGGAACGCCGCCTCTCGAGTAGATGAATGAAGCGGTCAACGTCGGCTGGTTTGAAAATAAGGCTCAGCAGAGGAGCGAGAAAGGCGAGTGCTTGAGAACCGATGAAGTTCAGCGGTCGACTGGACTCCAAGGTCATCAGAGCGACAGTGCTCATGCGTCGCCGGACGACGAACTGGGCCAGCTTGTGGACGAGTTCCCGCTCACCCTCATTCCAGGTGACATCGGACTCGTCCTCGATTGCGAAGGCGTGGTCCCACTTGTCTCGCCACGTGCTCATCGCTGCGTTTGTGCAGCCTGGTGCCAGTGGTCGACGACGATGGCCACCTGACCACCATTGTCGGCGTATCTGAGAAACAGGCCGCGGAAGCCATCCAGGCGTGAGGGCTGCCGGAAGGGGCTGAGAAACAACCCGTCACGGTGCACATCGATCCTCAGGACCTGTTGCCAGGTGAGTCGTCGCGTGTTCCACAGGTGTGTGGCGGCCACGCCATCCTGACTGAGGAGAAAGTTCGTTGGCAACAGATATCGGCTCGTAGCAGCAAGCAGGAGCAGGGCGGAGATGATGCCGTAGAGCATCTGCTCAAAACTCCACGCGGCAACGATGGCCACGATAAAGATGACCGCCAGCAGACTCGTGGACTTCAAGGGGGATTCCTGATGCCACGGATGCGCCCGCCATTGCAGGGGCTCAGGGGCCCCCAGGGGTGTGGGTTCGGTGGCGGCGGGCGGGGCAGATTCGGTCATTCGCCGCCGCCGCCATCTTCCGGCGAGACGACGATGATGTCACGACCGCGCGTGACGATATACCCCTGTTGCTCGAGCTGCTTGAGCTCTCTGGTCACGGTTTCTCGTGTGGTGCCCGCCATATTGGCCAACTGCTGGTGTGTCGGTCGTCCGGTAATCAGCACACCGCCGTTGGTCGGCTCCCCCTGATCGGCAGCCAGGCGCAGGATGGTCTTGGCGACGCGATGGTGGACGTCGAGCAGGGCCAGACCCTCGACCTGGTCGTCGGTTCGTCGCAGCCGCTGCGCCAGTTCCTCCAGCAGGGAGACGGCGATCTGCGGAATCCTGGTCATGAGCGCCCGGAAGTTGGCGCGCTGCAGCATGACCAGTTCCGTGGGCGCCATGGCCGTCACATTCGCCGAGCGTGGCTGGTCGTCGAGTAGAGACAACTCGCCAAAGACTTCGCCCTCGCCCAGCAGAGACAGGATGAACTCCTTCCCGTCTTCATGGATGAGGCTGACCTTGACCTGACCACTACGGATGATGAAAAGCGAATCACCCGGTTCCTCGGCCATGATGATGAACTGGCCCTTGTCGAAGGAGCGCGTGACGGTCAGTTCGGCCAGCGCCTCGAGTTCAGCCTCTCCGAGGCAGTCGAAGAGCGGTACCTGGCGTAGAAACTGGGAGAGAGACATGGGCTGGCTCAGAAGGTTTGGACGAGAGGCTCGCGATCAAATATATAGGGCGCAGCTCGCCGACGGGTCAATTCCTGAGGATTCGCTGCAGGCGGGGCAGCAGAACCGTCGTGTCTCGGTCGATTACCTCGCCTGCGAAAGCCTGGTTCTGCTCGAGTGTCGAGCGTGCCTCTGAGTCGGCGAGCAGATCGGGACAATTCAGGACGTGAAAGCGGCTCTCCATGAAACCGTCATCATCGACAGTGATCTCACGGAAGCCGAGGGGGTAGCCGATCAGACAGGCTGTGTCCACGATGAGGACATCCCGCCAGAGGCGGATCCGGTTGATATGCTGATGACCTGAAAATGTCGCCACGACACTGGGACATTCGATGAGTGTCTGTCGCAGGCGCTGTGCATCACCGACGCAGCCAGCGTCGTAGTCCCGGCCGGCCCGCACGTAACCCGGCAGGACCCACTCGTGCAGGATGAGCAGCAGGCCGATCCGTCGCGCCCGGGCATCGGCATCGGCCTGGCGCAAGGCAGCATTCAGCTCATCCGTCCAATTTCCGTCCAGGCCGCCCGAATGGTAGATGTTGGCCAGGGCAAGCCGTAGGCCCGGTGCAACATCGACCACATCCAGGATCCGTGGCATGGGAAAGGCCTCGAACAGCGGCTCGAATGAACTCGTCTGCGCGTCGCAATCATGGTTTCCGGGCACATAGTGCACGGGGGCGCTGAAGCCCGCATACGCCTGGGCGACGTCTGCAATCGAGCGTTCGTAGTCCGGTGTGGACAGGTCAAAGGAACCCCCACCGCAGACCAGATCGCCACCGTGAATGACAAATTCGGGTTGCAACGCGTTGATAGCGGGCACGGTGGCCTGCAGCACTTCGGCGGATCGGGTGAGCATCTTCGGTGCCCCCCAATCCTTCTCTGCCGTCGGGTGGTAGTGCGTGTCGGTGACGACGACGAATCGCGAAGCCATTCCAGGTCTCAGTCTTTCGGTAGATGGTTGCGCAGCAGGCGCATCAGATCGTCTCGATCAATTCATGCAGCGACTGTCGCTCCGTTGCCGGATCAACCATGTGGGCCCGCTGCACCACACGTCGCTGCAGATCCTGGTGATGGGCACTATCCGTCTCCAGCCTCGCCAGTTGCTCGGCCAGCCCCTGGGTATCACCCACTTCGAAGTACCCTGGATAGTCGGCGCCAAGCAAGCCGATGGAGCCGGAGATCCGCGATGAGATCACCGGGATGCCGCACGCGATGGCCTCGGAGACCACATTGGCCCCCCCTTCCATGATCGATGTGAGGATGAGGGCCCGAGCGCGCGCCAGCAGTCGTATGGCTCGCCATCGAGGCAACTCGCCGAGCCATCGATAGTGCGGATTTTGCTCGGTCTCACGTTGTGCACGACGGGACATGCCCGGATCCAGGGCACCCCCGGCATGACTCACCAGCAGCTTCGACGTGGCGGGCAGCAGATGGGTAGCCTCCGCCGTCCGGAATGGGTCCTTCACCTCCCGCAGGTGCCCGAGGACGCAGACTTCGAAGGCCCGCTGAAGAGGGGAGAAGTCGCCCTGTGGCGGTTTCACAGACTGTACGATGATGTGCACGGCCCGCCGATACCGTTGTGGCAGTTGCTGGAGTCCCGCCTCCTGCAGAATGATGAATCGGTCCGCCCATTCCAGAGAAGCTTGAGCACCGGTATCGGTGTGGATGTCCTTGTAGAGGTCGGTACCGGTCAGTGCCAGCACCAGAGGGGCATCGCCGCGTTGCTGGCGCCAGGTGGCAATCGCTGAATGGGATCGTCGTGCATGGAGAGCGATCAGCAGGTCGGGGCGTTGGCGTTCGAAGTCGGTCGATACGTCAACTCGGTGTCCGAGTTGACGTAGGAGGCGAGCCCATCGCATGGCGGTGACACGATTGCCACTTCGCGAACCGACGACGGCCGGCGTGACGATGAGGATGCGCAAACTGTCTACACCTCAGATGGCGCAGGTCCGGAAACCTGTGAGGATGTCGCGCCGATCCGGTGTCATGAAGTTCCGATACTGCGTCCGGATCAGCCGAGATCTCGTGGTCCAGCACCCACCTCGCATGACCTTGCGTGTGTGGAACCAGGGCTCGGAATAGTCTTTGTAGGGGTCGACTTCAAAGCCAGGGTAGGGACCGAAATCCGTCGACGTCCACTCCCACACATTGCCGATCATCTGCCGGCAACCCCAGGGACTGTCGCCGGCGGGCAGGGCACCCACATCGACGGTTCCCATGGTGTGCCAATCCAGATTTGCCACGCGGGGCCCGGGGGAATCTTCGCCCCAGGGGTAAGGCCGTTTGTTCGTCGACAGACCACCATCCTGTGTGGGCTCGACTGCTGCGGCGGTCTCCCATTCGGCCTCGGTGGGCAGGCGTCGTCCCGCCCAGCGGCAATAGGCGTCGGCCTCGAACCAGTTGATGTGAATGATGGGCCGATGCGGTTCCAGATCGTACCAGGCATCGAAGTGCCGCCGCTGCCAGGTGTCGCCATTGCGACGCCAGTGCAGGGGGTGCTCTGCCTCCTGAGACTGCCGCCACTGCCAGCCTTCGGGCGCCCAGTGCGATGAATTCTTGTATCCACCCGCGTCCACGAACTCGGCAAACTGCGCTTGCGTGACGGCGGCCCGGGCCATGCGGAAGGGTGCAATCTCGACCGGATGCGCCCACTTCTCATTGTCGAAGGCGAAGGGCGCGTCCCGTGACGAGCCCAGTTGCAAGATCCCACCGGGGATCTCCACATCGCCGGGAAGATCACCACCCCCTTCGACGTCATCTGGATCGATATCGATCCCGAGATCCGGGGCCGGCCAGCCATGGGTCTGTCGTGTATAGGTCAGTGCCTCGGTATGCATATCCTCGTGCAGGGTGCTGTAAAGCGAGTGGAAGACGATGTCGTCGGTGGGATTGCTCCGCAGCAGGGCGAGATTTCGTTGCAGGACGGTATCGACAAAGGTGAGGGTATCGGCCCGCGACGGGAGTGGCAGGTCCCATCTCGTGTCGTGGTCGATTTCCATCGAGTCGTACAGCACGTCCTCGTCTTCGCGTACCCGATCCTGACCGCCAGCTGTACGCAGTACCCACTGGGATTGGAACCAGGCGTGATGGCCAATCTCCCAGCGGCCTGGATTTACGCAATCGAGCTTGGGACCCAATAAGTCGCTATCGGACAGATCTCGCATCAGGTCGAGTGAACGAGCCCGGGCATCAGCCACGTGACCAGCAAGTTCGTCGAGGGTCATCATGGTCAGGATACGGTGATTGGGCACGGCCATTGAAGCCACTCTTCAGATCTGGAGGGGGGAGATGAATCGAGAAGAGGAGGATAGCGATCCTACTTGCACGTATCAATACACCCGCTGTTGTGTCTGAGGCGTTGCCGAAGACCGAGACCCCGAGTAGGTTCAGCCATTCACTATCCACAAAGATCCACAAAGATCCACACCGGATTGAGATCCCATGGCCCTGTTCAGCAAAGACAAGACGCTCACGAGTCTGGCGCGCACCTGCGGGTGAGCAGCCAAGGTGAGTCCGGTCGGACTCGCGCGACTGCTGTCCCGATTGCCATCGAAGGACGATCCGAATCTGCTGGTCGGTTTTGAGACCAGCGATGACGCGGCCGTCTATCGTCTCGACGACGAGCGCGCCCTCGTGCTCACAGCGGATATCATCACCCCGCCTGTCGATGATCCTCATCTGTTTGGCCAGATCGCTGCGGCCAACGCGCTCAGCGACGTGTTCGCCATGGGCGGGCAGCCGCTGGCCTGCCTCAACTTGATCGGCTTCCCAAGCAAGGCGCTCGGTCCGGAAGTGCTGGCCGGCATGGTCGAAGGCGCGCTGGAGAAGATCACCGAGGCGGGTGCTGTGCTGGCCGGTGGACACACGACTGACGACGACGAGCCAAAATTCGGCCTGTCCGTGACCGGCATCGTGCATCCGGATCGATTCTGGGGCAACGCCGGCGTGCGGGCCGGTGATGTGCTGATCATGACGAAGCCGATCGGCAGCGGCGTGCTGTTCAATGCCAATCTGAACAAACTCGTGTCGGATGAAGCGATGGCCGCCTGCATCCGGACGCT
>JABHDC010000172.1 GCA_018673255.1 Gemmatimonadota bacterium
ATCATTCCTTAACAGGGCACCAACGGCGGATGTCAGTCCGGATCTTGCGGGAACAGGCGGAACAGACCGTCCAGCAGCAGATGCGTATACCACCCGGCCACGGCGGCGGCGTAGTAAGTCAGATCAGCCGGGCGCCAGATCTCATCCCACGAGGCGCCCCTCAGGGCAGCCAGGTAACCGGCGCCGAGAAGGGCTGGTGCCACCAGTGGCATCCAGCGCCCATGGGTCCAACCCCGATGGTGATCCAGCAGAGGCAGCATAGTCAGCATGGCCAGCCACAGGCCAAGACGCTCCTGTCCACTCCACGCCAGATACAACAGCCCCACCACGACGAATCTGTAGAACCAGCGTCGCGGCAGTGAATCGGTATCGACGTCGGGGAACAATGAGAAGAACACCCCTGTCGCGGTGACTCCCCACCAATCGGGATGCAACAGCCCCCCTACGTGCCCACTGAGGGTCCCGATCCCGGCCACGGAGACACCGGCGATGACCCCGCCGATGAGGTGACCCCGCGCCCGCATTCAGTCTCCGGTGGAGAGCGGCGATGCCGGGTCGGGGCGACTCTGCCCTTCCTGTTCCACCCGCCGATGCAACTGGCCACACGCAGCATCGATATCGCGCCCTCGGCTGTCACGCAGGGTCACGGTGTGTGTCGTATCCCGTCGCAGTCGCTTCGAGAAGTGGTCGATACGCTTATTGGAGGGCCTCCTGAAGCGGACCTCGGATTCGGTCAGTTCGGGAGACAATTCATTGTAGGGGATGAGGTTGATCGTGCACGGAATTGACTTCGTCAACGCCGCCAGGCGGCTGGCATCCTCTACTGTGTCCGTCACGCCCGACATCAACACGTATTCGAAGGTGACGCGACGCCCCTTCTTCTCGAAGAACACGGACGCTGCATCCAGCAATTCTGCAATCGGCCACCGTCGGTTGATGGGCATGATCTGTGACCGCGTCTCGTCGACCGTCGCATTCAGCGAGATGGCCAGACCCACATTGAGATCCTCATCGGCGAGTTTGAGAATGCCGGGCACGTGACCTGCTGTAGACAAGGTCATCTTCCTGCCACCGATACCAAGCCCACCCTCGGCAGCGCGAGCCAGGTGAAGGGCGCGAATCACCGATTCGTAGTTCAGCAGGGGTTCGCCCATACCCATCATGACAATGTTGGTCAGACGCTCGCCGCGTACCTGTGCTTCGGCGCTGAGTTGATGCAACTGCTCGATCATCTGGCCTGCCGACAGATTCCGGATGTATCCCATCTTCGCCGTCGCACAGAATTTACAATCGAGGGGGCAACCCACCTGCGAAGACAGACAGGCCGTCCGACGATCGCCGTCCACGATCAGCACCGCCTCGACCTGTCCTGCCCCATCTCCCATATCGAAGAGGAATTTGACGGCCTGCCCCGTAGTGGAAGCACTCTTTTCCAACAACTGCAGCGACCCGATCCTGGCGCCGGCATCTGTGAGGGCCTGACGGAAATGACCCGGAAGATTTGTCATCTTCCCCAGATCCGAGACTTGATGAGTGTGGAGCCAGCTGAATAGCTGATCGCCCCGATAGGCCGGCTCGCCCAGGTCGGTCGCCACCTGACGCAGCTGTTCAGGCAACAGGCCCTTGAGGTCGTTGATCGGTATCTGAGTCACAGTGCCATTTCGGGGTAGGAATGGGCCAATTTTCTTGACGAAAATCAGGCGTAGGTGTATAATAATACACGGTTTGCGACAATATCGCCAACCACCAACACGACATCGCCAACTGCCCACACGATCCGAATCACCGACAGACATTCCATGACAAAACCGGCGAGGAGTTCCCTCGTCTTCTGGGCTTTCCTGGTCAGCCTGGTCGGTCTGACCTGGCTAAGGATCGATCTGCACCAGGGCGACACGCCGCTGATTGACGCCGCCGGCGCCCAGGAGCCAGAGATGGCTGCTCAGATGGGTGTCGTCGTGCCACTGGCCATGCAGAATCACGGTCCGCCAACACCTGAGATGCACACGCCGAGCGCCCCAATTCAGCGCGTCATCCACGACACGTTGGGCAGTGACGGCTCGATCTATCTGTCGCTGAAAGAGCACAACATCTCCGAGTTGCAGATTGCCCGTCTCGGGAATGCGCTCGAACCGGTCTTTGACGCACAGCGGTATTCGCGGCCCGGCGACAGCTTCAGTCTGACCCTGGACTCGCTCGACGCGGTCGTCCGTTTCGAATACACCCCGGCCCTTTCGCCGGAGCTGCCCGTCCTGGTCGTGCGCGAGGGAGATGTCCTGGTGGCGGAACGGTCACGACGCCCACTGACGATTCAGACGCGTGTATTTCACGTCGTGATCCAGGATAACCTGTCCAACGCCGTACGAGCTGCAGGCGAAGGTGATGCACTCACCGACATCCTCGCAGACCAGATCTTCGCCGCCGTCATCGACTTCCATACGGATCCGCGTGAAGGTGATGAACTGGAGCTCATCGTCGAGAAGAAATACATGGACGACCGCTTCATTCGTTATGGCGAGGTGAAGCTGGCCCGCTACCGTGGGCGTGTGGCCAACCACACCGGTGTCTATTATGAGGACCTGTCGGGTGAGTCGGGCTACTACGATGAGAGTGGCCAGTCGCTGGCGCGCATGTTCCTGCTCAAGCCCATCGATTTCCGCCGCATCTCTTCCCACTTCAACCGTCGACGTTTCCATCCCATCTTGAAGAAGAATGTCCCCCATCTCGGGACGGACTATGCCGCCAACCAGGGAACGGTCGTACATGCCACGGCCCGGGGTCGCGTGACCCATGCCGGATATAATGGCGGCTATGGCAAGATGGTGGAGATCTCTCATGCCAATGGCTACCGCACACGCTACGCCCACCTGAGTCGTATCCACGTCAAGAAGGGTCAGCGTGTGGAGCAGAAAGATCTGGTTGGCCGCGTCGGTGCCACCGGACGGGCCACTGGACCCCATCTTCACTACGAATTGATCCTCAATGGCCGGCACATCAATCCACAGGTCGTGAATCGTGGGGGCCGGGGCGAGCCACTCGGCCCGCAGTCACTGCCGGCCTTTGCCGTGCATCGTGATCGCCTGCTGGCCCGGTTGCCGTCCTCCACTTCGACATCGACCCTTCATCTGGCCGATGCCACGGACTCAACACCTTGACAGGCCTTCTCATCAGAGACTGTGTTAGCTGACGATGGACGACGGATTCCTACAGGAAGTGGAGGCGGTCGCAGAAGAGGATGGACGTTATCCCCGAGCGGCCTATCTCTTCATCTACGACGCGCTTCAACACACAGTCGAGAAGCTCGGCAAGACCTCTATGCCGCGTGAGCAGCGGCACGTGTCCGGGCGGGATCTGGTCTACGGGATCAGTGAATATGCCCTCGATCATTTCGGCCCCATGGCCCGTACGGTCTTCGATCACTGGGGGATTCGCCAGACGAAGGATTTCGGGGAGATTGTCTTCAATCTCGTCAATGGGAACCTCATGAGCAGGACCGACGACGATTGCATCGACGACTTCGACAATGTGTACGAATTCGCCCACGAGCTCGACTGGGCCCGCCGCCGCGACGAGTTCCGCCGCTCCCCGGCGGCATCCCCTGCCTCTTCGTGATCCGCCTGGACACCCCTGCCCCGCAGATCAGAGCGACACCATCACGATGATCGCCTATTTCGACTGTCAGTCTGGTGCATCGGGGGATATGATCCTTGGGGCCCTGGTCGATGCCGGTCTCCCTCTGGACCAGCTCCAGCGGCATATCAATGCACTGGATATCGGTGCCGTGTTGCAGCATGAACGGGTGATGCGATGCGGTGTCTCTGCCTCACGGATCCAGGTTCAGATCGAGGGCCACACGATTCAGCCTTCCGAAGAGCATCACCTGTCCGCCGACGTGATCTCCGGTCGCGCCGCCGACGTGGGACACACGCATGACCATGACCACCACAGTCACGATCATGCACATGATGGGGCTCACGCTGCTCATGGTGAACACAGCCATACGAAGGTGACGTCGATCCTTGATCGGATACAGGCCAGCGCCCTCGAGGAAGAGATCAAGACCACCGCCTGCCGGATCTACGAACGTCTGGCCGAGGCCGAAGCGACCGTGCACGGCGCAGATGTAGAGACTGTGGGACTCCATGAGGTCGGCAGCCTCGATGCCCTCGTCGACATTGTCGGAGCCGTCGCCGGACTGCGCGATCTGGGCGTCACGGATATCTACTGCTCCCCCCTGCACTGCGGCAGTGGAACGGTTCGCTGTGCCCACGGTCGGTATCCGGTGCCCGCCCCTGGGGTTGTTGCCCTGTGTCGCGACATCCCCATGGTGCAGACCGATGTCCCGGCCGAATTGCTCACCCCCACTGGGGCGGCGATTCTGACCACACTGGCTTCGGGATATGGGCGTGACTGTCCCCCCCTGACGCTCCGCAATACCGGCTACGGCGCCGGCGGACGGGATCTTGAAGGCCGTCCCAACGTCTTAAGGATTCGACTGGGTGAGGTGGCCACAGAAGACGGACGGGATCACTGCGTCCTACTTGAGGCCAACCTCGACGACATGAATCCGGAGATCTTCTCCTTCTTGTTCGACCGTCTCTTGACCGCTGGTGCCAGAGACGTATTCGTGACACCGATCCTGATGAAGAAGGGCCGCCCCGGGCATCTGCTCAGCGTTCTGGGCGACACAGACCAGGTCGACGAACTCGCCCAGATTGTCCTGGCCGAGACGACAACCCTCGGCATCCGTACACACGAGGTCGCGCGGCGGACCCTCCCGCGAAGCTGGCAGACGGTGACGACGGATTTCGGCGATGTCCGAGTGAAAGTGACACAGATCAGCGGTCACAAGCGTGGGGCACCCGAATACGAGGACTGCGCCAGACTTGCCAGGGAAAAGGGAGTCCCCATGTTGACGGTGTACACAGCGGCTGCCGTTGCCTGGGCAGCGAGTGAGCCGACCACGTGATACTGGAGAGGTAGGGACATGCAGATTCGACGATGTCTGAGCCACGGGCTGCTGGCCGCTGCTCTCAGTCTGCCCATGCTGGCCAATGCTCAGGCGCCGAATGTGCTGGACGGCGTGGGCGCGCTGGATGAATTCGACGCTGCCGTGACCCTGCCAACCGCCGAAGATCAGCCGCGACGTCTGATGATGGGAGATGCCCTCGGCTTTGTTCACGTCTTCGAGCAGCGAGGCGAGGGTGCAGCCTATGATGAAATCTGGGTCAGCGAGTATTTTGAGGGGCCCGTGGCTGGGGTGTTCATCGTCGACATCAATCTCGATGAGCTGGAGGAAATCGTGCTGTTCACCGAATCGGGCAGATTCCACTTCCTCGATGTCGCCGACTACCACACGATCTGGTCGAACCCCCCCGCCGACTACGAGCGCATCACGGCGATGCATGTGCACAATGTCGATGATGATCCCCAGGAGGAAATCCTCTTCGTCGCCGACGGACGACTGATCGTCTATGACGGCCGAGACCAGTTCGAAGAGTGGCGCTCAGATCAGGACAACATCAATGCCACCGAGATCCTTGTAGGTGATGTGGATGGCGATGGGGCTGAAGAGATCATCCTGAATGATGGCTATGTCTTTGATGCCCGCTACCGTGACCTGGAGTGGCAATCGCCGGAATCCTTCGGTGAACGGATCGGCCTGCTCGATGTGGACGACGACAGTATTCCAGAGGTGATCGGAGAATTCTCCGGTCGACTTCTGCGCATCTTCGATGTTGATCTGCGCCGTATGAAGGCCGCTCGCCGCTGAATGGGCCGGCTCGGGTTTGACACCCGCGCGGAGGCATCGTACTTACTGCTTCAACAGGACATGACCGTCTGCCCCTGCCCCCCGCCGGGACACGGTGAGCGACGGCTTCGCATGTCCCCATCATCATCAGGTTATCATCAGGAGAATCTGGACAGATGGCGCGACCCGTAACCTTGTTTACAGGACAGTGGGCCGACCTCGGCATCGAGACGATGTGCGAGAAAGCGGCAAGTTTCGGATACGACGGCCTCGAACTGGCCTGCTGGGGCGATCATTTCGAGGTCGACAAGGCGGACGATGCTTACTGCGAGGCTCGCCGCGAGCTCTTGCAGGAGCATGAATTGCAGTTGTACTCCATCTCCGCCCACCTCGTCGGTCAGGCCGTATGTGACAACATCGATGCGCGACACCAGGCAATTCTGCCTCCTTACGTGTGGGGCGATGGCGAGCCGGAGGGCGTGCGACAACGCGCTGCTGAGGAATTGAAGGCCACCGCGGCCGCCGCAGCTCGTCTCGGCGTCGATGTCGTGAATGGATTCACCGGCAGTTCCATCTGGCATCTTTTGTATCCGTTTCCGCCGACTCCTGAATCGATGATCGACGCGGGTTACGCAGACTTCGGCAAGCGCTTCAAGCCGATCCTGGACGAGTTCCAGAATCAGGGCGTCAAGTTCGCCCTCGAAGTCCATCCCACGGAGATCGCTTTCGATATCGCCTCTGCGGAGCGCGCCATCGAGGCTGTCGACGGTCACCCGGCCTTCGGATTCAACTACGATCCGAGTCATCTCGGCTATCAGGGCGTCGATTATGTCGAATTCATCCACCGATTTGCGGACCGGATCTTCCACGTCCACATGAAGGATGTGGGCTGGTCTGCCGATGCCACGGATGCCGGCGTCTTTGGCGGTCATCTGAGTTTTGGTGATCGGCGCCGCTACTGGGACTTCCGTTCGTTGGGACGTGGAAATATCGACTTTGAGGAGATCATCCGTGCCCTGAATCGAATCAAGTATCAGGGTCCCCTCTCAATCGAGTGGGAAGATGGCGGGATGGACCGCGAGCACGGTGCGGCAGAGGCCTGTGCCTTCGTCAAAGAGGTCGACTTCGAACCCTCAGATGTCGCCTTCGACGCCGCCTTCGCTGAATAGTCCATTGTCGAGTCAGTGATGATGATGGTGATCCATCGTTCGGCCACTCACCTGGCACAAGGGGCTGTCGGCACATCGCTGCTGACAGCCCTGTTCATCATGTCTGTGTTCTGCTCGAAAGCCGATGCTCAGCTGCCTCTCACGCCTGTAGAGCTGGCCTCGGCCTCCGCTTACCTGCGCTCTACTCTGGCCGCTGCCGATGAGCGTGCCTACCTGCAGGTGCTGACCCAGGCGAGTGTTGTAGCGGACAGTACGGACACGTCCGTCGTATATGATCTGGTGGTGCGCTACGATCCGGAGCGCTTCCGCGACCCCCATATGGGTCTCTATCCGCTGACATTCGAGGATCAGTTCATTCAATGGGGAAAACGCATCGCCCTGTTCACGCGCAGCACACAGTGGCCCAGCCAACGCTTCTACCTGCAGGACCTGGCACATGGGCAGACCGCCTGGATCCACACGAGCGAGACACGCCTTCTGTATCCGCCGGACAAACGACGCCTGCCAGGTTCGATCCCGACCGACGATCGCCCCGCGCAAAGGAGATGGCTTCGCTTGATGCACGCCACCGAAGCCGCCACGGATCTGCAGTCGATGACCCGGTGGCTGCGTCTGATGCGTCGCGAGCCTCGCGACGTCGTTCTGATCCGATCTGCCGAACAGGTCGCCGCACGAGACAGCACCAACACTCCGTGAGGGACTGGCGCGACCGTCTGCGGCGATTCCTGCCCGTTCTGGGCGTAGGGCTCGTGCTGGGGTCTGGATTCCTGGGATGTGGCGGTGGTGAGTCTGCCCCCTCGCAGACACTGGTCTATGGCCGTGGCTCTGACTCGGTGGGCCTGGATCCCGCGTTGGAGACGGACGGCGAGTCTTTCAAGATCTGCGACAACATCTACGAGACCCTCGTCTCCTACGCCCCGGGCAGTACCGAGGTGGTGCCACAACTGGCTCACAGCTGGACCGTTTCGGCGGATGGCCTCGACTGGGTCTTTCACCTTCGAACCGATGTCCACTTCCACGACGGGACCCCCTTCAACGCCGAGGCGATGCTGTTCTCGCTGGGACGCCAGTTCTTCGCCGATCATCCCTTCCACAAACTCCCTGCCGGCGCCTACCAGTACTGGAAGGACATGGGGATGGACGATATCGTCGCCGACATGTCCGCACCGAACGACTCGACATTCGTCATCCGCCTGAAGGAACCCAACGCCCCATTCCTGTCGAATCTCGGGATGAACTTCTGTGCAGCCGTCAGTCCTACGGCCGTGCGTAGGCACGGGGCCGACTACTTCAAACATCCCGTGGGCACCGGCCCCTTCCGCTTCGTCGAATGGCTGAAGGATGAACGGATCGTTCTGTCTCGCCACGAGGCCTACTGGGCAGCACCTGCGCATCTGGAGCGCCTGGTCTTCCGCTCGATTCAGGACCCGTCCGTCCGTTATCTCGAGTTGCGTTCCGGCGCGATTCAGGGAATGGACAACCTGAGTCCGGAATTCCTCGATGATCTGCGCGCAGACGAGAACATCGAGTTACTGACCCAGCCGGGGATGAACATCGGCTACCTGGCGATGAACATGGAAAAGCCGCCATACGACGACCGCAGGGTGCGGATAGCCATCAACCACGCCGTCAACAAGCAGTCCCTCGTCGACAACTTCTATGGCGGTCTGGCCGAGGCGGCCAAGAACCCGATCCCGCCGATGATGTGGGGCTACAACGACGAGATTGAGCCCTACAGCCATGATCCGGAACGAGCCCGGCAGCTTCTGGCTGAAGCCGGATTTCCAAATGGCTTCGACACCGAGTTGTGGGCCATGCCGGCGCCGCGGCCGTATATGCCGCAACCTGAGAAGATCGCCCAGGCGATCCAGGCCGATCTGGCACAGGTCGGAATTCGGGCCCGGATTGTGACATTGGAGTGGGCGACCTATCTCGACAAGGTCTTCAGTGGCCAGCACGACATGTGTCTGCTCGGCTGGACAGGTGACAATGGCGACCCGGACAATTTCCTCTACGTCCTGCTAGACAAGACCGCCGCTGTGAAGCCGGCCCAGAATGTCGCCTTCTACAAGAGCGACAGACTCCACGAGCTTCTCGTGGAAGCGCGCATCGAATCAGACATCGATCGACGCACCAAACTCTACCGCGAGGCCCAGGCCCTCATCCACCACGACGCCCCCTGGGTCCCCCTGGTACACGCCACTCAGACGGCAGCCTTCCGTCGCGGCATTGACGGTTTCCAGCTGCATCCAACCGGTAGCAAGTGGTTCCAACACACACGCCTGGCAATCCCTTGATCAGGGCCCTCATCTGGCGCCTGATCCGGGTCTTGGCCGCTCGGATCTGAAGAGACGCCAGAGTGCACTCCTACGTTCTGCGCCGCCTGGCACTTCTGGTGCCAACCCTGGCCGGCATCTCGGTCGCCGTCTTCCTGATGATTCACCTGGTTCCGGGTGACCCCGCCCAGGCCATGCTCGGTGAACGAGCCAACGCGGAGACACTGACCGCGTTGCGGCAGGAGATGGGCCTGGATCAGCCACTGTACATCCAATTCGGTCACTTCGTCGTCGACCTGCTCAGCGGCGACCTGGGACGTTCGTTCCGCACCCACGAGAAGGTGACGACGGAAGTCTTCCGCCGCTTCCCGGCGACCTGTGAACTGACGCTGGCAGCCATGCTCTTCGCCATCGTCGGCGGCCTCGGTCTGGGTCTGGTGGCAGCCGTGCGCCGTGGCACTACGATCGACTATCTCAGTATGGGCGTGGCGACGGCGGGCATCTCCATGCCGGTTTTCTGGCTCGCCCTCGTCCTCATTCTCCTGCTGGCCGTCAAGTTTCCCCTCTTCCCCATCTCCGGCCGTCTGTCCTCGGGGATCTTTCTCGAGTCTCGCACCGGCTTCTATATGATTGATGCTCTGCTGGCCGGCGATCTCCATGCCTTCCGGGACGCCATCAGCCACCTCGCATTACCGGCTGTAGCGCTGGGTACGATCCCGCTGGCCGTCATCGCCCGCATGACGCGATCGAGTCTGTTGGAGGTCCTCGGAGAGGATTACATCCGGACGGCTTGGGCAAAGGGCTTGCCACAACGCCTGGTCCTTCTACGCCATGCCGTCAGGAATGCGTTCATCCCGACGCTGACGGTGATCGCCCTCGAATTCGGCTACCTGTTGGGGGGGGCCATCATCACCGAAACGATCTTTGCCTGGCCGGGGATCGGCCGCTGGCTCTTCCTGGCGGTGTTGTCCCGTGACTTCCGTGCTGTGCAAGGCGGCGTGTTGCTGCTGGCGACCCTCTTCATCCTCATCAACCTGCTAGCCGACATCCTCTACGCCTGGCTCGACCCGAGGATCCGTTACGACGATCGCAGTTGACGGCATCGCCCCTACCGCTGCAACCCCTTGTAGAAGTCTGATGGCGACAACTGACGATCGAGTCGCCACTCGCCGAAGCGCATCTCCAGCGACTGTGGCCCACTCTCGATCCTGACACGTCGTGGCAGATACGTGTCACCTTCTCCAAGACGCGCGTAGTCCGTGAGATGCCGACGCCAGCGACGTCGGCCATGGGCATCGAGGCCCTCTTCCTGCACGATGAATCCCGAGAGCAGATCGACCCAGAGACGGCGCTCACTTCCGTCGGTCGAAGACACAACAGCGACGGCACGATCGGCGCGTGGATAGTCGACGCGGATGGAGTCTGTGGCGGTGATGGGCCCAATCAATCCCAGCAGTGTGGTGATGGGATCCTGGTCTCCCAGATCGATATTGAGTAGGTCGACCAACCCCTGACGCGCCCCATAGCGGGACAAGTGCCCATCTGCCAGCGCCCATAACGTGTCACCGTCGAGCACCGCTGTCAGTACATGCTGGAAGAGAGGACCGCGGACATCGATCCGCATCAACTGCGGCGGCAGATACTGGAAAGAGGCACTGGCCGACTGTGGGCGATCCTCATGGGTCAGCGTGATCTGAGCGGGTGCGGTCAGATCCTGAATATCGGGCGTACTGAGAGACAGCTGTCGCACGATCTGAGCCACATCGGCCGTGGGCTCCCACCCCGAGCGCCGGATCGGGGCCGGAGGCGGCGCGCACGACTGGGCCAGCAGTACCAGCAGCAGACACCAGAGACCATTGCCTCTCACGGCGTCTCGAGCTTGCGCTGGATATCACCGTCGTCAGGAGACCGCTCCAGCGCCCGGCGCCACAGATCCTGCGCTTCCCCGCGTTTGCCCAGGGCAGCAGCGATGTCGCCAGCATGGTCGAGGATCACCGCCTGCTCCTCATTCTCGACCTCGTCCTGCACCTGCATATGGGAGATGGCCTTGTTCAGGTATTCCTCCGCCATCGGAAACTGTCCCAGCTTGAAGTAGATCCATCCGAGACTGTCGAGGAAGGCGCTGCTGTCGGGCTCGATGGCAATCGCCCGCTCCAGCAGGGAAACCGCCTCTTTGAGCCGGATCCCCCGCTCAGCGAACATGTACCCAAGGTAGTTGAGGGCGTAGGCGTCCTCCGGCGACTGCTTGATCAAGTCCTGGAAGGTGACCACAGCCCGGTCAAAATAGTCGTCATCGCCTGCCTGTCGTGCGGCTCGCTCCAAGGTCGTGCCCAGATAGAAGAGCACGGAAGTCGAGGTCGGCTCCAGACCACGGGCAATCTCAAGACGCGCGATTGCCTCCTCGTGACGGCCGATCCGATCCAGCGCCACACCCAGATGCAGGTGAGCGTCCACATGCATGGAATCGGTGTCGACAGCCCGACGATAGCGCTCAGCCGCTTCATGCCAGCGCTCCTGTCGACTCAGTGCAATCCCCCACCGGATATAGAGCTCGGGAGAATCAGGTTGCGCGACAATCCCGTGACGATATGCATCGATCGCCTCAGGCCAGCGCCCGGCGGATTCGTGGTGGATGCCCCAGTAGTAGAAGAGATCGACGGCGTCCACACCGCGCTCGACCAGTTCCTCGTAGACCTTCGTCGCTTCTTCATCCTGGCCATCACGCTCAAGAGTGGTAGCCAGTGCCAAACCGATGTCGAGGCTGTCGGGCATGGCCTCTGAGGCTTCTTCAAGGATGCTCAGAGCCCTGGGCGTGTCCTTCACCTGCAGATAGTGGGTCACTGCGTCGAGCCAGCCCTCAACCGTCTGAGGCTGCCGTCCCACGATCTTCTCGAAGACAACTGTCGCCATGTCGTAACGCCTGTCCTTGGAGAAGGATGCGCCCAGGCGATACAGGTACGCCGGATCTTCGGTTTCCAGGATCGGCTCGAGTTGCTCCGGTGTTTCGATGAGTCGGGCAAGCTCGTAAATGAGCAGCGAACTGTCCGGCACCAGGCGAGCGCCCTTGCGATACACCTGCCTGGCCGTGTCCTGATTCCCTTGGGCGTTGAGCGCTTCGCCCAGCCCGAGCCAGGCATCTTCCACGGTAGGATCTTCGGCCAGAACACGATGGAACACCTCGATCGCCCTGGCCCTTCGGCCAGACCGGGAGATGACGTAGCCAATGTTGACCTGCACATCGACCGGCGTCTGGGGCCTGTTCAGCAGACGATCGAAGAGACCATTGATCTTGTCCTGCTTGCCCAGCGACAGGTAGAGTCGCGACAGATGGGAATAGAGTTGCCAGTTGTTGGGATCAGCCTCGATGAGCGCCTCGACGTGGCGCGCAGATGCCTCGGCATCACCGAGGCCGTCGTACCAGCGAACCAGCTGGAATCGCAGGCTCCCCTGGTCCGGATCCAGATCCAGAGAGCGCTCGGCATAGGTGCTGGCCATTCGCGCATCGCCGATCTCGTGATAGCTGCGCGCCAGTTGCGCATACACGGTCGGCGAACCTGGATCCAGATCAGCAGCCGATCGCAGGGCGACAATGGCCCCGAGATAGTTGCCCTGCGCTTCGAAGACCTTGGCCTGGATGAAATACTGTGTCGCCTGTCGACGCGCCTGTTCATCGATCGATGCCGACGTCGACACCAGCCGAGGTGCGCAGCCGACCACAAACAGCAACAGAATCAGCAGCCCTGAACGGATCATGCAGCCACCGTGACCCGTCGGGGGTCCAGCGCGTCTCGCAGGCCATCGCCTAACAGATTCAGACCAAGAGCGACGATGAAAATGGCCAGGCCGGGGAATGTCATCACCCAGGGCGCCTTGAGCAGCAATTCACGCCCGCTGTTGAGCATGGCACCCCACTCCGGCGTCGGTGGCTGCGCACCGAGCCCCAGGAAACTCAGCCCGGCCGCATCGAGAATGGCGACCGCCAGACACAACGACGTGTGCACGATCAGTGGCGCCAGGCAGTTGGGCAGAACACTGAACAGAACGATCCGGAATCCCGATGCCCCCAGCGCTCTGGCCGCCTCGACATAGGCCATCTCGCGAACCGTGAGGACCTGGCCCCGCACCAGGCGGGCGAATTGCGGGATCAATACGATACTCACGGCAATCATCACATTGTCGATCCCCGGCCCGATGACGGAGACGATGGCAATGGCCAGCAGAATACTGGGGAAGGCGAGCATGATGTCCATGAGGCGCATGATGACCGTGTCGGTCGCACCGCCGCGATAGCCGGAGATCAGCCCCAGCGCCGTGCCGCAGGTGAGGGCAATGCTGATACACAACAGACCGATGCGCAGCGAAATCCGTGATCCGTAGATCACTCGGCTGAGGATGTCGCGACCGAAGTCGTCGGTCCCCATGGGATGCTCCCAGGATGGGGGCGTCAGACGATGGTAGAGGTCCTGGGCGATCGGGTCGTGAGGCGCGATCCAGGGAGCCAGGGCGGCTACAACGACAAGACCGAGAACAACACCTGCACCGGCCAGCGGGATGGGACGATGCCGCAGATAGGCCCACGTCGTGGTCAGCAGCACGAGAGGTCAGTCTGACGCGTCTTTGCCATCGGCGCGACCAAGCGTCGCCTCGACGATCTGCTGCATGGGTTCCAGCGCCAGCGGCTTTTCGATGAAACCATCAAAGCTGTGAGATGCCGCTTCGGTGGCATCCATGTAACCGGAGGTCGCCAGCACTGGCAGATTCGGATACTGCGCCCGCAGGGCCTCCAGCAGCTGGATCCCATCCATCTCCGGCATACGAATATCGGTAATGATGAGGTCCAGTTTCTCCTCGCCAATGATCTCCAACGCCTGCATGCCGTCGCCAGCTTCGAGCACTTCGAAACGGGGCAACCCGTCTCGCACCAGAGCACGGAACTCGACTTCGTCATCGACGATGAGCACCCTGGGGATCAGATCCTTCACCTGTTCATCGATGTGCAACTCGAGTTCGTCGCGCTCCCGGCCGCTGGCCTCGGCCGCGAGATCCAGCGCGATACCCGCACGACTCTCCTGCTCCGTCAGGCGACGCTCCAATACGGCAATCTGTCCCTCGTAACGACTCTTCTCCTGCTGGTAATCGCGGAGTCGCACATTGTCGTTGGTCAGTTTCCCCGACAGGACATCGATGATGGCTCGATACACCTTCGAACGGATGTCGTCATCATCTCTCAGAACCGCGTCGAACTGCATCTTCTGGATGACAAACATGGCGCTGGGTTTGGTCACCTCCACGGTGGCAACGCGCGGCTGCCCCGTCATCACCCCCATCTCCCCTACCATGGTGACGGGAAGGACCGTGGCCACCTTCAGTCCTTCATGGGTGATGATACCCACCTCACCAGAAAGCAGGACGAACATCTCGTCCGGTGCCGTTCCACTCTCGCAAACCGTGTCACCCGGCGCGTACGATTTGTGTGCGCACAAGGCGAGGATCTTGCGCACCTGAGATAGAGCCAGACCGTTGAAGATTGGGATCTTCTTCAGCACCTGGATCAGGAGCTTCTCTTTTTTCGGATCCGTTTTTGCCATGGTCTCAGGCTTTGGCGGAGAAAGAACCGTCGGTGAGCATCCAGCTAATATAGGGGTCGGGGGCGACCCGTCGACGACGAACCCCATCAACTAGGGAGACAGGGATCCGGCTATCCCCGGATGGGCGACAGGACCAGCGCGGCCAGAGGAGGCAGATCCATCACCGCCGACCATCGCCGACCGTGCCACGCCTCGTCAGTCGCGGTCACGACACCGGTATTGCCGACCCCACTTCCTGCGTAGTCAGTGGCATCGGTGTTGATCTCTTCGCGCCACGTGCCGGGGCGCGGCAGGCCGACGCGGTAACCGGAACGGGCGACAGGCGTGAAGTTGCAGATGAAGATGAGCACCTCATCATTGTGACGACGCTCAAAGGCCAGCACACTCGCTTCGACATCCTGATGGTCAATCCAAGCAAATCCACTCGGTTCGTGTTCACTTGCATGCAGAGCCGGCTGCGTGCGGTAGAGCGAATTCAGGTCGCGCAGAAGACTCTGCACGCCGCGATGCGGTGCGTGCTCCAGGATCTGCCACTCGAGACTGGTTGCATAGTTCCACTCGGTCCGCTGAGCGATCTCGGCACCCATGAAGAGTAGCTTCTTCCCAGGGAAACCATACATGTACGCATACAGCAGTCGAAGATTCGCAAACTGCTGCCAATCGTCACCAGGCATCTTACCCAACAACGAACCTTTGCCGTGCACGACCTCATCGTGGCTCAGGGGCAGAACGAAGTTCTCGTGATAGGCGTAGAGCATGCCGAATGTCATGTCGCCATGGTGGTACTTGCGATGCACAGGTTCCCTGGCCATGAAGTCGAGGACGTCATTCATCCACCCCATGTTCCACTTGAAGCCAAATCCAAGGCCCCCGGAATACGTCGGACGAGATACAGCGGGCCACGCAGTAGACTCTTCGGCCAGTGTCATCACGCCGGGAAAGTGACCGTAGACCAGGGTATTCATCTCTTTCAGAAATTCGATCGCCTCGAGATTCTCGCGCCCACCGAGTCGGTTGGGAATCCACTCGCCCTGCTCACGCGAGTAGTCGAGATAGAGCATGGAGGCCACTGCATCCACGCGCAGACCGTCAATATGGAAATGCTCGATCCAGTAGAGAGCATTCGACAGCAGGAAGCTCTTCACTTCATTGCGGCCGAAGTTGAAGATGAGCGTACCCCAGTCGGGGTGTGCCCCCTGTCGCGGATCTTCGTGCTCGTAGAGCGCGGTGCCGTCAAAACGAGCCAGACCGTGGGCATCGGATGGGAAGTGGCCGGGCACCCAGTCGATGATGACGCCAATGCCGCTGGCGTGCATCGTGTCGACGAAATAGGCGAAGTCCTCAGCTGTTCCAAAGCGTGCTGCAGGGGCGAAGTAGCCGGTGATCTGATAACCCCACGAACCATCAAAGGGGTGTTGGGCGATCGGCATCAGCTCGACGTGAGTGAATCCGAGATCGTGGATGTATTCGCTCAGTTCATGTGCCAGTTGGCGCCACCCGAGAGCAACCCCATTTTCGCGCCGCCACGAACCCACATGGAGTTCATAGATCGAGACCGGCTCCTTCAGCCACTGCTTCTGCTCACGCTGGCTGATCCAGTCCGCATCCGACCACATCAGTGCATCCGGCTGGGCCACAATCGAGGCCGTCCGTGGCGGGATCTCGCTGGCCTGAGCACAGGGATCGGCTTTCTCCAACAACTCACCATCACCGGTGCAGATCTCGTATTTGTAGACCGTGCCGGGCGTCAGATCCGGCAGGAAGATCTCCCACAGTCCGCTGACACCGAGGCTACGCATCTGGTGGCGCCGCCCATCCCAAGCATTAAAATCGCCCACGACGCTGACGCGACACGCGCCTGGGGCCCAGACACTGAAGTGCACACCGCGCACGCCGCCGGCATCACGCACATGAGCACCCATGACATCGTGTATGCGGTGATGCGCACCCTCGTTGAACAGGTGCTGATCGTAATCAGTAACCATGGGCCAGAAGGAGTAGGGGTCGCGACAACGCCGCTGCTGGCCTTCGGCATCCGTGATCAGCAATTCGTAGGCGAACAGCTCGGTCGAGTCCAGCCAGACTTCGAAGACACCTGCTGCATCAATCTGCTCGCAAGCGGCACCCGGTCCACTCGAGTCGAGTTCGATGATGGCCACCGAGGCCGCCGTCGGATCCATGACACGCACGACAATCCCCTGCTTCCCCTTGTGCATTCCCAGGTAGGAGAAGGGATCGGCATGTGTGGCTTGAATCAGGCGCTCCAGATCGCTCGTCATCGTTGTGCCAATGAATCGGGGGTCAGGGAACCACAATTCGAATCGCAGCATCCATCACCGCAGCCATCAGACTCATGGTCGGAACCACGGTTGTGCTCGTGATCATGGTTGTGCGAATGGCCCTGCGCCTCGTCGTCACCATCGGCATCAAACAGTTCACCCACAAAGCCACGGGGTCCCCGGCGGACCAGGGAGCCGACAAACAACAGAATGACAGCGATGAGGCAGAGACCACGCCAGCCCGCTTCGTGATCCGCCGTCATCGACAACAATGGAATTCCTCCCTGCAGATCAAGAACACCATCCACGAGTCGCCCCAGCAGGATAGCCAACGCCACCACGACAACGGCAAACAGAACGGCAACACGTCGACCATGCAGACGAGTCAGGACACCGACGGTGGTGACATTCGTTGCCGGCCCCGTGAGGAGAAATGCGAGAGCCGCCCCCGGTGAGACACCGTTGGCGATCAGAACAGCCACCAGAGGCGTCGCCCCGGAGGCACAGACGTACGCCGGCATCCCCAGCAGGGCGAGGGTCTCTACTTCCCAGCCAGAGGGGAGCAATTCAGACAATCTCGTTCCCAGCAGGGCCTGGGCGCCGGCGGCCAGGGCCAGCCCGACCAGAATCCACGGCGCTGTCGTATCCACGACTTCACCCAGACCGAGTCGCAGGCCATTGCGCACCCGTTGCGAGAGGCTCAGGCTGGCTTGTTGCGGATCGACAGGCTCCGGCTCGGTCGGAATCAGCGGAATGGCGTAGCGTCCGACGACCCAGCCCGTGACCAGGGCCACGATCGCGGCGGCGACGACGCGCACGATCGTCAACTCGCCGCCAAGCAGGGGCAGAGAGATCAGCACCGCATCAAGACTCAACTCCGGCGTGGCGATCAGGAACGCCATGGCTGCGGTCCCTGGAACGCCTGCCATGACCAGGGATCGATAGACGGGGATGACGCCGCAGGAACAGATGGGCAATGGAAGTCCAAAGGCCATACCGCGCATCGCCTGCGAAACACGTGACCCCTGTCGCATCCAGGCGACGGTCCCCCGTGGCATCAGAGCCCAGACCAGTCCGGCGCCGACGTATGCCAACAGGAGGGCGGGGGCGGACTCCAGTGCCAGGGCATGGAAGGCTTCGGCGCCTGTGGCAATGGCCTGGGCATGACCTGCCATCATGCTCCACAGCAACCCGATTCCGACAAGGGCCCCCAGTGCGGCGCTACGCCGTCCGCGCACCGGCCCCGCAGCTGCCAGAGGGTAGGATCGGTGCAGGACGACGTGGAGCAGGGTGCCGGCCACTACAGCCTGGAACAGCCCCCAGGCGCGAGATTCAATCGCCGCAAGCACAGGCGCACCGGCCATGAAGCCGGCTGACGTTGCCACAGCGATCAACCCGAGCGCAGCCGAGGCCAGACGCCAGCCATACAGCGGTCTCAGAAGGAACCAGACGGTCAGTCCCACGGGCAACCGATGTAGAACCACCGCGATGGGCAGGACACTGTGTGTCCCGGCGGCGGAGCCGTGATCGGTGCCGGTGCCGATCGCCAGTCCGTCAGCGAAAGCGTGCAGTCCTACGGCAACCAGACCAAAGATGAGGGTCACCGTGTGGACCTGATGGGCCAGGCGGTGCAGCCGTTTCTCTATCAGAGACGGCAACCAGATTCCGGCGGCCGTCCCGAGAACGGCCACCCAGCCTGCCAGTTCGACACTCTCGGGCAGAATGTGCAGCAGAACGAGGCCACCGATGGCGACGAAAATGAACCCATCCAGGGCGGACATCATCGGCCGGGCAAGGTGCGCCATCTGGTAGGCGGCCGGGCCGAGGACGAGAGCGACAAGACTGAGGGCGAAGAAGATTGTCTGGGAATCCATCAGATAGCGCCCCTGGGGCGCGAACACAAATCTATGGGTGTCATCCGCATCGGTCCACGTCGGCCCCGTTGACCTGTGTGTCTGCACACCTCAACCTATACCGAGGATGTACTCAACGACTGCCGGATCCCCACTGGATGAATGATTGCAAAGCGATTGGCCCGGATGCAACCTGAACAGCAGCCGACCTGCGGATGGGGGCGTTACCCCATCCTGCCGGCCGTCGTACATCGGGCCCGCTGGCTCCAGGATCTGGTGAATTCCGGGGAGACGACACTGGCCCAGGGACGCCTGCGTTCCTATGGTGATGCCGGTCTTGCAGAGGTCGCCATATCAACCCTCTCATTGAATCGTTTCCTGGACTTTGATGCTGAGACCGGGATCCTGGAGGTTGAGGCAGGGCTGACACTCGACGAGATCCTGCGCTTCATCGTGCCCAGAGGATGGTTTCTCCCGGTCACCCCAGGGACGAAGCACCCAACCATCGGCGGCTGCGTCGCTGCCGATGTGCATGGCAAGAATCATCACGCCGATGGCTCCTTCTACAGCCACGTGGAGGCCATGACCCTTGCCACTGCAGAAGGCCAGATCCTGCGGTGCTGCCGGCAGGAGCACGCTGATCTGTTCAGCGCCACCTTCGGGGGCATGGGACTGACCGGATATATCTACGCGGTTCGACTCCGGCTGCTACCGATCAGCAGTGATCGCATCGACACGGTCACCTACCGGACGGCGGACCTCCAACAGACTTGTGATCTACTGTCATCGACCCAGTCTGAGTATCGATATTCGGTCGCCTGGGTCGACCTGCTCAGCCGCCGCCGGCGGGGGCGAGGCCTGGTGATGCTGGGCGACCATGGAAGCGGCTCACAGCTGGCACCACACACGGGGGACGGCCTGCCTGTTCCCCTGTTGCCCGAAATCGCTCTGTCTCGTTGGCCCCTGCGGCTGGGCAATATCGCCTACTACCGCCGACAGTGGACCCGCGAACGACGAGTGAGGGTGCACTATGACCGATTCTTCTATCCCCTCGATGGGCTTCGAGCGTGGAATCGAGCCTACGGTCGGCGCGGTTTCCTTCAATATCAGTTCGTCGTCCCCTTCGAGGGCGGGTTGTCGTGCATCGAGCGCTTTCTGGATCAGGTGGGCGAGGAGGCGACCTGTTCGCTGGCCGTGCTGAAGAGCTTTGGCGATGGTCCCACAGGTCCGCTCGGCTTCCCTGAGCCGGGTTGGACACTGGCCCTCGACTATCCGCGGACAGACCGCACCATCAGGGCCCTGCGTGATGCAACATCCGTCATCCGCGAGGCGGGCGGCCGCATCTATCTGGCCAAGGACGCCATCCTCGAGCCAACACATTTCCAGGGGATGTATTCTCAGCTGGAGGAATTCGTCCAGATCAAGAAGCGCTACGACCCACACAACCGACTGCGGTCAGCCCAATCCGATCGCCTGGGAATTACATGAAACCTGGCCCTGTCTCACGTGCTCTGATACTGGGCGCCCATTCAGATATCGCCCTGGCACTGGCCCACGCCTTGGCGGCCAGTGGCACCGACCTCGTTCTGGCTGCCCGAAATCACGAGCGACTCGAACCTGTCGCATCCGACCTGCGACTGCGGCACACAATTCGTGTCGATCTGCTGGAATTCGACGTACACAAGATCGACGAACACGACGCTCTTGCAGATCGGGTACGCCAGCAGGCCGGCCCTTGGCAGTTGGCCCTGTCCGTGGTGGGCGATCTGGGTGATCAAACGCTGGCCAGATCCGAGACCACCGAGGCCCATCGAGTATTGACGACGAGTTTCACCAGCCTCGCCCTCTGTCTTGCCCATCTGGCCGATGATCTGGAGAAACGCAAAGAAGGTGGGATCATCTGCCTGACCTCCGTCGCCGGGGATCGCGGCAGGCAGTCGAACTACACCTATGGCGCAGCCAAAGCCGGATTGGGCGTCTTCCTGGCCGGGTTGCGCAATCGACTCGCCGCCTCGGGTGTGCATGTCATGACGGTGAAGCCCGGCTTCGTCGACACCCCCATGACACAAGGCATGGAAGGCCTGTTTCTCGTCGCCTCACCCGAGCGGGTCGCCGGGGACATCCTGCGGGCCTGGCGTCACGGGCGCAATGAGATCTACACACCCTGGTTCTGGCGCTGGATCATGGCGCTCATCCGTGCTATTCCCGAGCCGATCTTCAAACGCCTGTCTCTGTAGCCCTGTCTTCTCTGTGATTCAGGCGGCAGGGCCAGACGAGTTCGTCAGGCAGATTCGCGCAGACGGTCGGCCAAGGCCGTATTCCGTCTCGCCTGCTGATCATTGCTCAACGCCCGCCCCAAGGCGCGCCGGCTGCCGACAATGACAAGCAGTTCCCGGGCACGCGTGACGGCTGTGTAGAGCAGATTGCGCTGTAGCATGGGATAATGCTGGGTCGTGAGAGGCAACACGACGGCCGGAAATTCCGACCCCTGGGCGCGGTGGATGCTGATGGCGTAGGCGAGGGTGAGCTGATCGAGTTCGGCGAACTCGTAGCGCTGCAAGCCACCGGCGTCGAATACGACCTCGGCAAAACCATCTTCCTTCTCGAGTCGGGAGAGCCTGCCGAGATCGCCGTTGAAGACACCCTTGTCATAGTTGTTGCGCACCTGCAGCACGCGATCCCCTTCACGCAACTCACGGTCGCCGATGACGTGTGAGGCCCGACCCGGGGTCAGGCGAGCCTGCAGACGCTGATTGAGGGCCACAGCCCCCGTATCTCCGCGATACATGGGTGTGAGCACCTGGATCTGGCCATGGGGATCCAGCCCCTTCCCCTGAGGCAGTCGACGCGCCACCAGATCCTCGACCACTTCAGCTGCCTGCGTCGGATCATCTTCTTCGATGAAGAAGAAGTCGCCTTCCCGGTCATTGTCTACCTGCGGCCATTCACCACTGTTGATGCGATGAGCATTGGCGATGATGAGACTCTCCCCAGCCTGACGATAGATCTTCGCCAACCGGGCCACGGGGACCTCGCCGGAGTTGATGATATCCCCCATCACCGCCCCGGGGCCGACAGAGGGAAGCTGATCCACGTCTCCTACCAGAATCAGGCGAGCACCATCCGGCACCGCCCGCAGCAGGGCGTGCATCAGGGAGATATCGATCATTGAACTCTCGTCGACGATCACCGCCTGTGCTTCAAGTGGCTGGTCACGGTCACGCCGGAATCCTCCTTCAGCAGGGGCGAATTCGAGCAGTCTGTGAATCGTCTTCGCCTCCCGCCCCGTCGCCTCTGCCAGTCGCTTGGCCGCACGACCCGTGGGCGAACACAATACGACCAGCAATCCCGCCTGCTCGAGCAGTCTGACGATGTGTCGAGTGACCGTGGTCTTGCCTGTCCCAGGACCACCGGTGAGAACCATCGCTTTGGCTGTGCGCACCAACTCCAGGGCACGAAGCTGGTCTTCGCCCAGCTCACCCAGGCCGGCATCAGAATGGGAACCTTCTTCCGTCTGGGCAGACAACGTGCCTCCTTCCGCGTCCAGGAGTCGTCGCAGATCAGCGGCCACGCTGACCTCGGCCCGATAGAGAGGGGTGCGATAGTGGCGATCGGCTTCGATCACGATGTCGCCACCCTTCCGCAGGTGATTCAGCGCCGGCCCCAATAGTTCTTCGCCGACCTGCAGCAACTCGGTGACACTGGAGCGCAGTTCATCCAGTGCGACGTATACGTTGCCCTGGTCGGCAGCCTCCTCCAACACGTAGCGGACACCGGCCCGAACCCGCGTTGGTGCATCGCGCGCCACACCAAGATGCTCGGCGATACGATCCGCCGTCAGAAAACCGATGCCCTGCACGTCTCGTTCCAGCGCATACGGATCGTCGCGCACGGTGCCGATCGCCTCATCACCATATTTCTGGTAGATGCGCATCGCGTGGGCCGTACCGACCCCGTGCGACTGCAGAAAAACCATCACGTCGCGCAACTGCCGTTGCTCTGCCCAGGCCTCGGCGATCATCTTCACACGTTTGCGCCCCAACCCCGGGATCTGCAGGAGACGGCGTGGATGCTGATCGATCGTATCCAGCGATTCATCTCCGAATCGTTCAACGATGCGCTCCGCCATGACCGGACCGATGCCTGGGATCATGCCGGATCCGAGATATCGCTGCATACCTTCGGCCGTCGAGGGATAGGCCGGAACATAACGCTCCACTTTGAACTGGCGACCGAATTTGGCGTGCTCGACCCACTCTCCCTCTGCCTCAAGGCTCTCACCCGGCCGCAGTGACATATTGCCGACGAGTGTGACAGGCGATTTGGCCCCCTCAGCATGGAGTTGGGCGATCGTGAAGGAATTCTCAGGATTGTGGAAGGTGATCGCCTCCACGACGCCCCGCAGCCGGATCGGCCGCGTTCCTGTGGTCTTGTCGGTGAGTCCCGGAAACAGATCACTCATAGCACGATCTCTCGGCAGACCCAGGCTACCAGCGCCCCAAGTAGTGTCCCGGCCACGAGTTGGGCCCCGGTATGGGCCTCTCGCTCCCAGCGGGCCCAACCCACCACAACCGGCAGCCCCAGGGCCAGGGGCCAGCCTGACGCTTCCGCCAGCGTGACCAGGGCGGCCGCCCCTCCGGCTCCCGTGGCGTGGATACTGATCTTCCAGAATCGATTGATGCCCCAGACCGCCGCCGCCCCCCCGAGGAATGTCGCTCCCGCCCAGCAGTACAGTGGTGGTGCTTCCAGAACGGACAGGACCACCAGGCAAAGGGCATAGGTCACCACACCCAGATTCAACATGGCCTGGCGACGCACTGGGGTGGGGTCGTAGACATCAGATGTATCGCCGGTACAACGTTGGTGCCAGAGCAGCAACAGCAACACCAGCAGCGGCACCACGACATAGAGGCAGAGACCAAGCAGGACCCACATGTCCTCTGATCGACCACCAGAGATCAGGAGCAGCGCCAGCATGGCAACGCCAGCTGGGCTCAGTAGATGCGATATCCCCCCTGCAACTCGTTGTTTTGTGTTATTACCCAAAGTAATCCTATGAAATACTATATACTATCGCATTGCATGCCGATACATATAGCAAGCCTTGTAATGTCAGAGATCGACGGGACGCTTGACGTCTCTGACAAACAACGTACAAGATATTGTGTTTATTTACCTTACAGAACATGCAAGAGAAAAAGGTGAAGTCACACCCTATCTCAGTCGATAGTAGATGTAGATCTACCAAGCGGTATTAAGTAATACACTTTGGTCCTATTTGCAGAGTTGAGTCAGAAGAACAGATCATCTGACACCGGGACCATCTTGAAGGAGCCTCGAATACAGTCAGTAAACTGAACCAGACATAGACTTACATATCACGGACGACAGGCGTGTTAAGATACAAGGAGGTATCGAATGCCTTTACGGATAAATAACAACATTGCGGCGATCAATGCCCGTCGCAATATGAATGCAAACTTCCGAGATCAAGGGTTGCGGCTTGAGCGACTCTCCTCGGGCCTGCGGATCAATCGCGCCGCAGATGACGCAGCCGGCCTCTCCGTACGTGAGGGGATGCGGGCTGAGCTCAGCGGCTTGAGGCAGAACGTCCTCAATGCCGAACAGGGCAGCAACCTGCTGCAGGTCGCAGAAGGTTCGCTCAATGAAGTCAATGCCATGCTCATCCGTATGCGTGAACTGTCCGTTCAGTCCGCATCGAGCACGGTAAATGACCTCAACCGCGAGTCGATTCAGGCCGAGTTCAACCAGATCATCCAGGAAATCGACCGGATCTCCCTGTCGACGACCTACAATGACCAGACCTTGCTCACAGGTTTCGGCAACTCTGTTGACACGGCCTCATCGGTCATCACTGCCAGCAACACCAGCGGTGTAGTCGATGTGAAGATCTCGGGTGCATCATCCGGGACCTACAACTTCGTCGACAATGGCTCGGACGCAGAGATCACCCTGGGCAATGGCGTCGTCACGCAGACGATCAACGTCGGCCAGATCCTCGACACGACGTTCAACGTCGCCACCGGCACCTCAGTGGTGGCCAACTTTGACCGCCTCGGGATTCAGGTGACCCTCGCCGGAGACGCAGTCTCCAATGCGACCGGTTCCTATGTCGATGGAGATCTCGATACGCAGACCCTCATCGTCACCAATGGTACGGGTGGCTCATTCCAGGTCGGCCCGGACGATGGAATCAACAACCGCATCGAGGTATCGATCGGCGACATGCGGGCTTCGGGCCCGATGCTGAACCTGAATACCACGTCGGTGGGCACGATCAGTTCGTCCCGTGCCTCCATCAGTCAGATCGATGAAGCGATCAACAAGGTGTCCGGGCAACGCGGTGATCTCGGTGCGGTGATGAACCGCCTCGCCTTCACCATCAACTACACAGAGAACTCGATCGAGAACATCCAGAATTCGGAAGCCTCGATCAGCGACGCCGACATTGCATACGAAGTGTCGCGCTTCACAAGGTCTCAGGTGCTGTCCCAGGCCGCGACCGCCATGTTGGCCCAGGCCAATGTGGTGCCACAGACGGCACTCTCGCTGCTGCAGTAATCGACTCGGGTTGCGGATCGGGCGCTGGGCCCGATCCGCACCAGAGACCTGTTGCGCCAAGCCAATCCGAATACGAATTGAACGAGTTTGGGCCGCAGTTCAGGCCCAAATCTCACAAGGAATCGCGCAGCGATACCCGGCGACCCCCGCGCCAGCGCTACGCCAAAAAGACCAAAGCCAGGATCGAGACTCTCACTCGGTCCTGGCTTTCTTGTTCTCGAAGCACGGGTCTACGCAGCATCAACGAGATGGCAAAGAGCTCGCTCACACCACGAGTGGAGTTTGCGCTGCAGTTTGCGCAAACTCAAAGAGACCGCTTGCGGTCTCCTACCACTTCTTTCCGCTCGCCTTGCCTTTGTCCAACCCCTCATCTGTTTCACCTCGCTTGGCGCGTGGATCATCGACAAGAAACCCGACGAAATTCTTCTGTCCCAGCGTCTTCAGATAGGATAACAGGGAAACTTCGGCCTCTTTGCGGTCGAGCTTGTAGCGTTCCTGAAGCCCCTGGATCATGCCGGCGACGGACGTATCGCCGTCACACATCTTCCAGACGTCAGTGCCCACGCTATCAAGGGTGATCGTGCGCTCGAGGGGAATGTAGAAAACCTTGGACAGGATACGTGTCTTCCACGATTCGGAGCGGGTGACGGTAATCTGCGCCTCCCCCGTCTCACTCGTATCCCAGTTCAGTAACTCATTGCGGGCCGGCCGCGAGTTCAGCATCGCCTCGCGCGTCAGCCTCGGTTTCTTCCGTGTGGCAAACATAGTCCCTGATCAGCGTATCGACGAGACCCTCCTCGTCTTGTTGCTTGCGGTAGAGGTGTTCGACAAGGCAGATGCGATTGGCTTCTTCGCAATGCCACAGGACGGCATGTAGATGTCGCCTTGGCCGCGGATTGACGAGCGGCAGCGGTCTCAGAAGCATGCGAAAACGTGAACGGGGCGCACCATCGATGATGAGCCCCTCATGTTCACCACCGCCCGCCTGCACGACGGCCGGCGTCGTCTCGATCTTCAGTTCCTTCAATTCCTTGTGGAAGAACGAACGATACCACGTGGCCAGGTCAGTGTCCTGTAACAGCATCTGCGCCATACTGACCCGATGCACCTGAACTACGTGCTGATCGCGTCCGGTCCCCCTTTCGAAGCTCAGACGGATGTGTCCGGAGCGCAACTGATGCTCCTGGAGGCCGAAATCGCCGGGCATCTCAAAGTCCAACCCGTAGATCCCCCAATACACGCCGTGCCCATCCCTGGGCTCGTCTTCCAGTGATCGGAAGATCTCGTCGGCCAGGTGAGCCATCCTCGAGGTCGGCTCATCGTGTTTGGCCAGGACGCGCATCAACACGACGCGGTTGGATGTGGGATGTCGTTTGGCGAGATTGTAGGCTCGAAAATCTGCTTCCCAGATGAAGGTCTCGTAGCTGGCCCCCTCCAGCCAGCGCTTGTCCGTCAGAAATCGAGCTCTCCGCTCACAGGAGAAATCGAGATCGGCCTTCTTCGCCTTCTTCTGCAGCTGTGCGATGTAACGGTCGACGAGGTCCTCCACCGTTACGTGGCCGCCAAGCGGCAGAGTTCTCCACTCGATTTCCGCCCTCACGATCTCAGCATCATCCAGTCGGGCGTACCCGCTCTTCGCGTCACCATCGACCTTACCGAGGTTCCACTCCTCGGGGACGCGCAGGCGGAGTCCCTGCCAACCGAAATTTTTCGTGGCCGTCATATTGTTGGGATCGCGCATCTCCCGGCCGCAGATTCTGCGACCGGGAGACGGGAATCAGAAGATGAGGACAGAAACGGACTTCTGGATGAGGGCGATGGAAATCGACGCCATGCCCATCAGCGCCATGCCGCAAGCGAAACCAACGGCCAGAACGGGAGCATAGGTCCGCCACTCCTTGCGGCCGTATTTGTTCCAGAAATAGTAACGTGCCAGCAAAGCGCCGATGATCTCCGTCACCATCCAATGTGGGATCGTCGTCAGAGCCCGGACATAACCGAAGACCAGCAGGATCGGCAGCCCGAGTACTGACAGCAGGATATAACTGAGCAGACCGACAGCGGTACCCGCCATGATGATGTTCGGCTTGATCGCCCTGAACAACCACGGTTCGTCAGAGGAACGCTGGATCCAGGGACTGGTGAAGTTTGGATCAGTATCCACAACGAAATAGTAGTGCCAGCCATCTGGCAGGGCCCTGTCCGCCGTCACATGCAACCCGGGTCTGGGCGTAGACATGAGCCCCACACGCAGTGATGCCGGATCTGTTAGTACTGCCAGTCGTTCAGCCGAAGCGGCCTCAGATATCACTGGGCGCATCGCTGGTGGCAACACGACCAGTTGTTCAGGTGTCATCGCCTGCACTCGGGGGCCATCACCTTCAGAGGCAAGCTCTTCGAGCGCTCCCGGTGGCATGGGTGGTGGTAGCTCCGCATTGGTGCCGAAGCGTGTGTAGAAAGCCTGGGCCTGCGACCAGGGCCCGGCATCGCCGTGTTTGCCGTTGGTCTCGATCCACTGGTCATCGGCGGCTCGGGCCCTCCAATACCACCAGGACTCCCCTACCAGATTCGATGGTTTCCACGTCGCCTCGGCGCCCTGCGGGGTCACGGTCATCTCACTCTTGAGCGTTCCTGTAAACCAGATGCAGGTTTGCAGGGCTCGCAGGCGCCACATGACTTGCGCGTAGGGATAGGAGGCGGAGGGAATCGGTGCCAACTTCCAGATGTAGGACGAATACAGGAAGGTGGCGAACAGGACGATGGGTACCATCACCAGCTCGGCGCGGATGATGCTACGGAAGCTCGTCCCCGTTAGTTCGATCTCACGAAACTTCTGCGTCTGCGCCCCGTAGTTTCCGACCGGGAAGGGCATGAACCAGATATCGACACCCTGATAGCCAGACAGGATGATCGTCGCTTCACGGACATAGGGGATCGAGATCGTCTGACCGACCATCCCAACCAGGCGCGCATTCACGAAGGACTGGAAGGGTGTGAAGATGAAACCGAAGAAGATGAAGAATCCCCAGAATCGAGCGAAACTGGGCAGGAAGATCCAGGCGATCACGATCAGCCCGGCCGTTGCCAGGGCGTAGAGAGCCAACGCGACAATGATCGGAAAATCGCCGCGCCCGGCCGGAGCCGCCCAGGTGCGTCCGGCACCCCCGGCGGCCTTCTCGACCGCATTGCGGCGCATGCCGCTAATGACCTGCCAGATGCCGATGAAGGCGATGGAGATCGTCGTGCCGATGCCGAAACTCATCCAGAAGTCGACGGAATTCACGAAAAAGGTCTCGATCGCACCCATGCCCGGCTGCCAGATCTCCAGATAACCCAGATCGTACAGAATGGGGTTGGCGACCGAATGGGCAACGATACCGAGGAAGGTCCCGACGACGCCCCAGAAGGGCATGACGAGCCCTGCAAAGATGGGCCCGAGGTGCGCCGTGAATCCCAGTGGCGTTGCGGGAATAAAGTTGCCCGTAATCTGGGTGAAGTCGACGAAGGGGATCGGGATCAGTTGGATGGGTTCGGTCAGCAGCGCACCCGAAATCGCTGGGATCGCCACATAGAGTGTGCCAAAGACCATACCGATCATGGCGCCCGCTGAGAACACGCGCCAACGCCAGGAATCCACGCCCTGTGTCGTCTCGGCCAGTGCGGTGGCACCCTGGGCGGCTACAGGAGCGAAGGGAAAGGGCAACCGCTCGTAGTCAGAGTTCACACGGAACAGGACATAAGCCATGGTGAACCATGACACGCGAGAGATCACCATGTGCGCGATCAGGATCGCGATGGGCACGGCCCAGTCGGGATGGAAAAATGTCCGCTGCAGCAGCGCAGGTGAATCCAGCGGTGGCGCCCACCAATCCGGAATCAGATTGGCGATGCCGAATTGCAGGGCTGCCGGCGACTGCCGCAGATACTGGTTCCAGAGCAGTCCCTCGAAGGCGCCCGTCTCCGCCGCAATCAGGCCGGCTGCGACATAGTAGAGGACATAGACCTCCTGGCGCGACAACGATGTAAAGGACCGCTTGGTGATCTCCGCAAAGAGGATGATCGTCACCCACTCTGCCGCAGCACCGAGATTGCCACCCACCATGAGACTGAGGTACATGTTCCCCGGAATCATAACGAAGGCGACAAAGAGGACACCGACGATGGCCTTGCTCGTGAAGCCGTCTTCAAACTCCGTCGGCGTCTCGAGCAGATCCCGATATTCCTCTACTTCTGAATTTGCGTTGTTCCTACGTCCCAGCAACGGGGCGTTCTCTCCTCATCTGTACATCACGACGACGCTTCGCGTCGTTTGAGCGCATGCTCGCGGCTGTGCGCCAGAAGCGCATGACCCGCATTATGCCCCTACGATTTCTACTGTCTCACCAGCCAACAGGGCGGAGCCCTGATCCTTGTAGGAAGTCTTGGCATCACCATCAACGGTGCGCCATATCAGGAACTGCTTACGAATCACATTCATGAACCGCTGATTCACTCGACGCCATGACGCGTCCTCGCCACTGAGTCGCGTGATGTCGAGTTCGATCTCGAAAATCCTGTGCTCACCTACGGGCAATGCCCGAATGACGACATGTTGGCTGACACCCAGATCGAAGGGGGCGAGCCAGATATTCATGTCGATCGTATACCCCTCACCGTGAGGTGTATCCTCATTGCCAAGCTTGGCGCCATCGGTATAGAAGGTACCGATCGACTCCTCCGAATAGGAGTCGAAATAGCCGATGAGGAACACGCACAACCCCAACACATCGTGTCCCGAAACCGTGAAGGGAAACTCGAAGTGCCAACGGTCCCCTTCAGGTGTGGGCAGGCGCCAGCGTCGTGTCACGTCCGGAACAGCCATCTGCGATGCTTTGCGCGATGGATACACCGTCGACAACATAACGACGGCCATCACCAGGATGCAGGACAGGACGGCAGAAAGAGATGAATAGTTGAGCGTGAAACCAGTGGCGATGTTCAACTTGGTCAACACCGTGGCCATAATCTGGCCACACAGGTAGCCGGCCACGACGCCGAGTACGGCATACACACAGGATTCGGCCATGAACAACCAGGCGATATGGCCCGGTGCCAAACCGACAGATGAGTAGACACCGATTTCACGGAAGCGCTCATAGACGGAACCCATCATCGTATTCAGGACGATGAGAGCGGCGATCAGGATGGGCACGAACAGATTGGCCATTCCGGATAACGACGTCATCCCCAGCGATGAATAGATGGAAACCTTGACGTATTCATCGTCCCCTTCGCGAATACCCGCAAAGAGCGTGACGGCCAGGCGCGACAGAAACTGCTCGATCTCAGCGCGTTCGTCTACACCGCCCTGGAAACGCACGGCCACCGACTGGAGTGGATTCCCCGAGCCGATATTGCGCAGCGTGTGATAAGGCACCAGCAGCGTGTTGGCCGGCTCCAGATGGACGAAGGGTTTGATGACGACCTGAGCGTCCTCCAGCCCCTGCTTCTCGCGCTGCTCTTCTTCGGCAATTTCCTGCACAGCCTGACCACCGGTAACGGCAAAGTCAGCCGGTGTCATGGTCTCGTCATCGAGATCCTTCAACTCTTTCATTCGCTTCGAGTTGATGATACCAATGACGGTGAAGGTTTCGCCAAACACACGAATCTGGACCGAACCGTCCTGACGAGCCACGTCTTCGATCGCGATATTGAGATTCGCCACCGCGATCATGTCGTTGGGCAGGATGCAGACGCGCTCCTCCCCAGGCTCGAACCAGCGACCCGCCATCAGTGCACGATCGAGTCCCGTTACGTGGACCTCATCCGGCGTCAGCCCGAGCACACCCAACGCATTATGTGCGTGGGTGCCGTGCTTGAGCTTGATGTGCGCCTTCTTCTTGTTGTCGTACCAACTCCTGGCAGCGATCCAGGACTTATCACCGAAATTGCTGTGGGCGTATTCAAGAACCGATTCTTCCAGCGGCGTCCACGCCTTGCTGCGAATCAGCAGGCCCTCGTAGAGTCCTTCGTTGTCCCGCTCGATCTGGTTGAATCGCAACGCCGTCTGAATCGATGTGAAGGACAGAACCGTGAAGGTCAGCAACAGCAGCGTCAGGAACGTCAGAGCTGTACGAGTCTTGCGCCGCTTCATGTTGGAGATGCCCAACTGGAAGGCCGTCATCGAGGCGCCAGCGCGGCTCACATCGGTGTCGTGAATGACGGCAACTTCCGTGCGCAACTTCTTCATCTGTTCATTAAAGCGGCCCGAGATAATCGACATGACCAGCCCAGCCAGCACGAATATCACGAAGGCGAGCAGGATGACGAAAGGATTCGACAGCTCGAAGGCCGGATGGACGATTGAGAGGATAATCCAGATCACCAGGAAGATGGCGCCAAAACCCAGAATCTGGTTCTTGATCGTGGATGACGTGATCAGCAATCGTTCGGTGAAGTAGGCACAGGGCAGTACAAGGGCCATGAAAAAGATGATGCCCTGGATGACGTCATTCTGCGTTCCCTTGACGTCCGGGTAGGCCCGGGATTCCAGCCCGATCGCCGATCGGGTATGACGGACGAATTCACTCCATTGCCGCGTCGTCAAGGCGGCCTCGGCAAGATCGAGCTCCTCACGGGCCCGTTCATGCAGATTTGTCAGCCGCTGGTTTTCGATGGCGAAGCTCTTCAGCTCCTGCATTCGGGCTTCGTCCAGCGTCCACATGTCGCGTGCAGCCAGATAGGACGTCCGCGAAAATGTCGTCTGGGGCTCAATGGTGTAGCCCTCGCCCAGCGCCTGGACCTTGGTGTCTGCCGAAACGGAATTGAGCAGGAGTGAGCGGAATCCGAGCAGACCGGCTCCAAATCCTATCTTCACTTCGGCCCCGGGTCGAGCGAAAAGGACACCTACCGGTTCATCCTTGGCGGAAGGTCCCTCGCCAATGGTGTAACCGTATTCAACCGGTGCCGTATTGGTCTCGTCGAAGACAGTGACCTGAGAGAGTTTGGTCAGATATCGTGGGTCGACAATGTCGTAGAAGTTGTAGGCTTCACACGGGAACAGGACGACCATCCACTCCTTGTCGCGCCAGTCCATCTTGATCAGCATCGGATACGATTCGTCGCCCTGGATCCCGCGGTCGGGAGCATACGTGATGCGCCCCGTGGCCGGATCCATATAGTATCCCTCGATCTGGACCTGGTTGACGCGCAGGCGATTCACATAGACCGCGCCCTCCTCGTCGACGACTTCGAAGTATTCGCCCCGCACGCCCTTGTAGGACTTCTTCTTGCCATTGCGAACCACGGCAACTGCTTCGGTCCGGGGCAGATCTGGTACGATGCTGCGACGCGGGAAGACCATGGCCTTCGCCTTCAACGATCGCAGCGTGTCCTTCAGTCGCATCTTGAAGTCAGGGAACAACTCGGGATCTTCCAACGCCATGTGGAACATGCCTGCCAAGGCGCGGATCTGACGACCGAGATTGTCATAGCGAATATTCTCGGGACCATCCAGCGGCGTATCGACGAGGAATCGAGCATCGTTGACGGTGACAAATGCCAGCGCCGGCGTGCCCGTCGTCAGCACGAGTTCGCTGTTGACGGAGATCTCGCCCGGAACGAAGGTCTCCCAACTCTTACCGCCTTCAGGGCTGATCCCGTTGACGAGAACGTCACGGAACGTATAGCCCAGTTCGCGACTCACCTGCCGCGAATACCGCATGAAATTCTTGCCGAAGGGGGCGAAGTACCGCTTGTAGTAGAAACTTGAATTGCTGTTCCAGATACCCAGTTCATCAGTCTGAGTGGACAGATCGAGACTGATGAAGAGCTTCACGTCGAGCGAATCGACTTTCGGATCGACCCAACTGCGGTAGAAGCCGACACGCAGCTCTTCATCATCGATCAGGGCCCGTTCCAGCTCGGCCTGGTCTTCGAAGTCCTCTGTCCGAGTGTCTTCCCCGTCAGGGACAGTCAACTGCAGGCCCGTCCCCTGGCGCTGGATCATCCCCTCATTCTCTGCCAGCGCACTGGCCAGAATCGATCGCACCAGAATCGTGTCGTGCTCGGCAACCTGGCGGACGAGTCCTTCCTTGCCCACGATCGTCTGGCTACCGAGGGCGTAGGAAATGCCATCATCGCCTTCGGTGATGAATCCCCGTGCAAGGGATGCCTCCACCACGCGACGCACAACCATGCGATCGATGAAGGGGTCTTCGTCGCGCAGGTAGCGCTGGATAAAGTCGTCGATGCCCCGCATCGCCAGATGGTGCGCGGAGGTGGCAAGAAACACGACCGATCGAGCCGGCGGATGCTCACGAAAATAGCGCGCCATCTCCAGCATGGCCGTGACACCTGCGGCCTGCTCGGCACCCGGTGCCAGAGCGGGAACCACAGACATGGCATCGTAGTATGACTCGATGACGATGACATCATTCTGTAGCAGCGGGTCGTATCCGGGGATAAACCCCATGATGTTCCACGCCGGCTGCCGTTCCCAGTCCATGCGGTATTCGAGATGGACCGTCTTCTGCGACTCAGCCGCCTCGCGCAGACGATCGGCCTCTTCTCCCGCCACCCAGAAGCGTGGCAGATCCAGCGGCATGGTCAGGAACTTGCGTTCGCCTTCCAGATAGACCGTCGAATCCGGCTCCGTGAACACGATGGCGGCAGCGCCGAGATAGGCGCAGTTGAGCCAGTTGTCACCGGAATTGAAGTCGAGCAGGATGACGGCGCCTTCCACATCCAGCCCATCGAGTTCCAAGTACTCGCCGGTGCCACCGTAGAGCAGGGTCGCGTCGAGGCCACCATCGGGCAGCGTTGAGGTGCGAACCAGATTGGGCCACAGGCCGTGAATGTCGATACGCCTGGAGCTACCACTCAGTTGCAGGTAGCCGCCCTTCTCCACTGGAACCGATACGTCGTACTTGTGGAACGTGATGTCATCCAGACCGATGTCGCGGAATTGCCGCTGTACATACAGGGCGGCTTGTTCGGCGCCGGGATAACCTGCCACGCGGGATCCGAGACCGGAGAGATAGCCAATGGTCTGGCGCAGTCTCGGTTCGGGAGCCAGATCGCGCAGCGCATCGTAGTCGACACTGGCCGATGAGGCGGTGGCGCTGAGGGCAACAATGGATACAAGCCCCAGCAGTCCACTCAGGGACAGCCCACAGGAAGTACGGTAGCTTGGCATCATTCGTCGTGGAAGCGGGTGAACGGGCAGACCGCAGATCGCCGGATACTCCAACTACACCCACCAATATAGGGAAGGCGCGCCGGACGTCCGAGGACACACGAGATCTCGCGATGATTCAGTGGCGGCAATGAAGGGCCGTGGCCCTGTTCGGTCAAGGGCTCGTCGACCGGACGCCAGTGGCCAATCCGCTCATACCCCAACCAGCTGCTCGCGTTCCGGTCCGGTCTCCCTCGTCAGGCGCCACTTCCCTCCTCGGGTCCGGGGGCGGCCAGCGTCCGCGGATCATCGATCACGTCGTCCCGACCCGAAGCCTCTGCACGGCAAAGTGGGCCACGACCCCCGTCAACCCACCAGACACGATGCCACTCACGACGAACAGAGGAAACAGGCCGAGTAGTCCGGGATGTCCAAGGTAGATCGAGGCCAGCAGCAGCTGCGTCACCTGATGAGCCCCGGCCCCCAGAATACTCAAGCCCACTGCACTCAACCTGTTGGAGGCCATCCTCCGTCCGCCGGCCATGAGCAGGAGACTGGCCAGGCCCGCCCCACTTGCCAGGACGAAGCTCGGCCCGGCGAAGGCACCCGTCACAAGGCTTCCCACAAGGATCTTGATAGCCGTCACCGCGAAGGCGCCCCGAAAGTCGTAGAGCAGCAACGCCATCAGCACAGCCACATTTCCAAGGCCCAGCTTCATCCAGGGAAGCGGGCGGGGTGCAGCGGCCTCGAACACGAAGAGGATGAGGGCCACGGCACACAACAGAGCCAGTCGTGTGAGATCGCGCGTCGTCATGGCCGAGGGTATGCCTTCATCGGGTGATTCCGTCGATGCCATCGGTCCGTCTGCCTACGACCCGTAGAACCAGCCCATTCGGTATACAGGCAGCCAGATCACCCGGCTCCGACAACCATCCACTGCGACGGCAGACCTGCTGCCGACAGGGGGCCTGAGCGACTCGTGCCCTACCAGCGGTCACTTCGATGAGTGTGGTACCGATCGACCCGTCGACACGCAACTGTCGAGTCGATTCGCCTGTATTGAGCAACAGCTCCTGCGGCGGTCCTCCTTCGACGCTCACCACGGCGCGCAGTGGCCCATCCGACCCCACAGAGCCTGGAATCAGCCATGCCAAGACCGCCAGCAGCAGCCATGTGACTACGACGCCCATGTCTGCGCGAGTCAGAGGAGATGGAGGTTCCAAGAAGGCCGGTTTCACTTGACACTCATTCGGTGCATGGCTAAGATTCGCCCAACGTCATATCAGACGTCATTCTCGTTGAGAGCGTTGAACTAAACATCTCTGTCGTCGGCTCTTGCGAGTCGGACCCGATCCCTCGCCAGCGCACCACGTCGGCGGGCAGCAACCTGTTGAAAGGCCTCGATGGTCTGGTGGATTACCACCGTCGTCTGCATCTGCGGTGCCTTGCTCATCCAGTATTTGTGCTCCAGCAAGATCCTGCGGATGAAACAGGCGATCTCCATTAAGAATATGGCCCTTCGCGATGTACGTGCCGAGGGTGAACGCCTCGATGAGCAGGAAACCGAGCTGAGCAATCAGCAGACGAGCATGACCCACGGCATCCGCCGCCTCCGTGGCGACATCAAGGCCCTGGCACCCCAGCTCCGAGAGCGCGAGATCACTGTGCCGGAGCCTGACTTCCCCTTGAGCGAACTGGAAGAGGACCTCGACGAGTAATGTCGCCAGGTTCCACCGGTCCGGCCCAATCTGGCCGCATCGCTCGCTGTATCCCTACAAGAAAGATCCCTCCAGGCAGCCCTGCCCCAGCAGCATGTTTCGTGCGCTGGCAAGCATGTATGTGCTCAGGTTGCCTTCTCGTGACGACCACTTCAGGAACGATCGCGCTTCAGGTGGCCAGGCAGCGCACAGACCCACCAAATACCGGATCCACCTGCCCGGACTCGCTGTAACCCCATGTACCGTCGATACCTATAGCGGACGGTGTTGTTCTCCGGCTGATTGGTCCAGCGAACCATTCTGAGTATATTCGGACGCAAATGACCATGGAACGCCCGATCACATCCCCCCCAGCCAACTCTTCAGTGCCACCGGCCGCCGTTGTGGACGTCAACCGTCTTGATGAGCTGCTGGAGGAGTCGCGAGACCACCTGCAGTTGCAGATGCTGCTGATCGAGGTCGCCTCCTGCAATGAGTCCGCCGATTTTGATCTGATCACACGCGCCTATCACTTTGCCGAACATGCCCATCACGGGCAAATCCGTCGCTCCGGTGAGCCATTCCTCCAACACTGCGTCGAAGTCGCTCGAATCCTGGCCCAGCTGCGCCTCGACTCCACGACCGTTGCTGCCGGCCTGCTCCACGATGTTCTCGAAGACACAAACATCGACGCCGAGCGCATGGGGACGGACTTCGGCACCAAGATCGCTGCTCTCATCGATGGCGTCACGAAGATCGAGCGTTTCCGCTACGAGAGTCGGGAGGCTCGGCAGGCTGAGACCTATCGGAAAATGCTGTTATCGATGGTCGAGGACATTCGTGTCATCCTGATCAAGTTCGCCGATCGCCTGCACAATATGCGAACTCTGGATGCACTCGACCTCAACCAGCAGAAGCGGATCGCTCACGAGACGGTCGAAGTGTATGCGCCTCTCGCGCATCGATTGGGCTTGGCGCGCATCCGTTGGGAACTGGAAGACCGCAGCCTCAAGTATCTCGAACCCGAGACCTACGGGGAAGTGCGGGACAAGGTGGCCATGAAACGCGATGAGCGCGAAGGCCTCATCGAGGAATTCAAGGCCCCCCTCGTGGAGGAACTTGAGGGCAATGGCATCGAGGCGGAGATCACGGGTCGGGCAAAGAACTTCTACAGCATCTTCAACAAGATGCGGTCTCGCAACAAACCTTTCGAAGAGATCTATGATCTGACGGCGGCCCGCATCACCGTGGACACTGTGCGTGAATGCTACCACACCCTCGGCCTCGTGCACACCCTCTACCGGCCGATCCCGGATCGCTTCAAGGACTACATCGCGACGCCGAAGACAAACATGTATCAGTCTCTGCACACGGCTGTCATCGGGCCCCGGGGCATGCCCGTGGAGGTGCAGATCCGGACCTGGGAGATGCATCACACCGCCGAAATTGGCATCGCAGCGCACTGGCGCTACAAGTCGGGCGAAACCCGACAGAAGGGCGGTGATCTCGATCAACAGATGAACTGGTTGCGGCAGGTCCTCGACTGGCAACGGGATGCGACCGACCCGGCCGAGTTCATGGAGAGCCTGAAGATCGAGCTGTTCCAGGATGAGATCTTCGTCTTCACGCCAAAGGGAGATCTGCACCAGCTGCCAAATGATGCGACACCGCTGGACTTCGCCTTCGCCATCCATACCGACATCGGTTATCACTGCCTGACAGCCAAAGTCAATGGACAGGTCGTGCCCCTGAGCGCTCAGCTGCAGAGTGGCGATACAGTTCAGATCGTCACCTCGCCGCACCAGAAACCCAACCAGTCATGGCTCGAGGTCGTGCAGACGGCCAAAGCCCGCCAGGCGGTTCGACGCTGGTTGAAGGAAGAGCAATACGCCCAGAGTGTTCGCCTGGGGCAGGAGATTCTGGAACGCGAGCTCAAGCGATACCACCACAATGCCAAGAATGAGGCATTGGAGGCGTTGGCCACCGAACTGGGCCTGGCGGATTCAGAGCACCTCTATGCCGGCATCGGCAGCGGGGATCTTTCCGTCAATCGTGTCGTCAATCAACTCGTCCCGGATCGGCCCCAACGACGCGTCCGCCCCACCGTTCGCGACGATCGAGGCATTCGGATCCAGGGCATGGATCACATGATGATCCAGTTCGGGAAGTGCTGCACGCCCATCCCCGGCGACCCGATCATCGGCCTCATCACGAGGGGGCGTGGATTGTCCGTCCACCGCACAGACTGCCCCAACCTCTCTGACCTGGCCGAAGATCCCGAACGGTTGATGACGGTGGAATGGGACATCGAGGACAACAAGGCCTTCACCGTCCAGATGCGGATCCGCGGCAATGACCGGAAGTATTTCCTCTCCGATATCACCCGAGTGATATCGGATACTGGGGCGAATATCGTCAGTTGTGCGACGAAGACCATCGCACATATCGCCGAGGAGACCTTCTGGGTCGACGTTCACGACACGCGGCAACTGCACAGCCTGATCAAGCAACTGCAGTCGATCAACGGCGTCATCGAGGTGATACGTGTCGACGAGGCGCACGCCATCGACCCGCCAACCCCCGCCTACTAGTCAGCCAGCATTACCTTCCGGGGTCCTCCCGCGACTCGGTGAGGTCAGCCTCAGCCTGGGGTCAGTCTCAACTCGATCCTAGTCCCAACCCAGGGCCGTGCGGATCTTGGACAGGATCGCTTCTTCATCCGGGTTCACCACCTGGCCGCCACCGTAGTGCGTCGCCCACCAGTCCTCCGCCCAGGCGTTGAGGATCTGCACCTGGACCCGGCTCAGATCCAGGCTGCCCTCAACATCCATCGCAGCGGTCAGTTTGCGTCGAACTCGTGCGTCGTCAGGGAAGCTCTGTCTCGACGCGGACCAGCTGAGCAGGAGCCGAATCTCCCGTGCCGTAAGGGGCAGAGACACTTTCATCTGCTTGCTCTCCTGAATCGCGGCCAGAACCGTGACCCAGCTTGTGACCAGGTTCGTTTAGGGCCGCGTTGACACTGTTGCCAGTGGCGGGCACTTTTGACCGCCCTGCAGGAGACGGTGCCCCGAGCGATCTGACCGGGGACGGCCAAACCATAGACGACCGAGTGATCCATGCCCACCGCCTTACCCAGTTTCCTCGACCACATCGACCGAATGACAGGATACATCCCGGGAGAGCAGCCCCGCCAGGGAGGGTTGGTAAAACTCAACACGAATGAGAACCCCTATCCGCCGTCACCGACCGTACTGGATCGACTGCGCCAGGCGGTGACCGAGGATCTGAGGAAATATCCCGACGCCGGCGCAACCGGCATTCGAGATCGTCTCAGCAATCTGTTCGGCGCACCGGCCTCACACTTCGTGATCGGCAATGGTTCAGACGAATTACTCAATGTCATCCTCCGCTGCTTTGCCGGTCCCGGTGACACCGTCGTGTATCCAACGCCGACCTATCCATATTATGATAAGCTCATCCAGTTGCAGGACGCGGTGCCCTGTCCTGTCGATCTCGACGAGGATTTTGCCCTCCAGATCGACGATCTGGTGCAGCCTGAGGCACGCCTCACACTGCTGGCAAATCCGAATTCGCCCACCGGCCGGGGCCTGCCCAACGACACCGTCGAAGAATTGGCATCTCGAGTGTCGGGTATTCTCGTCATTGACGAGGCCTACGTCGATTTCTCCCGGCAAGGCGCCCTTGAGATGGTGCAACGGTATCCGCACGTCATCGTCACACGGACCTTGTCCAAGTCCTTCTCCCTGGCTGGCATCCGCGTCGGATTTGCCTGTGCCGATCCCACGATCGCGGCGGGCATCTGGAAGGTGAAGGAGCACTACAACGTCAGTACCCTCTCTCAGGTCGCCGCCGAAGCGGCACTCGACGATGTCGACTGGATGCAGAGCCAGGCAGAGCGTGTGATCCAGACGCGTGAGCGTCTCTCGACCCAGCTGACGAGTCGAGGTTTCTACGTATGGGATTCACAGGCAAATTTCGTCCTCACACGGGTGCCTGGCGGTGATGCGGGTCAACTCTATGAGAATCTGAGGAAGAATGGCTACCTGGTGCGCTATTTCGGCGCGCAGGCCCGGTTGGCCGACTGCCTGCGCATCTCGATCGGGACCGACGAGGAGATCGATGGGTTGCTGGAGACGATCGATGCAGTGATCTCGTCGTGATGGACCGCTGAACGACACCGACCCGCCCATCGGATGGTGCCCGAACCGCTGGTGCCAGACTACCTGGCCGCGTCCCGCATCCGTTTGAGGACATTGACCTCGGCCACGCCAAGGCCAACCTGGCGGGCGACATCCGTGGTGGACATTCCCTGCTCGAGCAGTTCCCGCGCCAGACGATAGGCCTCACGACTCCGTTCGGCCATCTCCTCCCACTGCCGTTCGGGAGTGGATTCAGATGACGGTGGAGGTGGCGGCGTTACCGTGCGCTCGGCGCGACGAATCGGGCGATTCGTGACGGGCCTCCGAGGCGGAGGGACCGATGCCGGGGCATCTCCAAGCGTCGGCCGGGCCATGCCTGGCGTCGCCCGTTCGATCGTGCGGCAGACACTTGTGAGCCTCTCGGCGACACTCTCCAACCCCTTGTGCTGCTTCTCCAACGCTTCGATCCTGTCATCCAGACGCCGGGTCTCCTGACGTAGCCAGGTTCGGAACCAGAGTCCCATACCGCCGGCCAGCAGAAGAAACAGCAGATCGATGAATACGAGTTGGAGCGCAGGCGTCTCACTCATTCTGACACGCTCTCCGGGGCCGAGTCTGGGTCCGAGTCTGGGTCCGAGTCTGGGGCTGAGTCTGGAACCGCGCCAGGGACGGGCAATCGAACGATGAAGGTTGACCCCGTGCCAGGTTCGCTGTCGACGGTGATCGAGCCACCATAGTTCTCCACGATCCGGTAACTGACGGCCAGTCCGAGGCCTGTGCCGCCCTCATCGGCGCGTGTGGTAAAAAAGGGTTCGAAGATCCGGTCCAGATGCTCCGGCTCAATACCTTCGCCCGTGTCAGCAATACGCGCCTCGAGCCACTGATCTTCCACGTGGGCGTCGATCGACAGGTGACCATTGCTGCCCATGGCATTGGCGGCATTCAGTATCAGGTTGATGAAGACCTGTTCGAGTTCACCGACACTCCCCACGGCCGAGGGCATGTCTGGTTGAACCTGCACGTCCACCTCGATGAGCTTGCTTTCCATCTGGTGTCGTGTGAGGGCGCAGGCCTGCTGGATTGCCGTCTCCAGGGCAAAGGGCTGCCCTTCGGCATCGGTTCGGTTGTGCGTGGCGAATCCGAGCAGTGCACGAATAATACGGGAGATCCGCTTCACATTGTTCTCGATCAGTGCCAGGCCATCCCGCAGACGTTCATCGTCGCCGTGCTTCACGACCATCAACTGCACGCGAGAGAGGATGATCTGCAGCGGATTGTTGACTTCGTGTGCTACGCCGCCGGCCAATTCGCCGATGGCAGCCTGCTTTGCCGACAACAGCACCTGTCGCTGCGACTCCTTCAACCGTCCGTGGGCACTCTCGAGATCGGTATAGAGTCTGGAATTCTCGATTGCAGCCGCCGTCTGATTCGCCAGCACGCCGAGTAACTCGATTTCACCAAGGGTGAAATCATCCTTGGCCCGCGTACAGTGCAGGGCGAACAGACCAATGTCTTTGCCACGCACAAGCAGTGGAATGAGAACGAAGCAGATGTCGCCGGCACTCTCGATATCATCGAAGACGATGGGTCGTCTCTCCCGCAGCACCCAGTCGACGATGCCATCATCCCACTGAGAACGCAGACGCTCCTCCAGTTGTTCTCCCTGTCCCCGCAACGCCATCGCATCGAGGCGGGCACCTTCCCGATCGAGGGCAAAGATCCCTGCCGCGTCGAAATCGACAACACGGGCAGAGAGACGCATCAGTGCATCGAAGGCATCTTCGAGATTGAGGCTCGTACTGATCGCCTCGGACAGTTCGTGCAGATTGAGCAGTTCGTCCATCGACGCCCGAAGCTGGGCGTAGTCTTTGTGGCCGAGATCCAGACGCTCCTGGAGGGCACGATTCTCTACCTCCAGGGCCTGGACGCGAACATTCAGTTCGCTGCGGTCCTCGGCCAGAGAATCAAGCAGGAGTGTCAGTTCCCAGGCTGCTTCCCTGTCACCGCCGGCTTCTCCCAACGCCTGGAGCAACTCCCGCGCACGAACGGCCGGATCGGTCGGCGGAAGCGGATCAGAGGGCGGCGCCATGGATTCAGGCGTTGTCATCACCAGTAGCAGTCGCCGTGCCCTCATCGGCGATGTCATCTCCACCCACCTGGTCAGCCGGGGACGGATCAGCCTGAGATTCGTCATCCCCGGCGTTTTCTGCCGCCGCGTCTTCGGCCTTGGTTTCTTCCTCACGGACGAGATTGGTGAAGGCGTCGGCCGTCTCCATCTCGCGCTGCAATTCCTCCCCGTAGCCGAAGATGCGCTTAAGGGCCGCTCGCGGTTCTTCGTGAATGCCGAATGTCCGCAATGCCGCCGGATCAAGTTTTGGCAGTCGTTCTCCGCCGCCATCACCGATCTTCTCGCGGCGGCAGAGGAAATCTGCCAGGTGAATCAGCGACGGCAGGTCATTGCCACGCCCGAGTCGTCCGGGGGCATGATGGGAGGCGATCGTTTCCTCAAGCTGCCGGGGCAGATTCCACCGTTCGGCCAGCCAACCACCCACATCCGCGTGGGTGACGCCGAGGATCCGCTCCTCGGCCTCGCCGATATACAGATTCTCTTCCCTCATGAGCGCCAGGACCTGACCGAATTCATCCGGGAAATACTGGCTGAGAATCAGACGTCCGATATCGTGCAGAATCCCGGCGGCAAACGCTTCACCTGGCACACGATACCGCAGCTTTGTAGCCAGCAGGCGCGCAGCGACACCGCAGGCAATCGAGTGTTCCCAGAATTTCTGACGATCGAACTCACCCGAATCCCCATCGGCTCCGGCGAAACGCTCGAGAACGGAGACGCTGAGTCCGAGATTTTTCACCGTCTCGAAGCCAAGAACGACGACGGCCAGATCTACCGTCGCGATCTCTC
>JABHDC010000173.1 GCA_018673255.1 Gemmatimonadota bacterium
GCCGATGACCTTCGTATTCGGTTCGCAGATCCAACCCGAATTCCCGGCGGTCCACGCTCCCGGCCCGCAGTCCTGCCTTCAGCCCGATGTGATGGTGCCAGAGACCAGGCTCTGCCTGTGAGCGGCGTGTTTCGATGTTGACCTGGGCCGTCGCCGGCTCTCCCACGCAGAGGGTCAGGCACACAGCGATAATCGATCGCTGGAAATCCATCCGCCGCCGCTACCGACGTCCCGCGAGCATGTCGAGCAACAGGCCATAACGGATGCCCCGGGTGGACACGATCAGCTGCTCGTGCCCACTCAATTCCATATACAGCTGCAGGATCAGGGCGCCGGCGCTGATAATGTCGGCCCGCTGGTCACTGATCTGCGGGATCGACTGGATCTGTTCATGAGGCAGGCTCAACAGGCGTCCGGCGATATCACGCACGGCGTCGAGGCTGAGCACATGACCGTTGATGCTGGCTGCATCGAAGGTGGGTGCCTGAGTATCGATGGCGCCGAGGGTAGTGACGGTGCCTGCGACACCCACCAGGGCAACGTCGCGGGCACTGACAGGCAGATCGGCCAGGATGGCAAGAATCATCTCACGTGCCTGGGCGATCTGCTGTGGCGTCGGCGGCAGCTGTGAGAAGAAGCGCTCCGTGACACGGACGGCCCCCACGTCGACGGATTGGGAGGCATCAACCTGACCCACCGCTGTGCCAACGGCGACTTCTGTCGAGCCGCCCCCGATATCGATGACGGCATACCTTGACGGAACCTGCAGACCGAAGGCGGCCCCCTGGAAGGTCAGTCGAGCTTCATCCAGGCCGCTCACTTCCACCAAGTCGACGCCGGCCTGTTGACCAGCTGCCTCGATGACCTGTGCCTGGTTGGCCGCATCGCGCAAGGCAGAAGTGCCGAATGCACATACACGTTGTGCGCCCAGTGCTTCGGCTCGGATTCGATAGTTGCGAAGGAACTGGCAGACGCGGTCAATCGTCTCTGGTTGCACGCGACGGTGTTCATCGACGCCTTTGCCCATGCGCGCAATCACATGGGCGTCGTCCAGGATTTCGACCTGATCGTCCTGAGCCAGGTCGTCGCGAATCCGGCGACCAACAACCATGAGAATGGTGTTCGTGCCCAGATCGATCGCCGCCATCGGCGATGAGGCGGGCGATTCTGGGGCATGCGGGTCCACTGTCGAGGCCATCAAGCTGCCGCCGCCTCGCCTTTCTTGATCAGCGCCGTGAGTTCGGATGGCGTCTGACAATCCAGGAAGGCGGAGCGTGTCTCGTCGGTATGCATCAACTGCGCGATCTGGCCCAGGACGGGGATGTAGCTCCGGTAATTCTGCTGCGGTGTCAGCAACAGGAAGATGTAGCGGACGACATCACCATTGACGCCATTGAAGTCCACACCTTCCGGGCAGATCCCGAGGGCGCCGATGATTCCAGGCAGGTCGGGCATGGGGGCGTGGGGGATGGCGGTCTCGCGGCCGATGGAGGTCGAACTCTTGCTTTCCCGTGAGCGTGCCGCCTCCAGAACATTATCACGCTGCGAGGTGGGGACCTGCTTTTCCTCGACGAGGATGTCGACCATCTGATCGATGGCTTCCCACTTGTCACGTGGATGCAGATCCAGGCGGATTGTGTGCTCCCAGAAGATGCTGCTCAGACGATGGGTCGAAGGGGCGCGTGACCGCACGGTAAGAACCGAGCAGGGCGATCGATAGGCGATCTCATCGGGAATGGAGCCAGCCAGGTAGCCTTCCTCGCGCCAGTCATTGGCAGCACCCACCACAAGCAGGTCATCGCTCTTGGCGCGCTCGATGATCGGCGTAACGATATCCTCAGCGGGAATGACTTCGAAGGGCGGGTCGAGGTCGAGGAGGCGCAATTGCAGGCGCAGATCATCGGAGACCTGCCGGTAGTATTTCAGGAGGATGGGATCATCGCTGCGACAGGCTGGATCGCGAGCGACTCGAAGCACCTGCATGTCCACATCGCGGGCCTGAGAGATGCGGCTGGCTACTTCGATACCCATCAGGGAGTGTGCGCCGCCCCCGGTAGGTACGAGAATTCGGCCAACACCATCGAAGCCCTTGTCCTTGAAGATCAGTGTATCGACATCCAGCGCCTTGGTGAGGGCGCGATTGCTGGACTTTAACACACTGTCGCGATCGACGGCCCCATACCAGCCCATCAACAGGATGTCACAATTCCACCGTTTGAGGGCATCGCCGATGACCTGCGTCACTGAAGGACCGTGGACGACGTGGGGGATTGCACCTACCCCGAGATCGCCCGCGATCTGCGCAGCACGTTCCAACTGTGCCTTGGCGTCAGGACGGACCGGTACATCCGGTGTGACAACGTGGGTGAGATGTAGCTCACCCCAGGGCTCGCTGGCCAAAGACGCCGCAAGGCGCACCAACGAGTCCTCTGCCGCCGGGTCTTCGATGGCGACGAGGATGCGAACTGCTGATTTGGGCATGTCACTTGAGATTCTACAGTCACGGCAGGGGTCACGCCGTGGTCTGCATCACAATACGTCCTGGGAGACCGGATCTTACCCCGGTGGCGCGCATTGGTCACCGAAGATAGCGACACGTCTCGTTGACCGCCACCAGATCCTGATCGCTTCAGTATGACGTAACTCAAGTGTAGCGTTTGTCTTGCGACCGAGTGAGCCGCTTCGTACTTTGCTCGAGTCGATCCGTGGGTGCGAGCCCGGTGGGTCGACGGGTAGCGGGCCGGTCCCAGACGGGCCTGTCCGCTGAATTGGAACCCGCCCCATGGCCCCCAAAAAAGGCTCTGGTCCCGATGGCCGTCATCACCGTATCACGACAGTTGGGCAGCGGCGGTGACCGTATCGCCGAGCGCGTTGCGGAGGAGCTTGGTTTCCAGCTCGTGGATCGTCGGCTGGTCGAAGAGATCGCCAACATCACCGATACCTCCGTTGATGAGGTGGAGAAGTACGATGAGAAGGGCGAGGGGCGTGTGCGGCATTTTCTCAAGCGCCTGCTGGTCCCCGAAATGAGTCCCGGAGGATTTCCCCTGTCCTCGGCGGCATATTTTCCCGAATTCGGACTCGAATTTCCTTACGTCATGGAGCGGGGTGGTGGCGAACATCAGGCCGCCTACCTCGACCGCGGGACATATCAGCTGCTGATCACGACCCTGGTCCAGGACTACGGAGACACGGGCCGGGCAGTGATTGTCGGCCGCGCGAGCCAGGTGATCCTCTCACAACATCCCAAGGCCTTCCACGTGAAGGTCATCGCGCCCCTTGAGGAGCGGACACAGCGTGTTCAGGAAGCGCAGGATGTCACGGAGGAACAAGCACGAGAGCTGGTTGAGCAGCACGACCGCTGGCGCCAGTTGTATCTGAAGAATCACCACGACGCCGACTGGAACGATCTGCTGCTCTACCATCTCACGATCAACACCGGACGAATGAGTTCCGATGATGCGGTAGATCTCATCGTCCACCAGCTGCGCGAGTCCGACTGACCTTCCAATTGCCCGGCATGACTGTTCGCCTCGTACGCCTCTCCTCCGACATGAGGGGAGGCGTTTTGTGTGCCCGGACGTCTGTGCCTTGGGGCAGGGATGATGGTGCATCTGTCTATCGCTGGTTCCTGTGCCTGTTTGTCCTTCTGCTGATCGGCGGTGACCCGACCCACGCGGTGGAGTCCATCTCGGTAGGCGAGGATGGCTCGGCGAGTTGGGTGTCGGCACGTGAGACCTCTCGATTTGTCAGTGTCCGCAGTGACCGAATCTGGATGTGGAATGTCACGGCCGATGGCAACCTGGCGCGTGGGATCGAAGAGCGGGGCGGTGGCGTATTCGATGTCGTGCCCGCCCTGGACGCTGCCCCGACCGGTGGGCCCGGGGCACCAGAGCCGGTGGAACCGATTCCGGGTGGAGACGCGCTGGTCGATGGGGAGGCTTCGACGTACTTCGATCCCGACCTCATGCCCCTGTTTGAGCGTCAGATGCCGATCATCATCGACCTGGGCGCCGCATTCAGCGTCAACCGCGTGCGTCTCTTTCCCCGACTCGACAGGATCAACCGCAACCGATTCCTGCAGGAATTCTCCATCAACGGCTCGCCGGACGGAATGATCGCCAAGCGTCTGGTGCTGTTTCAGGCTCCCTCCGAGAATTCCGAACCCGTTGTGGATGTGACGTTCGAGGCGTGGGATGTGCGTTATCTCGAACTCATCTCACTGGCGAATCGACCCTGGGAAGTGGCCGAGATTGAGGTCTACGGCGATGGCAGTGCCCCCGTCGGTGAGTATGTGTCACAACCCCTGCCGGCCTCTCAGGCAACGCCTGTGTGGGGGCGGTTGCGGATTGAGTCGGGGGAAGGGGACGATCGGGACACCACGGGATCTTTCGACGATCAGGCGAATCTGGTGATCCAGACCCGCACGGGACCGGATCCCTCGCCGCTGCTCTACTACATGCTCAAGGGCGACGAACTCATCCCGGTGACGAAGGTGGTCTGGGAGGGGGCGGTGGAGGGGCTCAAGGGACCCGTCGACCCGAATCCCGACTGGAGTGTGTGGGAGACGGTGACGGACGGCCTGATTCGGTCGCCGAGCCTGAATCGGTATCTACAGTTCCGCATTGGGCTGCCCGAGCCCGGGACCATATTGCGGCGCCTGCACTTTGAGTACAGCCATCCGCCGATTGCGCAGGATCTTGCGGCCGAGATCAGTCCCACCATCGCCGAACCCGGTGTGATGACACCCTTCGCCCTTTCGTTGCAGGCTTTGCTCAAGACGACGGGTGTCGAGGAGCGACGTGACACCGGCTTTCGCCAGCTGCAGGTCCGTACCAGCGCGCAGATCGGTCAGGTGTTGCGCGTTCTCGTCGATGACGAAGAGATCTTTGCTACGACTCGCTACGAACCCGGCCAGGGATTCACGATCAATCTGTGGGATCGGCAGGTGCAGAATGGCACCTTCTTCCAGATCGAATTCACCGCTGCCGTGTTGCGTGAACGAACGCGCTTCGAGATCAGAGCACTGGATCGCCGGACCGAGCTGGTCGAGGACGGTGACGAGACAGAGCAGACCACGGCGTATCAGGTCGCCCGCGCTGCCGATATCGATGAAGTGACACCCGGGGGAAGTCTGACGGTACGACTCGCTGGTGGCGAATCACTGCCTCTGGTCGCCAACCTGTCGACCTCACCGGTGGTGACACCGAATGGCGACGGTATTCGCGATCAGCTGGCGGTGCATTTCTCTCTGCTGAAGCTGATCGCCCCAGCACGCGTCAGTCTCGATGTCCATGACCTGAGTGGCCGGCGAATCCATCGAGCCTATGACGCCGAACACGTGAACGGAATTCTGAATCTCACGTGGGGCGTCCGCGATGAGTCTGGTCGTCTTCTGACACCAGGGATCTATGTCTACCGCCTGACGGTTGAAGCCGACTCAGGCGACGAACTCCATCAGGGCGTGTTCAAGGTGGCCTACTGATGCGTCTGCCTGGCTCGGGTGTCCTGGTGGTGATCATCATGTTGGGCGTCGTGACGCCGGCCGTGATGCCTGAGGCGATGTCTGTCTGGGGGCAGTCGCCGGGATACATTGCCAGCACGAGTCAGATCCTGGTCGGGCGGCAGGGAGACTGGCAGGCATGGGATGTGGCCGAAGGGTCGACCCAGATCGACGGCGGGGGAACGGTTCGACCTCGCCTGCTGCGAGGCGAACTCAATGCGATGCTGGATGCGGATCAGTTCGATCACGTGCGCGCCGGCGGCGACACGGTGCGCGGTGGCGTGATGGTTGTCGGTTCATCGCCGGAGACGGCCGAGCTGATTCGAGATGGCGACGTGACGACGGGGTGGAGCCCAGATCGACGTGCATCTCTGGCAAGCTGGTTCATCGATCTGGACCTGGGGCGTACCGTGACAGCCGAACGAGTCGTGGTGCGCTTTGCCGCCGAAGGAGAGGGTGATCCCTTCCTGAAGTTCCGCGTCATGGCCTCGGCGCAGACCCGTCTGACGAATGAGGATCTGGATATCGAGTTCTTCCGCGTCGGTCAGGTGACGGTGCGCAACAAGGACACGCGGGAGTTTGAGTTCATCGTTCGGCCACAGCGCCGTGTTCCCGAGGGGCTCACAGGAGAAGTGATCCAGACGATCCGCTTCGAGGCGCTCGACACGGACCGGGATCGAGCCCATGAGATCACACTGGCGCAGTTTCTCGAATTGCCGGAAGAAGAGCAGGGCGCAACAGAATTCTACCGCCAGACTGTGTCGGGACGCACAATCCTGGTCGATCGGGAGACCTGGGAGGCCCTGCCGACCCTGGAGCGGGGGCCGGTTCGGTACTTCAGGTGGGAGCAGCCGCAGCTGATGGAGCTGGAGGTCTACACACCTGGTCAGAATATCGCCCATCTGACACAGATCGAGATCAATCGAACGTCCTCTGCATTCGACAATCCGCTCAGGTATTTCAGCACCGATGGTCTGGCAACGCCCTATCCCATTCGTCCATATGATGCACTGCGAGACGACAACCAGCTGGAGATCGATCTCGGCGCCAAATTCTGGCTCGATCGCATCCGTCTCGTCACCGAGACCCCACTGAGTGCCTATCAGATCCTGACCTCCGATGGTGCCCTGGACCCCAATGGCGATCGTCGCTGGCGCGAGTTTGGCGAGCGGCTGAATCCCGATCAATATCAGCAACTGGAAGAGAGATTTCCTCTCGACGTGGTGCGCTTCATCCAATTGCGGGCCCTGCAGTTCCTCGGCACCGAAGTAGAGAGCGGCAGAATCCGTGAGCTGCAGGCCTACGGCCAGGGCTACGTCTCGGATATCGAACTGACCTCGCCCATCATCCGATTACCCACATCGAGTATGTTCACTCAGTTGTCGTGGACAGGGGACGTCCTGCCTGACACGCGCATCGAGATCCGCACTCGCAGCGGCGACGACCTGAGCGTGGTCAAGCGCTACTTCGATCGGTTCGATCGCGAGATCGGGCAGGACCAGTGGGAGTCGGCCCGATTACTGAATCGCGGACCCATCATCGAGACCGAGATCCCGGGCCCTCTGTGGAGCAAGTGGAGCGAGCTCTACCAGGCATCCGGGGAGAATTTCCGATCTCCGGGGCCGCGCCGTTACGGCATGGTACACGTGCGGCTTCTGAGCACCAATCCGGATCGGCACGCGAGCATCCGGCAATTGCGCATTGGCCTGGCGCCACCACTGGTGAGTCAGACCTTTGCTGAAATGTGGCCCGTCGAAGGGATTGCACCCGGTGTGGAGGAGGAGTTCGTCCTCTACGTGCGGCCCGAATTTGGCGCCGGAAATCCCGGATTTGATCGGATCCGCCTGAGTTCGTCCTCATCGACCCCCCTCCAGCTGCTCTCCGCGCGGCGTGGAACGGCGCGACAGATCGAGTTGGGTGGAGGAGCGGATCTGCTAGCGGGTGGTGGAACCATCGAGACGTCATCGGAGGCGGTCGACCTGGTGCTGTCCTCGCCGATTCGCAGCGGCAACAGCACGCTCGAATTGAGAATCCGGACGCGCCTGTTCCTGGCTGGGACCACCTTCAAGGCTCAGTTGTTGTCCCGGGATCGACCAGGTGTCGTGCAGGAAGTCAGTGCGGGTGACGCGGTCTCACACATTGCCAGCCAGCGCATGGTCGTCATCACCGATCTGGACCGTGGGCGACTGCTGCAGAATCTGCGAGTCGATCCTGTGGTGGTCACACCGAATGGGGATGGGATCAATGATGAGACCACATTCAGCTTCAGCATCTTCCAACTGCGGGGAACGCAGCGACCGATCGCCGAGCTCTTCGATCTGACAGGACGGCGTGTTCGTCAGCTGCCGGCCACAGCCACCCAGCCGAGTGGATCACACCGAATCGTCTGGGACGGGCGTGATGAGGCCGGTCAGATCGTGGCACCGGGAGTCTATCTGGTTCGTGTTGAGGTCGAGATCGATGCGCGCCGGAGAGCTTCAGTCACACACCTGGTGCATGTGGCCTACTGATGCGATCTCTACGCCATCCTGTGCAGGGCAACTTGCTCGTGCGAGGCTGCTGCTTGGCTTGGTGTCTCATCGCCAGTCTTCAGATCTCTCCGGTGCGCTCGCAGCAATTCGACCCGCTTCGATCGACCAGTGGCAATCTCACGCCACGTTTTGAGATGGACTATATCTCTCCTGCCGTACACAAGTGGTATGCGCCACGGAATCTGGCGCAGAGTTACGTTCGCCCCTGGTACGTCGAGAATTTCCGACACGCCGATCAGCTCTATTCACACTACGTGGAGCCCCAACTCGGCGGTGTGCAGGAATGGTATGACGGTTTTGGCCGCCGTCTCGGTGCAGGATGGCTCGTCTACGCGTGGGAGCAGGCGCAACCTGCTCGAAATGGCAGCGACATCGAGTTTGGGTCCGTCTTCAACAGATTCTTCGACAACCTCATCGTCTCGGGTGATGAGGCGGGTGGCGGCAGTTATCGTCTGATGATCGGTCGTGAACTCGGCGTCTATCTGACGCCACTGACCATGTTCAAGCCCGGATTCGACGGCCTGCGCCTGGATCATGCCACGGATCGGCTCGAATCGACGTTGCTCGTGTCCCGCCCCAGTCAACCCGGCAATGGCAGGCGTACGAATGCGACGCAGTTCTTTGGCGGTCACAGTCAGGTGCGCATGGCTGACAATGCGACCCTGGGCTTCACGTACATCAATGCCCACAATGCGAATACGGATCAGGAATTCTCGATCGGCAATCCGTTGAAGGGTACCCTCACGGCCGATCAGAATCGTTCTGTGTCGATGCTCTGGGTGAGGATTCGCGACGACTCGCCGACGAGCGACACTCATGGTGCCGTCGTCTATCGCCACGACATTGTGTTCACCGATACCAGTGGCAACAAGATTCGTGGCAGTGATCTGGGCCTGTTACCGTCCATCGAGGGCGGGCGCGAGAGTGATGGTGCGCTGGTGGCCGATGGTTCGGAGACCCTTCTGCTTGCCTATGATCTTGCCGCGATGGGTGCACTGGGGCTGGAGACGAGTGCTGTGACGGGCGCAGTCATCGAGCTCGCCGTAGCTGATGACTATCGCATCGAACTGGCATCCGATCTGCAGACCGATGGCCAGCGACAGCCCCAGACCGTGTTTCTGCCCTATTCGAGGGCGGCGGGCAATGTTCAGGATCAGAGCAATGGCCGGGTTGTCAAACTCGACTATGGACTGCCCACGGCAAACGAGCTGATCGGTCTCAACTGGGACCTGATCGATTGGCGAGGCCTGTCGTTCCAGGGCGAATACGTGGCCAATCTGCAGCGTCGGCAATATCCGTCGCTTCTGTTGGACAGCGGCAAACATCACGAGGCGATCAAGCGCGCCTCCGCAACCTATGGCGTGGGTGCGTATCAGTGGCATCCTCTGACGCTGTTCGTCGAGGGTTTTTCCATCGATGACGACTACAGCACCAACTACTGGCTCACCCTGAGCAATGGGGTGATCCAATATGATGCCCCGGTGCCCATGCTCTACGAATTCGTCGACGACGATGACGATTTCGACTCGGTCCCGGAGTGGCAACGGCCGTACCAGCTCTCGTCGAATGGCCTGGCCTGGCCCGGGGTGGATTCGAACAACGACAACATCTACGACTACAATCAGAACAACGATCCACGTCCTACGCGGGGGAATCGAAACACAGAGGACGACCGGCCCTCCCTCAACTACATCACACCGGGACGACCGCCGTCACCACCACAGAACAGGAATCGCAATCTGATCCCTGACTACGCCGAGCCCTTCCTGCGATTCCGTTCCGATCGACCGGAATTCCTCTTCGGTCTGGACATGAATCACAATGGGATGGCTGACCCCTTCGAGAACGATCTGATCGCCGACTACCCGTACAAGCCGGATCACCGTGGGTTCAACGCGCATCTCAAAGTCGACGTGACGCCGGAAGTGAGGTTGATCGGCGGGCGTCAGAGCATGCGGCTGATCAGTGGTGATGGACGCACCCGCTCATGGTATGGGATGCTGGCGTGGGAACAGGTGTGGGGACGCAACCGGATCCGCCTGTTCGACTTCGGTGCTTCAGTCCGGGACGATATCGTCGATCACCTGCAGGTGTGGACCCAACCGATCGGCGCCGTGGGTCGGATGCGCGACGAGCCTGATGAACTGCCGGCGCAGGACACGTGGCGCAATCTGTTGTATGCAGATCTCGAACAGCAATTCGGTGATGGATTGCGAGTCAGCCATCGGCTCAAGGTCGATCGATTCTGGCAGCGCCGGCCGCGGGCTCAGGTTGTGGCCGACGAGGGCCGCATGAGATCGGGATTTGTCGGCGTAATCAACCGGGCCGAGTGGACCCTGCCCATCGGGCTGGGTGTCGTGGAGCCTCGCTGGAAGAGTGAGTTTCGCCAGGACCGTCCATTCAGTTCGCGGCAGCCAACGGCGCGATCCATCGAGCAGGCAGCCTTCCTCATGTGGTCACAGCCGGTCTTCGCCGAACGCGCCAGCGTCAACTACCACGCCGGGTATGGTCGGCAGATCTTCGACTCGCAGATACAGCTGGGTTTCGAGTTGAGGCGGTTCTGGATGCTGGATGGAGAACGTGTAGATGAAGATCAAGACTTTCTGGGGCAGACGGTGATCTTCCAGCTCATCAACCGAACCGGTTATCTGGGATACCAGCTGGTCACCCGTGTCGGCCTGCAGTGGCAGCGGCGGAATCTGGAACACGCTGCCAAGGAGCAGGCATCCACCGTGTTCATCAGTATCAACGCGGGGCAGCGATGATGCGCCGACACACATGCAGGTGGATTCTCCTGCTGGGTTTCTTCTGCGCTCTGCCGAGCCAGGCGCAGATACGAACGCTTATCCTCGGCGATCGACTTGCGCCCTGGTCCGAAGGGGGGCCACCGGGTGGCGTGACACCGATCCGGCTGAGGATCGATGGATCCACGACCGTGCTGGACACGGGAAACACACCGGATCGAGATATCGAGTTTGACCAACGGCCTGGTTGGATCAGCCCGGCATTCTTCGATGGCAGTGTCAACATCTCCGCACGCGTACTGGATCCCCCGGGGAGAATCAGGGCGCCGAATGTGCTCAATGTGGGTGTCGACCTGCTGCGGGCGCAGTTGGAGGGCACGATCAATGGCGACCACACGACTGCATTCGAACGGAAGCCGACAGTATTCCAGCCCATTATGCCCGCCTTCGGCATTATCGTCCAACTCGATTTTGGCCGCCTGGTCGGCCTTGATCGTGTCGTCTTCTACCCAAGGGATACGGTCGTTCCTAATTCCCATTATCCCTTCGCGGCAGATTATCTCCGCGGTTATGAGTTGTGGTTGAATGACGAGATCCCCACGCCCACATCAGGAACGCCTGATCGCCTGATCGCGCGGACCTCCGAGAATGCGGAGCCGGTCGTGGAACTCTCCCTCCCGGCACAGTATGCGCGCATCGTGAAGCTGCGTTCGTTGAGCCCGGCACCCTTTGAGATCGACGAGATCGAGGTGTATGGCTCGGGCTATTTCAACGAAGCCGTCTATTACACAAATCTCATCGACCTGGGTGATCGTGCGACGATCGGACCTATACGCTGGACCGAGGAGGCGGTGGGGCGGCCGGAATTCTCCGAGATGCATGTCCGCATGCGCACAGGGGACGATCTGATGCCCCTTGTGTTCTTCGAGCGATCCGTCTTTCTGGGTGAGTTACCAGAGGAGATCACCGCTGAAGAATACTGGGAACTGGAACCGGGCCGCCGCGGAGAGATTGTCGACGACCTGGTCGGGTGGAGCGAGTGGAAGTCGATCCGCCAGAACGAACTGACCACGGCCCGCAATCCACGCCGGTTTGTGCAATTCGAGGTGCGCTTCAATGGCAGGCTCCAGGATACTAGGCATCTGAGGACGATCGAGTTCGACTACCTGCGTCCGCCCCTGGCCGATACGTTGTGGGCCGAAGTCTTCCCACGTCTGGCGCAGCCTGAGGAACCTGCCAGCTTCCGATATGCTGTCCGGGTCCGCAGCAATGGCATCGTTCTCGGATTCGACCAACTGGAGGTCGACACGACGGTGCCGGTCACCGGAATTCGCAATGTGACTCTCGATGGTGAGCCGATCGACTATGAACTGCTCGACTCGCCTCCGGAGCTTATCCGCCTCGGTCTACCACTGATCCTGCGCGATGGAGCCGTCCTGGAGTTCACCTTCGATCTGCCCGTGTTCCGTTTCGGTACGACATTCTCCGCCCGTGCGGTCAATCGCCGTTATCCTGAGGTGCCGCAGACTGTCGAGGCAGGCAACGCCACCGAATTCGGCCCGGGTGACCTGGCGGATCTGTCGGGTCTCTTCGTGGCGATCCCCGAGGCCCAGATTGGAAAGCTGGTGGGGCAGATCGCGCTCTCCACACCGGTGCTGACGCCGAATGGCGATGGGCTCAACGACGACCTACGCGTGGATTTTAACCTGCTACAGTTGATCGACACCGTGCCGGTCTCATTTGAGATCTACGACCTGTCACGCCGGATGATTCGTCGTTTGCGGCTGGGCGAGATCGGACTCGGCCCGGCGATGTGTACGTGGGATGGTCGCGACACGGCCGGTGATCTCCTGCCACCGGGGACCTATGTCTGGATCCTGCGGGTTCGAGCAGATGCTTTTGAAGAGCGGCACACCGGCACGGTGGCCGTCGTCTACTGATGGGAATAGCTGACTTGATGCTGATGGGGACGAGAAGGCGCTTGAGAGACCTCAGGACACGCTGGCAACCATGGGCGGCCCTGCTGATGGGCCTGCTGATGGTGGCAAGTGCCACTGCCCAGGACTACGGGGCGCGTCTTGGCACGGTGAAGCGAGGCGGTCGACTCAGCTTTGAGCCGACGGGTCCTGGAATCCTGTTCGATGCCCTGGATCCGGCACTGCGGAAGTGGTACGTGCCACAGGAACTGTATACAGAATATCAGTGGAAGCAGTGGAAATACACCAACTACGCGAGACAATCCTACCAGCGCTACGTATCCACGAGCCTGGAAGGGGACTACTGGTATGACGCTTATGGCAATCTGCTGACACAGGGCTGGCTCATCTACGACTGGCGACAGCAGAATCCGGCCCCCTTTGGCAGCGTGCTGGAGAAGTCGGACCGATTCAGTAAATGGTTCTCCAGCGTCGTGGTCGCCTCCGATCACAAGGGACAGTCGCATTTTGCCATCACTGTAGGTACCGAGATTCGAGCAACCCTCACGCCGATGACCTTCTCCAAACCACGCTTCAATGGGGTGCAGTGGGACTTCGCTTCGGACAAATACACCACGACCCTGCTCGCTTCGCGGATCAGTGAACCGAATTCGCCGGGCAACCTGCCCGAGGGACGCACGAGCAATACCAACCTCTTCGGGGGCCGCGCCGAGGCACAAGTCGGTGACTTCGCTCGGGTGGGCGCCACCTTTGTCAGTGCCCACCACTCCCTGTCGCAACTGGCGGCGCTCAATGGCAGCGTCTTCTCCGGAGCCCTGGCCGAGGGACAGAACGATGGCACCGTAACGCGTGTCGGCATCCGCATTACGGATGATTCACCAGCCGACGGCGAAGGCGGCGGTGCACTCTTTGCCAGTGACCTCGTCATCCATGATCGGCATGGGGGCATCTTCAGAGCCAGCGAGATCGGTTTCCGTCCCACAGTCGCGGGGGGATTTCAGCGGCCAGGATTCCTCGCAGCCGACGGCTTCGAAGAGATCTTCGTCACCTATGACTTCGGCAGTCGTACCTATACGGGGCCAGATCCCACGGATATCAAACGCGTCGAGGTCGAATTGGTGCTGGCCAATGACTTCCGCGTCGATGTGGCATCCAATCGACAACTCAACGCCCGGGGCGCCGTCATCTTTCTGCCCGTGAGACAGGCAGCGGGCAACGTCAAGGATGGCTCGAATCAGCAGGTTCTGCAGTTCGATTACGGTGTGCCAACGGCGAACCAGCTCATGGGTTTCACCGTGGAGATGACGGATCTGCAGGGCCTGGATGGCTATCTGGAAGTTAACGTCAATCACCGGTTCACCCAGTATCCGAATCCCGCCTTTCAGCGGCACGAATCTGCGCGTGAGAGTGCGCTCGGATGGTTCCTGAATGTGTCCAGAAAGGACTATCCCTGGTTTGCCTTTCTGGAGGCCTTCCGTATCGATGCGGAGTATGCCACGTCTCTGACCGTCGTCGATGAGGACGGTGTGCCGGACTATGGGAATCCGCGGCGGATCTACGAATTCGTCGACGACAACGATGATGTCGACAGGTTCCCGGATTGGACGCGCTCAGGATCGACGGCTGGTGACAAGGAGGTCTTCCCAGGGCTGGACGAGAACAACGATCGGATCTGGGACTTCAATCAGAATGACAATGAAGACCGGCCGAATCTCATCCCGGACTACGAGGAACCCTTCCTCCGGTACTTCACGGATCGACCGGAGTTCCTCTATGGTGTCGACGCCAATCACAATGGGACCGTCGATCGATTCGAGAATGACGAATACGCCGATCTGCCGTATCGTCGCGATCAGAAGGGCTACAATCTCTATGGTGGTTTCTTCCTGGGCCCCGACCTGCGATTCACCGCGGGACGCTTGCGGGTAGAGCAGTTGTCGGACGACCGTCACAACCGGGCCTGGTATGGCATGCTCACTCTCGACACGGATCTCTCAGTCCTGGGCAGGGTGAGGGCCTTCCAGGATCTGAGGCGGGTTCGAGACACAATCGCCGATGACCTGTTCCAGTGGACCCAACGACCGAATACGCGGGGGGATCTGGTTCTCACTCGCGACGAACTGCCGGCGCAGGATACGTGGGTGAACACCACCTGGCTGGGATTGAATCAGCGGCCGGTACCGGGGTTGAAACTGGAGCACAAGCTCAAGTGGCAATCCTGGAGGCAGCAGGATGCAGACCTGGAACTCGAATTGCGCGAACAACGTGACCGATCCTCGTTCTTCGGTTTGATCAACAAGGCCGAATACACGCTCAACGTCGGGAAATGGACCTTTGCACCACGATGGAAGAGTGAGTGGCGGCGCCAGACACCCGTGGTCACCACGCAAGCGCGTCGAGATGAGATCACGGAACTCTTCATGCTCGTTTCGCGACATCCGATTATGCATAGCAGTTTTGTTGAGGCTGGCCTCGAATACGAGGCCTTCCATCAGCGTCGCAAGCCATTGCCAGCCGGGGCCAATCCTTCGTTCAGGGGGATGACGACCACCGTGCAGATGACGAATCTGTCCGACTACCTTGGCTACGTTCTGACGACGACGATCGGCTTCGAGATCACTCGAATCGATCTGGACTTTGAGCCGACGCAGACCCGGACCCGCGGTTTTGTTACGATCTATGCCGGTGTGGAACGCTGAGCGTGCGGCAGCTGCGAGGCCTCCGGCAAATGCCCTGCATTGACAGGTCCGGGTTGTCAGCATACAAGTTGGGTGAAATCGACCAACATCACGGGCGCCGGAATGGGCGGTAGTCCCCATGCCGGTTGCCGGCAGAAACTTCAGAGGAGGATACACGTATGGCGAAATTGAGAGTGGGCCTGATCGGCGGCGGGGGCCCGGGCAACTTTTTCGGTCACGTCCACAAGCGAGCGATCGCTTTCGACAACAGTCGTGAACTGGTTGCGGGCGCCTTGCGCTCCAGCCCTGAAGCTTCCCTGGCGGCAGCCGGTGAATACGACGTCGAAGGTTTCGCCGACTACGAGTCGATTCTCGCCGCCTGCCAGAGCGGGAATCTCGACCTCGACTACGTCACCATCGTGACACCAAACCACGCGCATTACGCGCCGGCCAAGGCATTCCTCGAGGCAGGTATTCCGGTTCTGTGTGAGAAGCCGATCACCATGACGGTGGAAGAAGCCGAGGACCTGCAGTCGATCGTGGAGGCCAAGGGTGTACCCTTTGTGCTGGCTCACACCTATACGGGTCATCCCATGATGATGTTTGCCAAGGAACTGGTCCGGCAAGGGAAGATCGGCGAGGTGCGCAAGGTCGAGGCCTGGTACAATCAGGGTTGGCTCGCCACGGCACTGGAAGATGAAGGCCTGCAGCAGGCTCAGTGGCGAACCGATCCCAGCAAGACGGGGATCTCGAACTGCGGCGGAGACATCGGGACCCACGCCTTTGTTGCAGCCACATGGGTAAGTGGCCATTCAGTGGCCCGTGTGTCGGCCCGACTCAACAGCTTTGTTGATGGCCGTCAACTCGACGACGACTTCAATGTCATCGGCGAGCTCGACAATGGCGGGACGGCGCTGATCACGGCAACCCAGATCGCCATCGGCTACAAGAACGACAATGGCTTCCGGATCTTTGGCAGAGACGGTTCACTGGAGTGGCACCAGGAGCGGGCCGAGTCGTTGCTCGTGCGCACAGGTGAGGTCGATCAGACCTACTGGATTGGAGGCAACTATAGCTACATGCCGGAAACTATCGGCTCCTATCTGCGTGTGCCCAGCGGTCACCATGAAGACTTCTTTGCAGCCCTGGCCAATCTGCACTGCACGATGGAGCGCATCGTGCGGCGCAAGCGTGGCGAAGAGGCGCCGGAGCCCTTCGATCATCCGGGTGTGGCTGAGGGTGTGGCGGGCATGCGCTTCGTGAAAGCCGCCGTGGACAGTTCCGCCGCTCGGGGTGCCTGGATCGACCTGTAGAGGATCAGACACTTCCCTCCCACACGGATCTGCCCGTAACGATCCTCTAGCAACGATCTATCGGCCGGCCACACTGCCTGAGTGTGGCCGGCCTTTCTTGTGCCTGGGTGAACGCGCCCCGAGACCCATGTGACCCTGGTTTGGATGTGATCTGGATCACACATCGTGCCGTGATCCACGTCAACGCAACTCGAACCTGCCTGCCCGATACTCTCTGCAGACCGGACAACTGAATGCAGTACAACCGAATGGCGGGAGTATATGACGTGGATCGAGAGACGCAGGATCTGGCGCCGCTGTGAGCAGTTCCTACATGCCATCACCATGTGCACACCATATCATCTGGCCGGTTATGCCATGGGTTATTGGCGACGTTTGAGAGACATCTGCCGTGCAACCCTCAGCCACGAAGCTGCTCTGGAACGACGTCCGTCCGGCGTGTGACGACTCGGACCCTTGTGATACGTCAAGGCTGATCCATCCTCCGGATCGGCTCACTGCGGGGTGCACCCGGATCGAGAGCCCGGGATGAAAGGGCGTTACCGACGCGGTAGGAGTTGTCAAAGCTGCTTGCTCTTGAGAGGGCGCCGTTGTATTTTGCACCGAATGTAACCCCACGCAAAACGCCGAACCCATGGCTACTTGGTTCGGCGTTTGACGTCGGGCAGTACGGAACGTGCCACGTTATCGCGTGCGTACTTCCGCCAATCGGTGTAGGACCCAAAAAACGAAATTGCAGCACGGAGGAGAGCCCATGCGCCCCAATCTGAAGCGGACGTTCGCCCTTGCCCTGGGCGTGATCTTCCTGACGAGCCTCCAGTCGGAGGCCATCGTCAACATCCAGAGTCTGGGTGCCAGTGCCCGTTCGACGGCTCTGGGGAATGCGTATGTCGCGGTGGCCGACAACGGGGACGCGGTGTTTGCCAACCCCGCGGGCCTGGCGTCAGTCGATGGCCGTCAACTGGCC
>JABHDC010000174.1 GCA_018673255.1 Gemmatimonadota bacterium
GTCGATCCGGAGGTGTAGAGGATGAACAGCGGATCTTCGGCATCCATCTGCTCCGCTTCACAGTCGGCGGAGGCATCGGCCATCGCCTCGTGCCACCAGATGTCGCGGCCCTCGGTCATGTCACAGGCGAATACGCCCTCGGCCTTGGTGCGCTCCACGACGATACACGTGTCGACGGGGGCGCCCATCTTCTTCTCTGCCGTCGCCATCGCTTCATCGGCGTTGGGCTTGAGCAGCACGGGCTTGTCGCCGCGATAGTTGCCATTGCAGGTGATCAGGGTCTTGCACGTGGCGTCGGCGATGCGGTCGGCAAGGGCGTCGGAGGAAAAACCACCGAAGACGATGGAGTGCATGGCGCCGATGCGGGCGCAGGCGAGCATGGCCACGGCCAGTTCAGGGACCATCGGCATGTAGATGGAGACGCGATCGCCCTTTTTTACGCCACGCGACTTGAGCACGTTGGCGAACTTACAGACCTGCTCGTGCAGTTCGCGATAGGTGATCGTGCTATCCTCGTCGGGGCGGTTGCCCTCCCAGATGATGGCTGTCTGATCGCCACGAGTCTCCAGATGTCGATCCAGGCAATTGGTGGTGATGTTCGTCTTGCCATTGATGAACCACTCGATCGACACGGGCCCTTTGTCCATGTCGTAGTTGTACTTACGGACCGTATCCCACTTCTTGAACCAGGTGAATTCCTCGGCTTTGGCCGCCCAATAGGCCTCTGGATCGGCGATCGACTGCTCGTATTCGGCCAGGTAGTCATCATGGCTCTCTACGTGCGCGCCGGCACTGGCGGCCGCTGGCGGGGGGTATACTTCACTCATCTGAACTGCCTCCTACAGGTAAAAGAGTTGTAGTGGATCAGGCTGATCTCATCAGGTTGGCGCGACGGGGGTCCATGATGGTGCCATGGTAATATTCCCAAGTCGGTGCCTCTGAGGCAATCCAGAGCCCCGGAAAATGTTGGCCGGTCATCTATCTAGGCATCTATTCGGTCTTCAATCCGGTGCGATGTGGCGGGGGGACATCTTCGGTACGAACCATATTCCCCACAGGGTCACGCCCAGTACCCAGGCGGCGGCACTGGCGCCAAGCCACTGAGCGTAGGAGGCCGGGAAGGCATCGGCGGCCAGGCGCAGCGGCGTGGCCATGGCGATCAGCGTCAGGGGAATGGCCAGTGGCGCCCGATGAGAATCCCACAACTCCTCAAATCCGGCGTGGCCGGCCACGACTCGACTGGCGATCGTGAAGGTCATCAGTCCCAGACCGCCTACAAAGGTGAGATGCAGCGCCGTCAGTTGCTGCGATACCGTGCCGAGAGCCGCGACCCACAGTCCGAGGGCGAGCATGACGAAGGACAGCCGCAACAGGTGCAGATGCAGCAGATTGGACGTGGGGGGGCGATAGACGCGCAGAGCGATCAGCAGGTAGCCACTCACGACCAGCGCGCGCAGTATCAGGCCTGCACGTGGATCCACGGCGGCCTCGACCAAGAAGCTGCCCAACAGTACCAGACCCAGCAGAAACAGGCCGGCGAGTCGACGGTGGGCGGCGGGTGTCGTCGTCTCCGGAAAACCGCGGTGGCCGTAGAGCAGTCGGGGTCCCAGGTGGGATCCGATGGCCAGCACGAAGGAGATCAGCACGCCCTGCTGGATCAATGTCTCACCCAGGCGCGTCAGGCCTGCAATGGGCCACAGGATGGCAGCCGACCCGAGCCATCCCGCGATCAGACCGATGGGGACGAAAGCGAAGAAGGGCGGCGGGTCATCTCCACGCGTGCGCAGGCGCCGCACGAGGAAAACCAGCAGATGCGTCATCAACGACAGGAACAACCACTGGCCGATGCGCCAGTTGTTGGTGCCCAGGGCGACGGTCAGAGCCAGGCACAGACTCAGGCTGAGGAGTAGTTCCCACCACCGTGTCGGCGTCGTTTCGAGGAAACGGGGCAGCGATGTCATGAGGAAGCCGGTGAAGAAGGCCGCCTCGAAGGCCTGGATCTGCAGCATCCCGTGGGTATAGCTGGCCGGCGGCTGTGTCCAGCCCAGGGCGAAGCTCAGCCACGGGATGACACCGACGAGGGTTGCAAAGACCCCAACGGGAAACAGGACCCTGAATGGTTCCTCAAGGAATAGATCGTTGGCCGGAGCTGGTTCGACTGTCGTCATGCGATCACCATCCTTGTGTCAGGCCACATCCGCGACGATCTGCACTGTGACGAAGTCGCCCGCTTCCACTCGTTCTCCCGGAGACAGTTGCACGAATCCATTGGCGCCGATCATGGACGTGATCATGTGAGACCCTTGGCCGCGATGATTCGTGGTGGCGCGCAGGCAGCCATCGTCGTCCAGGCGCAGTTGCGCCCGCAGGAACCAGTGGCGGTCGCCATCATTCTCCAACGGGTGTTCCACCCGAGCCCGGCTCGTGGGCAGGTTCCACTGCTCGGCAGGATATCCGCTGGCCTTACGGATCGCTGGCCGAACGAATTGCAGGAAGGAGACCAGACTCGAGACCGGATTGCCCGGCAAGCCGAAGTAGGGTGTGTCCTGGAGAATGCAGAAGAAGAGAGGCTTGCCCGGTTTCATCGCCACCCGCCACAACACCTCATCTGCCCCGAGGTCGGTGAGCACCTTCTTCACGAAGTCATAGTCGCCAACGGAGACCCCACCCGACGACACGACGAAATCGCACGTCAGGGCCGTGAGGATGCTGGTGCGGATGGCCTCTTCCGTGTCGCGGGCGATGGGCAGAATGACTGGCTCGGCGCCGCAGGCTCTGGCCATCGAGGCCAGGGCTGGCGTGTTGCTGTTGGTGATCTGCCCGGGACCCATGGGCTCGTCGGCCTCGACCAGTTCATCACCTGATGAGAGGATCGCCAGACGTGGGCGCCGGGCGACGGGGACGTAGCCGCGCCGCGCCGTGGCCAGTACGCCGATTTCACCCGGTCCGATGCGCGTGCCTGCCGTCAACATGAGTTCGCCGGCCTGCATGTCCTCGCCGCGGCGACGGACATTGTCGCCCAGCTCTTCTTCAGGCTCCAGGATCTCGACGGCATCACCCTGGCCGCGTGTGTATTCGACGCGAACCACGCTGTCTGCTCCCTCGGGCATGGGGGCACCGGTCATGATGCGGCACGCCTGACCCGGTCCGACCACCTTCTGGGGAACGGTGCCGGCCGGGGCGTCCTCGATGACGGTGAGGCGAACCGGTGACGCATGGGTCGCGCCGGCGATATCCGCGAACAACACGGCATATCCATCCATGGCGGAGTTGTCGTGCGGGGGATTGTCGTTGGGTGCGGCAATGTCGACAGCCAGGCAGCGGTTGAAGGCGTCGTGAAGACTGATGCGTTCACTGCCCAGAGGATGGATTCGATCGAGGACGGCGGCGCGTGCGGCGTCCACGGATAGCATGTCGGTCATCGTGAGTCTGCGTCCTGATGGGGTGAAACTGCCAGGGATCACCCTGACAAGAAAGGGGTGAGGCCGCGACTCGGTCCCACCCCTCATACCAGCCCGGGCGCCCGGGCTGGTTGGACTGCAATGTCGGGTCTACAGCCTACGCCGGTGCCTGGTAGTACGGATTGCGGCCGTTGGCGTGATCGGTGACATCGATGACTTCCTCGATCTCGGGGATCGCCTCCTTGATCATCACCTCGATGCCTTGCTTGAGGGTGACATCGGCCATGCCGCAGCCCTGGCAGCCGCCCTCCAACTGTACGATGACGGTCTTGTCCTTGATGTCGATCAGCGAGATCCGCCCACCGTGGCCGGCAACGCCCGGATTGATCTTCTCTTCGATGACTTTCGTGACCTGCTCAACGAGGGAGCCATCCAACCCATCCGGCAGGGACCGTGGTCGCTCGATTTTGAAACCCGAGCCCATCAGGCCTTCCACGTAGTCGACGCTGGCCTCTTCCACCAGAGCGGCGCTGTCGGTATCGACGAAGACGGTGAAACCGTCGAATTCGATGGGTTGATCGGTGCCGGTTTCCTCGGCCTCCCCGATGAAAGCCATACGGAAGTCGACTTTGAGGGGAGAGACTGTAGTACCAGTGATGCGTAGGCCCTTTACGGCGTTCGGGCTCTTCTCGATGAGCTCGACAATCTTGGTGGAGGCCGTTTCGCTGATGGTGACCATGGAGTTCCTTGCCAGTGTTCGGAGAGCAACGTTCGTGAAGGTGAATGTAGAGGTGGTAGAATCAGGGTCAAGAAACCGGTCTCATTCATCACGGTCGGTCGTGCTCACCGCCCACAGCACCAGGTGTGCACCCCCTCCTGACCAGGCGCGGTTGTCATCCTGCACCCGTATCTCGGTGCGCCAACCATTCTCCAATGATGGGCGCTGAACCAGGCGGTAGGCCCCGGCGCCGGTCAGGCGTTGCATCTCCACCTGCCAGCTGGCCCGTTCGAACGGGGCCTGTTTGGGCAAGGGCGCGTGAAGGGTGACCTGCAGATCACGATCCGGGGTGGTCTCCAGGTCCTGCACGTCCACCTCCTCTCCACGAATGGTGATATAGTGGAGGCCCAAACCGGCCGTGACGCGGATCGTGGCCAGACGCTGCCGCCGTGTGGGGCCGGCCAGTGGATCGAGGCGAATGGCCGGCAGAGGCCCCTGTCCCAGCATCCGGGCCAGGGCGGCCAGCGCCTGGCGTTCGCCATCCCGCGCTTCGGCCATCAGGCCTCGAGTCGAGGGGAGATGGAGCAGGCGCTCGCCGTCCGTGTCCTGCAGGAGTCCCCACGGCTGTTGCGGTATCCGGTGAGCCAGATCTCTTAAGGTCCGTGCGACGTGGCCGAAGCCGCTGGCGGCCTCACGCAGGTCCTGCTGACGCGAACTGTCGATCGTTGCCTGGGCAGCCCATGAGAACAGGTCGGCGGATCTCTGACGGTCATCGGCCAACGGTTTCAGGTGGCGGCGTCGTAGCCACGACAGCAACTGCCGGTTACGACCGGTGGCGCCCCACGCCGCCGACAACGGCAACCGTTCCCAGCGGATCACACTTTCATCCCAGGCAGCCAAACCCACGGGGAAACTGACAGTACCGCGCAGAAGATCCTCAGAATCCAATCGTGGTTGTCGCGCCATCGACAGAGCGACGGTGGCCAACGTATCGACCAGATCTGTGACATCGAGTCGGGGCCCTACGGCCGCCGCGTAGAAGACGGGATTCTGGATCTCTTCACTATTCCAGACGGTCCGCCACCAGCCATGGGCCCACTCCCACGACGTGTCCCGTCCCCTAGCAATCTGCAATTCGAAGCCATCGTCTCCTTCGCGGTATCCCACGACAGGGACATATCCGCCATTCTCGCCACGCATCGGCACGTAGCCGCGTGACAGCAGGCCGCGAATCACTGGCTGGGTCGCCTCCGGCGGGTGACCGTAGAATGCCCAGTAGTCGAGACCGAGCCAGTCCAGAATCGTGTCCTGATCCGGACCATAGGTCGCATCCAGTGGGATGGATTCATCGAGGATGGCGTCGAGGCCGACAGGCAGCATGCCAAAGGGCAATCGAGCCAGTGTGTTGGCGATGGGATCAGCGATCGGCACACCGGCCAGGTGCGCCGCCAGGCCGACGAAGTCTGAACGTTCGCTCGGTGCAGGAGGAGACGGCAGGGAGAGTGACGCAGGTGCGAAGTGGTCATCGGCCGGGTCGAAGAACAACGCCAGGGGGCCGCCGTCACTCACAGAGGTTTCGCCACCTGACCAACGATCCCGGGCGGCGACGACGAGATCATCCTCCGAGGCTCCAGGCAGGTGGTAGCGCACGCCGAAGTAGGAATTGCCCGCGTAGCGCACGTCGTCGATGGGTTCGCAGATGTTGAAGGAGAACTCGAAGGCGCCGCGTCCCTGACTGGCGCGGATCATCAGCTGATGGTCGCCGGCGCGCAGGTGCCATGGGATGCGGATCTGACCCAGACGGTGGCCTCGACGTCGGGTGGCACGCCGCGTGATCGTGTGGACGAGTTCACCATCGATCCACACCTGCATGCCTTCATCGGCGCCGAGCCACAGGCGCACTTCACCATCTTCCGGCATGGTGAAATCCGTCCACGCATACACGGCGCATCGTGTGGGATTGTTGAGGTGGTGTCCCAGGTCGATGCGGTCGTGGCCGAACCACACCGTGCTCGACCAGCCATCTTTGCCCGGCTGCGGGTCGAGGTGGGTCACGTCATCGAAGGCATGGTCCCGTGGGACGGGCCCGAAGAGCGACCAGCGACGAGGCGTCTTGCCGTAGTTGGCCTGCTCCTGCCATTCGCCACTATACCAGATGCCGGCCTTGATCCAGCGGGAGACCAGGGGCTCCACGGCTGCACCCAACAGGTCAATGTGGGCATAAGTACCGGGTCCCCGGCCGCGGCGGGCGGCAAGCTCAGCAAACTCGAGATCGTCGGGGTTGTAGCCCATGAGCTTCGCGGCGACCAGGTCGGCGGCGATGGGGTCGCGACCAGCGATGATGATATTGCTGCGGTGGTAGGTGTCGCTGAAGGCGCCGCCTTCTGAGCCGCGGATCAGATCGGTGACGACGAAGTCAGGCTCGGTGATCAGCATGAGATCGACGAAAGACTCGTCCACGATCCGGGGCGCGTGGGGGATGCCATCCATCACGTCGGTGCCGCGGCCCTTGTTCCAGCCATAGATGTGACCGGGCAAGAGGCCGAACATGTTCTTCATGGCTGCCGTGATCTTGGCGCCATGGGTCTTGGCGACGGGGATGTTGATCCACACATCCGCCTCCAGAATACTTGCGGCGATAGCGTATTGTCGGGCCGCCGATCCCCCGCCGGGAGCGGTCGAAAAGATAGCGCGATCGAAATTCAGATCGTAGCACCGTATGTCGATCCCCCGTTCCTGCAATTCGCGTTCGACGGCTCGATAACCTGCGGCGGCGAAACCGTCGTACATCCGGCGTCGATGATCCTCATCGATGGTGAAGTGCAGGGAGACCGGCACGGTTCCCACCAGGTCGGGGGAGATCCAGCTGCCGGATCCCTCACCGATGTAGATACGTGCCTCAGGAGCCACCTCGTGCACGAGGAGCGCCACGGCGCGCACGACCCGGGCATCGGTGACGACGCCGACGGTATTCGGCCGGGCGCCGATGTTGGCTTTGAGAACGACAAGCCTCGCCGTGTCGGGAACCACTGTGGCCATGCCACCCACCAGATCGACGGCGCGCCGCACCATCGCTTCGATCTGTTGTGTCGTGAGTGGTTCCGTGCGCCCGCCCGGTGTGGCAAGAACCGGATCGTCGGAGGGGACGATGGATACGGCGAATGGCCCCGATCCGGAATCTGCTGCGTTGCAGACAGAAGTCGCCAGCAGGAGGATCCAACCGATGATTGCCGTGCGTGAGCCGACGCGCGCCCTGCGGGAGCTTACGCGCGACCATCGAGCCCTACGCCTATATTCGGGACTCTTCCCTCGAGGGATCACCTCAGCGTGCCGAAGGACTTCGAATACCGATGATTCGCGGAGCAATAGCTGCCTCTTGTCATGGGGCCATGCGTCTGGGCGCTGCCTGCACGATCGCCGCGCTTTGTGGGTGCGCTGCTTCGCAAGGTAGCAACAGCGTCACAGACGGGGCCAATTCGAATGTGCTTGAGCAGGGCATCGTCGCTCACTGGTGTTTCGATCATCCGGACCGGCCCGCGGCCGATTGCAGCAAGGGCGGTTACGACGGATTCATCGCCGGCAATGTGACCCTGGCGCCCGGTGTGGTGGGCCAGGCTGCAAACTTCGATGGCAATTCCTGGATCGATGTGCCGTCACCCTTCTTTCTCGACGGGCTCTGCCAGGCGACGATAGCCTCCTTCATCTGGCTCGACAATCTGGACCACATGGGGCAGATCCTCGGTGGCGGCGATCCTCGCGGTGGTACCGATCCGCTCAGCTTTCAACTTGAAGGTGGACGTCTGTCGAATGTCGGCTTTGAGGACATTCCCAGTCTCACGTGGATCAAGGCACCCGACGAAGCGACGCCCCGTTTCGAGACTGGACGCTGGTATCATTTTGCCACGACCCTGGACACGACCCACACGGGATCGCGACTGCAGATCTACCTGAATGGATTGCTCGTCGACGAGATCGAGGAGCCAGGTGCGCGCTGCATCGGTTACGACATCGCCATGCCGACACAGATCGGTGCGATCCACGAGAGCCAGCGGTGGAATGGCGCGATCGATGAACTGCGTGTCTACCACCGTCCCCTCAGCGCAGAGGAAGTGGCCTTGCTGGCGGCCCCGCTCCCACAATGATGGCCGCACCGAAACGCGTCTACGTCGATCTCGACGATGTCATCTGCGATACCGGTACGGATCTACTGGCCCTGCTCGAACAACACTTCGGTCGGCGTGTCGACATCGAAGATGTGACGACGTGGGATCTGGGCATTTCTCTTGGCCTGGATCAGCAAGAGCTGCGGCACTTCATGGAGCTGGCCCACGAACCTCAGGTGCTCCAGTCGCACCGGGCACGTCCCGGCGCCCTCGAGCGCCTGGCAGCGTGGAATGGTGTGGGCGTCGAGGTGTGGATTGTCACGGGCAGGCCGACGCAGACCTATACGGCAACTCGAACCTGGCTGAGGGATCGTCAGGTCGCACACACACGCCTCGTTTTTGCCGATAAGTATGGAAACTACGGTGGGCTGCAGGAGATGACGGATGGCGTCGAGGCGATGCCGATGAGCCAGATCGCCGGCCTCGGTTTCGATCTGGCCGTGGAGGATTCGGCTGCTGTGGCAGGGATCCTGCATGACGAACTCGAGATCCCCGTGGCGCTGATGGACCAACCGTGGAATCGGAAGATGCAGGAGAGTGATCGCCTGCGACGCTGTCATACATGGGAGGAGGTGGACCGCATGTGTGGTGGCTTCCTGTCAGGTGACCCGCTGTCGGTTAATTCACTGCCCGATGATCCACAGCCCGATGATCCACAGCCCGATCACCCGCCGCACGGGGACACGCCGTGAGCCGCTGGGCCCTTCGTCTTGTCGCGTTGTTGGCCCTGTTGTGGCTTGGTTGTGACGACAGTCCACCGATTCCACCGGTTTCATCCCCGGATGATTCGGATGAGGTCACAGAATCTTCACCCTTCATCGATGTCGGGCTCGACGCAGGTGTGCGGCTGCAACTTCGTCTCGAAGACGCAGTGCCCATGCCGACGGCGGCGCTGGATTGCCTGCGAGTCCTGGTCGCCAGCGATTTCGATGTGACGGATCTGACCGGGGTCGAACGACTGGCCGCGTTGCAGACGCTGGATATCTCGGCCAATCGGATCGCCGATCTCACGCCGCTGAGCGCTCTGCACCAGTTGCAGCGCCTCGATGCCAGCAGCAATCAGATCCAGAGCGTGCAACCACTTGGGCAACTGTCCCAGTTAAGCGTCCTGTATCTGGATCACAACGACATTGAAGATGTGACGCCCCTTCTGGCTGCCGACTCTCTGGTGCAGGTCGACCTCACGGGCAATCCGCTGTCGGCCTCAGGCTTGCAGGACCTCAGCAAGAGCGGCGTCCTTGTCCGCTTCGGCTCGCAGCACATCGAGCCCGATCCCTGTGACAATCCGCCGATTCGGCGCACAGGCACCTTCACGGCCGAGGTGAACAGGGACCTGCTCATCTTCCGGTCCGGATCCCGGTGCCTGAATGTGATCGGGTCGCTGACCGTCGAGGACGAAGTGGATGATCTGACACCACTGACGAAGCTGACGGACATTACCGGCACACTGCGGATCCGTCGGACCGAGAGTGTGTCCGATCTGAGCTTCCTGGCCCTGTTGAGCAATGTCGGTGGAGATCTGGCGATCACGGACAACGATATCATGACATCGATCTCGGGGTTGGGGCGCCTGCGATCGGTCGAAGATCGCTTCATTGTAAAGGCCAATCCCGTCCTGCAATCCCTTGGTGTGATGGAGTCCCTGTCGACGGTGGCCGAACTGAGAATAGAGTCGAATCCGGTCCTGGAAGACATCAGTGGACTGGAGAGTCTGGGCGCCGTGAGTGGGAACTTCGTGATGTCGGGCAATGACCAACTGATCGATGTGGAAGGGCTGCGCAATCTGGAGGAGATCGACGGCTCCCTCAGCTTCGACAACAACGATTTGGTGGAGCATGTGCAGGGATTCCGCGGCCTGCGGCGGATCGGCGGATCTTTGCGTGTCCGCCTCAACAACGAACTGCGATCTCTGGCAGGCCTCGATCCGGACGAGATCGGCAACGTGATCGACATCAGCAGAAATCCCAATCTCTCACAGGGAGAGGTGGACCTCTTCGTCGAACGCATGCAGTCTCGGGGCTTCGACGGAACTGTCCTGACCGGAGGAAATGGCGACTGAGTCGCCGCTGGCCGCCCAAGGGACAGTTGGTCGCTCAAGCGAAGGCAAGTGATCGCTCAGCGACTGGCTGGTGGCCTCAACTCGAGATCGACGGCGTGTTCTGACAGCTGCTTCAGATCACCTTCAACCGTCATTCGCCATTGTTGTTGTCGATCGGGCTGGAAGCCGAAGGACGTCTCTCGATCGAAGCGCACGTTGTCCTCTACGACATCCTGCATGGTACGGTCCAGGCTCTGATGCAGGAATCGCTGCGCGGCGGCGACGGCAGCCTGGGGTGAATCACTTGAGCCTTCCAGCGCCTTCAGGAGACGGTCTGCCCTCTCATTCAGTCGGCGTGCGGCCACTTCGTAAAGGGCGAAGTGGATCTGTTCGTGCTCCAGCACATAGGCCGGCGAGATTTCGTGCTGGTCGTTCCACCATGAGCACGATCTGGAGAGGACCGCCTGAAAGGACAGATCCTTGACCTCTGGCACATAGATCGTGGCGCCGTCGACCTGCTTCGGCAGGGCGTAGATTCTGGCGCCCGGATTGAGTACGACGTAGATGCAGGAGACGGCCACCGGCAGTACCGGTGAATGCAGGAATTGCGCCGGCGCGTGTTTCCCTCGAAAGTCTCCTCGAAGCAATGGCCGGTAGCCGGCCAGATCGAGGGAGTCGACTTTGCTCAGGTCCAGTGGCGGTCGGGCCCACGAGGTGATGGAGCTGGCCAACAGCCACAACAGGATGGTGATGATGCGCATGCGTGAAAAGAAGGCCGCCGCGGCCCGGTTGCCAACCACCGGGGCCAGCCCAAAGGATAGCCATGTATAACTTGCAGAATGAGCACCTGAGCGTGCAGGTCCTTGATCCGGTGGCCGACGCCGATCGACTGGGGACTCGCTACGTGTCCGGTGGATATGTCTACCAGGTCACCGACAACGAACAGGGCGATCTGCTGGCCGGTCCCGTATTTCCCACAGACCCGCCACCCGTCTTCCATGGACAGGGCATGCCCGAGGCTTTCCGCGAATCCCTGGGTCCGGTGGACGGCAGGCAACTCGTCATTGGCAACTCCATCATCGAAGAGGAACGCGATCCAGGACAGATGAATACGTGGCGTGTCCACGAGCGCTGCGATTGGGAGGTGGATCGTGAGACGCCATCGCAGCTGCGCATGCAGACCCGCCAGAGCCTGGGCGACTGGTCACTGCAGCTGGAGCGCCGGCTCGTCCTCAACGAGCGGGGTCTGCTGACGGAGACACGCGTGACCAATGATGGCTGCGCGCCTCTACCCCTGGTCTGGTATGCGCATCCCTTTCTGCCTTGGCCGCAAGACGGCATCTGCGGTTCGTTCTCCTTTGCCATGACGTTGCCGGACAATCCGGGATTCGCCGTGGACGGGGAAAATCAGATTGTGCGAATCGCGGACCACGATTGGGGGGAGAAGGGGCAATTTGTCCAGATCGAGGGGTGTGCGGGCAAAGAACTGCGTGCCCGGTATCATCACCCCGTCACAGGGAATCTTCTCGTCATCAGTGATTTCAAGATGTCTCAGATGCCGATCTGGGGGAATGATTGTACCGTCTCCTTCGAACCATTTATGGAACACGATCTGGCGCCGGCGACAACAGTGAGTTGGTCGCTGGTCTACTCTTTTTAGGGGATGGATGAGATGCAATCGGCTCGGTTGATTCAGCCTCGCCAATGGGAACTGCTCGACCTCGACGTGCCCACCGCCACACAGGATCAGATGCTTGTGCGGCTGGAGCGTGTCGCGATCTGCGGCACCGACAAACCAGCCTGGATCGGCCTGGCGGATGAGTATCCGCTGGCCCCTGGGAACAGCGGGCACGAGGGCATGGGTATCGTTGAGTCCTGCCCATCCGGGCGCTACGAAGTCGGTGAGCGCGTGCTGCTCTACGGATTCGACCGACCGCTCTTCCAGCAATATGTGCTGGCCCGTGACGATGGGGGCTGCATCCGTCTGCCATCGACGGGTGAACTCGATGTCATGCTCATGAGTCAGTTGTTCGGCACCGTTCTACACGCCTTCTACAAGCTCGACTGCATCATCGGCCAGGATGCAGTCGTCATGGGTCAGGGTCCCGTGGGGCAGTTGTTCAATGCGGCGCTGCGCAATCTGGGTGCTCGACGGATCATCGCCGTCGACCCTCAGGCACACCGGCTCGCAATCGCCACACAGATGGGCGCGACTCACACCTTGCCGCAGGGCGACGGACTTGAGGCGCAGGTCAGGTCGATCTGTGACGGGGAACTACCGCAACTGGTCGTTGAGGCGGTGGGCAAGGAAGAGACATTTCAGCTGGCCGCCTCGCTTCTGCGGCGCAATGGAACGCTCCTCTACTTCGGTGTGCCCAACAAGGAAGAGGGCCGGGGAGTGATGTCGATCGACTTCCTGCGCATGTTCGTCAACGAGACGCGGATCATCACCACCGTGGGGCCCAATCCCCAGGTCGACTACCGCCCTGCCCTGCAATGGATCATGGAAGAGCGGATCGACGTGCGGCCCATCCTCACACACACGCTGCCCTTTGCGGAGATCCAGCAGGCCTTTACCATGGCCTTCGAGGAACCTGAGGCCCACGGTGCAGTCAAGGTGGTTCTCACCTTCGACTAGGGCACCCCACCTCGATCAGGGCAGGCGTGCCGCTGATTCGAGGGATCGTGTCGCCCCGTGTCTACGGGGCAGTTCCGACGCGCTGCTCTCAGTCGTCAGTCGGCGGTACACGCGTGCCCGAATACGTGTCGGTGGGATCTTCGCCGCCGGGGAACCAGCCACCGGGCTGCTCCTGCCAGGGTGTGCCGCACAACGACGACAACACACGCCACTCGCTGGCGCTGATCATCGGGTCGGGATGGAAGAGGAAGCGGGTCATGCCAGCCTCCCGGCCGGCGGCGAGGATGCCATGCAGGTCGCGTGAGGTCATGGCGTCACCTGCGTGGGGCGCACGTCCCGTCGACACCCAGAAGATCAGCCGGTCCGCATCACCTCCAGCGGCGGCCAGGGCGCGAGACGTCTCCGAGGCGACGACGTCGTCGAAGAATTCCTGGGGGAACCCCTGCTCCAGATCCAGCAGACTGCGCACGCCTGGCAAGCGCAGGCCGAACAGATTCTCGACCACGAGAAATGCATCGGCCTCACTCAGATCGCGATTCCAGCGACACAACCGCTGCACCCAGCGGGCGACGGTGCCGTAGAGGCCATCGAAGCCACGATGCCAGTAGTAGTGCTTCGGGAAGAGCAGGTCGAAGACACCTGTCATCTCCTCGTAGTCCTGGCCCGTCAGCGGTGAGAAGGTAGCCGTGCGTGGAATACCACCCAGCAGCATCTTGCGATCCACGGCATCGACGGCCGCCCGGGTATCGGCCCAGCGCTGGCGCGACAGCTGGCGTCGTTGTCGCAGCCAGTACAGGGTGTCCTCGTCCATGTCGAACAATGTCAGTCCGCCGAACGTGCCCCCTGGTGCCAGGTAGCGGACGCGTGATGGTGTGAGTTGATGGAGGCTGCGTCGCATGGAGCCGATGCCACGCTCCAGGCGATCCACATCGGCCCCGATGGCGCTGTAGGCGGCGTCCTCACCGGGGCGCAATTCGAGCAACTCGCTGTGATGATGGAAGGCCAGTTCGTAGTGATTTTCGCCGGGACCATCGACGATGTATCCACTCACCTGGGGGTAAGCATTGGCCTGGTCCTGCAGGTGGGCGGGGGTCATGGGGCCACCGAAGATCATCACCTGCCAACCCCTGCTGGCGGCACTGTCGAGCATGGCGCGAAGTCGCGTTTCACGTTCGGGATCGGTCGGACCTTCAGGCACCGCTTCGCCACGATCGGCATAGATCTGAGGATCCGGTGTCCAGGCGCGAACACGCGAGCCATCGGGCAGATGGAAGTTCATGTAACCAATGACGATGCCACGCACACCCGCCTCGTGCCAGGCGTCAAAGCGTGCTTCGTGGTCATCCATCCAATAGTCGAATGGGCCCGTGTCGTGCATGAAGATCCAAAAATTCACCCTCAACCTCCTGTCGCTTCGGTGATGTCGTCTCGGGCGGGGCGGCCACGGAACAGGTCAGCCATACCACCCAGGGCGACCTCCACATCCAGGTCGCAAACCTGGCTGATGGTACGCACGATCGGGCGGATCTGCTTCTCTATGTAGTGGTCGTAGTCGATGGGCGCACGTCGATCCTCGGCTGGTTGCGGACCGTCGCGGGTTACGACATACCGAATCGTGCCGCGGGGCGAGCTCTGCTGACGCGCCGCGACCACGTGCGGCGGGATATTGCTGGTGTAGCTTTCGACGGACTTGCGCAACGCCTTGCGGTAAACGAGCTGGTCATCACGCTCACCGCGGCGCATTGTATCGACACACTCCAGCACACACGCCTCCAGTTGCTCGCCGGGGGCATCGTGGAAGACGAGATGGAGAAGATCCCGCTGCAGTTTGTGGGCCAGGTCGGTCCAGTCGCGGCGCACGGCCTCCATGCCGATGATCTCGACTTCTTCCGTGTCATCGGCAGCGACCTTGAGGCCTGCATATCCCTTGGCTCGTGCCCGATCGCTGTCGCCGCGCATGGGTGGCAGGAAGTAGGCTCGGTAATACTTCTCGAATTCGATCTCCAGGAAACTGGGTGTATCGAAGTGCTCGGCTACGTGGGCGTTCACCTGCTGATTGATCCACTCGCACAATTCCGCCGCCGCTGCATGGGCCGTGGCGGCACTCACATCGGCGGGCAGGCCAGGATCGACGAAGAGTGAATCCGTATCGCCATAGAGCACCTCACCCCGACCTTGAGACTGCAGCATTTGTTTGGCCCAGCGCAGCAGGTAGTGGCCGAAGCCGGTGATGGCACCGGCCAGTTCCTCCTCGGCAAAGCGACAGGAGCCGGTGGCCAGCACACCGTAGAAGGAGTTCATCACGATTTTGTAGGTGTAGGCTGCCAGATCGTCTTTGCGGTCGCGGGCGGCAGCCCGTTCGGCGAAGAACCCGGAGAGGATTTCGGGCAGGATTCCGGGTTCACGGACGAAGCGGGTGCCTGAGGGTGCACGCAGGAAGATCTCATCCGACGGTGGAAGACTGGCGGCCGGGTCTGACACACTGGTCTCTTCCCGGCCCCCTGACTCGGTGACATAGGCCTGGGTCGACTCGGCTGCGATCGGGTCACGGGGTTGGGCGGCGTATTGTCGTCGCGCCTGCAGGTAGGTCAGCGGGTCGATGTTGAAGGTGCGGATGATCGACGGATACAGGCTCTTGAAGTCGAAGACGAAGATGTTTCGATACAGGCCGGCCTTCGTCGGCATGACCAGGCCCCCGGGTGATCCCCCGAGTTTCACCCGATCGATGCCGGTCGTGGGTGCCACCATCCGGCGCTGTCGCAAGCCGCAGATGTAGAGGAAATCGAAGGCGGCCACAGATCCCCAGGCCCGCTCGAGGGGCAACCCCGTCAGGGCACCGCGTCGCAGGCTCAGCTGCACGAGACCTTCTGCCTGAAGGATATCGCGGACCAGACGGGTATCCTCCAGGCAATACTCACAGAAGGTGGTCCGGTCATGGCGCCAGGCATCCAAGATGCGTTGTGGCATGCTGCCACCGGCGGCATCCGGCTCCAGCGTTTTTCCACGTCCCACGGTGGCGCGAGCGACGGTGTCGAGTCGGTAGTCGTCATATCGGGCCAGGGTGGAACGGACCAGATGCATCGCATCCAGAACCTGGCGACCGTAGACGATGACTCGACTGCCGCCCCAGGTGTCGCCCTCCTGATACCAGGAATCGTCCGCTGACCGACCCAGATTGAAGGTCACGCCCAAGGCGCGGCATCGCTGCTGCAGCACACTCAGGTCGAAGTCGATGACATTCCAACCGGTCAGGACATCGGGATCGAAGTTTCGAATCCCCTCGACGATGGCTGCCACCAGCTGCCGTTCATCGGCATGGCAAAACACGTGATCCGGATCGTCTTCGCGCGCGTCACCGAGCAAGTGCACTTCTTCGCGCGAGGGTCCGTGGCCCCAGGCGACGAAGCCGCACGAGAGGATCTGCGAGGCGTCGGGAAGGGTCTCCAGATCCAGAGAGAGCACGCGCAGTTCGGGTTCCCAGTCACCGGGGGCCAGATCAGGCTCGACATAGACGCGGTCGACACCCTGGCTCTGGCCCGGACGCCAGGCACCTGAGATGGTGATGGCGCCGCGCAGTCCTCGATCGATCAGATATTGTCGCGGGAAACTCAGGTCCGCTTCGTAGGTCCGCAGTCCCGCCTTGTGCAGCGTGTCGGCCAGTTGGCGGACCTGAGGTACCCGACGGCACCCTACGTGCTGCACCGGTTCGCCATCCATCGTGGTGAGACCCGCGATCTGGGTCTCCTCGGTGGTGGATGTGGCCTCGATCCGGGCCCCGGCCTTCAGGCAGATCTCCCCGGCCGCTTCGACCTCGCTGTTGCGCACGTAAAAGCCAGGCAACTGGCGTGAGTCGACGAAGGCGAAGGTCTCACCCGATTCGAGGCGGCCCACACCGAAGATGGCCGCCTCGGCTCCCCTTTGCCGGTGGTAGACGTGGAGGAGAAAGCCGCGCTCGGGGTCCTGGGTCACTGAAAACTCCGAAAACCGACCGACAGATCGGGCAGACGAGGAGTCACATCAAGCACTGGGTACCCAGCGCATCACTGAACGTAAAATACTATACATACGTGCAGTAGATCAAGCGATGGGTGTGTGCTTCCCTGAGATCCTCTGCTTTACAATCCCAGGTCGCTGAACCATTTGATGAACATGGGGAAGATCACTTCGGGTGACTCCAGATCGTCGTGCCAGCGCTTCTCGTGTTCGAACATGACCCAACCGTCATATCCACGGTCCTTGAGCAAGGTCAGGGCTTCGACCAGGGGCAGCTGCCCCGTACCGGGCACGACATAGTGCCAGCCGTCATCCATGGCCTGCGCATGATCCGGGTCGTGCACGGCATCTTTCACGTGCAGGTAATAGACGCGATCACCGAGGGCGGCCAGGGTGTCGCCGGGTGCTTCGCCACCCACGCGCGACGTGTGCCCCATATCCCACAGTGCACCGAATTCGGGCACCGTGACTCGCTCCAGCAGCAGCTGGCAGTCGGCCGACGAGATCCAGTGGTCGTGGGTCTCGAAAACCCATTTGAATTGGCCGGCGCCATCCAGTTCGAGCACCTGCTGCATCATCTGCTGACCGATGTCGGCCATCTCCGGTTTGCTGTGGCGTTCGGGGTCACCGCCGCCAAAGACGCGGATGTTCTCCACGCCGAGTTCGGCCGCCATGGGGATCGTGCGTCTGGCCTCCTCGAGATTAGCTGCCACCATCGAGTCGTCGCAGACCTTCAGACTCGTGCTGATCCCGCACACGGCCAGACCGGCGTCTTCGAATCGTGTCTTCGTGTCGACCAGGCCGGTGGTAAAGGCGGGCAGCGTTGTGATGTCGAGATCGTCACCGAGTCCTCGGAAGTCGACACCGTCGAAACCGATGGCAGATCCCTGGCTGATGATGGTCGACAGATCCCACGCGGGACAACCGAGGGTCGTGAAGCTGGTCTTCATGGGCTTGCTCTCTTGTATGTCATGCTGTCTCGATACGCATCGTCGCCATTTCACCCGCAAAGATAACGCGGCACCAGGTGTCATGTGGTGAGCCGCGATTGCTTGACGTCAGGCGGTCATGATCCTTAGCTGACACAACCTGTGAGTCACGCGCAACACCCTGGGAGAGATCAACATGAAGCTGTCATTGTCGGGACGAATTCTGCAGGGCGCCGAGCCCATGACGACGACGCAGTTCATTCACCTGGCCAGGGACACCGGATACGATCTGGTGGAATTGCGCTCGAACCAGGTGCCGGTGGATGGCAGCGATGCTGAATTGGCCGCCCTGCGTCAGGTACTGGATACTGCAGGGATCGGTGTCTCGATGATCGTTGCGGGCGGCATTGGTGAGGTGACCGACTGGGTGCGGGTTGCCCGAGCGCTGGGGGCGATCAATCTGCGAGCCAATGGCAACGTAGAGGAACTGGCCGCCGCCGCCGAGTCCTTGCCTGATGATCTACGACTCGTGTGTCAGATGCACAGTGGTTCTGTCTTCGAGAATGTGTCCCTCGCCGCTGAGTCACTGGCCCGGATCCCCAGCGATCGATTTGGTGTCATGCCGGAACCGGCCAATTTGCTCTTCGCCGGTGAGATCTGGTCGCCGGATCTGCTTCTGCCCCTGTCGGGGCGGATCTATGGATGCAATGCACAGAGCATCGCCCTGGATCCGGAGAGTGATTCGAGTGTGCCCATGAATGACGGCAGCACGGTGCCGTATTCGCGTCTCGACTGGCCGGCGAATACGGTCCTGGATTTTCCTGGTTTTGTGGCTGCCCTGCAGGCAGCCCGGTACGATGATTTCATCAACTTCATCGATCCCTTCCATCCCGATATGAGCGTGCAAGACCTGGCGGCCAGCACGGCAGCCTACGCGCGGCAGTGCCTGGGATAATGGCGTGACCGGCATAGGTACCGACCGCTGGTTCAATCGATTCATCGAGTATTGGACCCTGCCACGACCCGCAGCTGTCCTCGATCACGTCCGGCGTGGTCGAGTCCAGTTGGTCCAGATGGGGAACTTCGGCCCCGACTTCTACAGCATGGCCACCGATGACACGGTGGCACGATCCTGGGCGGGTATGCCGGGGTTTGGCATCCAGGAGAATCTCGATCTGGCGGCCGACCTGATTCCGCAGATCCAGGGAGCTGGTGCTGTCGTCGTCGGCCAGTTGACGATGACGATGCACTTCGGTGATCACCAGAAACGTGTCGGTCTGTTTGGCGAACCGTGGGAGCAGATGTGGACGCCTTCAGTGCTTGGACCGGCCCCCTTCGATGCCGTGGATACACTCGTCCACCTCGATGACACCGGAGATCCGGAGCCCCGCATCATTGAGGGGCGGCCACACGCCACCTATCGAGGCTGTGTGCGCAATCCAGGCTGGCGGCAGGTGCTTAAGGCGATGGTCAGCAAGGGGATCGACCTGGGACTGGATGGCTTCAATGCCATCCACAACTACGAAACCTTCTGCCACTGCCAGCATTGCACCGACTATATCCGGGCGCATCTGCAGCGGACGCAGGCACTGGATGCATCCCAGCTACGGGCCTTGTTCGGCACCGACGACACCGACGCGATTCAACGGCCGCTGTCTCCCGCCGAAGTGGATGAGACGACGCAGCGTAGATATGCGGCGGTGATCGAACACGCTGCATCATTGTCGCGCAAAGACGCTTTCGACGATGTCTTCATCGACCACGGCAGGAGACTGCGTCCAAACTTGTGGCTGGCCCAGTGGTATCACAAATACGGCCTGCGGGTGAATGAGGAACGCTGCGGTCTGCCCATGGAACGTTGGGCGCAGGCGGAGGACTATATCTGGTACAGCCAGGGTCCGTATCGCTGGGGCAGCAGCCTGGATCAGGGATACCTGGCCGACATGGGGTTGCCCTCGCGATTCATGCACGCTGCCGGCGGCGGGCGTCCATTCGTCGTCAACAAATACGATTACCGACGCTGGCGCGTGTGGGCGGCAGAGGCGACGGCACATGGTGGCGCAGCCCTGGCGTACCACGCCGGTCCGCCGGCGCCGGAAGAGAATGCGCAGGGCCAGGCACCGGAAGATTATTACGGTCCGGTGATCAGGGCGCAGCGATTTCTGGCCGATCAGGAACCACTGTTGCACCCGGCCACGCCCTGGTCGCAGGTCGGCCTGGTCTATCCCCGTTGCCAGGAACGCGACAGTGAGTTGGAGTGTGTGGATGCCTTCAAACGCATCGGCGAATGGCTGGAGGATGCAAAGATCCTCTTTGACGCCGTTCTGGACGAAGACTTGGTGGTGCAGGCTGCGAACTACCAGGCTCTGATTCTCCCCGACATTGTGAGGCTTACCCCGTCACAGGTGGCGGCACTGCAAGCCGTGGTCGAAGGGGGGGGTGTCGTTGTCATCACCGATCAGACGGGTCGTTGTGACGCGGAGGGTGGTAGATACGCCACCGACCCGCTGGTCGCATGGCGTTGGGCCGATGGTGATGCGCCCGTCCTTGCCGTGGGCACTGGAAAGGTGATCCGTGTGCCGGCTATGTCGTGGCAACCCACACTGACCCCCATCCACGCCCTGGACGATGTGGAGATGCCCGTCTACGCGCGGCTGCCCGACGATCTGGCAGGTCAGGTACTGGTGTCGCAACTGGACCAGTCTCTGGGTGGATATTGGCTGCGAAGCGATGCGCCATGGTATGTGCGCGTGCGGGCCTGGCGGCCGACAAGCGAAGATGCCCTCGTCGTTCACTGGATCAACTATCTGCAGGACGAGCAGGCCGTTGCTGAAACGCCAATTCCCATTGGGCCCATCGATGTCGAAATGCGATTGCCACAGGGCAAGGCAGTGGAAGCCATCGACTGGCGGTATCCGGAGATGAAGGCGCCGCAGGAAATACAGTTCGAATCCACGGTCGACGGGGTGCGTTTCTGTATCCCGCGACTGATCGTGCACGGCATGGCCGTGCTCCGGCTGGCCTCCTGATCCTGTCAGGGGTCAGGGCTTTGGATGGCGTGTCTGTACCGGCTCCCAGCGCACGAGATCTCCCACAACGTAGTCAACGGCAGCGACCCACTCACCGAGGCTGACCCAATCGGCCTCACCCGGTGCCTGCATGGGTGTGGCTGGCTCAGATGGTGGCGGGCCCACCTCGATCGTCGTCGTATAGCCATCGTGGTTGCAGGCATTCGTGATCGGCCGCCAGTTGTGGGTGGCCTCTGACTCCAGCCTTGTGTCGTGCAGATTCGCCGTGCGCGTGATCAGGTGGAAGTCCAGTTCGATACGGCCACTGTCACCCTCTCCCAATTTCTCAGTGCCGCTGACCCGTCCCCGGCCATGCACGCTGGCCATGTCGAGAGACAGCCGCCGGTTCTGCCCGCCTAGATCCTCCACGGAGAGGACGGCATAGTTATGGCCGCGTCCCATGGGATTGATGCTGACTCGATCCTGCGCCGCAATCCCTGCCAGGCCTTCCACGTCGATGGTGCATTCGCGTCGATCCAGGGCGATGATCTTCACCTCCTGGCAGCCAGGCCCTGCCACTTCTACGGACCCACGCTTCAGACCAAGGCACCCGACCATGCTGAGAGTGCAGGCTCCCGTGGGCCGGTTCGAATCCACGACGGCTAGAGCGCCCCGCAGTCGAGTTCCATCCTGGAATTCTGTTTCATCGTCAGGCGTGTTTCCTGGCGCCCAATAGATGGATAACTCTCTTCCCGCCGCAGTGCGTAGCAGAACACCCGCCGCGGCACTGGTCGCTGACGCTGGCTCGATCGATTGCGCCCCACTGAGCGTGGGGTGACCTAGATGAGGCTCGAAAACCAGATCGATCCTCGTCGTCGTGTTGTCCCCTGCCTTACGACACCAGGCAAGTGGGCGGTAGTCGTAACGAGATCGCTCTGGCGTGTCCATCACCGCCGTGGCGCGGGCGCTGCGAAGTGTTGTGCCTTCACTGATGTAGAGCTGATGCAGATCCAGATGAGCTGCCGGATCATGCCGACTGGTCCATCGCCCCGGTTCTCCACCGGCTTCGAGGCGAGAGACCTCATCCATCCAGGCCAGCCCCGCATGATCAGGGTGGCGGGCCTTCTCGCTCTCACCTCTCTCCACGTCGGTGCCGGCCAGTGTTCCCGACTGGGCCTCGGGTGTGACGCCCGGCTGGACGAAGAGGCCTTCCAGTCCCCGGCACACGCGCCAGTGCTCATGGCCACCACGGATCCTGCTCAGGTCGAGGATGACAATACCCTCCTCGTCCGTCTCGATCAGTGCCACGAGTCGGCGGTAGCGCACACCTGGATCACGCCACTGCATGAGGGCCGTATCAAAGACCCATCGTCGGGCTTCGATATCGAGGATCTGCACGCCATCGGTCTGCAGCGTGTGGACGAGTCGGCCGCGACCGGCGATTTCCTTGAGATAGTGCCACGGTGTGTCGAAGGGCAGATTGAGTGGCTCGGTGTCTTCGACGACGGACCAGAGACTGTTGTGGGTCGCCCAGTTGCCTTCCCAGGCGCCCACATGGGCCCACGACTGCGGATAGCCGAGATCGGATATGAATGGCCGACCAAAGGCGTAGACCTGCAGGTCGAGCAGATCCTGGTGTCGGTGCCACGGGGCGTCGCCGTATACCATGCCGGCGGCGGCGCGTTCAGGGGTTCCGTCTGTTCGCAGGATCGCAATACCCACACCATCGTGGATTGTGGTGCCCTTCGGGTGATGCTCGTTACGACGCTGACTCTCGTGTAGGGCCGAAGCGGATGGTGATCCGGCACGAATGGCTGCCTTGAGGGTGTCCGCGTCGAGCGGAGCCAGTGGCGGCGGGGCATCCAGCGGCGTCTGTACGCCGGAAGATCCGCCGTCGCCAAAGTGGAAGGGGACGTAACCGAGCAGGGCCATCTCGAAGGGTGAGCGTACAAGCCGATCCAGACGCGGGTCATCGGTGACGGCAGGGTAGCGGGAGACGGGATAGGCATCTGGATGCAACTGCCGCAGGGCATCGAGCTGTTCCTGCAATTCGAAGACGCCACGCGTGTGGGTGTCGTTGTATCCACCGGTCGCTTCAGGCGGGGCACCATCCAGGTGGAAGTTGTTCGTCAGGAATACGCGCAGTCGGTCAGGGCCCCGATCGTAGAGCCAGTCCATCACCTGGGTCGCATCATCCCTGTCCAGGGCCTGCAGGGCCGTGAGAACGCCGAGACTCGTGCGAGGCTTGTTGCTCAAGGCAGCGCCATCGATGGCGGTCTGCATCAGGCACGCGAGGGCTTCTTCGATCAACTGGATGCCGGCGGCAGGATCGGCCAGTTGGAGGCCCTGTGCCCTGGCACGGGCAATCCACTCATCGTCTGTTCTCAGCTGTGGCCACACCGTGTCATAGGCTCTGGCCAGAACCTCGGTGACGATGGGTACGTCGATGGCGTAGGCGAGGGATCCCTTGCGATGCAGGCTGGCAATGGGGTCTGCCATGCCGGCCCAGTCGGGCTGACCACCATCCCATGGGCGCTCGATCTCCTGAGACGGGCCATGGCGGAACTGGGGCGCGGCGGCGACGTAGACCTCTTCCATCGACCAGCGCAGCAGCATCAATCCCAGTTGCCGAGAGGCATCCAGGTCCGGCCCATTGAGACGCAGGTTGTCATCGAGAAGTCGGATCGTCGAGGTATAGTGGCTGACGAGTTCGCGTCGACTGGATGCGGAAAAGAGGAACACGTGGCCATCGTCGTCGAAATAGCCAAAACCATCGTCGACGAAGTCACCGCTGGTGAAATCCTCAGCCAGCAGATCATTGCTGGGGAATAGGGTAGCACAGGAAGGACAGGTCGAGCGCAGGTCGGCGGGGGCATGAATGCGAGTCCACGGGTAGTAGCCGTGGTGGGCGAAGATGGCCGTGCCGCAACCCGGGCAGCCCTGATGTACGTTGACGTAGTGGGCCCGCGGGCACTCTGCATCCGGCAGATGTCGCCAGAGTGAGGCGTCGTCCTGAGAGGCCCACCACGCCACACGTTCGGCATCGACTGGTGATGACGGGGCGTCATGTTGCAGGGTCTGGCGTGTCTTCCCCGGCGACCAGTCTTCACCCAGAGGCCAGCGACGGGGCCACATGGTGCCGACCTCATCGACGGGCTGACGCAGTTGGTCGAGGCTGCGCACGTGGATCATGGCCTGCGAAGACTCACCCGAGTTGCCGGTGGCTCGAATCCGGTAGTCGCCACCATGGCCGGGGGACCGCAGGTAATACATCCATGCCTCGTCCCGCGGAGAGAAACGCGAGGCGATGGTTTCAAAGTGATCAGCCTGCAGATGCGGCTTCTTCAGGCCTTTGATCGGCAGGCGGAACAGACGCCCGGTCATGATGGTGCGGGGGGACCACTGAATCATGGACGGTTCTTCTCTTGTGAGATCGCGCGATTGTTGTGCGCCAGGGCGCTCTCGAGATCAGGCGCATGGCAACGCTGTAGCTCTGCGACCTGTGTGTCGAGCCTGATACTACGAACTGGAAGTCGGTCATGACAGCGAAGCTGCTCGTATGGCGGCGCTGGACAGTCTGGATCATGTTCCTAGATAGCTGGAGGACGCCAGTGGCCGGAATTCTGCATTCAGGGTTGGGTGGTGGAAATGGCTCGGGGAGTTGGCGAGCGGGATTGAGCGGAGTACAGATGCCGATGAACACAAGCAAGTCGATCGGATTCAGCGCCCTCGAGGGTCAGTGGCAACAGAACGCCACCCTGGCCCTGGACACCATCGCCATGCGGGAGACGAGCCGCATTCCCACGTGGTTGGTGAATGCCATGCAATGGTCTCATCTGGAGAAGTTCTCCGGCAATCCGCCTGGCAGCTATGAGCAGGATCCGGTACGCGTCTACCGGGAATTCTGCCTACAGTGTGGGATCTGCTTTCTCGATCAGTGGATCCCGGAAAATCCCCTGAGCATGCGGGACCAGGGCTTTGGCCATCAGACCCAACTCGGCGCTACCACCGGCGCCTCACAGGTGATACGCGATGGGATGGTCATCGACTCGCCCGAGGCTGCCATCGAGCACATGGAGAGATTCCTCTTCCCCCAGTGGGAACAGAGTGCGCGCGAACTGGTGGCCCAGGCCGAGGCGGAGGTGGGCAGACGAATCGCCGGCGAGGTCGAGATCCAGCGGTTGTTCGGCTCGAATATGGTGAAGGGCCCTTACAACGGATTCTTCCGATTCCCCGGCTTTCACTACGGCCAGTATGGCTACGAGAACTTCTTCGCCGCCTATGCACTCTATCCCGAGGTGATGGAGCGGGCCTTCAGTATCCAGGCCGACGTGGCAGTGATCCACAATGGCATCTCTGCTCGGGCTATCGTCGAAGGTGGTCTGCCCCGGTTGCTCCGGCTCGACCACGACATGGCTGACTCACGCGGCATCCTGGTCGATGTGAAGACCCTCGATGCGTTGTGGTTCCCGCACTTCGAACGTGCGATCCAGCCATTTCTTGATGCTGGCATCCGCCTGATCTGGCACTGCGATGGCAATCTGATGGAGATGGTGCCGCGCCTGCTGGAATGCGGTCTGGGTGGTTTCCAGGGGTTCCAATACGAGGATGGCATGGACTACGAGAAGATCTGCCAGATGAAGACGCGGGAGGGTGAGGATCTGTTCATCATCGGCGGGGTCTCGGTGACCACGACCCTGCCGCACGGTACAGCTGCAGAAGTGAGGCAGCAGATCGACTGGCTTGTGGAGAAGGGACCCCGGGCGGGCCTGATGCTCGGGTGCTCCAGTTCCATCGTTCCTGGTACACCGACCCGGAATATGGAAACGCTGATCGAAGGTCTTGCCTACTATCGAGAAAACGGCCGCAACTGACATTCCAACGACGACGGAGCACGCTCCAATGGCAACGATGGGTAACACTTCTCTGGCAGGGCTGGCACAACTTCGATCGGGCGTGAAAACCTGTCGGTTCTCCTCCTGGGATCAAACGGGCGGCAATATGGACAACTGGCCCATCAAGGCCGGGGAGACCGTCACGCTGGGAGAGGCCGCGGGTCCCGGCTGCGTGCGTCATATCTGGATGACGACCTCTGAGAATGAGAACAACCTGAAGCGGCTCGTCTTGCGGGCCTACTGGGATGGCGAGGAAACGCCGTCGATTCAATGCCCCGTAGGCGACTTCTTCGGTCTGGGCCACGCAAAGCCGATCTACTATGAGTCACTGCCCGTGCAGACCTCGTATCTGGGTATGAACTGCTGGTGGTCGATGCCCTTCGCCAGTGGCGCCCGCTTCGAGGTAACGAATGACTCGGACACGGACAGCTTCCTTTACTTCTACGTCGACTACGAGTCCTGGGCCGATCCTGCCGAAGCGACAGCAACGGGGCGCTTCCACGCGAATTGGCGGCGGGAACTGGTCATACGCGGTGATGCGCCGGTGGGCCCCAATGCCTCCGGCCAGGAGCAGCGACTGAATGCCACAGGAGAAGACAACTTCCTCGTCCTCGACGTGACGGGGAAGGGACACTACGCCGGTTGTTACCTCCACATCGATACGAATGAGACGGGTTGGTGGGGTGAAGGGGATGACATGTTCTTCATCGATGGCGAGGCCTGGCCACCCCGGCTCCACGGGACGGGCACGGAAGACTATTTCTGCGGCGCCTGGAACTACAACCAACTCGAAGTGCCCTACTCGACGCCGTACTACGGCTACCACTTCAAGGGCAACCAGGACTATACCGGCAAACACTCCCAGTATCGCTTCCACGTGGAGGATCCGGTCTTCTTCGAGAAGAGTCTGCGATTCTCCATCGAGCACGGCCACGCCAACGATCGCCAGGGCGACTGGATCAGCACGGCCTTCTGGTATCAGACGGGGCGCACCGAGCCGCTGCCGGATGTGGGCGACTTCACCAACCGTGAACCCTACGGCTTCGGCAGTCTGGAACGCTGGCCAGGCAAGGATCGCACGCAGCTGCCTGCCAAGTAGTGGATCCCCAGGCCGGCGTAGCGTCAGTCGCCGGCCTCTTCGGGTTTCGTGTCCTTGAAGACGAAGAACAGGATCAGGGCGCTCATCAGGCGAGTCGTGCCAGCCAGGGCGAAGGTCGCCCAGTATCCGTATTCGACGATGAGGAAACCGGCGGCAAGACTGGCGATCCCCGACGGTATCTGGAAGCCGGTGACGCGCAGGCTCTGCATGCGTGCCCAGTATCGGCTGGGGATGATCTGGGTTGTGTAGGTCATCTCTGTTGGCATGGTGATCGCCTCGACGAGCCCGGCCAGCAGGAAGCAGGCCATCCCCAGGGGAAGGTTGTCCGCGAAGCCGAGAACCACCAGGGCGAGGGAGCCGACGATCCGCGTGGGCACGATGGTGTTGATCGCACCCAGTCGCCGCACCAGGGCCGGTGCCAGGACGGTACAGGGAACCGCCACAACCTGGCTCAGGAAGAAGACCAGGCCGATGACCGGTGTCGACAGGCCCACGGCCTGCTGGAAGAAAACGTTGAAGAAGGGGAAGGAGAAACCCATGGATGCGCCCCGGCAGATACTGATGGCGCCAAAGGCGACAAAGGTGCGCAGTGGGAATGGGGCCGCGCCGGTCTGCTCTCTCGCTTGATCTTGCGGCGCTTTGACATGCACACCGATCAATGGCAGCAATGCCACCAGGCACAGGGCGGCACCGACATACAGTGCCCAGCGGTAGGGCTCTGGCAGATCCGTGCCGGTGTCCGTCAATCGCCCCATCAACCCGGGCAGTGATCCGGCGACCAGACTCAAGGCCATGCGGGTCACCGTCTGGATGCTGATCCAGATCGCGATGGCCTGGGCCCGTCGCTGCGGCCGGGCATTCTCGCTCAGGAAGGGGACGTGGTTGACCCAGATGAAGGTGCCCGCTGTCCCCGACACAAAGGACAGGGCCAGCAGGAAAGCCGGATTCGTGACTGTGCAGAGACCCACCTGGGTGGTGGCCATGATCGCTGCCGCTGCCAACAGGAAGGGTTTGCGACCGATTCGATCGCTGATGATTCCCGTTGGAATGGCCAGCAGTCCGGAGGCGATCGGTGCCAGACCCGCCATCTGCCCGATGAAGTCTTCCTGATAACCCAGCCTGGTCAGATACAGATTGTAGAGGAGCGACTGGATCGCCATCCCGGCGAAGAGCGGGATGCCGAATAGGAAGAATCGGCGGACATTCGGGCTGTATTCGCGGAGATTGTAGCCGCTGAAAAGGTCGCTCAAGGCGTCGGTCGGTTGGCGTCGGGTCAGGTCAGATCGCGGCAGGCACGTCGTTCGCATCACTCGTCGTGTGCGGGCCTCCGGGACACAATCTACACAGTTGGGCCAATGCCGGATTGGCACGCAACGCATGGAATCCTTGTTTTTGAGGTGACACGCCGGTCACATGATGCCCGCGTACAGAAGGATGACGCCGTGAAGATCACATCCATCGAGCCCCATCAGATCCACGTGCCGTATATCGAACGCGGCGCTTACGAGTTGAGCCACTTCCACGATCTGACGGCTCGCACCGTATATGTGGTGCGAACCGATGAAGGCCTGGTCGGGCTGGGAGAGGGTGCCGGCATCGAGTCGGACGAAGTGATCGATCGGTATCTGGGCACCAACCCCTTCCAATGGATGGGCGACGAGACGTCACTGGCCCTGGGTACGGCGATGTATGATCTGATGGGCAAGGCGGCAGGAGTGCCCGTATATCAGCTCTTCGGGCAGAAGCAGCGATCGTGGGTGCCGGTGGCGGCCTGGACGGTCAGTTCGCACCCCGAGCGTATGGCAGCAGCTGTCGCCGACTACGCCGAAGCTGGCTACACGTGGATGAAGTTCCACCTGTCGCCCTTCGAGAATGTCATCGATCAGACTGAGGCGATGCAGCGGGTGGCACCGGAGGGTTTCCGGTTACACTACGACTTCACCATGCACGGTACGGACGATCACATGCCGAGCCTGCTGGATCGCCTGGCTGAGTATCCCATTGCCGGTTGTTTCGAAGATCCGCTGCCCGGAGAGGATCTGGACGGCTACATCGAACTCAAGCAACGGGCACGCCGGCCGATCGTCCTCCATCACTTCCCGACGCAGGCCACCTATGAGGTCCTGCGCCGGCCGGCCGATGCCTATATGCTCGGCCATTCCCTCATCGGCGTTGCGCAGAAGCGTGCCGGGTTGTTCGCCGCAGCGGGCGCACCCTTCATGCTGCAGAATACGGGCAGTGACATCACGCGGGCCATGACGACACACATGATGGCCGCATTCCCGACGGCGAACTTTCACTTCGTCACCACGACGGAGATTCTCAGCGAACGCTTCGTGCAGCAGCCGCTGGATCCGGTGAATGGCTTCATCCGCGTTCCGGAGACCCCTGGCCTCGGTGTTGATCTCGATGAGGAGAAGCTGGCCGAACTCGAGGCGCTCGAGCCTCTGCCGGCGCGACGTTTCCTCCTGCATTCCGTCTATGCCAATGGCGCCCGCCTGCGGACCCGGAAGGATCCGGCAAATCCCCACTTCATGGTGCGACCTGACTGGAGTCGGGAGTTGCCACCGGTCAGCTTCGTGGCGCCCCAGACAACCAGCTACTGGGACGATGATGGCACGAAGGAGTTCGCCGCCGAATACGCTCGCATCGAGGGCGAGGGGACGCAGCTTGAGCAGGTGGATCCAGCGGGATGCGATCGCGCCCAGGTTCTGTCGACGCACGTGTTGTGCCGGCAACCGGACCGATACATCGGCTGGCCGACGATCCAGCGTTGCGCTTCAGGTGAGCTGCTCGTCGTCTTCTCGGGGGATCGGGAAGAACACGTCTGTCCCTGGGGGAAGATGCACCTGGTGCGCAGTGACGACGACGGCCAGAGCTGGTCGGCGGCGCAGATCATTCGTGATGGTCCCCTCGACGATCGTGATGCGGGCATCATCGAGACGCGCGCGGGCACGCTGGTTTCCAGCTGGTTTACCTCTCTGGCCTTTGAGAGCAATGATGCCTTTGCCGATCACGCGGCGACGCTGACCCCGAAGGTGCGAGAAGACGAGTTGGGGCACTGGGTGCATCGGTCCACCGATGGCGGACAGAGCTGGGGTGACAAGATCCGCGTCGAAGGCACGGCGCCCCACGGGCCGATCCAGTTGCAGGATGGGCGACTGTTGCTGATTGGCAACACCGTGATCGATGGAGAGCCGGCTGTCGTCGCCGAGGAATCCGGCGATGATGGAGAGAGCTGGTCCGTCGTCGGCCGGATTCAGGCCACACCCGGACATGAGAATGCACACCTCTGTGAACCCCACCTGGTGGAGACGGCCAGTGGCCGGATCGTGGCTCTGTTCCGAACGGAATACCCTGATCGCATCCGCCGCGTGTTGTTCCAGTCGCACAGTGACGACGGGGGCAAGTCCTGGACACCGGCCCAACCCACGGCGATCCGCGGCTTCCCGCCGCACCTGATGCGTCTGGCCGATGATCGATTGCTGGTCGTGTACGGTCGTCGAACCGAACCCTTCGGAGAATTCGCCCGCGTCAGTCGGGATGAAGGCAATACCTGGGGGGAAGAGATGATGCTTTCGCCGTCGCACTCCAGTGACCTTGGTTATCCTGCCTCGACACAGCTGGCAGATGGTTCGATCTACACCGTTTTCTATCAGATTGCGAAGCCCGGTGAACAGACCAGCCTCCTCGGCGTGCGCTGGCGGCTGCGATGATCGTTGTAGAGAGGATGATGCGCCAGATATTGAAGGAGTCGACACTGCTCACGTTGCTGTTCGTCGTCGCCGTGTTCATGGGCGCTGGTCCCGGACTGCACCTGATCAACCCTGATGCAGCTGACCCGCAGGCGGTCTTCGTCACCTTCGGGCTGCCGACGATCTACGTGTGGGGCCTCTTCTGGTATATCGTGCAATTCGGCGTGATTGTCGTCGCCTATCGGCGACACTGGACGCACGACGATGACTGAGTCTCTCGATGCGGGTCTGGGGCGCGCTCCTTATGTGATGATCGTCCTCTATCTGGGCGTGCTGCTCGTATTCGGTATCCTGGGATATCGGCGACGGCAGACGGACAGCGAGGAAGACTACTACCTGGCGGGTCGTTCGCAGGGCTGGATCGTGTCGTCCCTGACGATCATGGCCACCTTCTTCAGTTCCTTCGCCCTGCTCGGTGCGCCGGGCATGGTCTATCGAGACGGCGTCGTCTTTGCCCTGTTCAGTCTGAACGTGCCCGTCGCCGGTGTCGCTATCTATCTGCTCGGTGCGCGCATCCGTCGGGCAGGGCTCGAGGGAGGCTTCGTCACGCCGGCGGATATGATCGCCGCACACTATCAGGCTCCCGTGTCCCTGCGCCTGCTGGTGGCCCTGGTGGGCCTGCTCTACGCCGTGCCCTACGTGGTGATGCAGATCCAGGCGGGTGGCATCGTCTCGCAGCAGCTGTTCGGTCGTGATGCCTTCGAGACGGGTGCCTGTATTCTGGCCCTGATCACCATGCTCTACATCATGGTGGGCGGCATGCGTTCAGTGGCCTGGACCGATGCGGTGCAGGGCGCCCTGCTGGTGGGCGGCATGCTGCTGGCAGGGATCGCGGCCGTTGCCGTGCTCGGCGGGCCGGGCGCGTTCTTCGATGCTGTGGCCGATCTGCCGCCCCGCTCGCTGTCGGCGCCCGGCACGTTGGGGCGCTGGACGCCGGAGGTGCTGTTCACGGCATCGATCTTCGCCTCACTCGGATCGATGATCCAGCCGGCGCAGTGGATGCGCTTCTATGCGGCCAGATCCACTCAGGTGCTCAGGCGATCGGCGCTGATCTTCGCCGCCGTGCTGACCCTCTGCTTCTTCTTTGGTGTCATGCTCGTCGGCCTGGGCGGGCAGGTCCTGTATCCCCTGGTGGATGCAGCCGGCAGTTACAGTTTTGATGCAGCGGGCCGGGTGTTGCCCCATGCGGCGGTGGGACAATCGGCACGTGAATTCGATCAGATCCTGGTGGTGGTGCTCAAGAATCATCTGCCGGAGTTGCTCGGCTCGGCAGGTGTCGTGCTGGCCTCACTGATCCTGGTGGCGATCATGGCAGCGGCAATGAGCACAGCCGACTCAAATCTGCATGCGCTCAGTGCCCTGGTGACCCACGACATCTACGACCAGTTCATTCGGCCTCAGGCCAGTCAACGTGAGCGGGTGTGGGTGGGGCGGCTGCTGATCTTTGTGGTGACGAGTCTGGCTCTGTTGCTGGTTGTGATCGCCCATCGATCAGAGAGCAATCCGCTGTCGATGATCGTCATCCTGGGGCTACTGGCGATCGCCTTCTCGACCCAGTTGCTGCCCCTGACCATCGACATGCTGTTTCTGAAGCGGGGCACCCGTGAAGGCGCCATTGCTGGATTGGTCGCTGGCGTGGTGACCATCTTCGTTCTCAGCCCCTTCTTCCCCATGCTGGCTGGTGACGCACTGGGTGGTGTGCTGGCGACGATGCGTGGCATGATCGACACTGGCGCCTGGGGTCTGGTCGTCAACGTCACGGCCTTTGTCCTCGTCAGCCTGCAGACCCAGAAGCCGACACATCTTATAGATCACACGGAGGCAGAATGACCAGCACCGATCCGCGTCGCTATCGCGTCGCCATCGTCGGTGGCGCCGGCATGTGGGGGCGCCATTACCTGACATCCGCCGTTGAGCATGAGCAGTGCGATCCGATCCTCGTCGATACATCAGATCGGCGCGACGAGTTCGCCGAGCATCACGGCGTGACCGATGTGTATGCGACACTCGACGAGTTATTCGCCAACGAAGTGCCAGATGTCGTGTGCTGCGTATTGCCCGTGCAAGTGGCTCCATCGCAGGTGCTGGCCTGCGTCGAGGCAGGCGTGAGGGTGGTGTCCTGCGAGAAGCCGATCGCCGTCGAACTGGCTGAAGCGGATCATGTGGTGAAGACCTGCCGCGACCGGGGTGTCGCCTTCGGATGCGCCACTGCCCACTACGAAGTGCCCCTGCTATATGAGACGGCGGCCTGGCTTGCCTCGGGTGAGTTTGGTCAGATCACGGGTGCCGCCATTCCAGGCGGGCTGCCTGTCGAGGTCGCCGGGGCTGGCTGTGTACAGATGACCCAGCTGCGCGGTCTCACGGGCAGGGAAATCGAGTGGGTCGAGGGGTGGGAGCTGGCGTCTGAGGGTGGCTATCGGGCACCGGAGGCGAGTGATCTGGAGGCGGATTGCCCGGCCTACGGGCGCATGGGCCTGACGGGTGATATCATCTGTGAAGTGCCCCAGCCCCTGGGCGAAGGGCCCGTTCGCTGTCGCGTGTCGGTCACCACGACCGAGGGCCGACTGTATCTGCAGTACCCGCTTCCGATCATTCTGCAGGGAGAAGGGGCGCGGGCCACACCGGTCTACCCGGACTTCCTCGAGCAGGAGACCGGCTGGCGTTCGATGACACCGCGCCTTCAATCCCTGTTGGATGCTGTAGATGCCGGCGACGGACAGGTGAAGTGTTCCGGCCACGACTACCGGCAGGCCCTGGAAGCGGCGATCGCCTTCAAGTTGTCGGCAGCCAATGGCCACGAGCGGATCGATCTGCCCCTTGTCGATCGATCGCACAAGATCTATCCCCATCCCTATCGCATGCGGGGAGGAGATGTCGCGGGCTACGAGAGCATCGGCTACGAGTCGGCGCCACAAGTTGAGCAGCGGCGGGCCCGGCGCAAGAAATCAAAGTCATGACCGCCGAACGTCGTGCCGTCGCCGTGTCCCGGCGACGGGCGACGGATGCCCACGCCCCGTTGTTCCACTTCATTGCACCCGAGGGGCCGGCCGTGCCCTTCGATCCGAACGGGGCGATCTGGTGGAAGGGGCGTTATCACCTCTTCTACATCTTTCAGGATCCGGACCTGCCCCACGGCGGACACTGCTGGGGGCACGCCTCCAGTGCTGATCTGCTGCAATGGACCTATCACCCGACTGCGCTGGCACCCGCTCCCGGTGACCCCGACACGGGGATCTTCTCCGGGGGCGCCTTCATCGACAAGACCGGTGTGCCGACCATCATCTACCACGGCGTCGGTGCCGGCACCTGCCTGGCGCGGGCCCTGGACGACGAGCTGATCGAGTGGGAGAAGTATCCGGAGAATCCGGTGATTCCCGAGACCCGCGAGGGCGCCGAGGGCTTTGGTGTCTACAATGTGTTCGACCCTCATTGCTGGCTCGAAGGGGACACGTACTACGCGATCCTCGGTGGTAAGGTGAAGCCCCACGATCTGCGTGACACGGCATATCTCTTCACGTCACAGGATCTGATCTCCTGGCGCTACGAGCGTCCCTTCTACCATCCCCATCCGCACTGGACGGGCGAGGAGGAAGACTGCGCCTGTCCCGATTTCTTCTACCTGCCCGGATCGACAGCTGGCAGCGTGAACCCGGACCAGGGCAGACACTGCCTGGTTTGCATCTCTCATCCCAGGGGTGCCCGCTACTACCTGGGCGACTGGCGTGATGGCACCTTCATCCCCGAGTCGCACACACGCATGAACTGGCCCGGTGGCGGATGTTTCGCGCCCGAAACGCTGCTGGATGGTGACGGGCGGCGGATCTTCTGGGCGTGGGCGATCGAGGCCAGGCCCTGGTTCCTCGACGGGAAGCAGGCGCTGGGGGTGATGACGATGCCCCGCGTGTTGAGTCTGGGCGACGATGGTCAGTTGCGCATTGCACCACCGGTGGAATTGCGGCAGTTGAGGCAGGGCGCCGACCTGGTCACCGAATCCAGCGATGGGCCAGGTGAGTCTGGTGATCAGTCTGGCACGCAGGTCGGGTCACCCCGGGAGCGGCATGAGGAGTTGGAGCTGACTGGCCAGCGCCAGGAACTGAGCCTGGCGGGAGATGCCCTCGAGATCCTGGTGGAGGCCGACCGGCTCTGCCGTGTTGAGCTGGATGTGCGACGAACACCCGATGGAGCCGAGACGACGTCGATCATCCTGGATCCGCAGGCAGGATCGGTATCGATCGATACAACCCAATCGAGTCTGGACGCGGATGTATGGCGCTCTGACCCCATCGTGATGGCAGATGATCGCGTCGATGTCCCTGTACAGGTCGCGCCCCTGAGCGTCTGTGACGGTGACCCCCTTCGACTTCACGTATTCGTGGATCGTTCGATCATCGAGGTCTTCGTCAATGAACGGGTCTGCATGACGGGACGTGCCTATCCGAGTCGCGCTGATGCCACCGGTGTAGCGATTCGTGGTGAGGGCACTGTGCGCATTCAGGGCTGGCAACTCGGTGTTGCAGCAGGGCTGCCGGCCATGTAGGCAGTATCGCAGATCGCAGAAAGGGGAGAGCATATGATGTCACCGCGAGTCCGACGTCGTGGACTTCTCTCGATCGCGGTGTCGGTGATCGTGCATCTGTTGCTGCTGAGCGCCTATCTGCACGTGATGGACTGGCAGCGTCAACGACACCTGCGCCCCACTCGTTATCTGCCCGATCTCCTGCTGCTGGTGCCCCAGGCCTTCCGGGGAAGCAGTTCGCGGATCCCCACCGTCTCCATGGAACAGGCCGAGACGCCCCTGGAGGTGGAGGACCTCACCCAGGATCTGGCAACATTGCAGGAACCAGGGCAGGTCGCACCGACCCCGATGCCGGGACTGCCCGCTTCAGCCCTGTCGGGGATCGTCGAAGCTGGCAGCCGACCCCTCGTCTTCGAATCGATCCACATCGATCTGGACACGGTGGACCTGGGACAGTCGCAGTTCGAGGCCGTGCAACGGCTGCGGGATCTGTATGGTTCCTATGCACACATCTGGCTGCCCGACGCAGATACGACCGATCAACAGAGTGTGCTGGAGAATCGAGCCCGTGCGATCGTGGCCGAGGCACTGGAAGCGATGGGAGGCACGGAGCGCCTGCTGAAGATTCACTCCATGGATGTGCTGGTGTGGCTGATCGCCACAGATCACCAGACGCCGATAGGGCTTCAGAACGTCTCTCCCTATGCCTACCCGATGGGCTATTGGCACTTCGATGATGAGCCGGGTGCCCAGTGGGATCAGACCCCCTTCGCGATCGACTTGGGACAGATACTGCTGCCCCCGTATGCCAGCATGAACCCTGCCCGATCGCGCAGCAAATACTACCAAGTCTTCGAGGGACGTTGGATCCTCAAGACACCACCACCGACGCGAAAGTTTCGCCAGCGATCCGAGGGCATGTACTGGCATGTGGCTCACCGCTTCCTCGATGAGGGCATCCGGCTCGCCTACGCTGGAAGAGGGACGTTCGCCCATCGTCCGGTTCACGAGATCGTCGTCGTGGACAGCAAATACGGGCGTCAATACGAATCTTACTTCGACCGGCAAACGAAGCTGCTGATCGGGATCCGTGAAGAACTGACCAATTTTGAGAAACAGTGGTTCCGGCAGGCAAGGATGGGGCTGCGTTCCCGGCCCCCGGTCTGGACGACACACTTCGAAGACTACCAGGACGTCGATGGCGTGCTGCTGCCCACGCGCTGGCGGCGCAGCGACGGCAGCACCATCGGTGGACCGTCGACGATTCTGTTGAACATCGGCCTCAACGGGGCTCTGCCTGACGAGACGATCCCGGAGCTGTAGGCGTGTTGGGTCCGGCCCTTGTGTCATGGCGACGGTCCGTCCTACTTGCATCCACTGACGTATACCTGCATCAGTGACGGAGGCCTGCGTCGCTGATCTTCCTCGCAATAGCCAAGCTTTCCACTACCACCTCAGGAGTCTGAACGTGTCCGTCGTGACCGATGCCCAACGGCAGCAATTCGAACAGGAAGGTTACTTCGTTCTCGAGTCCGTTCTCGATGACGACACGCTGAAGTTGTTGCGTGAGGAATGCCAGGTCGCGCTGGACCGCAAACATGCCGAGATGGATGCCAGTGGCGAGTCTTCACAGGGCATCACGCATCGAGGGCAGCGGTATTTCATCTCGCACTGCTACAAGGAGCAACCTCGTCTGCGGCCATTCCTGTCCGGCGAACTCATGGCCGATATCTGCCAGGCGACGCTTGGGGACGACGCCTTCCTGTTCTGGGAGCAGTATGTGGTGAAGGGTCGGCAGGGCATGAAGTTCAGCTGGCACCAGGATTCCGGTTACGTGGGCGATCCGGATCACAAGCGGTATCTGACCTGCTGGATCGCACTGGATGACATGAGCGAGGAGAATGGCACGGTCTATGTGCTGCCGTTCTCACAGGTCGGCATTCGCACCTGGGTGAAACACGAGCGGGACCCGGAGACAAATGACAAGGTCGGTTATTATGGCGATCTGCAAGGGGTGCCGATCGTGTGTCCGGCGGGCAGCATCGCCGTGTTCACCAGCTACAACTTCCATTCCTCGGGGCCGAATCACACCGACGAATTGCGACGTGTGTATCTGGCGCAGTATTCCTGCGAACCAATTATGAATGGCGATGAAATCAGTGGCGCTGCTGAACCGGTGTTGGTCGGTGGTGTTCGTCAGGCTGCCGACTGAGGGTGCAGCGAGATATTCATCGTCGCCGGTGCCAACCGCCGCAGATTCTGAGCGGCCAGGGCCATCTGCGCCCCCTTGCTCCAGGCCCCCTCAAGATGAACACGGACCACGGCATCGTCCTGCAGCTGGCTCAACTGTGATCGCAGGGATGCCTCGAGGGCCTCTCTCTGAGGTACCGACGTCACCTTCACATCGACCATCGGTCGTGCGGGCAGCTTCACCCACTGCAGGTCCGGCGACGGGTCTGTCGTCTTGTCGATGGTGACGATACAATACCCCTTGGGTTCGTCCCGTTCAGCCCAGGAAGTGCGCTCCACGGATCCTGGATAGATGACAGGCGCCGCCAGGGCCTGGCCGGTGCGATCCCGGCGCAGACACTGGGCGCGGTGAATGTGACCGGTAAAAACGGCATCCAGCCCCGCGTCGATGTCGCGACCGCGCACGACATCCCGCCCACTGCTGAAGGTGAAATGGCCTGGCCCCACGCGGGCGCCCTCCACGGCTTGGTGCATGCACAGGATCGAGACATCGGCGGATGCCGGGCGATATCCGGACGCCTCGACGACGGACTGAAAGCGCTGCCGGATGTCACGGACATAGGGAAAACCAGATAGCGCGATGGACTGGCCACCCACCTGCCGGCGATAGGTCCTGGGTCGATCGAAGATGTGAATCTCAGGATGTCCCGCCCACAGGTGCAGGGGGATCTTTGAGCGCTCGTGATTCCCGGGGACCAGGTAGACGGGCACGCCAGCGGAAGCGATCTCGACCAGAGGCTCCATGGCCATCTCCACGGTGCCGGGGGGCACGAGAGATCGGAATAACAGATCACCCCCGTGCACGACGAGGTCGACCTGCCCCTGCCGCGCAGGTTCGAGGGCCCGCCGGAAATTGGCGAGGAAGTCGTGCCCCCTGCGTCTTCGCGTGATCCGAGGCTTGAGAGGCAGATCGAATCCAATATGAGTGTCGGCAACGAGTAGGATGCGCATAGGGCATCGCTACTGAACGCGTGAAACCCTGGCAAGCACAGAACAATCCCTTTGACATGAGACCACCGCTTTCCTACCTAGAGATCAAGGCGCACGAGGGCGCCCCCACGTCCGCGGGAAGGGCCAAGCCCACTTCGACCTCCGATCTCTGATCGGAGCTGGCGATGGCAGTTTCATTGCCAAGCGACGGTGGTTTCGCCGCTCACATACATACCTTCTTTTGAGCCTGACCAGCGGACACGGGCGCAGCATGAGAGAGGGTGAATTATGCCAAGTAGAGAACTGCCCGCCCGGGCGAGTCTCGAGAACCTGCGCAAGCAGGCCAAAGGTCTTCACAAGGCCTTCAACGACGGTGATGATGATGCTGTCGCCCGCATCCGTGAACATCTGCCACGAGCCGCCGCGTTATCCGATGAGGAGCTACACGCGGCCAAGCTGTCTCTGCAGGAAGCTCAGCACGTGCTGGCCAAGGAATATGGTCAGGGTAGCTGGGACGATCTGCGTGCCGCCTTGGCGACGGCGGGATTCGAGGATCTGTCACGCCTCAATGATCGTGAGACGCAGACCCTGATGCGGGCGATCTCGCAGAAGGATTTGAGTCGTGCCATTATCGGCGCCTCCCATGCCCTGCGGGGTCGATTCCTGAGCAACATGTCGCGACGTGTCCGTCGATTCGTCGTCGAAGAATCCGAACGTCTGGCGCAGGATCTGCCCGACCATGAGCCGGCCGTCTCCCGTCAGCGGTTGATCGAATTTGCCGAGGGGCTGGCCGAGAATGGCCAGATCCAGTGGCCGCCTCCTGACGGCGCCGAACCCTTCACGGGTGAACTCGACCTGGGGGAACCGCCGGCGCAGAATCAGGCGGAGGACCCTCTCGGCGGGTTGTCCTTCGAGGAGATCGAGGTGGCTGATCTGGCAGGGATCTACGCCGAACTGGCGACGGTGGCCCGGCGCGACGGCATTCTGGCGCTGGAAGCCTATCTCCCACCCGGCCGCCAGACGCGTGCATTCCAGGAGGGTGTCCGCCTGGCTGTGGACGGCACGCAGCCTGAACTGATCGAGAGCATCCTGCGGATCCGCACCGAGACGATGGTGCGGAATCGGCGCACGCGGCTTGAGATGATCGTGGACGGTATCACCTCACTGCAGGCCGGTGACAATCCGTGGATCATCTTCCACAAGATGCAGGTCCATTACCTGGACGCGGGCGTGGCAGAAGCCCTGAATCGTTGCCGCGAAGAGATCACTGGCGACGAGTTACGTGACTGGGTCGAGCGGGGTTGGCTCGGTGTACGGACCCCGGGTGATCTGGCCGTCACCTTCCTGCACCTGGGTTTTGCAGCACGCAACGAGGGAATCCAGGCGTTGGCCCCAGCGACAGGGCTGATCCAGCAGCCTCTCCTCAAGACAGGCCTCGAGCAGTTGATCACCGACCGCGATCGCGCCGAGCTTCGGGCAGATCTGACCCGGCTCGTGGAAGCAGAGATCGAGAAGCTGGAGGGCCACCACCGTGCAGCAGCGGCGGGCCTTCTTGCCGTTGCGATGGGCAGGACGTCTCAGGAGGCGGCGCAGGCCGTGATCGATGCAGCTGCCTGATTGCAGCGGAGGCGCTGACCGCTGGTCACCGGTTTCTCATTGACAATGGCTCCCCGACGAGGTATCTCAAGACCTGAGGCTTGTCGGGGAGCCGCTTTTGTCCGCGGGAAGGGTTGAACCCACTCGATATGAGACGGCGTAGCCGTCTCCCACGTCAGCGATTGCCGGGCAATCGCGAATGGCACCGCCGGTGCCGCTGCCACCCTTCATCCAAGCCTGATCGAGCGGACAACGGGCATGCCACGGACGAGGGTGTGTTATGTCTGCTGTCAGAACGCTGCCCGAACGGGCCAGCATCGAGTTCCTCAAGAAGGAATCCCGTGATCTGCACAAGGCCTTTCAGGCCGGTGATGCAGATGCCATCTCCCGTATTTCCACGTTTCTGCCTCGCGCCGCCGGATTGGTACCGTCGACGTCACCGGATGATCTGAGTCACTTTGATCTGTCGCGTCAGGAGGCTCAGCACGCCCTCGCCGGCTCCTACGGCTGTGCCAAGTGGGAAGAGCTGCTCGACACGGTACGTGTGCAGGATCTGGACGCCCTGGATCTGCTGAGCGATCGATCGGTGCAAATCACCATGCGCGAGGTGGATCAGCGGGATCTTGTGCGTCTGCTGCCGTCGCTCTCTAGGGCGTCGGCGGATCGATTCTACCACAATATGTCCAACAACGTTCAGCAATTCATCCGCAGCGAAGTCGCTTTTCTCGGTGAGGTGACTCAGGAGGAGCGGGCTGCGTCGCAAGAGAATGTCCGGCGGACACTCGTTGAACTCGGTCGCCAGGGCTGGCTGACCTGGGAGGATCCCGACGCCGATCGCTCTGGCCCAGCCGCCGTCGATCTTTCCACCGAAGCGCGTTTTGCTCACGTGGCCCGGCCCCTGCTCGAGGTGTCGGAAGATGAGCTGGCTGACACACTCAAAGCGATCGCCGAACAGGCGCGGGATCTGGGCATCCTGTCGCTGCAGTCGTTGACATCGGACGGGTCCAACCTGCTGAGCGAAGCACTCCAGTATATCGTCGATGGCACCGAGCCTGATCTTGTGCAGGATCTTGTCGAGACTCGGGGCGGGACGATCTTGCGGCATCGCACTGTCAAAGGCCACATGGCGATCGAGGGGTGGATGTCGATTCAGTCCGGTGACAACCCGGCGATCGTGCGGACTAAGCTGGAGACATACTTCCTTGATAAGATCTCGCGCTGGGAGGCTGCGCAGGGCAGCATCGGCATCGATGATCTCGTTCAGCGGCTGCGCGCGACACCACTGTTGAGCATGGCCGATGAGGAGTGGGCCGAGCTCTTCCTCGACATGGCGATCATTGGTCGACGAGAAGGCTTGCAGGCATTCGAGCCATTGCTCGAGCTTCTCGATGACGAAGTTCTGCTGGCGGGTATGCGGGCAACGATCATCGATCGTCAAGCGCCCTCAGAGATCCTGGAAAACATGAAGACCAGCCTGCAGCAGATACGTCTGCAACTGAAACGACGCGAAGCGATGGTCGTGGCCGGTTGTACTGGAATTCAGATGGGCCACAAGCCGCACGATCTGGTAGCCGCAGCTCGCGTCGCAGCCGAAGAGCAGGGCAGCAAACTGCTGGCTGCGGGTCCCCCCGCAATGAATTCCTGAGGAGGTATCCATGGCGGGTGATCTGACCAGGATTCCTTTCGGCAGAACCGACCTGCAGGTCACCCGTCTCTGTCAGGGCACGGCGTTCCGCACGCTGGATCGCTCACAGGACGACGGCCGCGCCCTGGAGGTGCTGCAGCACTGCCTCGAAGCGGGTGTGCGATTCTTCGATTCGGCCAATGCCTATGGCTGGGGCGGATCCGAACGTCTGCTGGGACAGGCATTGCAGGGCGCCCCGGAGGATGTCGTCGTGTGCACGAAGGTCTCGCCCCGACGCGAAGACCGGCAGGACGTCGTCGTGCCCTTCACGGACTCGCTGTTGCGCGAATGTGTCGATCGCAGCCGCCAGCGATTGCAGCGGGATGTCATCGATCTGTATCTCCTCCACCAGCCCGATGGCACAACGCCGGCCCAGACATTGTGTGCTCGTATGCAGAGGCTGATCGATGCGGGTGCGATCAGCTACTGGGGGGTGTCGAATCATCCACCAGAGATGGTGGAAGCCCTTCTGCAGGCTGCCGAGACAGCGGGGACCTCTCTCCCGGTGGGCGTGGAAGATTACCTGACCATCGGGGGAGGTGCGTTGACCGATGAGGGGAAATCACGAACGCGTTGGTATCGCGAATGCATGTTGCCTCTGCTGCGAGGGGCCGGACTGGGGCTGATCGCTTTCTCGCCCATGGACCGGGGCGATCTGGCGCCCGGCCGCCAGGTGGAGGCTGGCTCCCCTCTGGCTACACTGTGCGAAGATCTGGACGCGGTTGCCGGCGAACTGGGTGTGACGCGATCACAGGTCTGTGTCGCCTGGGTACTGCATCAGGAGGGCGTGACGAGTGTGCTCGGTGGGGCGGAATCTCCTGAGCACGTGGACGAAATGATCGCCGGAACCCGATTGCACCTGCCTCAAAAGGCTTTGGAGTCACTGGAGCTGGCGTCGGATCGTTATGCCGATGCCATGGAGTCGACGGCCTGAGGGGTGGGTCCAGTAGTTGACCGCAGGGGTGAATCTGTGAGAGACTTGAAGTAGACGTTGTCGGGGAACTGCCAAGGAGTTGACGATGAAGGGAATCTGCCGGATCTATCTGGCCGGATTTGGGTTCTGGCTCGTCGTTCTCGCAGGATGCGCTAATACCTGCCCGTCCTCACGGGTGCGATCGTTCGACGCTGAAGGCCCGCACCGTTTCCACCGACCGGTGACACTACAGGTGGGCTGGCAATCCTATCGCGATCAGGATGTGTCGCTTGAAAGCGACAGCACCGTCGGTGTCTTCAACAGCACCGGTGCTGTACTCGACAGCGTCGCCACCGGCGTCATCCCCGTGCTGGTCCTGCACTATCTCGATGACGCATCGCGCATCACTCTGCCCATGGGTATCGACGATGCCCTGTTGGGACGCCTGATCAAGAGCACGGCGATGACAGAGATGCCCGTCAAGGAGCCACTGGTGCGGTATCTGGAACGGGCGGATTGCGCCCACTGTCATCCCGCCGCGATTCCGCTGGAGTAGGGTGCCGCGACCTGATGGCTTGACCCCTTACTGCTGTGTCGTGTCATTTTGAACGAGCATCACTCAGAAAGGGAGTTCCATGACCGTGCGCCACCAGAGCGATGTGCCTCTTGAATCGGTACCGGGAGGCACGTCCACGTCCCGACAGGTCCTGCTCGACAGCGACCTGATGCCAAATTTTGCCGTGCGTCGCTTCGTGATGGAGCCGGGGGGTGGCATGCCGCTGCACACGAACAGTGTCGAACACGGCCAGTACATCCTGCGCGGACGTGCCAGCGTGAGGATTGGTGACGAGACGGTGGACGTTGCGGCGGGCGACTCGGTCTTCATTCCCGCAGATGTGCCGCATTCCTACGATGCGCAGGGCGACGAACCATTCGAATTCATCTGCATTGTTCCCAATGGCCCCGACGAGATTCACGTCGTCGACGGCAAATGAATGCGCCAACCCAGGCGATCTACCCGACGATGAAGAGGTGATGACATGGCACAGGCCCGTGACTTGGATCGCGAGCGTGAGTTGCTCGAGGAGATCCGTCAGTTCGATACCCCGTCGGTGACCAATGTGGTGGCCACCTATCCACAGCATCCGCTGTGCCTGGGGCTCTACAATCCACTGACAGAAGACTGGTATACTGATCACACGCTGCGATGCATGTATCCGGAGTTGGGGGCACTGGCCGGATATGCGGTGACGGCAGTCTATGGTCCGAAGGATCCTTCCTTCGGTCGCCTGGACAACATGGATGTCTACGATGCCCTCGATGCGTCGCCGAAACCGACGATCCTTTGTTTTCAGCAGAAGTTCCCGCCAGAGCTGGCGGGCAAGATCGGCCTGTCAGGAGGCAACATGACGACGGCCATGAAGGCGTTGGGGTGTCTGGGGGCCGTCTCCAATGGCCCGTCGCGCGATATCGACGAGATCCGTCCGATGAAGTTTCAGTATCTGCTCAGCGGTGTGTCGCCGGGACACGGTGGCCAGGATGTCTATGCCGTCAATACTCCTGTGCACATTGCCGGGATGGATGTGGCGCCGGGTGAGATCGTGCACATGGATGAGAATGGGGCTTGTAAGTTCCCCGCCGAACATCTCGAGGCCGTCGTGTCGAATCTGCACGAGATGCGCGACGAAGAAGAGACCCGTATGGCGCGATTGAGTAAAGCCACATCGGCCGCCGAGGTCCGGGCGATCTTTTCGGGCCAACCGTATGGTGGAAAGAAGGACGAGACAGAGGAGAAGAAGGCTGAGAAGAAGGCCCGGAAGAAAGCAGCGAAGAAGGCGAAGAAGGGCGATTGATGGTGCGTCGCAATATCATCTCGCGGATCTGGCGGTCCGGTTTCATTCCGCTGGCCCTCATGCTCTGGCAGACAGCAATGGCGCCCGTCACGGTGTGGGCACAGGACGAACTTGACGCGCTGTTGGCGACGGGACTCGAAGACCTGATGCAGATTCAGGTCATCACGCCGGGCCGGCAACGGCAGACGATTGCACAGGCGCCCGCCAATATCACGGCCATCACGGCCGAGATGATCGAGCGCCGTGGATATCGCACCCTTGAGGAGGTTCTCAAGGACGTTCCCGGTTTCGAGTTCACAACATCCCAGCCATCGGGTGAGTACCCGACACACTTCATCTTTCGTGGCATCTCCGATCTGGGCCAGACGAAAACCCTCATCATGGTGGATGGCATCGTGCAGAACGATGTCTCCAATGGCTGGGCACGAGGGCTTGGATTCGATCTGACCCTGAGCGATGTGGAGATGATCGAGATCGTCAGCGGTCCCGGTTCGGCCCTCTATGGCGCCAATGCCTACGCCGGTCTCATCAATATCATCACCCGAAGTCTGGACGATGCGCCCGTCGGCTGGCAGGTCGATGGCCGGGTTCAGGGCGGGCAGGACGCTACGATTGCGCCGGAGATCGTCGCCACCTACCGCACCGAACAGGATCTGCGTCTGCGTCTGGCGGCTCGATGGTATCGGTCAGATGGCGATGGCGGCCTCGGCCGGCCCGACCCGGGCAGCTACTTCACCGGGAATCTTGAACCGGACACCGTGCTGACGACCGAATACGGCAACATTGCCAACGAGCGGACGGGCTCGGGGACACGTTCGATTGCCGACGGATTCGCCACGGACATCGATGACGTCTACCTGCGGGCCCGGGCAGAGAAGGGCGACTTCACCTTCGATGCGACCTTCTATGACAAGACAGAAGGACTCGGCAGCGAAGTTGTCGGTTATGAGTACTTCGCCAATACGCCACGTATCGACTACCGCATCCATCACCGCGGTTACAGTGCCGTCGCGGGTTACACCACAGACGTGACCGACAGTCTGTCGTCACGCACGCGATTCTACTTTCGCAGCAATCAGATTCTGCCCGAGACCGGCTTCGTCTACACCTACAAGTATCAGAGTGTCGATAATGGCACGGACCCAGCCGTGGATGACAAGCCCAAGGGGTATCACGGCGAGGGGTATATCGCAGGAGTCGACCAACAACTGAATCTGGCGATCAGCGATCGCCAGGATCTGGTCGTTGGATTCCAGCTGGAGCAGGAGATCAAGCAGTATTTCGGCATCTCTCTCGGCGCGAAGCAGGATCAAGCCAGTACGATCATTGCCTCGGCCTACACCAGTGAAGCGTCACGCGTGCAGCCCATGTTCTTCTCGAAGAATGCGGCGATCTACGTGCAGGATCAGGTGCGAATCGACGAGAGTCTGATCTTCACCGGTGGCCTGCGCTACGACGCGGATGACGAATACGGTCATGTCCTCAATCCGCGGGCATCATTGGTCCGATCGCCGGAGCATGGCATCGGCTTCAAACTGCTCTACGGTCAGGCCTTCAAGTCGGCGACGGTCTTCGAGCAGTTCGACGAATTTCGCGGCAATGAACAGCTTGACCCGGAGAAGATCGTCACCGGTGAATTGGAACTGAACTACCGATTCAGAAATGCCATCGCCAGAGCGGGATTCTTCTACAGCCGACTGACGGATCTCATCGCGGTGGCGCCGAATCCGGATACGACGAGGGTCCCCATTGGCCCCAACAGTGAGTTCCTGGACTACTATCAGAATGTCGGCGCCGCCAGCATTCAGGGATTCTCGGTGAGTACCGATTTCCACCTGCGAGACCAATGGCGTGGCTTCGGGCATTACATGTTCACAGCGGGCGAAGACCTGGACCCCCTCAACGGCACGGCACGTCACAAGGCGACGGTCGGGCTGGATGCGATGCTGTGGCAGGACCGGATCGGTGTCGACCTGCGCGCCAACTGGCGCGGGAAGGTCAAGGCGCCGTCATCCAATCTCTACTTCCAGCCAAAGACGGCCCAGCGGCTCGCACAGATCGGCTATGACTACGTCACCGAGAACGATCCGGATGGATACATGGATGGGGAATTTCTCCTTCATCTGACGCTGACGGGGCGTCGACTGATGGGCAATGATCGTCTCGTGCCGCAATTGATCATCCGCAATCTGCTGGACACCGCTTACAGTGGCATCGGACGGCAGTCGGGATCCGGTGTGCGACCTGTCGGCGCGTTGCAGCCCGCCGTGCAGAATCCCTCCGGGTTCATTCCGCCATACCACCCACAGCCCGGTCGTGAGTGGTTCCTCAATCTGCGTTACCTCTTCGGCTCATGATCCTGCGTTCGTTACTCGTGGTGTCGCTGCTGGCGACGGGTCTCATGGCGCAGGCACCGGGCGCTGAGGATGAGACCGAGCGACTGGCCCGCTTCAAGGCCGTCTTTGTCGTCAATTTCGCGGAGTACGTCTCCTGGTCCGCCGAAGACTCCACTGGTGAATTTGTCATTGGCATTCTCGGGTCGTCTCCGATTGCGCCCCACCTGATCCAGGTTGCCCAGAAGCGGCTGATGGCCGACCGTCCGATTCGTGTGCAGATCCTGCCTGATGCGAGTCCAGCGCAGATCGACTCGGTGCATGTGCTGGTGTTGGGTGACGAGACCGGTATCACCATTGAGAAGCTGGGTGAGCGCCTTCAGGATCGTGCCGTGTTGACCATCACGGATGCCCCTGGTGCGGCGAAGCGTGGCAGCTGCATCAATTTCATCCTCGTTGATGGCCGCCTGAAATTCGAAGTCAATCCAAAGGCCGTTCGCGCCACGGGATTGAAGATGAGTTCCCATCTTCTCCGGCTGGCGACACTGGTGGAGTGATGGAAAAACGCAACTCGATCAAGCGAAAACTTGTCTCGATTCAGTTTCTGACGGCAGGTACTGTTCTGCTTCTCGCCTGCGCCATTTTCCTCTTCAAGGAATACCGCGAGACTCGGGCTTCGACTGTCCGGCAACTGACCTCGGCGGCTCAGCTGGTGGGGCAGAATGCCGAGGCGGCGTTGCGCTTTTTCGATGCTGAGGCAGCAGGCCAGGTGTTGACCAGCCTGCAGGTTGAGGAGTCGATTCTGCACGCCTGCATCTACGATGGATCCGGTGAGATCTTCGCTTCCTATGCCCGCGATGGTGGCCCCTTCGACTATCCCCCCGCTCGCATAGATGGGCACCGGTTCGAGGAGGGTTTCCTTCATCTCAACTACTCGATCCGACAACGTGACGACCTGACAGGTACGGTCTATCTGCGGGCCGACATGAGCGTTCTGGACGAGCGGCTCGTCGAGATGGTGTTGTATGCGCTGCTCGTGCTGGGTTTTGGTGGATTGCTGTCGGTGTTGTTGTCCATGTATCTGCAGCGGCTGATCTCCGATCCGATGATTCGCCTGACCCAGGCGGCGACGAATGTGACGCACACGGGTCAATACTCTCAGCGCGTCGAGCGTGAGAGTGACGACGAGATTGGTGATCTCTGCGACGGCTTCAACGACATGCTCCATCAGATCGAGCATCGAGACGGCGAATTGCGGCAGGCGCAGGAAGTGTTGGAAGGGCGGGTCGAAGAACGCACGACGGAACTGTCCCAGAGCAACGCCGCTCTGCAGGCAGAGATTCACGACCACGAGCGAGCCCGCGAGTTGATCGAGAACATCAACGAGCAACTGGTCGACGCGCGTGATGAAGCACTGGGGGCCAGCCGGGCCAAGAGTACCTTTCTCACCAATATGAGTCACGAGATTCGCACGCCGATGAATGCGATTCTCGGTTATGCGCAGATCCTGCGGGATGCGGCGCAGCTGGATGACCGACAGCGTCAGGCGGTTCGGACGATCGAGCGTTCCGGTGATCACCTGCTGGCCTTGATCAATGATATCCTCGACATCTCGAAAATCGAAGCCGGTCGGCTGTCGCTCACGCCGCAGGATTTCGATCTGCAGGTCCTCGTCGAGACCCTGTCCGCGATGTTTGAGATTCGATGCCAGGACAAGGGACTGGAGTGGTCTGTGGAGGCCACCTTCGATCGCACGGCGGTTCACGGCGATGCCAACAAGCTGCGGCAGGTGCTCATCAATCTGCTTGGCAATGCGGCGAAGTTCACCGAGAAGGGGCAGATCCTCCTGCGCGTTCAGCAGGTCGCGGGTGATGTCTATCATTTCGAAGTTGTCGACACGGGTCCGGGAATCGACGCGGATCGTCAGAAGGCGATCTTTGAGCCCTTCGACCAGGGTGTCCTGGGCGACCTGGCCGGTGGCACCGGGCTGGGCCTGACCATTGCCCGGCAACATGTCGAGTTGATGGAGGGGGAGTTGAAGGTCGAGTCCACTCCCGGTCAGGGGACGTGCTTCTCCTTCGATCTGCATCTGGCGGGGCCGACCGGCGTCGAGGCGCCTGCCAGCGACGAGCAGTGGAGCCGTGTCGTGCGCCTGGCGCCCGACGTGCGGGTACGGGCGCTCATCGTGGATGACGTCACCGAGAATCGCGAAGTCCTGGCCTCGATGGTGGAAAGCATCGGCGTGACCACCGTGCAGGCAGATGGTGGTGAGCAGGCGCTGAGGGCGATCGAATTGGAATCCTTCGACATCATTTTTCTCGATATCCGCATGCCAGGGATGGATGGATCGCAGGTTCGCCGCGCCGTGGTGGATCGACTCGGTGATAAGGCGCCGAAGATCGCCGCCGTCACCGCATCAGCTCTGGCGCATCAACGAGATCGATTGCTCAGCGAGGGATTCGACAGCTTCGTCGACAAACCCTTCCGCCGTGAGCGTATCTACGGATGTCTGAACGAGTTGCTCGGTGCCGAATTCGAGTTCGCCGAGTCGGAAGGGGTGCCGACAGCGGACGCGGCGCCCGGGTTGAGTTCGCTGACGGCCGTTGCCAGTGTGTTGCCGGATGCCCTGTTTGAGGGCTTGCAGGACGCCGTTCAGGTTGGCGATGTTGATGCGATCCGGGAAATCCTGGACGAGATTGCAGCGATGGGTGGTGATGCAGCGACACTCGCCGCACTGCTGCACAGGATGGCTCAGGACTACGATATACCTGGCATCTCTGTTTGGCTCGAGAGTGTCGAGCGTTGACCGATCCGAAAGACAGATGACAACACCCTATCCCCTGGCTTACGCACGCGATCTCGGCAAGCGATTCTATCGGCACTCGCTGATGCGCCGGCCGACGAAAGATCGCGTTCTCCACGACTACCGATGTGTCTACATCCATGTGCCCAAGACCGGGGGGAATTCGGTCACCGTCGCGCTGAACCAGTTGCCACGGGAAGAGACTCATCCACTCTATCCGCAGTTGACGACGAAACACGCCAAAGCCTGGCAGGTCCGTGAAGCGATGGGCGAAGAGAAGTGGGACCAGTATTTCTCCTTCGCCTTCGTCCGTAATCCCTGGGATCTGATGGTGTCGAGTTACAACTGGTGGCTGCAGAAGGCGATCAAGTGGCGCAAATTCGATGCAGATGTGGCTGCGATCGGCGAGATGGGGGACTTCAATGCCTTCATGTTGTCCCACTATGGTCGCACGATGATCAATCGGCGCGAAGGCTCGCTCTACGACTGGATCTCACAGGACGGAGAGGTCATCGTCGACTACGTCGGCCGACTTGAGACGATGGCCGACGACTGGAAAGAAATCTGCCAGCGTGTCGGCGCTGATATGGAACTGACGCACCTGAATCGAACCGAGCGTCAGGACTACCGTACGTACTACACGGATGAGACGCGCCAGTTGGTAGCTGAGCGCTTCCATCGCATCATCAAGCTCTACGACTACGAATTCTAGGAGCACCCGTGACTGATCGTCCCAACATTCTCTTCATCATGTCCGACGACCATGCATCGCACGCCATGAGTTGTTATGGCAGCAGGATCAATCGCACGCCGAATCTGGATCGAATCGCTGATGAAGGCATGCGCTTCGACAACTGCTTCTGCACCAATGGCATCTGTACCCCTTCCAGGGCGGCGATCCTCACCGGGACATACAACCACATCAATCAGGTCACGACGCTGGCGACGCACATGGACAATCGCCTGATGACCTATCCGAAACTCCTGCAGGAATCCGGTTACCAGACGGCCCTGTTCGGCAAGTGGCATCTGGGCACCGGACCGGAACACGAACCCACCGGCTTCGATGACTGGCGCGTCCTGCCCGGTCAGGGACTGTATCACAGTCCCGTGATGATCGATTCCGCCGGGCAGAAGGTGCACGTGGGGTATGTGACCGATCTGATCACCGACATGTCGTTGCAGTGGCTGAAAGATCGCGACAAGAGCAAACCCTTCTGCATGATGGTCCACCACAAGGCACCACATCGCGAATGGCAACCGGATGCCAAACATGCGACGATGTATGAGAATGAGGAGATCCTCGAGCCGGAGACCTTCAACGACACCTACGAGAATCGTTCGGCCGCAGCAGGCGCCGCCCGTATGCGGATGGAGGATCTGCAGTGGAAGGATCTGAAGGCTGATGTCCCGTCGGGCCTGTCCGCAGCCGAAGAGAAGAGCTGGCGCTATCAGCGTTACATCAAGGACTACCTGCGCGTCATCGCCTCTGTCGACGACGGCGTGGGCAAGTTGCTCGACCACCTCGAAGAGGAGGGGATCGTCGACAACACGATGGTCATTTATACCTCCGATCAGGGTTTCTTTCTCGGTGACCACGGTTGGTTCGACAAGCGTTTCATGTATGAGGAATCGCTGCGCATGCCTTTCGTCCTGCGTTTCCCGAGTGAGGTGAAAGCGGGCACGACCTGTGACGACATGATTTTGAATGTCGATTTCGCATCCCTCTTCCTCGACATGGCGGGCATCTCCATTCCAGATGAATTCCAGGGCCATTCATTCAGACCCCTGCTGCACGGCGAGCGGCCCGCAGACTGGCGCACGTCGATGTATTACCGCTACTGGATGCACGGCGATGGGTCGCACAATGTCTTCGCCCACTATGGTGTACGCACGCGCGATCACAAGCTCATCTACTTCTACAATGATGGCTGTGGCCAGGCTGGATCAGGGGCTGAGACTCATCCGCCGGAGTGGGAGCTCTTCGACCTGAAGAGTGATCCATACGAGATGTGCAGCATACACGGCCAGCGTGACGTGGCCGCGACGCAGACACAGCTGACCGATGAGTTGCATCGGCTACAGGCTCAAGTGGACGACGAGCGGTATCACCTCGATACGTAGGAGTCACCCGATGCGACACCGCAGGCTTGGACGTACCGAACTGGAAGTGTCAGAGTTGGGCTTCGGTGCCTGGGAGATTGGCTGGACGCCGGTCGAAGAGGGGGACGAGACGGGGGTGCTGCTCAATCGTGCCCTCGACGCAGGCATCGACTTCGTCGACTCCTCGGCGGCCTACCGCTGGAGTGAGGAACTGATCGCCAAATACATCGGTCACCGACGGCACGAGTTCATCTTCGCCACCAAGTGCGGCTCGGGCAGGGTCCAGCAGGATGATGGCGAGTGGGTGCAGACCCTCGACTATTCAGCGGCTGCCATCGCTCCGCAGATCGACCGATCCCTGCAGCGCATGAAAACGGACTACATCGATATCATGCAGCTGCACTCACCGTCCTATGACGATCTGGTGCATGGGGATGGGATCGAGGGACTCAAGCGCGCCCAGGAGCAGGGCAAGGTTCGATTCATCAGTCTATCCGCCGATGACGATGCCGCCGAGGAAGCCGTCAGAATGGGTGAGTTCGACACCTTGCAGATCAGCTACAACATCCTGCAACAGGATCCGGGTAAGATCATCGCCGCGGCGCGTGCCATCGACATGGGGATCATCATCAAGGAGCCGGTGGCGCAGGCGGTCTACGAGCAACCGCGACCCGAGGGGGATGCGAGTCGATGGGAGTTGGCCCAGAAGCGTCTGGCACCCGAGGTAATTGGTGACCTGCCCCGCATTGAGGCGAGTCTGCGCTGGCTGCTGAACAATGCGGATGTACACACGGCGATTGTGGGGACGACGAATGTCGATCACCTGAGCCAGAATATCGCCAGTGTCGAGCGGGGGGCCTTACCCCCGGACGTCTACACGGCCACGATCAGGGACTGAGAAGCGGCTAGTGCCCGGCCATTCTGGAGTGATTCAGCGAATCACTTCGAGGGCTACTGTGTCTGCAATGGCCGAGCCGAAGTAGCCCATGCCGTCACCCTCCAGACGGAACTCTGGTTCGTGGAAATTGCCATCATCCTCCTGCACCTCATCGAAGGTCTGCAGGAAGCTGGAGTAGTTTGTGTCGGCAGCGTAGATGATGATCTCGTATCTGGAATAGAACCAGAGATCCCACCAGAACAGATTCATCTCTGACTGGCCGGTGCCGGCCGGCGTGTTCTGGAGCCACTCCCACTCATAGTTGAAGTCATCCAGATCGACACCTCCCTGCGACTCATCGACGAAGGGATTGTCGTAGATGAAATTTGTCTGCGAAGCGGTCAGGGGGCGGGCGGTGAGCAAGTAGAAGCGTGTGCCAGGTGAGCGCTCGATCTGGATCGTGACATTCTCGGGCTCGCCGTCGGCGTCTTTGGGGCGATAGGTGGTGCGCTCTGGTGAGATGTCGAGAATCTCGAAGCCCTCGTCGGGAACCGTCGTGGTCGCCGTCGTCGACAGCTGTGCATGGTCGATGGTTGCATCGACCTGGAGGGTGTAGGTGCCGCCAGGCTGGATCTGCAGTTGTTTGCCCGTGTATTCGAAGTACTGATCCGTGAACAGCGTGCCTTCGTGGTATCGAAGCACATAACGTTTGCCATCGCCTTCATCGATGATGGCGACCACGGCATCACTCAGGGAGAGTGGTGTGCGACTCAGATTCTGCTCGAGACGCACATTGCGCGTGATACGGATATCCTGGACGGGCTGACCGGCAATCAGGAGACCCTCAACGACGATCTTCGGTTCATAGGCGTCATTGGTGACGAGAATCTCAGGGTCGCCGCAGCCCGAGAGCAGGGTGAGGCTGGTGATCAGCAGCAGGCCGATCAGGTAGGACCGTCGAATCAGCGAAGTCTGTCGGGGAAATGTCATCATCAGAAGGTCAGGTTGACGCCGATGGTCGGCAGCATGGGGAACATGGACACAGCCTCGATATCCGGCAGGTTGTTCTGGTAGTCGTAGTCGACGAACCACACATTCGAGCGATTCCCGGCATTGAACAGCTGTACGTAGGGTGCCACCGTCCATGAGCCGATCTCACCAGTCCAGGTGAGGCTTACGTCGAGTCGGACGTAAGCAGGCAGTCGCACGTTGTTGATGATCGTGGGGGCGTAACGCAGCATTGTGCCGGGCTGGGTCGGACTCGTGCGTGTGAAATATCCCGACCCGGGCTCGGTGATCGGTTGCCCGGATCCATAGACGAAGCTGCTGCTCAGCCGCCAGGGTCCCCGCACGCCGAGCTTCGGCTCACTGTGCAGCTTCCGCCAGGCATTGGCCAGGTCGACATTGGCCACCAGGTTCACCACGTGGGTGCGATCGTGACGGGGCGTGAAGTCCCGATCCGAGTTGACACTGTCGAAGCGATACTCGGTCCGCGCCAGCGAGTAGGCTGCCCAACCTGTGAGGGCGCCCGAATCCTTCCGCAACATCACTTCCAGCCCGACTGAGTGACCATCGCCGTCATTGAAAAGGCCTCTGGCATTGGTGAAGATCGGGTCGCCATCTTCGTCATGGCTCGTCTCTTCCAACTCGGTCAGGAAGGTCTGATTGAATGCGAAGATCTGCGAGTAGCCCTTCCAGTAAGCTTCCACTTCGAACTGGAAATTGTTCTTCAGCTCCTGCTGGTAGCCGACAATGGCGTGGATCGCCCGCGAGCGATCCTGATCCTGGTTGGAGGCAACCCAGATGTCGGTGGCGATGAATCGCGGAATCCTGTGCAGATACTGGTAGTAGATGCCACTGGATGCCCGCAGGTTGATCGTGTCCGTGAGCCGGTGTTTGAGGGCCAGGCGAGGCGCGACATCGGTGAAGGTCTTGTCAGAGGCAAAGCGATTGAGGCGGGCGCCAGCCTCGACTTCCCACCGCGACGTGGGCCGCCACGCTGTCTGAGAGTAGAAGACATAATGTTCAGGGCGATGGTTGACCTCAATCAACCCATCGGGGAACTCCTGACGGAACAGGACATTGAGGTCCTTGCGCTCGAAACCGAAACGCGTGATCAGCCGTGGGCTCCGGTGCGACTCGAACTCCCCTTTGACCGTGATGTCGGAGACGAAGTTGCGCTCGATCACATCGGCAATGTCGAGAAGGAAGTCAGAGGAAAAGCGAGAGCCTGTCACCCACAGATGGCCGAAGGTCCTGGGGGTGATCACCCGGGTCCAACGGCCTGAGAAGGTCTTGTTGCCCCAGTCGACGGCGAAGCCGGTCTCTTCGGTGGCATCGGGGTTGAAGATGACGTCGAGGAAGTCACGTCCGCCGTAGGCTGACAGGGTCAACTGATCGCGATCGGACAGTTCCAGGAAGGCCTTGATGTTGCCGTCATAGAAGTAGTAGTCCGGCACGTCATCGATGAATCTGGCGGCGGTCTGGTCGAAGTAGGTTCGGCGCAATGAACCGGACAGCGAGCCACGCTCTCCCAGTGGCATCTGCAGGGTCGACTTCGCCGACAGCAGGCTGACCGAAGCTGTGCCTTCGAATTCCTCGCGATTGCCTTCCAGATTTGTGACGGACAATACCGACGACAGTCTCCCGCCGTACTGGGCGCCGAAGCCGCCCTTCGACAGCTCCACCTGCTTGATGGCATCCGTATTGAAGGTGGAAAAGATGCCGAAGGTGTGTTCCGGGTTGTAGACGTCAGTGCCGTCGATCATGTAGAGATTCTGATCGGGCGTACCGCCACGTACGTAGAGGGCGGAAGAGAAGTCTGACAGGGGCAGCACACCGGGCAGGGTCTGCAGGGCCCGCATCAGATCCGCCTCGGCGACCTGCGGCATGGAGTTGATCTGCCTGGCCTGGAGACGCACTTCGGAGATCGGTTTGCGATACAGGCTCTCGGCGGCGCGCATGGAGTCGGCGCGGATGACGGTCTCTTCTGCCTCTACTACCTGGTATACCATGCGCACATCGGTGCGCACGTTGGCCCCGGCTGACAGCTCAATGCGTCTCGGAAGAGGTTCGAAGCCGATGTAGGTAAATACGAGATCGACATTGCCGACCGGTACGCGGGGCAGGACGTAGTAACCACTCTCGTTGGTAATGGTGCCCAGCGGCTGTCCCTCCACGAGGATGGTCGCTGCGATGAGGGGTTCACCATTGGTGGCATCGCGGACGAAACCACTGATCGTGCCAGAAGACTCCTGTGCTGATACCTGCGATCCCGCCAGGCTGGCGAGAATTGCACACAACAGGATCGATGCCGCTGTTACGAATCGGCGCAACGTGGTTCCTTGCTCGTATGGATTGGCAGGTTGATACTTACGACGAAGGACGCCGAATATGCCGACAACTGTGGACACCGACAAACCAGTGCAACACCAATGGCTCGTCTCATTGTTACCTGCTGCCTGAAATGCCTGCTGTCTGAAATCCCAACACGGAGTGTGTGTCACCAGATGACCTCACAAATCCTCCTATGACCAGCCAGAATTATACCGACGGCCGGGATGTCGAAACGCAGGAGTGGCTCGACTCGCTGGAGTACGTTCTGGAGGAATCCGGACCCGAACGTGTGATCGAACTGCTTGATCAGTTGCAGAATCACGCCAGACGCCAGGGCGTGGGTATCCCTTTCGCCTCCAATACACCCTACGTCAATACGATCCCAGCCGATCGTCAGCCGCCATTTCCCGGCAGCCACGAGTTGGAGCAGCGGATCCGCAACATCATGCGCTGGAATGCGATGATGATGGTGGTCCGGGCGAATCACGAAGATCCGACCATGGGGGGGCACATCTCCACCTATGCGTCGGCGGCGACGTTATATGAGGTCGCTTTCAATCACTTCATCCGCGGCCGCAGGGAGGGATTCGAGGGGGACCAGGTCTTCTTCCAGGCCCATACCTCTCCCGGTATCTATGCCCGGGCCTTCCTTGAAGGACGACTGCCGGAAGAGAAGCTGCGCAACTTCCGCCATGAGCTGCGGGAGGGTGGCGGGTTGCCTTCTTATCCGCATCCCCGGCTCATGCCTGATTTCTGGCAGTTCCCGTCGGCGGCGATGGGTCTGGCGCCGATTCAGGCGATCTACCAGGCACGTTACAATCGATATCTGCAGGATCGTGGTCTCAAGGAACCCTCCGACGCCAAGGTCTGGGCCTTCATCGGCGATGGCGAAACGGATGAGCCTGAATCACTGGGTGCGATCTCGCTGGCTGCACGCGAGGGACTGGACAATCTGCTTTTCGTCATCAACTGCAATCTGCAGCGCCTCGATGGTCCGGTGCGCGGCAATGGCAAGATCATCCAGGAGTTGGAGACCGTCTTTCGGGGCGCCGGCTGGAATGTCATCAAGGTCATCTGGGGTTCCGACTGGGATCCGTTACTGGCCCGTGATCCGCAGGGCCTGCTCTCCCGTCGCATGGGAGAGTTGGTGGATGGACAGTATCAGAAGTACTCCGTCTCCAGCGGCGACTATCAGCGCAATCACTTCTTCGGTGTCGACCCGCGCCTGCAAGCGATGTCGACGGGCCTGACAGACGAGCAGATCCGCACGATCCGCCGTGGTGGCCACGATCCAAACAAGGTGTATGCCGCCTTCAAAGCGGCCATGGAGTTCAATGGCGCGCCGACGGTGATTCTGGCCAAGACGATCAAGGGCTACGGCATGGGAAGCGTCGGTGAAGGCACGATGTCGACGCACCAGGTCAAAAAGCTGGACATCGACGTGTTGCGTGAGATCCGTACCCGATTTGGCATTCCCCTGTCGGATGCCGAGGTCGATGAGTTGCCATACTACCGGCCGCCCGAAGACAGTCCTGAGCTTCGTTATCTGTTTGAGCGTCGTGAGGCCCTGGGCGGTTTCGTGCCGCGGCGCCTGGTCCAGGGGATGTCACCGGAAGGGCCGAATGAGTCACTCTTCGACGAATTCGAACAGGACAGTGGCGGTCGTGAAGTGTCCACGACGATGGTCTTCGTGCGCATTCTGGCCAAGTTGTTGCGGGATCCGCAGATCGGCCGTTACATCGTGCCCATGGTGCCGGACGAGGCGCGCACCTTCGGCATGGAAGCCCTGTTTCGCCAGTATGGGATCTACTCCCACATCGGACAGCTGTACGATCCGGTCGATTCGGAGTCCCTGACCTACTATCGCGAGGCCCGCGATGGTCAGCTGATCGAGGAAGGGATCTGTGAAGCCGGCGCGTTGTCTTCCTTCATTGCCGCCGGGTCGGCCTATGCCACACACGGTGTGCCCACGCTGCCCTTCTTCATCTTCTACTCGATCTTCGGTTTCCAGCGTGTTGGTGATCTCATCTACGCAGCTGGCGACCAGCGTGCCCGTGGCTTCCTCATCGGTGCCACATCCGGCCGCACGACGCTGAATGGTGAGGGGCTGCAGCACCAGGATGGCCACTCCCATGTGTCGGCTCTGACCTGTCCACACGTGGTGGCCTACGATGCGGCCTTTGGGTACGAACTGGCCGTCATCATCCGCGACGGCATCCGTCGCATGTATGTAGAGGGCGAGGACGTCATCTACTACCTGACCGTCCAGAATGAGAACTATGAGATGCCGCCCATGCCTGATGGTGCCGAAGAGGGCATTCTCAAGGGCGTGTATCCCCTGCAGGCATCGAGCCTGAAGAAGAAGAAGGGCGCCCCGGCGGCACGGCGTGCACACCTGTTCGGATCCTCTTCGATTCTTGGCGAGTCGCTCAGGGCGGCGAAGATCCTCGAAGAGGACTACGACGTCCCCGCTGACGTGTGGAGTGTGACCAGCTACAAGCAGCTCCACGAGGATGGTGTGGCCACGGAGCGGTGGAACCTCCTGCATCCGGATGAGGACGCGAAGAGGAGTTACCTGAGTGGCTGTCTGGAGGGCACCGAGGGTGCCTTCGTCGTCGCTTCAGACTACGTCAAAGCGCTGCCCGACATGATCGCGCGCTGGTTCCCGCGTGCACCCGTGACCCTGGGCACAGATGGTTTCGGGCGTAGTGAGAGTCGAGAGGCCCTGCGGCACTACTTCGAGGTCGATGCCAAGACGATCGCCTATGCGGCCCTGGCCGATCTGGCGCGTCAGGGCGTGATCGAGTCGAGTATCGTTACCAAGGCGCGAACCGACCTCGGCATCGATCCGGAGAGGGACAGTCCCGTGCGGCAGTAGGGGTCGATCAGCTACTCGCTGATGTCGATCGCCTACTCGGCGATGTCGTCCAGCCGCTGTTCACCCTCCGGCGTGGCGGCGTAACACCGCGTGGATCCCTCCTTCATCCAACGCGAATACCCCAGTTCGGCCAGACGGCGCAGATCGTTCTGCACTGTGCGCCGCGAACGTCCCCCATTGCCACTGCGTTGCTCGATGCGCGGCAACAGGTCGTCGATGGTGCTGCCCGGGCTCTCTGACAACAATCCAAGCAGCAACTGCTGACGGGCATTGAGGTCGACGGCGATCGTCTCGGCGGCCTGCAGGCCCAGAGCGCGTGCGATGTCGGTCTCGCGCAGGACGGGTTCGCGTGCGTAGACCACGGCAGCGCGCTCGATGACGTTGCGTAGCTCGCGGATGTTGCCCGGCCACGAATAACTCAGCAGTCGGTCTACGGCGCCCTTCGACAGACCGCGTGTGTCACCCCCAGAACGTTCGGCCAGTTGCTGCAGGAAGGCGTGCGCCAGTTGGGGAATGTCCTCGGCATGCTCGCGCAGTGGTGGCAGTCGCACGGGCACGACATTCAGCCGGAAGTACAGGTCTTCGCGGAATTGCCCCTGAGCGATGAGCTCCTCAAGATCGCGATTCGTGGCGGCCACGATTCGCACATCGACTTCCAGGGCCTTCGTGCCGCCCACGCGTTCGAAGGAGCGGCTTTCCAGGGCACGCAGGATCTTCACCTGTGTCGTGAGCGGGATATCCCCGACTTCATCGAGGAACAGTGTACCACCATCGGCCATCTCGAAGCGGCCAGGTTTCATGTTGTCGGCGCCGGTGAAGGAGCCCTTCTCGTGACCGAAGAGCTCGCTCTCCAACAAGGTCTCTGTGAAAGCGGCACAGTTCACCGGGATGAAGGGCTGGTCCTGCCGCGGACTGCTCTGGTGAATCGCGCGGGCGACCAGTTCCTTGCCGGTGCCTGAGTCACCCCGCACCAGAATGGTCAGGTCCGAGTCGGCCACCTGCTCGATCAGCTGGTACAGATGCTGCATGCGCGATGATCGACCGACCAGGTCGTGGAAGCGACCCCCTTCCTCCAGTTGCTGCAACCGGACTTCCAGCGACTGAATCCGTCGCAGGTAGGTCTCCAGATCCCGGCTGTGCAGGGCCTCGTAGATCGCTCGACCCCGCTCATGGACCACTTCGGACCGATGCAGTCGGCGCAGCTGAATATCGGCGGGCCAACTCGCTTCCCAGTCGCAGGAGAGCTCTTCACGTACGCGCTGCTGCTGCGGTTGAGGGAGTTCGTAGAGTGGTGTCCCCATCTCCATGCGTCGCAATTCCTCACGGGCGAAGACCACCCAACCTCGCCGCGCCACACCCTGTATGTGCAAGGCCGTGTTGTAGAAGAAGGTGTCCACGTCACCAGCCAGATCGTAGGAGGCCAGCGAGTTCTTCAGGGCGTCGACGTCGGTGTAGTGCAGCGTGAAGCGAACGCTGCGAGGACCGGATGGCTCGACCTGCAGGCTCATCAGATCCTGCGAGAATACCTTGCCGAGCATGAGGGGCCCCATGAGGCACATCATTGCCCCCAGCTGCTTGGCGTCGTCGTCTGCGGGCAGGGCCGTAAGCATGAGTTGCAGCAAACTCACGACGCCGACATCGGGCTGCACCTCCACGCCACCACCTCCGGCGCCCATGCCAAAACAGAATTGATCGGGGTTAGAGCGCTGTGAGTGGTGTTTGGCCCACTCATAGAGGAATTGCATGACGTGGAAGTAGGTGAAGCCATTCTCGTGTAACAGGAGATCGTGCTCCTCGGCACTGCACAGGTCGCGCAGTTCCTCTGACAGGCGCTGCCCGGTCTCCGGCTCGATCGAGGTGAGGTAGCGAACCGTCGTCTGGGCGAGTCGGTTGGCGACGATCATGCCGAGGCCGGCCGCGGCTGGTGTGGACGGATCGACGTGGAGGCCGCTGGTCTGAGTTGCGCGGCGCAACCGCTGCAACAGGGGCGGCTCATCGAATCGCTGTTCTGCTTGTTCCACTCTCGTCGTCTCCTTGCTCACAGGATGGTCTCCACGCGCACTTCTGCGCAAACCCTGTTCCAACCCCGCATTTCCCGTTGGGCTCATGGTACGGCGCAATCTCTGCGCAGTACCGTGCAATATGGCGCAATCCGGATCGCCGAAGCAAGTCGAGATCGATCAAGTCTGGAATCAACATCCCAAGTAGCAGTAAAAACAGCCTGTTGGGACTCGAATGGAAGACCGGAACCCACTGTGGCACCACTCTTGCGCAAAGGCGTGCAGAAAGAGTTCGCAACCAGTCACTGCGCGATCTCGCGCCAACGGCACAACCCGTCACCGGAGACAACCCGATGAATCTTCCAACTTCCCCAGGTCGCCTGTATCTGGCGATGGCCGCGGTCCTGGGCCTGAGTCTGGCAGCATGCGGACCCCGAAGCTTCGATCTGGCGCCCCTCTCGGCGCGCGACACCGTCAAGGGTGCCCCGGACTGGATGTTCGAGGTGCCCCAGAGCGACGACCACCTCACGGCGACCGCGACTGCAACCTCTCGTGATATGCAGGTGGCCCTCGACAAGGCACGCACCACGGCCCAGGCGGAGATCGCGCAGCAATTGGGTGCCAGGCTCGATGACGTGACACGCCGATTCGTCGACGAAGCCGGCGAGGGTATCAACTCCGAATTGCTCAGCGCCTTCACGGCGACGACGAAAGCGATCACGTCTCAGCGAATCACGGGTACTCACGTCGTTGAACGTGAAGTGCGAGCCGAGAACGATATCTATCGCGCCTATGTCATGATGCGGATGCCGATCGGTGCAGCGAACCAGCGACTCATGCAGCAGATGAGCCAGAATGACGCACTCTACACGCGCTTCCGGGCAAGCAAGGCCTACGCCGAACTCGAGGAAGAGATCCGCCGATTCCAGGAGACCGAACAGTAGGCGCAAGCGCCTCTGCCTCGATGCACATGAGACCCAAGATGACACACCTCTCTCACATCCTCCCGATCACGCTGCTGGCGCTGGTAACCGCCCTCGATGCGACGAGTGTCGATACGGTGACTGCACCGAGTTGGCTGACGTCGCCGCCGACGCAGCCTGGATATCTGGTCGGTGTCGCCCATGCCCGGATCAGCGACAGCCCGTCCGCCGCCGAGAACGAAGCACTGGCGTCGGCTCTCTCGCAGCTGGCAGCGCAGCTGTCCATCGACGTGGTGGGGGCAACCAAGCTGCAGCGTCACGAGAGTGCGCAGGTCTGGGAAGATGAGTTCTTCAGCGATCTGCGTACGGCCTCGGCCGTGCGGCTGGAGGGTGTCGAGGTCGTGGATCGCTACAACGATGGCGAACGACTCTGGGTGTATGTGCGCCTGCACGAAGCTTCACTGCGGCAGAAATGGGAGCGACGAGCCGCAGACCATGCGGCCCACCTGAACCAGCAACTCGGTCAGCTGCGTGACGCGGCGACCCCCGAGGCCACCGCGTTGCGCGCCGGCACACTGGCCTGGGTCGCCACCGAATCCGGGAAGCTGGCCGACGGTGGCTCTTCCCTCGACCGACACACAGAGCGTCAGCAGGTCCTGGCCGAGTTGTGTCAGCGGCTGGCTGATCTCGAACTACGACCCTATCGCGATGGTCGCACGATCGGTGTCGATGTGCGTCGTCACGGCGGGCAGGCCATGCTGGCAGGTCTGCCGCTACGGCTGCGGGCTGGCGATCGCGAGTTGTTGCTCTGGACGGATACAAGTGGTCGTGTCCGCACGCCGATCTCAGCCTTCGACGTGGCGCCGCCGATGACGGTCACCGCTCATCTGGATCTGCAGGCCCTGGTCGGAACATCGAGGGCCACATCGATGATCACAGATCTGCCGTTGCCATCGACGCGGATCAGCGTGACCCAGCGCGCACGCCGCGTGGTGCTCACGGGCCAGGAACGCTACTTCGGCCAGCCTGCCCAGTTACAGCATCTGCGAGCCGGTGTAGCCGACATCCTGCGGATTGCCGGTGTAGACATCACCCAGGACAGATCCGCTGCCCAACAGATCATCGATATCGATGCACACGCGTATCGCGGCACCCGAGTGGGTGATCTCGCCTTCGCGTGGCTGGACCTCTCCATCACCGTCACCGATGCGCGTACAGGTATCGTGCTGTTCCGCGGTCACCGACGTGACATCAAGGGCGCCGGGTCGGATCACGACGGTGCAGTTGCCGCCGCCCTGCGCCAGGCCACGGGCCTGGTGCGCGAAGCTGTATTCACCTCCAACGAACGCGACACCGCCCATGTAGACAGCATGGGTGCTTCGCTTCATCCCTGAAGAAGGAAAGACCACCATGGCACGCTTCAAACTGATTGCAACTGCAATGTGCGCCATCCTCGTCACTTCGGCGACGGCCAATGCCCAGGGCCGCGGCCTGGCCGCGGCGGAACCACCGATCGAGCCCTCCATGCTGTTCAGTCTTCCCACGGGCGCCATCGTGCAGTCGATGGATCTGGATGTGCATGGTTCCGGTGTGCTCTTCAGTGGCGCCGGCAGCCGCCCTCTCGGTGGGCTGACCCTTGGGTTGGGTGACATCGCTCAGATGGAGGTGACGACCATGAGCATCACCTCCGACATCGAAGAGATCAACCAGCTCGTCGGCGTGCCGGCAGCCGGTCTCAAGGTGAGTCTGCGGCTCACCAACTATGCCCAGGGAATCGCCGCCTCCTTCCAGCGCTCGGGCACATTCACCCAGTTTGCGAACAAGAGGGACTACGAGGGGAAGGCCGGCGAATTCTATGTCATGGGCACCGTGGCCAACTATGCCCGGCCCGAACACGCCACAGAGCCGGCCGCTGGCTGGCGTGGACTGAAGATCAGGTCTCACATCGGCATGAAATACATGGATGCACAGTTGCGCAGCACGTTGGATGATGAGGGCGGCGCCACTCAGTCCACCTGGCGTCCCGTCGTCGGTTTTGAGCTGTGGCGAGATGATGCACGGGCCCGGGTCATCGGCGAACTCAACTACATCACCGGCATCAGCGTTGACGGTCTTGGCGAGAATGAGGAACGCGTCGAGGCGATCCGGACGCTCACCGGCGGCGTGCGCTTCTTCTTCTCCAAGCATGTGACCTTCGACATCGGCGTGCGGCACCAGAGCAACTACGACGGTCTGGCCGAATCGGCGATCCAGTCGAGGCTCAACTTCTCGTTGCCGACTCACGTGTGGCGTGATCGGGTCGTCGGAAACTGAACAACGTTTCGTCGGAAACTGAACAACGTTTCGTCGGGAACTAAGGAGTTCCTTCGGGAACTGACTATTCCATCTGTCGTAATGCACACACCTCGCTGCACCTCACCATCGATCAAGCGGCTGCAACAGGGAGCCAGTTATGTGGACGGCACACAGGAAACGCATCATCGGTCTGCGGACCATCTATACCATGCTGATGCTGGCGGCGCCGTTGAATGCCGCCAGCCGGATCGCCCTCGTCGTCGAGGATGGTTCCACGGTGCTGCCAGGACTGAGTGCCTCCCTGGTCTCGACCTTGAGCGAAGCAACTGATAGCGAGGTCGTGGTCAGCGACGCCCTCGGCTCTGCTTCCCTGGAACGAAGGTCGCAGATGAGTCTGCACGTGCGCACCGTCGCCAATGCCTACCGGATCAGTGCCCGGATGGTGGACACTGGCGACGGTCGCGACGGGGGTCGGATCCTGGCGCAGGAGCAAGCGACGGGCGGCAAAGCGCAGGTGTTCGACCTGGTGGACGAGCTGGCATCCAGGCTCCGGGGCCAGCTGGCGGCGAAGGGATCCTTTCGCCGGTCCGTGGCGGTTCTCGATTTCGACAATAAGGCCGATGCGGGTAGTGAACCCTTCGTCAGCGGCATTCAGCAGATGCTGATGACATCGCTGCGGCAGGAAGGCCAGATCACGTTGATCGAACCGAGCGAGATCAATGCACACACCACCTCGGGCACCACAGTTGGTGAACAGGTCCTCGAGGTGGGGCGGTGGGTGGGTGCAGATGTGACGATCAGCGGCGCCTTCGCCGACATCGTTCGTGTGGAAGCCGAGGTTGTGGCTGCCACCGGACGTCATCTGGGAACCTATGCGGCTGAGGCGTCCCGTCCCGAGGCGGATCGGCTAGTGCAGGAGCTGGTCAATCAACTGGCCCCGGTCATCCGCCAGCATCGCCGGGATCTGCACACGGTAGCTCTGCTGCGTTTCGAGAACCACAGCGAGGAGCAGTACAACAGCTTCGTCGACGGCATGGCGGATATGTTGACGACGGGGCTGCGTAAGAGCACACGACTGCGCGTGATCGAGCGAGCTCAGATCGAGACGGCGATGCGGAATTTCAATGTCGAGATGAGTGGTCCCATCGATTCGGAGACAGCTGTCGAGGTCGGCAGCTGGCTCGGGGCGGATGCCGTCGTCATCGGCAGTTTTCTGCGTTTTGGAGATGTCTTCCGCATCGATGCACGTATGATCGACTCTGAGACGGGAGAGGTCACCGTTGCCGAGAGTGTGCGGGGCACCGAGGAAGAGGTCATGGCCCTGGTTGATGAACTGGGTGGCAAACTGGTGGCACAATTCGAGTCGTCTACGCCCGAGCAATCGACGGGAACAGGCAGCCTGAGGGTCGTCTTTCAGTCCACGCGTTCTGAGATGGGTGAGCGTCCGGCTTACCACCACATCTGCAAACTCTATGTGGATGGCAAGTTCATTGGACTGAGTCCGCCGGTGAAGAAACTCGGCCAGTGGGAGACACTATTCACGCGTTCGCTCCGAGGCGGGCCCCACAAAGTCGAGATCGTACACGGCTACTTGCGAGGCAAGGACTGGGATGGCCAGATGCCCACCCAACCTCGCTCCTTCGACATCGAGATCGAGCCGGATGGGGTGACGACGGTGCAATATGGATTCGAGGTGGGGTGGTTCGAAGACAAATATATCTACGACTAGTCTCCCAGGTCCTGTCCGACCTCGACGGCAAAGGCCGCCGTCATGAGGCGTTGCGTGTAAGGTTCACGTGGCGCTTCGAATCGTTCCCGCGCAGGCCCTGATTCGACGACCACACCATCCCGCATGACGACCAGTTCATCGGCCAGGGCACGTACGACGCGCAGATCGTGGCTGATGAAGAGGTAGGCCAGATCGTGTTCGTCCTGCAGGCGCAGCAGCAATTCGATGATCTGCAGTTGCACCGTGCGGTCCAGGGCGGATGTCGGTTCGTCGAGGACGAGGAAGCGGGGTTCCAGGACCAGGGCACGGGCCACGGCCAGTCGCTGCCTCTGACCACCGGAGAATTCGTGGGGGAAACGATCCATGGTGGCCGGATCGAGGCCGACTTCATGGAGCGCCGCCGCGACGCGGTCGCGACGTTCGTCATGGGTGCCGCCCAGACCGTGCACCTTCAGACCCTCTTCGACGATCTGGAAGGCCGACAGTCGCGGGCTCAGCGAACTGAAGGGATCCTGGAATACGACCTGCAACTGTCGGCGAAGGGCACGCAGCCCGGTCTTGTCGAGGTCCTGCAGGTCCCGCCCCTCAAAGCAAATTCCGCCCTCACTCGAGAGCAATCGCAAGACGGCCAGAGCCAGTGTTGTCTTGCCTGAACCCGATTCCCCGACCAGACCAATGGTGCGACCGGAGGCCAGTTGCAGCGATACGCCGTCGACGGCTTTCCTGTGTCCCACCGTGCGTCGCAGGAAGCCCTGCTTGATGGGGAACCAGATGCGAAGGTCCGTGACTTCCAGCAGTGGTGGACCGCTGGCCTCGGATGTGGGCCAGTCGGCCACGCCAGGTGTTGTGACGGTCTCCGCTTCAGGTGTGGTCCGCCTTTCAGGCGCGGCCTGGGCCCCCGTGTCGGGATCTGATTCGGTGCCCCGGGCCGCTCGTTCCCATCGCGGTGGCGGTTCGGATGCCAGCAGTTGTTGCGTATACGCATGCGACGGCCTCGACAGGACGCGATTCGTGGGGCCCTCTTCGACGACGAGGCCCTCTGTCATCACGTAGACCCGGTCGGCGATGTGGCGCACGAGGGTCAGATCGTGGGTGATCAGCAGCAGGCCCATGTTGAGTTCGCGCTGCTGCTCTCGCAACAGGGACAGGATTTCGGCCTGCACGGTGACGTCGAGAGCGGTCGTCGGTTCATCGGCGATGAGCAGGTCGGGTTCATTGGCCAGCGCCATGGCGATCATCACCCGCTGACGCTGTCCGCCGGAGAGTTGGTGGGGCCAGGAGGCCAGGCGCTGCTCCGGGTCAGGAATACGTACGCGGCGCAGCAACTCCAGGGACCGCTCCCGTGCGGCGTCGCGATCGAGGCCGCGATGCAGTCGCAGGGTCTCGCCGATCTGCTTCTCCACTGTGTGCAGCGGATTGAGCGATGTCATCGGTTCCTGGAAGATCATGGCCATGCGGTCGCCGCGCAGTTGCTCGAGCAGTGCAGCGGGGGCACCTACCAGCTCATCGACGTGGTCACGCGTCTGGTCACTCGCCTGATCACGTGTCTGGTCACCACACTTGAGACGGATGGAGCCGGTCGGATGCAGCGCCATGGGGTAGGGGAGTAACTGCATGACGGAGAGGGCCGTCACCGATTTCCCCGAGCCCGATTCGCCGACGATGGCCACCGTCTCGCCACGTTCAAGGGTCAGTGACACACCCCGAACGGCGTCTACATCCGGCTCGTCACCGGAACCGGTGAAGCGGACGCGCAGATCCTGAATACTCAACAGACTCATGCGCCGGCCCCGCGAGCGTCGAGTCCCTTGCGTGGGTCGAAGGCATCGCGCACGGCCTCGCCCATGAAGACGAGGAGTGACAGCATCAGGGACAGGACAAAGAAGACGGTGACACCGAGCCAGGGAGCTTGCAGGTTGCGCTTGCCCTGGGCCAGCAACTCACCCAGTGATGGTGATCCGGCGGGCAGGCCGAAGCCCAGGAAGTCGAGCGATGTGAGGACGGTGACCGAGCCGGTGAGGATGAAGGGCAGGAAGGTCAGCGTCGAGGCCATCGCATTGGGCAGCACGTGACGACGCATGATGGTGATGTCGTCCACACCCAGGGCGCGGGCGGCCCGCACGAAATCGAAGTTGCGGGCGCGGAGAAATTCGGCGCGGACGACGCCGACCAGACTCATCCAACTGAACAGGAGCAGCAGTCCCAGAAGCCAGGTGAAATTCGGCTCCACGAGAGAGGCGAGGATGATGAGCAGATAGAGGGTGGGCAGGCCCTGCCAGATCTCGATGAAGCGCTGAAACAACAGGTCGACCCAGCCGCCGAAGTAACCCTGCACGGCGCCGGCGGCGATGCCGATCAGCGAGCTGAAGAAGGTGAGGCAGAGGCCGAAGAGGACGGAGATTCGGAAACCGTAGATCAGTCGGGCCAGCACATCGCGAGCCTGGTCATCGGTGCCGAGCCAGTTGTCGGCTGACGGCGGTGATGGGGCCGGTTGTCGCAGGTCGAAGTTCACCGTGCGATTCCCATACCGGATGAGTGGCCACAGTGCCCAGCCCTTCCCGTGAGCCAGTAGTTGGGCGAAATAGGGATCGCGGTAGTCGGCCTCCGTCTCGAATTCACCACCGAAATCGGTCTCGGCATAGGTCGTGAGGGCGGGGGTGTACAGTTGCCCATCAAGCCAGACCAACAGAGGGCGATCGTTGGCGACAAATTCTGCCGGCAGAGTCACGGCAAAGAGCCCCAGGAAGATCCACGTGCTCCACCAGCCACGGCGATTGGCTCGGAAGTTGGCCAGGCGTCGCCGACTCAACCGCGAGATACGTAGACCGAGCCAGCGAGATTCGGCCGGCGGTGGCGGGGCGATCGTCATTGGCGACACTAGCCCTCGCGCACGCCGAAGTCGATGCGGCGATCGATGAGCGTGTAGGTCAGGTCACCAATCAGCTGCAGGATCAGGCCGAGGAATGTGAAGAAGTAGAGGGTGCCGAAGACGACGGGATAGTCGCGTTGTACAGCCGCTTCGTAGCCGAGCAGGCCGAGGCCGTCGAGGGAGAAGATGATCTCCGTCAGCAGGGCGCCGGTGAAGAGGATTCCAACAAAGGCGGCGGGGAAACCGGCGATGACGATGAGCATGGCATTGCGGAAGACGTGACCATACAGGACGCGGCGTTCACCCAGACCCTTGGCCCGTGCTGTGAGCACGTATTGTTTGCCGATTTCCTCGAGGAAGGAATTCTTCGTCAGCAGGGTCAATCCGGCGAACCCACCGATGACGAGGGACATCACGGGCAGGCAGATGTGCCACAGGTAGTCGGTGGTCCTGCCCAGCGCGCTCAATTCCTCGTAGTCGCTTGATGTCAGGCCTCGAAGGGGGAACCACTGCACGTAGTGGCCGCCGGCGAAGATGACGATGAGCAAGATGGCGAAGAGGAAGCTGGGTACGGCATTGCCAATGATGATCGTCGACGAAGACCACACATCGAAGCGCGTGCCATCGCGCACGGCCTTGGCAATGCCCAGTGGAATCGAGATGGCGTAGATGAACAGCGTCGTCCACAGACCGAGGCTGATGGAGACGGGCATCTTGTCGAGGACGAGATCCAGCACATCGCGATCGCGGTAGAAGCTGGTGCCGAAGTCGAACCTGAGGTATCCCCAGATCATCCGCGTGAAGCGCTCGTGGGCGGGCTTGTCGAAGCCATACATGCGCTCCAGTTCGGCCAGCAGGTCCGGATCGATGCCCCGGGCTCCCCGATAGCGAGAGTCGGTGCGATCCAGATCCATCGCTTCGCTGGCATCGGTGCCCTCGGCGCCGACGGATCCACCGACACGAGCCGCGGCGCCCACATCGTGGCCCTGTAGACGGGCGATGACCTGTTCTACCGGTCCGCCGGGTGCCGCCTGGACGATGAGAAAGTTCACCACCATGATGCCGAACAGGGTCGGTATCATCAGCAGCAGGCGTCGAAGGATGTAGCCGGTCAAAGGATAGAGCCAGTCTTCAGGGGTGAAGTACAGAGACTAGCTGGCAACGGGCCGCAGGGCAAACAGCGACCAGACCGCCCTGATCGGAGATAATGTGGGTATACTAGGGTCAGACGGACGCCACGGTGAGTCGCCTGGCGCCAGCTCGAACCCTTGAGGTGCCATGTCGCTCACCGCTGCCGAACTCATGACGACGCCCATCGTCACCGCCCTGCGCGACCGATTTCCGGCGACGGACTGAAAGGGCAGGTACACCATACCCAGACGACCTCACAAGCGCAGCCGTCAGATACAGGACGACCTGCTCGACAAGACGGAGGAGTTGCTGCGCGAAGCGTCGCCGACACCGGATGGCGCCTCTGTCCCTGAGCCCTCGACAGAAAGCGCTGTCGTCCCGAAGAGTGCCGCTGTCGATGACACCAAAATCGCAGACCCTGCCGATGGCTCGGCCGCCGCACCATCAGATCCTCTGCAGGTACCCCTTGAGCTGAGCATCACCGACGATGGTCTGCAGGCCATCGTGAAAGCGATCTTCTCGACGACGGCTCCGGAGCACGTCGAGCAATTGCTGCGGGAGAACGATATCTGCGAGGGGGTATCCGAAGAGGCGATTCAGCAGGCGATCAAAATAGCCGCCGACAAGGGCGCCAAGGTGGAAGCTGTCGTGGTCGCCGAGGGCCGTGCGCCACGACCGGCGGGGGCACCCCGACTCGAACCCCGGCTGCCGCCCAGTCTTGAGGCCCTGCCGAATCTGGAGTCGGTGGTGGAAGTATTGAGCAGGGAGCATCGTCAAGAGGTCAGCGCGGCCCTGTCGGATCTGAGTGGCTGGCTGGTGACGTCCGGTCAGGTGATTGCCACCTTGCTAGCCGAAGAGGGGGAGGCAGGGATCAGTGTGCAGGGCAAGCCCCTGCCCATACCACCGGCAGACCTCATATCTGACACCCGTCTCCAACCAGGAGAGGGGGTGGAACTGGCACCGAATGGTACCAATTTCGTTGCGACGGTGGCGGGATTGGCTGGTCAGTTGCACGGCAGCCCCGCCGTGGTGCCACAGGTATGGATCACACAAAATGGCATGGGCGCGTATCTGGCATGCCCCGAGGCTGTGCCCGGTTCAACCAGTCCTACGGCACAGGATCTGGCTGGAACACTTGGTGCTGCAGGGGTCACCGATGGGATCGATACCTCGATGTTGGAGAGCCTGTCCGAGAGGTTGAGTGTGCTTGGTCCGGGTGAACCTCTGGTTCAGGTGGCAGCAGGGCACGAGGTCATTGCCCCGGTGGATGCTACCCCCGTCTTCAATTTCGATCACCATGCTCGCAGCGGCAGTGTGCGACCGGATGGTTCGATCGATTTCCGTGATCGCAATGTCTTCCCGCCCGTGCATGCCGAGGAATTGCTGGTGACCAGTGGCGTTCCTGAACTGGGAACCGAGGGCCGGACCGTGCGTGGTGAGATCCTGCCCGTTGACGCACCACGTGATGTCGAACTCGTCCCCGGCGAGAATGTCCGCCACCAGGCGCAGGATGGCCTATCTCAGATCCATGCAGAGATCGATGGCGGCGCAGCCGTGCAGATCGAGGAGGAGGACGCCGATGGCGGTGGTCTCGTCCGATATACGGTGCACGTCTATCCAATCACCCAGGTGGATGGGGATGTGGGCTACGAGACGGGTCACATTGATGTGCCGGGCAGCGTGCTCATCAGTGGCACGATCAAGGCTGGATTCCACGTCAAAGCCAGTGGCGATGTCGCCGTAAGTGGATCTGTCGATGATGGTGCCATCATTCAGGCAGGTGGTAATGTGACCGTGCAACTGGGCATCGTGGGTGACGAGACGAAGGTCGAAGCGACCGGCAGCATTGCAGCCAAGTTTGTCCAGGAGGCGACGCTGAGGGCGGGCGAGGATATCACCGTCGGCAGTTATATCCACAATGCGGATGTCGCCGCCCGTGGGAGTGTGAATGTGGAGGGAGCCGGTGGTGCCGGTGGAGGGATCATCGGCGGCACTGTGTGGGGAGCAAAGGGGCTGACGACCCGCAATCTCGGCTCGGCGGGTTCGACGGGTACGCACGTAAGGGTCGGTGTGGATCGCGAAGAGTTTGCGGAGGTGGAGAAAGCACAGGCGATCATCCGCCAGGTGGACACACTGCTGCCCCGGTTATTGCAGAGCGCAGGTGTTGCCTCACTGGATGCGGATCAGATCCGCATCAGTCTGTCGAAGAACCCCGGTCGCAAGAAGGTCCTGAAGCACTACATCAAGAAGGCCACTCAGCTGACGAGTTTGAAGCAGGCGCACATCGAGAAACGGCGTCAATTGCTGGATCAGATCAGTGCCAAGGCCCAGAGCGTGGTGATCGCCGTCGCAGATACGGCCTACGCTCGTACCGAGGTTGGAATCGGTGGCCATCAACTGTCGCTGCAGGATGATCTGAAAGCGGTAAAGCTGTGTCTCGACACATCGACGGATCCACCCGCGATCGGTCATCGCCCCCTGCACGAGGAGGCCGGTCAGGAAACGTCCGGTGATGCTGTATCGGGTATGGCCTCAACTGGATCCGATCCGACGCCCTGAAGCTCAGCCCAACCGAACGCGCAAGAGCATCAGGTCCGCGCAGAATCCTTCAGCTGGGTCGGCTGCGAAGAACCTTGGCAGATGCAGCAGCAGATCACCCGATCCGCGCTCTTCCCGCACGTAGAAGTTCGACAGGGTCAGCTGGTCATCTTCATCCTGCTGTCGATCATCGATGGTGGTGATCGTCGAGGCGATCAGCGCCCCCGTGTCTCTATCGACCTCTCCGAGCACCATCGGGTAGCGTGGCCGGTTTCCCTGCGGATTCTGAGGGCAGATGTTGCCCATCCAGTACAAACGGCCATCCGAGTGAGGGATCAACTGCGAACAGGAACTGGGGGAGTAGAAGGCCGTGCCATCGTCATAGGTCCAGGGCTCCGGTGTGGTCCAGGTCATGCCCGCATCGGATGATCTGGAGACCCAGCGATGACCGGGCAGGTCGTGGCGCGCATCGTTGCTGCCGCGCATGACCATCAGGATCGTGCCATCGTTGAGCTCGGCGATGGTCGGCTCGATCATGCCCCGTGTCGAGCGTTCTGGATCGCCGGCAATACGCTGTGAACAGGTCCAGGCCAGGCGTCCATCCGGTTGCCAGCGGCCCATGAGCAGCATGCAGTCGGTGTAGGTGAATCCCGCGCCGGGATTGTGATAGGTGCCATCGGGGCCGACAGGTGAGCTCTGGACAGGTATGAGAATCACCCCGTCGGAGCGCGTCAGTGGACGCTGGCCGAGATCCCCGATCATGACGCAGTTGGATCCCACGCTGACACCGGGTAGATGGTTGGTCTCGTCGTAGTCGTCGCCTTCGTGCACGACCTGTTCGTTGACGATCTGAGTACGGCCGCCATCTGCAGAGACCGAGTAGTGCAGGGTCCAGGCAGACATACCCTCCAGGGGCTCGTCGGTGGGCAGCACTCCTTCTGTCCAGACGCTGATGTAACGCCCCGTGGCCGGATCCACATAACCACCGCGCGGGTGGCGGCGACCGGTGCCGCCCGCGTCGTCGAATTTCATGGCCCAGGGCGTCGGCTCGGACCAGGTGCTCCCACCATCATCCGACGAACGCACGAAGGCGGCGTCGACCGTGTCAGATCGGCTGGTCAGGCTGTGAATACTGATGAGCCGCTCGCCACTCGGTTCACAGTAGTAGCTACCACCCATGACGCCGGTACCCGGGGCGGGAGAGGCGACGAAGACTTCACGGGAGAGGACGTTGGCTTTCATGGGATCTCTTGGCAGTGAGATAAGCAGTGAGATGGGGCGATTTGCGCGGTCCATAACATAGGTCAGAACGCACGGGGACAGCACGTTGGATCGGTCCTGGCCCTTGACCCTGGGGCCTAAATCCTGACTTCATATCAGCATACGTTCATTGTGATGGGGAAGGTGCAGTGATGAAAGCAGTCAAGCAGCCAGAGAAGGGCGTCGAGCAGCCGCCGGTGGAGTCCCCCGCTGTGGGTGATTCATTCATCAATCGTGAGCTCAGCTGGCTGCAATTTGCCGGTCGCGTCCTTGAGATGGCGCAGGACCAGGACACGCCCTTGCTGGAGCGGGTGAAATTCGCCGGGATCCTTGGCATGATCTACGACGAGTTCGTCATGAAGCGCATGGGCGGCTTGCGCCGTCAGCTCGACCAGAAGAAACAGCACGTGTCGGCTGATGGTCTGGATCCGGCCCAGGAGTTGAACGCGAGTCGCGACGAACTCAACCGGCAGACGGGTGTCCTGTCGAGGTTGGTGGAGGAAGACCTGCGCCCCGCGCTGGCGGGCATTGGCCACCCCTTGCTGGAATACGACGAACTGACCGATGACCAGCGCGCCGGTGTGGATGAAGTATTCGACAAGACGGTCCTGCCCATCCTGACCCCCCTGTCGGCCGATATCGGTCACCCCTTCCCATTCATCAGTGGCCTGAGTCTGTCTCTGGCTGTCACCGTGCGTCTGCCAAACAAGAAGCGCGAGCGTTTTATCCGTATCAAAGTGCCGCCGAATCGGGATCGCTGGATCGATGTGCCCGGTGGTGGCTACGTGCCACTGGAACAGGTCATTGCGGGCAATCTGGCGCGACTGCTGCCCAGCGGCTCGAAATGGGAGTGCCACTTCTTCCGCGTTGCACGAGGCGCCAAAGACGATCCCTGGGATCGCGTCACGGAAGATGACGAAAACGGTCTCGATCCGGGATCGTTGATCGGCATGGTGAGCGCCGAATTGACGGCGCGCCGCTTCGCCGGTGTCGTGCGACTGGAAGTCAGCAGCGGCACACCGAAAGCACTGCGTCGTTGGCTCGGGGAACAACTGTCGACGGACAAAGCCGATATCATCGATGCGGGTCCCTTACTTGCACTGATGGACATCGGGCAATTGCAGCCTGATGGTTTCGCAGATCTGCGCGACGAGCCGCACCATCCGGTCACCCATCCGAGGTTGACCCATCTGGAGCCCGAGGATACGGGTGGCATTTTCCGCGAGATCCGCGAGGGCGACCTGTTACTCCACCACCCGTATCACGATTTCGACACGTCGGTCCTGCGTTTTCTTGAAAGCGCCGCACTCGACCCCAAGGTCCTGGCGATCAAACTGACGATCTATCGAACCAGCAAGAACTCGCCGATCGTGAAGGCCCTGACCGATGCCGTGCAACGTGGCAAGCAGGTGGCGGTGCTTGTGGAGATCACGGCACGCTTCGACGAGGCGCCGAACATGGTCTGGGGTGAGCAGTTGGAGAAGGCGGGGGCCCACGTTGTCTACGGCATGGAGCACATCAAGACCCACGTGAAACTCGGCCTGGTCGTGCGCGAGGAAGAGGGGCAACTGCGCCGCTACATACACTTTGCCACGGGGAACTACAACGACAAGACAGCCCGTCTCTACGAGGATCTCGGGGTTCTGAGTTGCGACGAGAAGCTGGGTGCTACGGTAGCTGCCGTCTTCAATGAACTGACGGCTGGTGTCGCGGCTCCCGACTACGGTGATCTGCTGGTGGCGCCTCACAATCTGCGCCTGCGCTTCACCGAATTGATCCGGCGCGAAGCGGAGCACGCCAAGGCAGGACGCCCCAGCGGTATCCGTGCGAAGATGAACCAACTTCAGGACAAGAAGATCATCCGTGAACTCTATGCAGCCAGTCGCGCCGGCGTGCCGATTACGCTGAATGTGCGGGGGTTGTGCAGTCTGCAGGCCGGTGTGCCGGGTATGTCCGAATCGATCCGTGTGTTCAGCACCCTCGGTCGTTATCTCGAACACGGTCGGATCTATCGCTTCGAGAATGCGGGCGCACCGGAATATTATCTTGGATCTGCCGATTGGATGAAGCGGAATCTCGACAATCGCATGGAGACGATCGTCCCCGTCTTTGATGAAGACATCCGTCGCCAACTGGTGGAGATCCTCGATGTGTATGACGAGGACAATGTGACGACGTGGGATCAACTACCGGATGGTGCCTACGTGCGCCGGCAGCCTGCTGACTTAGAGGCGCCTCGAGCCTCGCAGGACGTGTTCATCGCCCGGGCGACGGCGGCAGCAGAGGACGTGACCGTCGCCTGAGGGTTGATCTCAAGCGGGGGAGGAATCAGCTCCGGGTGTCGCATGGGGCGCGCATGGGGCGGTGGCTCGGACGCTTCCGGCGACCGAGCCACCGGGATTCTGACCGCCTCAGGCTGTGTCCAGCAGCCATCAGGCCTCTTGAGAGATCCGATCCAGGAGGGCCATCAGAACAGCGGGCATGAGATCGGCACGACTGACCAGGCCCACAAGTTTCCCACCATCGTGGATGAGCACCCGCCGGAAGTCATGTGTCATGAGGCAGTCGACGACGTCGACCAATGGCGCATCGATGGCGAATGTGGTCGGATCGTGTGTCATGATGGAGCCCACGGTACTGCAATCCGTCTCGTAGAAGGCCTTGAGCACATCCTTCTCACTCAAGACCCCCAGGACGGTGTCATCCTGGTCGACAACTGGCAGGCCGCTGATATGATTCTCGATCAGCAACTCCAGGGCTCGTCTGACGGGTTCTTCCGGTCCAACCGTGAGTGGATTGGACTTCATGATGGCTCGAATGGTCGACATGCTGACCCCTGGTGAACGGATGAAAACCCCACCCCCGACACACCGCCCGTCAAACATCGGACATCGTTGTCCGATGAGGCGCAAAGCAAGCGCCGTCATCAACCGGGGTCAAGAGGTCAGTTCCTGATATCGGGTAGGGTCCGGCCAGGGGTTGGTCGCGTCCAAGCCGGTCACGGTCCGAATATCTGGATCCGGGCATTGTTCACCTCGGCCACGTACACCTTGCCATTCGGTCCCACGGCAACGGAGCCAGTGAAGTCCGTCGCGGCGGTACCGCGGCCGAAGTCGAAGGTGCCTGGTTCAGTACCGGGGCCTCCGAACTCGGTCAGGTAATTCTGGTCGCCGTCGAAGACCTGAATCCTCGCATTTCCAGAGTCCAGGACATACAGTGTGCCATCCTCTGTGGCGGCGGCGGACAATGGAAAGATGAATGAGCCAGGGTCTCCATTGATGGCTCGCCCGATTGATTTCGTGAACGATCCGAGACGGCCAATCTTGGACTGCTTTGTGATGGTCAGTCTACCGAAGAACACCTTGTGCTCCGAGGCGGAGCATGCAGCCACCAAGGCCGAGCTCCCCGTTCCTGGATGCCAAAGAGCGACATCAGACACGGTGGAGGGGCCAGACAACTGTGATCGAAGGGGGGAAACGACCTCCGCAATCGGCGGCTCACCTGGCGTCTGGAGGCGAAGTGACTCTCCATCGTGGGTCAAGAAGACATTCCCGGCGTGCGCCACAAGTACAGAGGAGGTGATGTGGTTCAGGTCTGGTGACGTCAATCCCCAGGCGTAACGAGGCTGGTAGGAGAGTGGCGAGACACCGCCTCTGAACTGAAGACGAATCCGATACCACAGGCCGGGGACAAAGGGCGATGGTACGGCCCCGAAGCGGTATGTGACTCCTTCAATTGGGTCAATGAAGGTCGGCCTGTAACTGAGGTTCAGATCGCCTGCGGTATCACGCCCGAATCGCACGACATGCCCTCCGGTGCTCCTCGAAGAGCCACCCAGCTCAATCCAAGCACCGGTCCCGGTCGTGATATGGCTTGCACGCAGCTCGGTGACGACACCTGGATTCGACCAGGAACCCGTTACATCGATTCTCGGCCGGGGAGCCACATCGACATCGGACGCCTCAATCACGTCCACGGGCGTATCGTCATCCAGGATGATGGTCTTGCCGATGGCCCCGTCGACACCGGTCGATACGAGGATTCTGTTGGGAGGTGGTGAGGCTTTGACACTGTCGATGATCTCCTGTGAGATGCCAGTGTCCGTCAGGCCAAATGGCCTGAGGTCTCCCTCGTACTCAAGCCCGTCTGGACCGATGTGGGCGACAACGGTCGTCGCATCTCCGCGCACTGGCTGCAGGAGAAAGGAGACCAGGCGTCGGCCATCCTCGTCAATCGCCGTCGATGAGGCGGACGGGACCAATCCACTGAATGCATCTCCCAGATCCTGTCCACCCAGATAGCCTGTCTCGTAGTCGAAATACATCAAGCGAAGTCGATTGAGACTCGTGAGCAGAGCCACGAGCGTGTCCGGTCCCGCCGACAACCGCAGATATTCATCTGATGCCACATCCAGGTTCCACTCATCCTGGAATCTGTGGTGGTTGATACCGGTGACCGGGCTCGTGCTCACGCGCTCGCCCAGGGGCGTCTCGACTTCAACTCGATAGGCGTAGGTCACATCACCTCGCGACGTGGAATCCACAAAGCGTGTGTTTTCTACGTTGGTGAGCCGGGCGAGGACGATCTCTTCATCGTCTGAGGAGCGGATGATCAGATAGCTGCCGAAAGGACCGGTATAGGGATCCCAATTGAGTTCGATGGCGAATGTTTCGTGCTGCAGTTCAGCGGAGAATCCCGTGAGCCGTGGCCGGCGCATCTCTAGCTGGAGCTGGTTGCCGACGAGGGTGTCACGGGTGGTGATCGTCACCACGGAAAAGCCATAGCGCTCTCCCTCGATGAGGTCACGGATCACGGTGACGGTGTCGGCGATCTCATCCAATCGAGCTACCAACTCCGGTTCGCGACCCATGCCGGTGATCTGTTCGCGCATGACCTGATACACGACAAATCCCTGACCATCGTATGCGCGCCATTGCAGCTCGACCCCGCCGGTGATGGAGTCGAGGATGGCTGACTCTAGCGTGACCGGTCGCAGGGAGAAGTCGGCGGCCGTGCTGAGATTGCTCACATATTCGAGACCCGCTGCCTGCAGCACGACACGATAGACATAACTGGTTTCCGGCAGCACACTCGTGTCTGAAAATGAGCCTGTTGCGCGATCCGTTACCTGTCCCACCGTGTCGAATCGCACACTCTCGGCGCGCTCGATGCGGTAGGCCTCGAAGCGTGGCCCGTTGTAGGGCGACCAGGTGACGACAATCTTCGCTCCCCGGCCATCGCCGACTACACTCGTGAGCACCGGGGCAACGACGGTGTAACCACTCACGGCGATGAGATTGGATGGCGTCTGCAGGCCCGGCGTGGTCTCCACCAGAATCTGATACTCGTGTGATGTATTGGGCGCCGTGGACGAGTCGATGAAGGTCGTGTCGGCGAGACCGGGGAGGCTGGAGAGGGTGTCGATGGCTTCCAGGCCCTGCACCTTGCGCAGGACGTGGTAGGTCTCGAAGGAGGTCGTGCCATCGTAGGCCGACCAACTGAGCTCGACCGTTCCCTGGCTGACATCGAGTCGGCCCTCGAGAGACACGGGCGGGGTCAACTCAGGATCGAGTGGATTCTCGCGCTTCGCATCGTGGCTGCAACCGGCCAGCACACACAGCAGCAAACACAGTCGTCTCACTCGTCTGCCGCACCTGCTTCTGCTGAGATCGTCGATGCCTGTACCCGCCCCGAGCTGACCTGGACCTGTATCTGAGGATATCCCATAGGAGATCCTTGTCAGATCGGATCCTGACGTCAAGTTGTGGTCTGCAACCGCAGGTTACGCAAAATGGAGACCTGTCCAGCATTGTGGACGGGTTTCGTCTGATCTGGATCATGGGGAGAGTTGGGAGCTCGAGTGCCGATCCACTCAGACCAGGCGCGACCTGTGGGCCACGCCCGGTCTCGTGAAAAGGGGTCCTCGAACGCTGGGTCCTGCCAGCGGCCGACCAATGAGGGGCACAGCCTGTGCGCATCGTTCCACCCGCGCCACAGCGCAGGCCGGCATTGCATCCGCTTTCAATGTGGTCATCGGTTTCGCTGACTACGATCTGGATGGCTTCATCGACGTGATGGTTGAAGGACAACCGTATCACAATACGGGGAATACCAATCACTGGCTCACGGTAGAACCGGTGGGTGTGCAAAGCAATCGCGCTGGTATTGGCGTGCGGGTCTCGGCCCGTACGGGACAGTTGCGGCAGATCCGTGAAGTCACCGGCGGTGTGGGATATGCACAGCACGAACTGGTCGCCCACTTTGGCCTGGGCACGCACAGTTTCGTCGACTCCCTCGAGCTTCGCTGGCCATCGGGGCAGGTCGATCTGTTGCTTGATGTGCCGATCGATCAACGGATTCGCGTCATCGAAGGCAGTGCAGACTATTCGGTGGTGCAACCGTCCACCTGGACGAACGATCTGCCCTCTCAGGTGGTTAATGGCACCCAACTGCAAGTACAGGCTGATGTGCGACCGGCACTCTTTGATGCGGCGTCGCGTGTGGTGCAGGTGACGGCTGATCTGTCTCAGTTTGGGGGACCGTCTGATCTGCCTCTCACACCCGGCGAGGATGGCTATCGTCTGGAAGCTCCAGTGCGTGTCGAAGCGACAAGTGGGTGGAAGGTCGTGCGAATCACCATCGAGCAGGAGACCTCACTGGGCTCCCTCGTGACGAGCCTGACAAGGAAAATGAAGGTATTGCCCACCACCCCGCCGGGAGAGCTGCGAGTCTATGGCAATGGACAAGGAGGGATCTGGCGTTCCGGCGCGCCGGACGTTCTGGAACTGGTGCCCAACTCGAGTAACGTCACCTATCAGGGCGGGACCGTGGTCGGGATCTATGGATCCGGACCGGGCAATCGACTCTGGGACGGGGAGCTTCAGTTGGATGAAGCGATCGATTCCGGCGGCTATCAGGATGTACGGCTGACCTTCTACCCCGATGGTGTTGAGCCACCTACGTGGGGACCAAGCCACATGGGCATGTGGCTCAATCGTACCACGGCGAAAAACTATGAATTCGGCAGGCCCGACCTGGGGAAGATCGATTTCGGCTATAGTGGTTGGCGGGTCGTCACGATACCACTCGATTACTTTCGCCTCGCCGGCACCATTGAGCAGATCGGCATATACGGAGACCTGCGAGGTCCACTCTACCTGGGGGCCATCGATCTGATCCCCGCCGATCCATCCACGGCGATTGTGGAGGAGAGAGTTGCGGCTGGTGCACAGAGCTTTCAGCTGAAGCAGAATTTCCCGAATCCCTTCAACAGCGCCACCGTTATCCGTTTTGCCCTGCCCGCTACGGACCAGATCGATCTGGCCGTCTACAACATGACCGGACAACGTGTGGCCACGCTGGCCAGGGGACTGCGTGAGGCGGGTGTGTATGAGTTGAGTTGGGATGGGACTGATGGCCGTGGCCGGACCATGGCGACGGGCGTCTACTTCTATCAGCTGCGGACCGGGACGCGGGTCGAGAGACAGCGGATGTTGCTACTGCGTTAGGACGCCAGAAAGCAGTTCAGGTTCAGGGGTGTGAGTGAAGGAATAGCGTCCAGGCCACTGCATGAAGGTACTCTGGCGCCGGTTGTGGCGATCTCACACAGATGTGTGACAGGTCACACGCCTGTGTGAGGATTGTTCGATAGGGATAACGACTGTACTGCACGAAGTGAGGGGATCGAATTATGAAGACGAAGATCGCGCTGGCCGTTGTGGCGCTTCTCGTGATACAGGCCGACGCGCAGACCTACTTCGAACCGATGGGTCGTGACAGAATCGATCTACCCACACTGTCCAATGGCGTACGCACCATCGCCTGGGGTGACTACGACAATGATGGTTGGCCGGACATCCTCTATGGCGCGGGGTTCTCGTCGGAGTTGGCCTTGCTGCACAACGAGGGCGGCACAGGATTTTCCGATCGGACCTTCACGTTGAAGGCCCAGTTCGGTCGGCAGCCGGCCGGTGGTGGCGTGAGTTTTGCAGATATCGACAATGATGGTGATCTCGATGCCCTTGTGCCCAAGGGAATGTTCTTCACCATGATGGCAAGCCGGAATGTGTTGCTGCGCAATGATGCCGGCGTTTTCAGTGACGGGGGTGTAGAGGCGGGGCTGACAGATTCCCTGCCGACGGACAATGCTATCTGGCTTGACTATGACCGAGATGGACTGATCGATCTCTACTCAGGCAATCTTGCCACCGCCCTGCCACCTGTCCCGACAATTCTCAACCAACTCTACCGGAATCTCGGAAATGGACGATTCACGGGGGCCGCAGCAGCAGCGGGGATCGAGGTCGGTTTTGCCGATGCTGGATTTGGCAGCAATGGCGGCATGGTGGCCTGCGACTTCACCAACGACGGTTGGCCAGACCTCTATGTGGGTGTTTTCAACTTGCCGAACAGACTATTCATCGGCGATGGTGAAGGGGGATTTGTCGATGCCTCGACCGAGCAGATCCGAGACGAGGGGCAGGCCTTCGGCGTGGCCGTGGGTGACATCAACAACGATGGCAAGATGGATATCTTTCAGGCGGCCGGTGGTGGGAATCTTTACGGAGGTGATGATTTCCGTTCCCTGCTCCTGCTGAACGCCGGTTCGGGTGAATTCTTCGACATCACTGGTGCCGCCGGCCTTGCTGACCTGGTGCAGAACAACCTGCTCGGCCCGGGGCTGGCCGATATCGACAATGACGGCGATCTCGACCTCATGATCGGCTTACCCCCGGCACTGTATCTCAACAATGGCCAGGGCCAGTTCGTGGACGCCACAGCGCAGTCGGGAATTCCGCCCGACTACAGGGTTGTTATCGGTTTCGCTGATTACGATCTGGATGGCTTCATCGACGTGCTGGTTGAAGGGCAACCGTATCACAATACGGGGAATACCAATCACTGGCTCACAGTCGATCCGGTGGGTGTGCAAAGCAATCGCGCTGGCATCGGTGTGCGGGTCTCAGCTCGTGCCGGCGATCTGGGCCAGGTGCGTGAAGTGACCGGTGGTATGGGATATGCACAGCACGAACTGGTCGCCCACTTCGGTCTGGGCACGCGCAGTCTCGTCGACTCCCTCGAGATTCGCTGGCCATCGGGGCAGGTTGATCTGTTGCTTGATGTGCCGATCGACCAACGGATCCGTGTCATCGAGGGCCGCGCCGACTACACGGTGGTACGACCGTCCACCTGGACGAACAATCTGCCCTCTCAGGTAGTCAATGGCACCTCGCTGCAGATCCAGGCTGACGTGCGACCAGCCCTCTTTGATGCGGCGTCGCGTGTGGTGCAGGTGACGGCTGATCTGTCTCAGGTCGGTGGTCCGGCTGATCTGCCTCTTACATCCGGGGAAGATGGCTATCGCCTGGACGCCGCATTACAGGTCGAAGCGGCAAGCGGGTGGAAGGTCGTGCAGATCACCATCGACCAGGAAACCTCTATCGGTCCCCTGGTGACGAGCCTGACCAAATCAATAGACGTACTACCAGAGGTGCAGCCGGGTGAACTGCGCGTCTATGGAAATGCACAGGGCGGAAGCTGGCACTCTGTCACCCCCGCGTTTCTCGAACCGGTGCCTGGTTTGACCGATGTCACCCACCAGGGCGAGTCGGTGACGGCACTACAAGTATCCGGCGAGGGAAGTTTCACGTGGGAGGGTGAACTGCAGCTGGATGAAGCGATCGATTCCGGCGGGTATGAAGCCTTGCGCCTGGCCGTCCACACCGCGGATGTGCAGATGCCTTGGTGGGACAACCCTCACATCGGCCTGATGCTGAATCGCACGGCGGCCAGATATCATGAGTTCGGCGAGCGCTACAGGGAAGAGATCGACTTCTCCAGCAATGACTGGCAGACCGTCACCATACCCCTCGAGAGGTTCAGCCTTTCGGGACCGATCGAGCAGATCTCAATCTTTGGTGATGTACTGGGTCCACTCTACATAGGGGCTATCGACCTGATCCCCGCCGATCCATCCACGGCGATTGTGGAAGAGAAAGTTGCAGCGGGAGCTCACGGCTTTGAGCTGAATCAGAATTTTCCAAATCCCTTCAACAGCGCCACCGTCATTCGTTTTGCCCTGCCCGCCACGGACCAGATCGATCTTGCGGTCTACAACATGACCGGACAACGTGTGGCCACGCTGGCCAGAGGATTGCGCGAGGCTGGCGTGTATGAACTGAATTGGGATGGAACGGATGGCCGGGGTCGAGCCATGGCGACGGGCGTCTACTTCTATCAGTTGCGGACCGGGACGCGGGTAGAGAGACAGCGGATGTTACTGCTGCGCTAGAATGCCAGGAAGCGGCTCCATACTCAAAAGGTGGGTCGCGGCAGGGTGCTCGGCCAAGGTCACTCTATGAAGATGGCCTGGCGCCGGTTGTAGCAATCTCCCGCAGATGCTGTGCCAGTTCGCGCACATTCTCCGGCCACAAGCGCTCCTGCAACTGTGCGAGAAGCTCCGGGGCAAGTGGCTGTGGCTCAGAGCCGTGCTGGCGGGCTGCGTCATCGACCAGGTGCTGAGCGAGAGGGGCGATGTCTTCGCGGCGCTCGCGCAGGGGCGGCACATGCAGTGATTCGACGGCGAGGAAGTCGTAGAGCTCGCCGTTGAAGGTCCCCATCTCCACCTGCAACTGCAGGTCTTCGCTGGTGGATGCCAGGACGCGAAGGTCCACCTGCTCACCGTCCTGTGAGCCGGTGCGGCGCACTTCGCCCTGGCCGAGTACGCGCAACAGGTGAGCCTGTGTGGGCAGGGGAAGCAGTCCCACCTCGTCGAGGAAGAGGATGCCACCTTCGGCCTGCTGGACGAGGCCTTCGTGGTCCTCATCGGCACCGGTGAAGGCGCCCTGCGTGTGCCCGAAGAGGAGGGACAACACCTGAGTCCGCTGATCCAGAGACTCCACGGCCCGTGGCAGTCCCGCACAGCGGACGGGTACGAATGGCCGATCCCGACGACGGCTGCCCGAATGCACGGCGAGGGCAACCAGTTCCTTGCCGGTACCGGCTTCGCCCGTGATGAGGACGCGGCCATCCTCTGCCTGCAAATCGCGGATTCGATTCAGCACGGCTTGCAGGCCGGGGCTGGTGCCGACGAAGTCATCGACCGTCCACTGATCGATTTCGTGGGATTTCACCTCGATATGCCGGCGCCGCTCCTGCAGCAGTTCGGTGCGGGCAAGATCGCGCTCATGGCGTCGTCCCAGGCCATAACGACCGGCGATGATCAGGCCGGCCACGGCCAGAACCAGGGCCGCGGTCATGACGATCCGGCCATAGGCCAGATGCACCACGATGGGAACATTACCAGCGTCGGAGTAGCTGAGTTCGCCATCGACGGCCTTGACCTCGAAGTGGTAGTCACCCAGGGGCAGATCCTGATAGACCACTTCCTCGTCACGCGTGACGCGCCATTCGTCGTCGTAGCCCTTCAACCTGTAGACGTAGGCCAGTCGATCCGGTGTCGTGAGGAAACTCCGGCCTTCAAAGGAGATGGTCAGCAGGTCCTGTGTCGTCGGCAGACTAACTTCGGCGGTCGGATCGTATTCCCTGTCTGCCTGGATGCCGGTGATCTGCACGGCGGGAGATGTCGTCCCGGGGCGGTAGCGAGTGAGACCAGTTGTGGTGGACAACCACAGGTCACCTCGATTGTCCTCCATGACGTCCTGCACGACGTTGCCGCCAAGACCATCGGCCCGGGTGAGGGTCTGCATGACCAGGCCGTCATAGAGGCTGATCCCACCGCCCAGAGTAGAGATGACGTAACGGTCGCGCTGGTCACGCACGATGTCGGTGACCCAGTTGCCGGCCAGGCCATCGCGCTGTGTGAGGGTGATGAAGCGTTCGCCATCGAGCCAGCTGACGCCCCCACTCCACGTGCCCACCCAGAGTCGCCCGTCCCTGTCCTCGATGACGGTCATGATGCCTTCGTCCTCAAGGCCATCATCGACGCCGAAGTGCCGCGTCTCACCGGTGGCTGGATTCCAGCGGTAAAGCCCGCCGAACCAAGTGCCAATCCACAGACGGTCGTCACGATCCCAGGCAAGGGTCCGTGGCAGGACCTTGTGGGGATCCTCAATGCCCGTGAAGGGCACGAGGTGCCGCCCTTCGACGTGAGCGACGCCGCTCGACCAGACTGCCATCCAGAGGTCGCCTGTGGCGGGTCGTCGCGCGAGGCCCCAGGCACTGGAACCCGACGAGGGCTCGTAATACTGGAAGGTGACGCCGTCGAAACGTTGCGTGCCGACCCAGATATCACTTCCCACGGACAACAACTTGGGTCTTTCGCCCCGCAGTCCACCGGCCTTGTTCCAGGACGTGAAGGAGCTGCCGTCATACCTGGTCAGGCCCGACATGATGTTGTGCTGACTCTGAGACGCTGCCATCCACACGTGGCCATCGGTGTCCTGAATGGTTTGACCGATATTGCTGGTGGGCAGGCCATCCGTCACGCCGAATGTGACAAAGCGGTCGCCACTGAAACGGGTCACACCCCCACCCATACCAAACCAGCCCGTGGCGGCCCACATGTGACCGTCGCGGTCCTCCAGCAGATCAACCACCGCGTCGAAGGCCAGTCCATGGCCCTGGGTGAAGGTCGATATGGTGCCATCCATGTCGAGGCGCCGAATGCCTGATAGCGTGCCGACCCACATGCGGCCGTGTCGATCCTCCTGCAACGACGACAGCACCAGGGGCGTCGGCCCCTCGTCAAGGGAGACGGTCTCCAGGCGCCCATGTCGAGAGCGCAGCAGGCCACGCCCGCCAACGTACCACATGTCACCACTCTGATCCTGGCGAACGATGCGGGTGCTCCCTATTTCGTCGGGACGATGATGGACCAGATTCTGCCCATTCCAATAGTCCACACCCGAAATGGTGGCGATCCAGATCCCGCCCGAGGCGTCTTCCCAGATGTCGTTCACCAGGTTGTTGGACAGGCCCCCTGCCGTGGTGAATGTCTCCAGACGCGAGCCGTCCCAACGACTCAGCCCGGCGCCTTCGGTGCCGATCCACATGTTGCCAACCCGGTCACTGTGCAGGCTGCCGACCATTTCGGTGAGGCCGAGAGAGTCGCGCAATGAGGTGAAGGCCGTGCCATCGAAGAGGAAGAGATCCCATCCGCCCACATTACCTGCTGCAATCCAGAGGTCGCCATGTTGGTCCTCGGCGAGATCGTGAATCCATTGCTGGGTGAGACCGTCACTCCGGGTATAGGAGATGAACTTCCGGCCATCGTATCGCGTGAGGCCGGCCTCGGTGCCGAGCCAGAGGATGCCATCGCGTCCCTGCTCGAGGACCTTCACGGAGTTGGAGGCCACACCATCTGTCACGTCGAAGGTTTGCCAGTGCTCTGTACCTGGACCGGCGACCTGTCGCACGCCCGTGGGCAGGGGGGCCTGCACACGTGTATGACTCAACTGGCCGAGGCGCATGTCGACGGTGGTGGTGCTGCCCGCCGGATCCTGGAGGGTGATCCGATATTCATCCGGGCGCAAGGTGACTCGAAAACTCCCGGAAGTATCCGTGGCCACCGTGCACCAGAGGCGTGGACTGTGGGTCGACTGAACCTGAATCGAGGCGAAAGAGATGGGGCTCCCATTAGCCCAGGTGGCCAGGCCGACGAGGGGTATACCTGCCTGACCGGCAGGCAAAAGCATGACGTCACCGATTCGGTTTACAAAAGGCCGTTTGCTCCGGCCGGGGCCCCACGACACGGTCTGGATGGTGCCATCGCCATCGGTATCGTTCAGCAGGATGTCGAACCCCAGGCTCAGCGCGGCGTCCAGGTCTGTGTAGGCCGACCAGGAGAGGTCAATGCGGACCTCATAGGAGATCTCGTGGGCATCGCCGATGGTCGCGGATCTGACGGCAGTTGCCGGTATCGATCCCTCGATCGAGACCGACTTCCCATGTAGATCGATGCTGTTGAGATGAGAGAGCCTCTCGGCCCGGCTGCCAGGACGTGTGCCCAGATCGTGCGAACTGGTGAGCAGGATGGTGCAGGCGTCGATAGGACCGCCGCCCGGGGCCGTGACGATGACGCTGTCGTCGTGGACTTCGACACCTATGTAGAGGGCGCCCTCGGTGGCACTGTAGCCAATACGGAAGCTCGCTTCCAGATCCCTGAAATCCGAGTGGGGCTGGGACGCAAAGTTGGTCTCGCGGATGGGGTAGGAGACCATGTCCTGAGGCCAGTCGGAGAGATCACCGTCGACGGTGATGCCAGTAACCGGCACGGCCAGGGCGACGGCGCCATTGTGGCCCTGGGTCGGTTCAGGAAATGTGACAGTGAAGAGACCCAGCAGACATGCCAGGCTCCTGAGCCTGCCAGACCATTCCCGAACTTCGACTTGGACCTTCTCAAGCATGGGAGTGCTTTCGCTATCTATGGCACAGGGATACAAGGCAATGCGTTGGCCGGCAACGACACGCGAGCAGGACGCCCTGCTTCAAGACCTTGATGCAGGGCGTTGATCCGCCGAGGAGCCTACTGTGTCACGAAGTACGGTCCATGGTCCGGCGTCAATAAGGCGGACGCACCGCGAACTGACGTGCCCGACCTGGTAGGTCGCCCGGAGCCGTTGCACTGATGGGGATCTGGCCCTGTTGAGCGACGGTCTTGAGTCGGCCCAGCCACCGTATCCATCTGACGTTGTCGGGGGCCACTGATGCAGCCCGCGCCTCCGGAACTTCTCAGGCGGTCAGCACCAACACCCAGTCATGCACGACGACGGGGTGAGGTGGCGTCCAGGCGCCATCGGCATCTGGTTCCACGGCGACGGTGTCCGTGCGATCACCGGTCATGGGATCGAACCAGAAGGACTCGTAGGAGACGTTAGGCTCGATCTCCAGAACCTGCGGCAGATTCCACATCTGCGGGACGTAGATGACACGCAATTCGCCGGGAATGCCGGCGGCGATATTGGTGTCGTAGTCGGTTCCATCCCACGGATTCTCGATCCACTCGTCATGCGTCTCCAGCCGCCACCATTGGATGTCGGTCAATAGCTGACGTGCCAGTCCGACGTGCCGGGAGCCGGATGATCGATACGCTCCCTGCCAGGTCTGGGACCCCCAGGAGCGACCGTGCGGTGACGGGCCATAGGGATCCGCTTCCGTGCTCATCTGCCAGATGCCATTGGCGCCATAGGTGTGACCGAAGGCGCCGGAGAGAATCGCCTGCCAGAAGGACATGCGCTGCACGTCGGCATGACATCGTCCCAGGATGCCTTCGTAGCTGACCTCACTCACGAAGGTGGGCATCGCCGGTTGAATCGCTCGGGATTCGCGGACGGCTTCCACATTGTTGATGAGAGACTTGAAGCCACCGTGGCCGGTCTGGAGCATCTCGAAGTCCAGCACGCCGGGGTCTTCCACCTGCTGGCGACCAAATTGGGTCGGGTGGATGGTGACCGGGTTGTCGTGCCCGTCTACATCGTGCACGTATCGCGTGACCTCGGTCCAGCCCGACTTCTGCTCCTGTGCCTCCGACTCCTTGTTCTCGGAGAGGTAGTAGGGCATAGCCGCCTCACCGGCGATGCACCAGCAGACCGGGTAGGCTGAGTAACGGGCCACGATGTAGCGCCAGTATCGCTTGATGCGTTCCACGCCGATCTGGGGCAGGTAATATCCCCACATGCCGACGATGCATGGCATGAGCCCGGACTGGACGAGGTGGCCGATCTTTAGATCCGCGGCGTCGTAGTAGGCGGGGCTGATGCGTTCGAAGTTGTCTGCGAAGGGAAAGCCAGCCTCACTGCGGCCGCGTGGATCCCAGGCGGTCATGTCCGGATAGGGACCGGTGATGATCTGGATGGCGCTGAAGCCGGCAGAGACACGATCGGCTGCCAGGGTCTGGAATCCTTCAGGCCAGTCGAGTCGGGTGGTCAGGCCCATCCACCACGTGTCACCGATCCACAAGAATGGCGTGCCGTCCACGTGCTCCAGATAACGCTGGCTTTCGGAGACCTGCAATCGTCCGTGCTGCAGCAGCGGGTTGTCACCAGCATAAGGCGTGGCGCGGATGGTTCCAGTCTGGGCACACAATCCCGCATCATTCGGGCCCGGACCTGTAGTGAAGGTGCAGATCGTCTCGTATGTCCAGTCACCTTCTGCGGGCGCAGCGAAACGGACCTTCCAGATGTCGTCACCAGCCCAGAAGGCCGGCACGCGAATGGTTTGCTCGCCATTGGCGAAGAGGACGTCGAGTTCGACATCGTTGTAGGGATCGGCGTGACCCGCCTGCGAGGTGAAGGTCA
>JABHDC010000175.1 GCA_018673255.1 Gemmatimonadota bacterium
GACTGAGTCCCAGCGACCGATGCGGGTGTCGCTGCCAGCGGTCATGCAGCAATTCGCCAGCCTCTTCCGGGGTCGATTCCGGCAGGAGACTGATGTGAACGTCGCGCGGACCCTCGGCCAGCAGGGGCACAAGTCGGCCACTCAGATTGAGGATGGTGAATCCCGATAGACCATATCGAGTGAACAGCAGATCGTCGGTGTCCTCGACGCGACGCCCCCCGGGGCCCTCAGCGCTCACGCGGGCCCAGACACGAACGCCCGCCATCCGACGCACATGAGGGTCCTCACTCTCCAGTGGAACCAGGCCTGGATACAGCGCGGTGCGCTGATGGCCAAACTCCTCACACATGCACATGCCGCTGTCATTGGCACCAAGTTTGGGCACACTCAAACCACCTGTGGCGACGATGACACTATCGGCTTGCCAGGCTCTACCATCGGTGCAACGCACATCGAAGCCTCCCCCCTCGCGTGCGCTCAATGCTTCGACTCGGGCCGACAGCTCCAACTGCACGTTGAGCATCTGCAGCCGATCGACCAGCAAGTCGATGATCGACTGGGCCTGGTCCGACACCGGGAAGAGCCGCCCTCGCTTCTCCACCCGCGTGACCACTCCCAGATCGTGGAAGAAGCCGAGAGTTTTCTCTACAGGGTGAGCGCGCAGGGCTGGCCGTGCAAAACGCGGCTGGGCACTGTGGTAGTGCCCCGGTTGGTCGGCGTCGAGATTGGTCAAATTGCAGCGCCCGTTGCCCGAAATCAGGATCTTGCGGGCCGGACGGTCGCCGCCCTCGAGGAGAACGACCCCTCTGGCACCCCGCTCAGCAGAGGCGATCGCTGCCATGATCCCGGCCGCTCCAGCGCCAATGACGAGGCTCTCTACATGGGTCGTTTCGGATTGAGACATTCGCTTCACACTCAAGAAGATAGCACGTCTGTTCTACGGTGTTTAGGGACACTCACGATCTTGACACTCGACAGGGCACGGTCTACTTTCACCAGTCTCTATATAACCATTTATAGACACCCACATGCAGGTCGCGACACCTATCTGTCTGCCCAACACTAAAAACACGTCGACACCAATCGCCCTTTGAGGAAACTCTACCCATGACCATAGATGTCAGCGCGGAGACGACAAGTACGACTCCCGCTGGCCCGGACACTGCCACCGGGCCCGCCACCGACGACCTCATCCCTGTCGATGGCTTTGCCACCTGGCAGGCCGCGTTCGAAGAGGGGCTCTCCGGTTCGGCTGAGGGCGAAGACGACACAGTTCGCCTGACCATCACGGGTGCCGGAAATGTTACGCTGGCCCCCGAGCAGCCCATTGCGCTCGCGCAGGGGTCTCACGTCGTTCAGGTGTGGGTAGAGCATCCCGCTCCAGAACAAGACGCCGAAGCCGACGCTGCGCTGACGACACAGTTAGTGCTTCTGCTGGCTGGCGGCAGCCAGATTGTGGCCGGTCCCATCGATTTCCACGGTACGCACCTGATGAGGGCGCAGCTTCCAGCCGGTGCCAGTCTCGCGGGAGTTCAGTTGTGTGGGCTCTTGGCCCGCGGAAACGCCAATCTGGCCGTACGCGGTTTGAGCTTCGAGCGTCCCCTCCCGCTGGAAGATGTGGATCCCGCGGTCTCGCCCTACGGGCCAGATCCGAGCATGCTTCCCACCTGCGACGAAGATGTCACCAACAGCGTCACCAAGGATGGCATCTCTTTCGTCCTTGAGTCGCGCTCCCTGTCGGCCGTCGTTCGTTACGTATACACACCCATCGACGGCAACCTGTCTGACATCGAAGTAGAGATCAACAACGCCGATGCCATCAAGCTTTCCGAGGGCGGTGGTGTCTCCATCGATATGGACGGCCAGGAATGGTCAGCAGACGACGATGAGATCGAGAGACACTTTGTCTCCTGCGAACTGGTCGGCGACTGCATTGAGGCACGATGGCAGTGGCGCCGGGGTAGTGAACTGGCAGACTTCCTGTACCGAATCGGCATCAGTGGTAAGTCTCTCCTGGTAGAGATCGAGGGCGGCAATGGCCGCGCTGCCGGTGTTGAACTGGGCTATGTCGTGGGCGCCATCCATCCGCGCATGATCCGACTCCCCTATTTCACGATCGACGACGCTCAACCGCAGATCCTGAGCACGTCGGGTGTCTTCATTTCCAGTCTTCTTGATTGGTTTTCCTCGCACGCAAGCTCTCTGCACGGTGCCCCGCGGCAGGCCGATGAGTTGATGCACCTGAATGGTGGCTGTCGCTATCTGCCGCCATCCGATGGCCGTCGACGCAATCTCAAGGAGCGCTGGGTCCTGACCGTCTCCAGGCGATTCGAGGAGGTGCTGCCCCATCTGCCATCTCCGTCTGAGCCCCTGGCTCCTGTCAGTGAGCCTCAGCAGATCTACTGTGAGTTGCCCGAAATGGCCGCGGGCGAGGAAGCCTACATCGAAGCTTACGAGCGTGTGCGGATGTATCGTCAACTCGGGATGACCGACCTGATGATCCTGCACCCGGGCTCGACTTGGGACGACGGCCACGGCGGCACACCGGCCCTTGAACCTCAAGGCGCACCGGCCAAGGGTGGCGACGATGCCTTCCGTGAGTATCTGGATGCCATCGGCGACCTGGAACTCCCATTCGCCCTCTCGGCAGACTTCAGGGATATCTCGCCCCTCGACAGTTGCTGGGCAACAAGTCACGCAGGGCTGGACGGAGAGGGTGAGCTGACCTCGACTGGGCCTGGTCGTTATCTGCTCAAGCCTCGCAGTATCGCCAGCCTCGCCCCTGCGAGCCTTCAGCGGTTGCGCGAGCAGTATTCACCACATGCCATCTTCCTGCGCAAGCACGCCGCTCAGGCCCCGTGGACCCGCGTCGATTGTGATGGACGGCTCGACGAGGATGCCGCCAGTTTCCGTCATACGCTGCAGGCTGAACAGGCCATGTTCTCAGCGCTCAACGCGGATCCCAGCACCACCGTCATCGCCGACGGAGGCCAGCACTGGCTCCATCGTGGCCTGCTTCCGAGGGTCATTGCCCGACTCGCAGGAGAGGCGCCCAGCCAGCAACCACTGGTCGTCGACTTTGCCCTGCGGCACATGGATCGGCAACAGATCAGTATCGGCCTCGGATCACCTGAGGACTTTCTCGGCACCGATGTACCGGATGATGCCAGAGACTCACGATCGGCTGCCTTCGACCGCTATCTGGCCACCACCGTGGCCTTCGGCCACGCGGGTCTGGTTCCTGACCTCGAGCGATGGGGTCTGCCGGCAGTGGCAAAAGTCTACTACATGCTGCGGCACCTGCAGACCTACTACCTGGGCGTAGAAGTCGAGTCGATCCATTACCAGCGCGGTGGGAACCTGCTGGAAACGACGGAGGCTCTCGTCGCCGGTGCGCACGAACTGAGCCAGGTTCGCATCGTCTATGCGAACGGGCTGCATGTGTATGTGAATGGTGCCACCGAGGAATCCTGGGACGTGGCCATCGACGAAGAGACCTCCTTCAATCTGCCACCGGCGTCCTTCCTCGCCCATGGCCCTGAGGGACTTCTCGCCTATTCAGCCGATGCAGGTCAGGGACGGGTCGACTTCGTGCAGTGTGACGACTATCTGTACTGTGACACGCGGGGCGAGCGCCTCGAGGTTGGCCCGATCTCGTTGTGCGGTGCCGCCGTCGTCACCCATCAGGGCTGGCAGATCGACGTGTACCCGATCGATACCACCGAACCTATCGAGTTGAATCCGGCCTTGATCTGGACCGATCGACGCATGCCAGCCCTTCGCGTCCTCGCCTTTCGCGACGAGATCGACGAACCTGAGGTCGAAGCTGCCAGTGTCGCAGGCAAGACGATTACACTACGGCCGCGAGATGATGTCTACAGATACCGCATCACGCTCCCCGAGTGGATGGTCGAGCCCGGGACCTAAGAGCTGCTGCCAGTGAGTCCCTCCTCCATCCCGACGCCCGATGCCGACGTGCACACGCTCAAAGACCGTGTGCACGAGCTGTCAGCTCGGATCATCCGCCTCGGCGAGCCGGATGAAGACACAGATGTGGTGGAGGATGTCGAAACGGCCCACGCCCTGGCGTTGTCGATCAAGCCATATGTCGACCGCCTCCTTTCCCTCCAGCACTTGATGAACCCCGTTGGTGGCATCATCGAGAAACAGGGGCAGATTCAGGAGTTGCAGGAAGAGTTGGCCGAAGACATCGCGTTGGTCGAGCACGTCACGAATGACCTCGACACAGTCGACCCATCTCTCCTTCAGGACCTTCAGACGGAGATCGCCGCCGTTAAGCGGGATCGTCGAATCGATTTCGATGATACCCCATCCGACGGCGAAGAGGAGGAGGAAGAGCCCCCGTCCGTCGCCGACCGTGAGGCACTGCAGGAGCGCAGCACCTCAGACCGCCTGAAGGCGATTTTCGGCGCTCGCTTCGTCGGGATCGACCGGCTCGGTGAGATCCTGGGTGGATCCTTACCTGAGACTGAGACAGAGACTGCAAACCAGGCTCTCGACGAGGCCTGGCAACGTCTGATCTCTCTGCCCCAGATGAGCCATCATGTGCGTGAAGGCCGCCTCAAGGCCCTGCGTCACGCTTTCGCCGAATACGCCCTCGTCTACCGTACTTCAAGACTGCCCGACGGTTCGCCCTGTCACCTTGCGGGGCTGCGTGAGTTGTTCGAAGGTCGTTTTGTGCAGTCTTCTGAGCGTACTCTGTGGTACAACAAGCTCGAATTCTACCGCGAGCCGATCACTGCGGGTCACTGGGCCCTGGTGGACAGCCAGTATCTCAACTGCACGTTCAAACGTCCGAAGATCCGTCTGATGATGTATGCGCGCGCCAACGACCTGCCCCCAGGCATCGTGCGCCAGAAGTCACTTCAGGAAGACATCTACGATCGATTGGTCCTCGACGATGCACTGGAGCGCGAGTTCTTCGCCAACTGCCACAGCCTGACCCGTACGGTCTACCAGATGTCGGGCGCCCAGAGCCGCAAACAGGTCTACGTCTATTACCTGGATGGGCAGATCCGCCTGACCGGCAAACGTGGCATTCCCCACTGGCGCCCCAGCAAACCACGTTGGCCGGGTGTCTTGCCCTCGCTGGCACTGTCTGAGACAGTACCCGCCAACGAGGCGGATGGTTGAAAAACAGCGCTTCGTTGAGTATGATGGATGAGGGTTCAAGCTCGGGTATGGACCAGAGTTTGAACCTGCAATACCCTCTCTCTGCAACCCCTATCACCGCCTCCCCCGGTGCCCATTTGGATCAGATCGCCGAACAACTGCGAGCCGAGATCGAGTCGCTGGAAGTACACATCCAGCGCACGTCCGATCGTTTTCTGGCTGCCCAGTGGGCTGGCGAATTGATCGAGCCTTTTGAGCAACTCGAAGAGGACCTCGACGCAGAGTCGTTGCGCGAAGCGGTACAGGCCATGTATGTCGCACGTGCGAGATTCAAGGTAAACGGCCACCTTGCCCATCGCATCGATTCCATCCTCGACCGACATCGTGACCTGATCGACCGCATCGAGACAGAGGTCGATCCCGTCACGTACGAAGATGTCGCCCATGAGGCACCCGCATCGGATCCATCCGGTGCAGACAGCCTTTTCGAGGACGAAGAGTCCAGCGATTCAGGCTCCATTTCAGCGATTTTCGATGGACCCAACGGCGACACGACTGAAGCCGTTGTTTTTACGGGCGCCGATACACTGCCTGATACGGCTCACACGATCTCCTTCAGCGGTGACGAAGAGACGGCTCCTGCCCCTACCGTCAAATTCTCAGGTGACGAAGAGGTAGATGAGGCAGCCAAGCTCGTGACATTCTCGGGTGACGACGGAGATGTGGATTCTACGACTGCCGTCGCATTCTCCGGAGACGATGGTGAGGAGGAGGCTGCCAGACTCGTGACCTTCGAGGGTGACGACGGCGATGTGGATTCTGCGACTGCCATCACATTCACAGGTGAGGATGCGAAGGACGAATCTGCGTCTCTGGTTTCCTTCGCCGGTGATGACGAGGAACAGGATAGCAGCGCCATGGTCAGCTTCTACAGTGACGACGCGGTCGACGACACGCAGACCATCGCCGACTTCGGCCACGATGACGAAACAGCTGACTCCGTAGATGATCTTTTCAGCGACGCCACGCCATCGGCCGATTCCAACCATGATTCGGCTGGACCCGCAGCGGCAACCGATGGCCTGTTCAAAACTGACCAAACACCTGCATCCGCTGGGAATGGCTCGTCACATGAGCCCGTTGAAGACAAGCGGCGAGAGGCGACACTGGGTGAGAAGAAAGCTGCCCAGGACGAGCTTTTCGCAATCTTCTCCGACAAAGTTAGCCTCGACGATCTACAGGCTGCCCTCGACATCACCCTTCTCCCGGAAGATCTGCGCATCCTCGAGAATCAGTTGCGAGCTCGTATGTCAGATCGTGTCCTGAGCGCGTTGCGCTCCTCGAAGATCGCCGAGGGACAGTACATCCTTCTGCCGCGAATCGCCCGCTTCGTGGAGAATGGGGCCGTCATTCCCTGCACGCTGAAGAACCTTGCACAACGATTCCACCAGCGCTTCGGTGACATTCGGGACCTGATGCGATATCGCAACGAAGCGATGATGACCTCAGAGATCCCCGAGCCAGGCTGGGCCCTGATCACACCCGAATCTCCGCGCGAGAGTCTCGGGAAGAACTACATGGAACAGAATCAGTATCTTCGGTATCTGGCGACGTCACTCAGTATCCCCTCACACCTGCTGCGCCGGCGAACGATGGTGGAAGGGATCTACGACCTGATCGTCGGGCAGATGGTGCTGGGGAAACAGTTCCAGCGTCAGAGTCTCGATTGGACAGCATCCTCGCCGGCAAAAAACGACTTCGTGTGCGTCTATCATGCCCCCGAGGGAATTCGGGTCCGCGACCTGTCGCGGACAACCCATCATCCTTCACTCGGGGTCAGTCCGAACTGGTGAGCTCTTCATCGAATTCTACGCCTTCATCTGACGAACCACTCTTCCTCTCCGCTTGTCGGGGGCATCGTACGCCTCGACGACCGATCTGGCTTATGCGGCAAGCTGGCCGCATCCTCGAGCCCTATCGGCGTCTGAAGGAAGAGAAGGGGTCCATCGAGACGATGTTCCGCGACCCGGCCACGGCGGCGGAAGTAACCCTCATGCCCGTGGACATGCTCGGTGTCGATGCGGCCATTCTGTTTGCCGACATCTTCACGCCCGTAGACCCCATGGGTTGCCCGGTCAAGTTCGATCCCGGTCCAGTCCTCGGCTTTTCCACACGCGATCCGGCGTCCGTGGCCCGACTGCACACCTTCGACGCTGCGAAGGACCTGGCCTACGTGGGCGATATCATCGGCCGGATCCGCGATCGCTTGCCCGCCCACGTGCCACTGATCGGCTTCGCGGGATCTCCCCTTACACTGGCCACGTATATGGCAGAGGGTGGTGGAGCTCGAGAATTCACGCAGTTCCGCCGACTCCTGCACCAAGACCTGCCCACGGCCAGACGGCTACTCGATGTTCTGGCCGATGTGACGATCGGCTATCTGGCGATGCAGGTGGAGGCCGGGGCCCAGGCGTTGCAGTTGTTCGATACGTGGATTGGTGCCCTGTCACGTCGCGACTTCGAAGCCCACGCCCTGCCCTGCCTGCGCAGGATCTTTGACGCCACACGTTCATTGGGCGTGCCGATGATCTACTACGCCAACAATGCGGCTCACCTGCTGCCCGTCATGGACCAGGTCGGCGCAGATGTGTACTCCCTTGATTGGCGCACGGACCTCACGGAAGCAGATCGGATTCTTGGCGGGAAGTACCCACTGCAGGGCAACCTCGACCCCTGCGCCCTGTTTGCCCCACCCGATGCCGTCGAAGAGGAAACCCTCGGCCTGCTGAAGCGGACAGATGGTCTCCGGCACCTTTTCAATCTGGGTCATGGTGTCCAACCGGACACCCCCTACGAGAGTGTGGAGCGACTGGTGCAGGTCGTGAAGAGCTATCAGACGCCCATCTCAGAGGATGGCTAGGACTATGGCCGACCCGATCGAGAAAGGCGTGACACGTCGCCACACGTTCTTCTGTACCGACCGGGAGCGACACACCACCTCGACAAAGGTGATCGACGTTTCGCCAAAGACCATCTCTGTCTTCGGTCGTCAGGTGCAGGGTTGGATTGTTACGACGGAGGAACCCGTCATCGACAAGACGATCTCTTTGAAGGAGTCACTCGACGACATGGGCGTCCGCCATGATCCTGAGTAGTTCAGGATCGCACCGTGAGTCACTGGATGCTCAGTGACTCGTTGGCCAGGTGAATGTATTCTTCTCCCAGCCAGCGATTTGCCTGGGTGGAGCCTGAATGTCTTCGCCGGGGGCGAAGAAGCTCCCCACTAGATCGACCTCGCTGTCAAAGTCTCCCGCCAGATCGACGAAGTGCTTCTCCAGCATCTCCTGCAATTGGTCGCGTATCCCGGCCGCATGGTGGGATAACACGCGCCTTGTCTCGTTTCGTCCTGCATCCTCAAGATGCCGCGCCAGTGGCGCGCTGATCCAGAAGTCAAAACGGATCATCTCACCCGTCTCATCCAGTCCGAGATGGACCCGGTAAGCCGGATAGGTCAATTCGAGTCCGAGCAGTCGCAGGTGCAGGTCGAGCCATCGTGAGCCCGTCACTGTGCGCGGTCGGCTCAGGACATCCGAGCGCAACACTGCTGCGGCCGGTGTTGCAAAGGCGGAGGCGAATCCCAGCCACAGCAGCAGATATGTCAGGAGTCGGCGACTTGTCATGAGGGCCCTCAGGCGGTGCCGACGCTCTTGCTCATAAAGCGGATGATGTCACGCAGAGACACGACGCCCACCGGGCGGGTGTCGTCGTCAACGAGCGGGACGTGCCGGAAGCCATGCACCGACATCAGATGCAAGGCGTGACTGATGGGATCTGCCGGACGCAACGTGGAGGGACTCGGCGTCATGAGACTTTCCACGGGGATCGCAGCGGCGTGGTCGATCAGTCCGGCCACCCGGTAGAGGATATCACGCTCGGTGAAGATCCCCACCAATTCCTCACCGTGACTCGTCACCAGAACACACCCGACATTCCGCTTCTGCAGACGACCGATGACGTCGGCCAGTGTCGCCGAACGATCAACGCATTCCGGCTCCCTGGGGCGTAACCGCAACAACGGATTCTGCAGCGCCGCCGACTCGCCGTCGACGCTGGGCTCCACGACAAGACTCGCACCACATTCATCGCACGAATCAGTCCCTGAGATATTCCCATGTCCGCAGGCCTGACACTCGACACTCTCATTGTGAGCCTGGGCATTGTGGGCGTGTACCATAGCGTGCCTTCCTACTCCACAACCCACGTGTCACTGCTGCGCAACAACGCATCCAGATCTGCGTCGCCGTCCGACATCGCCTGCTGCACCTGATCTACGAGCAGGTCCGTGTAGGCCGGTCGATCGACGGATCGCAGGACACCAAAGGGCAGCGGGAACTCAGGGTGCTGCATTCGACTGAGCATGTAAGCATAGGAACTGTTGTCGAGACCTTCCTGATGCGTGGCCAACTCACCCTCATCGACATCGGACAGCTTGACGACCTCGGGGATCATGCCATTGACGCGGACCCCCTTGTCGCTGTCCCGGCCGAACACGAGGGGCTGCCCCTCCTCCACATAGACGATGTTGTCATCGCGCACACTGGAGTCGGTTGTATGATCCCAGGCGGTCGGATTGTAGACGACGCAATTCTGGAAGATCTCAACGAAAGCGGTGCCACGGTGCGCGGCCGCCCGTCGAAGAACCTCCTGCAGGTGTTTTGTGTTTGTGTCCTGTGTGCGGGCAACGAACGTCGCTTCTGCACCGATGGCGACTGAAATCGGATTGAAGGGGTAATCAATAGATCCCATGGGTGTGGACTTCGTCCGATGTCCCTGCAAGGATGTCGGCGAATACTGCCCCTTCGTCAGGCCATACACACGATTGTTGAAGAGGATGACCTTCACATCCACATTGCGGCGCATGCAGTGGACGAGGTGGTTGCCACCAATGGACAGTCCATCACCGTCACCGGTGATGACCCAGACGGACAGGTCCGGATTCACCGACTTGATGCCGGTCGCCACGGTCGGTGCACGGCCGTGAATCGAGTGGATTCCGTAGGTATCCATGTAATATGGGAAGCGACTGGAGCAACCGATCCCGGAAACAAAAACGGTCTGCTCGCGAGGAACGCCCACCTCAGCGAGAACTTTCTGCATCTGCGCCAGGATGGCGTAGTCACCGCATCCGGGACACCACCGGACCTCCTGGTCGGAGACGAAGTCCTTGCGCGTCAGTTGCGCCGGCTCGGCAATCGTATCGGTCATCTGTTTCCTCTACCCGAGTCAGGTCAGTATTTCGTTGATCTTGGCCACGATCTCGCGGATCCGGAAGGGCTGCCCCTGGACCTTGTTGAGACCGATCACACGTACAGGATACCGCGCCTGCAGGAGCATGGACAACTGCCCCAGATTGAGCTCCGGTACCAGCACCTGGCGATAGCGGCTCATGATGTTTCCCAGATCCTTCGGGAAGGGATTCAGGTGCCGCAGATGACAACTGGCCACGGCCCGACCCTCTGACTGGGCCTGTTCGACAGCAGCGCGGATCGCGCCATAGGTGCCTCCCCAACCGACGACGAGCAGATCGCCCTGTTCCGGCCCCAACACATCCAGGGGGGGCAGAAAATCGGCAATGCGCGCCACCTTTTCAGCGCGCATCTTGATCATGTGTTCGTTGTCGTGGGGGTCATAGGACACATTGCCCGTCACATCCTGCTTACCCAGTCCACCGATCCGGTGCGCCATACCAACTGTTCCGGGCAGGACCCATGGACGGGCAAGTGTCGCTTCATCCCGCATGTAGGGCTGATACCCATTGGGATCCGTTCGATTCTCGACGGGAATCGGCTCGATCATATCCAGGTCGGGCAGACGCCATGGTTCCGAACTGTTGGCCAGGTAACCATCGGTGAGCAGGAAGACAGGGGTCATGTGACGCAAGGCAATCCGACACGCCTCGATCGCCATGTCAAAGCAGTCGGCCGCCGTGGCCGCCGCAATCACAGGAATCGGACTCTCGCCATTACGACCGTACAGCACGGAGAGCAAATCTGCCTGCTCCGTCTTGGTCGGCAGCCCCGTGCTGGGCCCGCCTCGCTGCACATTGACGACGACCATGGGCAACTCGAGCACGATCGCCAGGTTCATCCCCTCGCTCTTGAGGGACACGCCCGGGCCGCTGGATGCAGTCACCGACAACGCACCGGCAAAAGCGCCACCGATGACGGAACCGATAGCAGCGATCTCATCTTCGGCCTGGAAGGTGCGCACGTCGAATCGCTTGAGTGCCGCCAATCCCTCGAGAATCGGGGTGGCCGGTGTGATCGGATAGCTGCCATAGAAGAGGGTCCTGTTGGCCTTCTGCGCAGCCGTAACGAGCCCGAGGACAACGGCCTCGTTGCCCGTAATCCGTCGATAGGTGCCTGGTGGCACCTCGTCGGTGCGCGTGGGCACGCTCATCCGCGACTGGAAGGCTTCGGTCGTCTCACCGTAGGCATATCCGGCCTTCAGAGCGCGCGTATTGGCCTCAACCACCTGTGGTCGCTTACCGAACTTCTCTCGGTAAAAAGCCAGCGTCGTCTCCAATGGACGATCGAAGAGCCAGAAGGCCAATCCCAGAGCGAAGGCATTCTTGCACAGATCCTTCTGCTGATTCGACAGTTCGTCGAGATCTTCAAGCGCCGCACGGGTCAGCGATGTCAGCGGGACTCGGTGAAGTTCATACCCCTGCAGATACGACTCATCGTCGAGGGGATTGGCTTCGTAACCGGCCTTGCGCAGATTGTTGCGCGTATAGGCGTCTTCATTGGCGATGATGACGCCGCCCGGCTCGAGGTCAGCCAGATTGGCAGCCAGTGCAGCGGGGTTCATCGCCACCAGAACCCGTGGCGCATCACCTGCCGTGTAGATGTCGGTTGCGGCCAGATTGACCTGGAAGCCCGAGAGACCGGCCAGCGTTCCGGCAGGAGCCCGGATCTCAGCAGGAAAATCAGGGAACGTCGAAATGTCGTTGCCGAGGACAGCCGAGGTATTGGTGAACTGGTCACCTGTCAGCTGCATGCCATCGCCGGAATCACCGGAAAACCGGATGACGACGGAATCCATCAGCCGCGCGCTCTCTCCATCAACGGCACTCGATTCGGAGGCCGGAGGTTCGGCCATCAAACACTCTCCTGGATCAGTAGTCAGGGTGGATAGGGCGCTCAGGCCCCTTCCCGGGTACGTGGGATCAATTCGGGATCGGGGGGGAGATTGTAGATTTCTCGTGGGAAGTGGTCGGTGAGGAATCGAATCACTGCGTGCTGTGACAGATTGCCCACGATCTCCCCATTCTCTCCCAGAACCGGAACATTTCGATAGTGTCCCTCTGTCATCAGAGACAGCGCCTTGCTCACGGGATCCTCGACTGTGAGCACCTGCGGATCCGGCGTCATCAGCGACTCGATTTGGGTATCGAGCTTCGATGAATCGGCGACCTTCAGCAGCACATCACGTTCGGTGAAGATCCCCACGAGCCCGCCTTCAGCTCCCTCAACGAGGATGACATTAACCCGCGCCTCCCGCATGTGTTCCAGAGCATCAGAAACTAGCGTCGTGGCTGGAAGTCGAACGAAACCGCTGAGATCCAGATGGGATACTCTGGTCTCTGAAAAGGCTTGGGCGAGACGCATCGTCGGCCAGGGATTGGGAATTCGGAAGGGCGAAAAGAGCGGAGATCTTGTGGCAGGCCCAGCTCGGGGCGCATTGCACAAGAACCTTTGGAATATACATCCGTACCAGAGACCGTCAAGCAGCAGAAATCGTCGACACACTCTCCTGCACACGCCCTCCATCCGGCCCGGC
>JABHDC010000016.1 GCA_018673255.1 Gemmatimonadota bacterium
ATCTCCTACCTCATCAGCAAGGATATCAGTCTCAGCATCTGGGTCTTCTATGTCCTGGGTCGATTCCAGGACGCCATGTTCAAGAAATTCGCCGTCGCCCCCACGGAGCAACTCAGCTTCTACTCTCTCGGCACCACGGCCGACCTCGCGCACCAGTCGACGGGGGCTTGTCTGGTGTTCGTCGTGTGGGGGTTGTGGATGGCACGGCGCCACCTTGCCCAGGTATGGCGCTGCTTCCTCGGCCGCGGGCAGATCGATGATTCCGAAGAGCTGATCCCCTACCGCTGGGCCGTCATCGGTCTGCTGGGGAGTCTCGTCTTCATCGCCACGTGGCTCTGGGCCTCGGGCGTTCCACTCATTGTCCTGCCCGCGTTTCTGTTCACGTGCCTCGTCTTTTACATCCTCGTCACCCGCGTCGTAGCCACGGCAGGCGTGCCCACTGCCCGTTCACCGATGATCAGCGCCTTTGTCATCATTTCAGGGCTTGGCAGCTCGCTGATCGGCGCCAAGGGGCTCGTGGCCCTCACGCTGACCTACATCTGGCAGGGAGAGATGCGGCTCTTCCCGATGATCATGACCGCCAACGGACTGAAGCTGGCCGAGGCGGTGCCCGGACCGAAGGGACGACTGTTCTGGGCGATGCTGCTGGCCATCGGCGTCGGCGTCGCCGGCGCCACGTGGGTCACCATGGATCTGGCCTACACCCACGGGGGGATCAACCTCGACGAGTTCATGATGAAGCATCAGGCGAACCGCATCTACAACGACATGGCGCGGCACCTGCGTGAACCGGTGGGCGTCGACTGGCGGGGATGGGGGTTCACAGGTCTGGGGGCGACCATCGAGGGCGCGCTCCTCAGCGCGCAGTACCGCTTCGCCTGGTGGCCCCTGCATCCCATCGGCTTCATCATCGCCAATGGCTGGCTGACCGGCACTCTCTGGTTCTCCGTTTTCGTCGGCTGGGCGGCAAAGAGTCTGATCATGCGCTACGGGGGCATGAAGAGCTATCTGGCGATGAAACCCTTGTTCCTCGGGCTCATTCTGGGCGAGGCAGTGATCGGCGGCCTGTGGATGACCCTCGACTACCTGCTCGGCGGCACCGGCAACATCGTCACGCGGATGTGAACGTCTCACAGGTCCCGGCCGCGGCAGTCAGCCTTGCTGCTTGTAGGACTCGTGTGCGCCGCCGGCACCATGTTCGGCCGTGCGCTCAAGCAACTCGAGCATTTCGTCTCCACTGAGAGGTCTGAAGCTGCGCGTTGTCGTCAGATTCTCTTCGAGCCGCTCGAGGGAATCCATGCCGGAGCAGACGGTGGCCACGGGCAGACTCATCGCATACCGCAGGCACTCGGCAGCGGCGACGACGCCGGTCTGGGGCAGTTGGCCCGGCGTGCCACCCAGGCTCTTCATCGCGATGACGCCGATCCCCCTCTGCACGGCGATGGGCAGCACCTGTTCGACGAAACTGAGGTAATGCGGATCGAAAAGGTTGACCGGCATCTGCACGGTATCCCACGGGAAACCGCCCTCGATCATCGCCAGGTGCAGATCCGGATGCGTGTGCCCGGAGAACCCGATAAAGCGGATTCGTCCCTGCTCGCGGGCCTCCAGCGCGACATCCAGCAGTCCATCGTTGTAGACGGCCTTCACATCGTCTCGTTCGGCGATGGCGTGGAATTGCCAGAGGTCGAGATGGTCTGTCTGTAGACGACGCAGACTCTCTTCCAACTGGTGTCGAGCACCGGTCGGGGTTCGATCTCTCACCTTCGACATGAGGAAGATGCGGTCCCGATAGCCGTCTCTAAGGGCCTTGCCCATCCTTTCCTCGCAGAGCCCCTCCGTGTAGGACCAGGCATTGTCCAGAAAGGTGATCCCCTCGTCGACCGCTCGGCGCACGATGCGGATCATCTGCTGATCGGTGAATGTGGTGTCCTGCCCCAGGTGAGCGCCGCCAAGGGTGAGAAGGGACACACTCTGGCCGGTCTTGCCCAGGAGTCGATGGGGCAGCGCGTTGGTGGTGGCATAGGCGGCTCGTGGCGCCGCCGCGGTTGCGACCGTCAGTGCCGCCAGACGAAGGAAGCTCCTTCGATCAATGGGTGTCATGTCGCGAATGTAGGTTGAGCGGGCAGGACGCGGCCACCCTTGGGGCACACGACTTGGTGGATTCAGAGATCTGATTTACATTCGGGCCGCGGAAAAACAGCGCGGTCACCTTCGCTACCGGGATACTGCTCATGGCTGCTAGACGAAATATCCTCTGTCTCCTGTTGCTCGCCGTAGCCACGGCATGGGGATGCTCCTACTACTTCCCGACGGGGCCCCTGGAGCCAAGTGAGGCTCAGGGTGAAGAGATGACGATCGCGGACGATGGGAGTCTCACCTTCGAACGCGGACGACTCGAGGTGACCCTGCGACCCATGACGGACGACGAACTGAATCGTCTGACCCAGGCTGCCAGTGGTGTGACGCCCTATACGTACGGGGATGTCGACTTTGAGGACGGCGAGTCTCACTCGCGATTCACCGTATTCATGCTGCGGATCAAGAACTACGAATTCCCGAAGGTCATCATCGACCCGGCCAGGATCGAGCTGACCGCGACGAATGGTCGCCAGTACTGGTCTCTCAATCATCAGCAGTTGCAGGCATACTTCCGCTCGTACGCCGTTGGCTACCGCGGCAATGAGTATTCCGTCTATCAGGAACGGGTCGACCTGCTGAATCGTACCATGTTCAAGGCGGACGCGGTGTTCTCAGGCCAGGAATCCGAGGGATATGTGGTGTTCCCGATTCTCCATGAAGACGTCCGCTCCGTGGAGGTCATCGTCCACGACGCCGCGGTGCGCTTCGACTATCGTGGCGTGCCGGCCGAGAAAGTGGACATCACCTACCGACTTGAGCGGGAAGTGGACAAGAAGTCCTGGCGTGACGCACCGGCGCGGACCGCCAGCGTCGCCGATTAGCCGGCGAGTCGCCGCCCGCCCTACGCCGCCACCTATACTCCGCGCAGCGTAATCTCATCTCGACGGTGGCAGGCCACTAGGTGCGGTGAACCTGACGCGTCGGTCTCGTCGATGATGAGATTGGCGTCTTCGTTGCGACACCGGCCTTGAGAGTGGACACACCGCGGCGCGAAGGGACATCCCAGATCCGAGTCGCTGTCCTCCACCTCGGCCTCGGTCTCCACCTCGTTGACTTCTTCCATCCAGGGCGCGTGAGGATCCGGAGCCGGCGCGGCATGCATGAGTGTCGCCGTATAGGGATGGCGGGGCGCAGTGAAGAGAGTCTCCGTCGCGCCCTGCTCGACGATCTGACCCCGATACATGACCGCTACGTGATCGCACAGATAACGAACGACACTCAGGTCATGGGCGATGAACACGAGTGTCAGGCCCAGGTCGGCCTGTAGTTGCCGCAGCAGATTCAGGATCTGTGCCTGTACGCTCACGTCGAGTGCCGACACGGGTTCGTCAGCAACGATGAGGGACGGCTGCAGTGCCAGCGCCCGGGCGATGCCGATCCGTTGTCTCTGACCGCCTGAGAAAGCATGCGGATAGCGACGGATCATCCGCGCGTCGAGGCCCACTCGTTCCATCAGCTCAGCAACCCGTTGCTCGCAATCAGCACGGGTCCAATTCTGGGCGCGCAAAGGCTCGGCGATCAGATCCATCACCGTCATGCGCGGATTCAGCGACGCATAGGGATCCTGAAAGATCATCTGCATGTC
>JABHDC010000176.1 GCA_018673255.1 Gemmatimonadota bacterium
CTGGTTGTAGAAGTTGGTGCCCTGATTGTCACCGTGATCGGGTGTGATGATCCACTGCGGCTCGCTCCACTGTTCGAAGTCGTCGCTGGTGCTCAACATGCGGCTGCGGTTGCTGCCCGCCCGATCCTTGAGAAAGGCGTAGTAACGCCCGGTTGTCTTGTCCTGCCACAGACACTCAGCATCCTGGGTCGGCAATACCGTGGAGAGACGCGTCCATTCCAGGCCATCGGGGGACACGTGAGGGAAGCCGCCACACAGATCGGGATCGTCGTTGTCGTGGTGGTAGATCAGCATCTTGTATCGACGCCGGGGATCCGGATCGATCAGGTCTTCGATGACGGAGAGCGAGTCGTTGAAGACCCCAGGCCAGTGCCAGATGATGTTGTTGTCAGGGAAGGTGTCCTGGAGCATCAGATTGAGGGCTGGCCGGTGCCAGTGCACCCCGTCGTCCGACTCTGCGTAGCAACACACATGCTGCTGCGAACCGACATCGGAGTTGTCGATGAGTACCGTCTCCCCTTCGAGGCCTAGGGGATAGGTGGTGGAGTAGAAGAATTTGAACTTCCCATCGACCTCGGAGCGAATCACACTCCCCCAGTGAATCCCTGACACCTCCCACGCCATTTCGGCTTGAAAGACCGGATTGATGTCAAGCTTCCTCAACGGTTCCAGTCGGTCGTAGCACCTGTCTCTCTCGGTGATGTTCCCAGGACTGAACAGGACTTCCCGCAGGATACTCATCTCTCACCTCTGACCATTTTGTACGTGATCGTCGCCGTGGGGCACCAACTTGCCCGAAGTCTCCGGACTTCTCTTACTGCAAATGATACACTTACCTGCCTGTCTGCACGCCCATTGTCAGGATGTGTTGCTGACACCCAAGGAGCCTGCAGTGCGAACGACAGCACTCTACCAGCGCCCTCGCCCCCAGGACACAGCCGACGAACGCATTGTCACCAGCACGTGCGCTCACAATTGCGGTGGCCGCTGCGTCGTCAATGCTCACGTGCGCGAAGGCAGGATCGTCAAGATCAGCACCCAGCCCGGACCTTGGGATCCGGAGCTGCCGCCCCTGCATGCATGCGTCCGTGGTCAGGCCGCCGCAGACCGCGTCTATCATCCAGACCGGCTGAAGTACCCCATGCGTCGAGTCGGGCCTCGTGGCGCGGGCGAATTCGAGCGAATCTCCTGGGATGAGGCCCTCGACGAGACCGCGGCGCAGATGCTGCGGATCCGTGACACCCATGGCTCAGCCTCGATTCTCGACGCCTGCTTGAGTGGCAGCACCTCGGTGCTTCACAGCAAGGCGGTGATCGTGCGTCTACTGAACATGTTCGGTGGTCGTGCCGAGATGTGGGGATCTGCATCCCATGAAGCGAATGTATTCGCTTCTCGACACACCTTCGGCTCCGGTCCTGTAGGCCGGGAGCACGCTGACTTTGCCAACTCTAAACTGATCCTGATGTGGGGCTGGAGTCCAGGTGATGGCACCTTCGGCACGGGCACCCTTGAGTATCTGAAACTGGCAAAGAAGAGTGGCACCCGGATCATCTGCGTAGATCCACGGCAGACCCATACCAGTACAACACTCGCCGATCAGCACATCTTCATCCGCCCATCCACAGACACGGCCATGCTCGTAGCCATGGCCTATGTCATCGTCTCAGAAGGCCTGCAGGATCAGGCCTATCTGGATCGGCATGTCCTGGGTTTCGACGAGGCTCATCTGCCCGAGACCGCAGCACCGGGATCTTCCTATCGAGCCTATCTGCTGGGTGATGCAGATGGTGAACCCAAGACCCCTGAATGGGCCGAAGCGATCACCGGTGTACCCGCCGAGACCATCGCTGCTCTCGCACGGGAATTCGCCACGGCGGGTCCCGCTGCCATCCAGTGTGGACTGGCACCGGGAAGGACGGCGACGGGAGAACAATACCACCGTGCCGCCCATGCGCTGGCGGCCATGAGGGGCAACATCGGCGTGGCAGGTGGAAATACGGGAGACAGTCTGGGTTCACGCGGCTCGGCGGCAGACGTACCCAAGCTGTCGACGGGAGACAATCCGGTTAAGACGCGAGTGAATATGGCATTGATGGCCGACATGCTGACGCGCGGCGAATCGGGTGGCTACCCCGCCGATATCAAGATGTATATCTCGGCCATGGGAAACGAGCTGAATCAGTATCCCAACACAGGAAAGACGGCCAGGGCTCTCACGGATCCGGAGAATGTTGAATTCGTCCTGGTCTTCGAGCAATTCATGACACCCACAGCTAGATTCGCCGATATCCTGCTGCCCGCAACCACGTCCTGGGAGCGCAACGACATCCACCAGCCGTGGGGCGGCATCGGCAACTATGCCATCTTCATGAATCAGGCCATCGAACCGATGTACGAATGCCGAAATGACCTCGACATCTGCACCGATCTGGCTGAGCGGCTCGGGATCGAGGGCTACAACGACAAGTCTGATCTGGAGTGGTTGAGGCAATTCTGCGATGACTCGCCAATCGATGACTTTGATGCATTCCGTGAACACGGTGTCATTCGCCTGCCGGATCCGGAGGACGCTGTGGCGTTCACAGCCCAGATACACGATCCAGCGCAGCATTCATTCAATACGCCCTCCGGCAAGATCGAGATCTACGCGACGGGGTTGGCAGACAATCCGGATCTCAATGGTCTGGGAGCAACACCGGCTGTGCCAACCTACATCCCCGTGGAACCACCCGAGGCCACGTACGGCCTGAGACTGCACTCGGCCAAGTCGAAGGCACGAACCCACTCGATCCATGCCAATCAGCCCAAGCTGGCGCGTCTGGATCCACAGCGCATCTGGATACATCCCGATGATGCCGCTGAACGTGGAATCCAGGATGCCCAGAACGTGCGGGTCTTCAATGACGAGGGAACGGTTGAGATTCCGGCTCACGTGACGGACCGAACGATGCCCGGTGTCGTGTCCATCAATGCCGGCGCCTGGTATGATCCTGCGGTGGACGGAACCGACAGGGGAGGCTCGGTGAATGTGCTCACGCGCGATCAGCCCTCGCCGGGTGGATCACTTGCCCACAACACGTGTTTCGTCGAAGTCACTGGGTGCACCTAGGCTCCGTCGCCGGCATTCTCATCGAACTGGACATCCCAGTGCGCACCAGAGCAGAAGGGCTTGTTCTTACTGGCGCCGCAGCGACACAACGCGACGTGGTCGAGGGTCGCTCCTTCTGGTAATTCGACGCCTTCCAGCTTCACACCCCCACTACACACATAAGGCCCATTCGGGGCGATCCCAATCTGTGGATCACCACCACGTTCGGCATGTTCCACACCATCGATGCTGTAGCTGAGCGCGCCCGAAGGACACTGCTTGATCGTCTCAATGATCTGCTCGGCGTCGGCTCCCTTGGCATCGATGAAGGGTTCGGTGCCCGGCCGGAAGACGGCTTTCAGGGTGCAGCGTCCGGCATGGGCACACAGACCACGGTTGTCGTGAACAACGATGCCGTCGCCGGCGTAGTCTTCCCGCTGATCCGGCACGCGATTGGGATCTTTGTCGCTGGTGAAACCGTTGGTCTTATGGGCACCGTCACAGAACGGTTTGTTCTTGGAGCCCCCGCAGCGACACAGGGCCACGTTGCCCGACACTTCGTGCTGCGTCCCGTCCGCATAGCTGACAAGAACCGTCAGATTACTGCACAGATAGGGCCCATCAGGCAATGCCTTGATCGTCTGTTTCTCGGTCGATTCCATCCGGCTCTTCTTCCTGGGTGATGTAAGAGTGTGCTGATGTGGTCGGCCCGACTCCGCCGCTCACAGATAGTTGATACCGTAGTCGTGGTGTCGGGGCTGGGCGTGATTCGGCGCCCTGCCATCGGTACAGACAGGATGTGTTCGGCGTCCCGCCTCACCCCGCGCGGGGTGATCCCCTACCGTCGGCTGCGCCGTGACAACACGCGTCGTACGCGCCAGCCATTCCATGAGCCGCCTGCGACCCTCGTGCACGACATCTGAGTGCTCGGGGTCATGGTAGAGGTTGCGACACTCGTCGGGGTCGGCTGCCATGTCGTACAACTCCCCCACATCCTCTCCACCGAACAGCTGTCGATCGTAGTGAACGAGACGCCAGCGGTCCCACCGCAGTGCCTTACTCAAGACATTCTCCGTGACCGCCGACTCTCGCACGGGCGTATCCTCACCATCCAGCAGTCGCGACAGATCATGACCATCGGCGGCGGCGAAATCGGACATGCCACACAGCGCCGACAGCGTCGGCAGCATATCGATGTTCTCCACCAGCTGTTCGCATACCGCACCGGGCGCTGTCCGACCCGGCACACGCCAGATCATCGGCACCCTGCACACAGCATCCGAACAGATACCCGGTGCCTTCTCTTCGATCCCGTGAATCCCGTGGTAGGCACCGTGGTCTGAGCCATAGATGACGATCGTGTCCTGAGCCAACCCCGACGCATCCAGATGGGCCAGCAGGCGGCCGAAGACATCGTCGATCTGACTGATGCAGGCCAGCGTGCCGCGCCAGGCTCGGCGCATGCCACCACGGGTGCCGCCGCCAAAGTCATCATCGTAGTCCCACTTGCGATCGTGGAAGTTGTGCCACATCTGCTGGAAATGCGGCGGTCTGCCATCAGGCGGATGATCGATCGTGGGCGGCAGTTCGAGATCTTCGTCGTACAGATCCCAGAATCTCTGCTGCGGCAACAGCGGATGATGCGGTTTCTGGAAGGCCACCTGAATACAGAACGGCTGTTCCCGATCCGCATCCATGAATTCGATGGCTCGATCCGCGCACCAATGCTCCAATGTGTGTTCGTAGGGCAGTTCAGAGGGGCGGGCATCGTGGGAGATGGTGCCCGATCCGTAGTGGTGGGCATTGTGCCAGCTGTCTTCCAGATGCCGCAGCCCCGCCTTCTCCAGATGTCGCAGGAAGTCCGAGTCCCCCACGACACCATCCGCTGTCTCGTAGGCATCACCAAAGACATCCACATCTTCCGCGATCCAGTTCGCCGGTGATGTGGGCAGGTGCAGCTTACCGAATCCGGCTGTGCGATAGCCGTGGGACCGGGCATGACGGAAGAGATTGTCGAGACCCGCATTCGACGGACCTGACAGACCGTAGTAGCCATGGTTGTGGCAATACTGGCCCGACAGAATGCTGACGCGGCTCGGCGTGCAGATCGGATTCTGACAATGCGCCTCGGTGAAGCGCGTTCCTGAAGCGGCAAAGTCGTCCAGGTGCGGCGTCAGAGCCTGAGCGTGACCGGCGCAACCCATCAGACTCGCATTGTGCTGATCGGCCAGGACCATCAGGATGTTCGGTGAACGTGCCACGAGATCATCCTCCAGTAGGTTCAGGAAACGGGCGCGAAGATCGGATGGGCCTTGGGGTCATCAGAGAGCACACCGTGCGTCTCGATCACCTGCAACTGGTGCGGCTTCACCGTGTCGAGATTCACATACCGACAGATCATCGATCGGCGACGTGTGTTTGAGTGATTCGGCCCTGATCCGTGCGGCAGCTGAAGGTCGAAGATGATGGCATCGCCGGCAGACACTTCAGCATGCACCGCATCAGACACATCGAATTCGCCCTCTTCGAACCAGGCTTTGCCCGAGTCGGGACGAGGGAGGACGCCTTGCCTGTGCGCGCCGGGGATGACCTCGATGCAGCCATTCTCCCGCGTCGCATCATCCACGGCAATCCACACCGTCGCCACGTCCATCGGCTCGCTGTGGAAATAGGGTGCGTCCTGGTGCCACGGGTGTGCACTTCCCACCCTGGCCGGCTTCAGCTGCGCTTCATCCCCGAAGTATCTGATGTTCGCGCCATACAGCCCATGGATGAGCGACAGCAGGCGGGGATGGGTCACGAAGCGATTGAAGAACGGATCATTGCCGGCAAGTCGCTGCACCTTGCGGATGTGATCGATGGGATCGCCCGTCGGCTCACCCCGATCTTTCACACCTGGTTCCACCTGCCGGTGGATCCCCTCATTCAGTTCACCTCTGGCCGCCGCATCCAGCCGCTGCGCCAGGGCCATCAGCAGGGGCGGCGTAACGAGATTCCGGGCGACAAAGAAGCCCTGCGCTCTGTACGCCTCCTGTTCAGCCTGGGTGACCTCGTAAGGTTCGCCCGCCGTGAACAGTCTATCGGGTGAAACGTGATCCTCAGTAGTCATGCGACTCCTCACGCCCCGCCCAGTGGACCGCCATCGCTCGCGCCCTGCGCGTGATCATACCCCAACCCGCGGGAAGAGCTCCTTGAAACGGCCGAAGGCCTCCGCCGTGCCACAGACGTAGAGCTGATCCTGCTCAGCGATCATGAACGTGGGCGGCATATCCAGAATCACCTCGTCGCCGCGTTCGGCAGCGACGATGGTGCAGCCTGTCCGTTGTCGGATGTGCGCTTCTCCGGGAGACTGCCCCGCGAGTTCACCTGCAGACATCTTTCGCAGACGGATGCGTGGCTGATGTGACACGGTCTCGCCAAGGACATGGTGTGCCAGAATCTGCCCGGACACTTGACTCACAGAGAGCGCGAAATCAGCGCCCGCTTGCTGCATGCGACCAGCATTCTCCAGCAGGTTGACACTGGCAATGATGGGGACATCAGGCGCGTGGTCACGCACGACCGTCGTCGTCAGCAGCGTGGTGCTGTCGGAGTCAGACGTCAGCATCACCGCCCGGGCCCCGGCGATCGGCATGCGACTCAGGGCGTCGGGATCCATAATGTCGCCTACGATGTCGACGCCCTCACCCGGCTCGGTATGGATGACGCACATCTCCTCCCCGGCGTCCCGCAGGATCTCCACCAGCTTCTTGCCCACATCACCACCGCCGATCAGCACCAGTGGGCCGACCTCAGCGATGGGTCGCACGAGTTCATTGAGGCGACGGATGCTGTCCGGTGATCCCGCCGCCACCAGCAACATGCCGGGCCCCAGCTTCTCTTGGGCTGACGGCGGTGAGTGCAGGGCATCCTCCTGCCACTGCCCGACGATCTGGGCGCCCGTCTTCGTGCGGATTTCCGTTTCAGCCAGTGTATGGCCGGCCAACGGACTGTCTTCGTGGACGCGGATTTCAGCAACCTCAATGGGCTCCAGTGGCTGGATACCAGCCACAAGCGGACGGATACGTGCACTGACGCGTACCGCAATGACGGCGGCAAGGACGTGATTGGGCGTAAAGGCGGCGCTGGCCCCGGCCAACATGATCGGTGCCCGGTGCCCCGGGTCGTGAACCATGGCAACGATGGGCCCACCAAAGCCCTGCTCACGGGCGCCAAGGGCGAACAGCGCGTTGTGTTCCTCAGCGCCGTTGGCCACCAATGCCCGGGCGCCGGCGAGTCGATGCAGATCGAGGTCCTCATCGGCCAGGGCGGCATGGACGACACGATCTCCCCTGGCATGCAACCGCCGAGCCACCGTTTCGTCTTCTTCAATGACGATGGCGGGACGACCACGACTGTCCAGCTCGCGCATGAAGGATTCCACTTCCGGACCGTACCCGTAGATGACGATGGCATCGTCCAGGTCAGGCAGTGTGCGCGGCAGCTGGCCTTCGTAGCGCTCCTCCACCAGGGGTTCGCGGAACTTGTCGATCTGTACGACACCCCGCGTCGCGTCATCCTGTGGTGCGGCCCTGCCTGCGAGGGCTACCGCACACCCCTTCAACGCCAGGGGTGTGAACAGGTTCAGCAGGAAGGCGGTAAAGATGAGCACCGTGAATGCTGCCTGGTCGATCGCGCCCTGGGCCAGCGCGAGGGACGCCAGGATGAAGGCCATCTCGGCGCGACCGCACATACCGACACCGACTGTCAGGGCCTCCCACTTGGGCAGCTTCATCCTCAGTGCCATGCCACCGGCGGAGAGGATCTGTCCGACGATGACGATGCCCGTGAGCAATGCGATGAAACCGACCTCGGCCGAGGAAATGTCGAAAGTGATGGAGAATCCCAGGGAGATGAAGAAGATCGGACCCAGGAACGAGTAGGCGATGCCATAGGCTCGATCCGTGACCACCTTCACCAGATTTGGATGCGCCACCTTCTCTTCGAAGAGAAGACCTGCCAGGTAAGCACCCAGGATCATGTGCAGACCGATGGCTTCGGCGAACAGACCCGCTGCCAGAGCGGTGACCAGAACGAAGGTGAAACCTTTGCCCCCCTCAGAGCGGAAGGGCAGATACAGGCGCGGATAGACGAACTTCGCCAGCAGTGCGGCGACCACGAAGAACCCGATCACCTTGCCGAGGGTGATCAAGATATTCAGGGGCTCGAACTCGCCACCTGTGAGCACGCCGACGACGACGCCGAAAATGATCAGCGTCAGGAGATCGTCGATTACGCAACTGGCGATCACCACCCTGGCCACCCGTGTGTTGGCCAGGCCCAGATCCTTCAGACTCTTGAGTGTGATGACGACCGCCGTCGCCGTCATCGTCAGACCGACAAAGGTGGCACCGATCAGATCGAGACCGAAGAACAGAGCCAACCCGAAGCTGACGCTGAATGGCACAATCGCGCCAACGATCGCCACGCCGAGGGAACGCTTGAGGGCGTCGAAGAACTCATTCGGCTGCGTCTCGACACCGGCATGGAACATGAGGAAGAAGATGCCGATTTCCGCCAGCAACTGGACGGCGTCACTCGGCTGAATCCACCCGAACACGGCGGGACCGAGCAGGACACCGACGATCAGCTCACCCATGACGGTGGGCAGACCGATGGGGCGCAGGGTGACGGCCACCAGCCAGATGCCGGCAAGCAGAATCAGCAGATCAAGGGCGATATCATGCATGGCGACAAGCCAAGCGATTCGCCGTCCTCAGCACAACTGCACGTTGGCGCAAGCTGGCCTGAGTCACAGGAGTCGGCAACCACGCCTTCGGCATCCTCTTGAGCGATTCTACCACGAGTTGAGCGATCTCCTCTAGCGTCGCACGAGGGTGGGGTTGCAATGTTGCCCCGCCTTCGGGTCATTGCTAGAAGCGACTACCTAACACTTTTCCAGAATCTACTCGATGACGCGTTCGCCATCGGAGGGTGAGGACCTATGACACAAGCATTGAGAGCCAACGACGCGATAGGGGCTGCCAATCGAGGCAATCCGACGGAGGCCGGTCTGTGTACATCGTGCCGTTCGGACTGCCAGGGAAAATGTGAGACCTGGCTATCCAGCATGATGGGCCGCAAGATGCTCTATCCCCGGGATTTCGGCGATATCACCACGGGCAGCGGCAGTACCACCCACGTGGGTGTGTCCTACAGTTCCCTGCGCATTCAGGGCTACAACTACGGGGCCTGTGGTCTGCCTCCCGGACTGTCTGATTCCGCCGACGACTGCGTGTTCCCAAATGTCAGCCTCGAGACGTCCTTCGGTGCCACGCAACAGACCAAGGCCCGCCTGCCGATCATGACCGGCGCTCTGGGCTCCACCGCGATCGCCCGCAAATACTGGGACTCTCTGGCAGTGGGCGCCGCACTGGTAGGCTTCCCCATCGTCGTTGGCGAGAATGTCGTCGGCATCGATCGCAAGGCTGAATTTGCCGATGGCCACATCGTCGTGGCACCTGAACTCGACCATCGAATCGACTCCTACCTGCGTTATGCCAGTGACTACGGGGCCATCATGGTGCAGCTCAACGTCGAGGATGCGCGCAATGGTGTCGCCGAGTACGTGGTTGAGAAGTACGGCGACCGGGTCATCATCGAACTGAAGTGGGGCCAGGGGGCCAAAGACATCGGCGGCGAGATCCAGGTTACCGATCTGAACTATGCCATCTTCCTCAAGGAGCGGGGCTACATCGTCGATCCCGATCCGACCCTGCCCGATGTGCAGGAAGCCTTCAAGAAACACGCCATCACTTCCTTCGCCCGACACAGCCGTCTGGGCTACACCGATCTGGCCGATACAGCGGCGGTGGAAGCGGCTTTCATGGATGCCATCGAGCATCTGCGGCAACTGGGCTGCCAGCGGATTTCCCTGAAGACCGGGGCCTACGGCATGGAGGCGCTGGCCATGGCCATCCGTTATGCCTCGAAAGCTGATCTCGACCTGTTGACTATCGATGGCTCCGGCGGCGGCCCCGGCATGAGTCCCTGGAACATGATGGAGACCTGGGGGGTGCCCTCCCTCCTGCTGCACGCCAAGGCCCACGAGTATGCCAGCCTGCTGGCGGCCAGGGGTGAGCGCGTCGTCGACATGGCCTTCGCCGGCGGACTGGCCCGAGAGGATCACCTCTTCAAGGCCCTGGCCCTGGGCTCTCCCTTCACGAAGCTGATCTGCATGGGCCGGTCGCTGATGATTCCGGCCTTCCTGGGCTCCAATATCCAGGGCGTCTTCCAGCCCGAGAATCGAGCCGATCTCAGCGCCCACTGGGAGAAACTGCCCACGTCGGTGGCCAAGGTGGGGACCTACCCCGAGGAGATCTTTGCCGGGTATCACGAGGTGCAGGCGAAGGTGGGGGTCGATGAAATGGCCAACATCCCCTTCGGGGCAGTGGCCATCTGGACGCTGGCGGACAAGCTCGGTGCAGGTCTGCAGCAGTTCATGGCCGGCGCCCGGCGCTTCGATGTGGGCTCCATCTGCCGCGAAGATATCGTGTCCGCCAACCGCGAGACCGAGAAGGAAACCGGCATCGGGTTTATCACCGATGCCCTCGACCAGGAGGCGCGGGACATCCAGAGGTGGTCCCCGGAATTCGGACAGTGTGTTAAGTTGGACTCCGCCCTCAATTGGAAGGATCTGGAGTCATGAGTACACGACGGAATTTCTCTGCTGAATTCAAGGCCAAAGTGGCCCTTGAAGCCCTGGTCGGCGACAA
>JABHDC010000177.1 GCA_018673255.1 Gemmatimonadota bacterium
AACAGACCGACCATGGCATAGGAGACATCAAAGGACAGGGCGAACAGGGGCATCACCGGGAGGACCATCCCCCGGCAGAGGGCCATGCTGAAGGCAGGGACGTAGATACTCAGCAGCAAGTGCCGCCGACTGATCTCCTGCGCTGGCACTACCTAGGCTAACTCTCGGTTGTGCTCGTTGGTGCGGAACCCCTCTGACTCGTAGTAAGCCGCATCCCGGCCGCCCGTACGTTTCCACCAGTCATCGGCGTGGGCTGCCAGCTGTGCCTGCACAGCGGCAACTTCGGGCTGCCCCGCCACGTTGCGCAGTTCGTGTGGATCGCTGGCCACGTGATACATCTCCTGACACGCATCCTCACCGAAATAGCGCACCCACTTCCATTCGCGCGTCCTTACGCCATAGAACGGGTGGATCCCCCAGTAGGCGCCGTAGTGCTCGAAGAACGCCATTTCATCACCGGGTGCGGCATCGCGCTGGAAGGCGCCACACAGATCCCCGTGATGAAACGCGTCTTCAGCTGGCAGACCGGCGAGACGGATGAGAGATCCTGCGATCTGCACCGACGACACGACATCGTCGATCACCGCACGCCTCGACGTCTGACCCTTCGGCAGCCTGGTGATGCAGGGCACCCGATAGAGTTCATCATAGGGTAGCGTGCCCTTCTTGCTCATGCCGTGCGCGCCCATCATGTCGCCATGGTCGGCGATGAACAGGACGAGCGTATCCTCCCACATTTCAAGGCGCTCGAGTTCGGCTACAATGGCAGCATACTGGCTATCCATCGCTTCGATCATCGACAGATAACGAGCCAACTCGTCACGTGCCTGCGCTTCATCACCGGCACTGTGGTCACCCTCTGCGTGCTCTTTCTGAAAGGCAGGTTTGCCCTCGAAAGTGTCCTCGTAGTAACTCACCGGAAGGGGCAGCGACTCGGCGTCGTAGTTGGCCGCGTAGGCCGGATCGTGGAAGAAGGGGGGATGCGGAAGATTGGTGGAAAAGGTCAGAAACAGTGGCCTGCCATCATCCTCATACGCCTGCAGCCAGGTCAGCGTATCCTGGGCGGCCACATAGTCACGTCGCAGCGACTTCGGCACTGCGCTGATCTTCCGGTCTTCGGCTTCATCGTCATCCACACGCCGCTTGTCGTAATCTACGCCCTCGTCGTAGCCGAGTGACTCCAGCGAAACATCGAAGTGGCACTTGCCGAAGTATGCGGTACGATACCCGCCATCGCGGAAAGCCTGACCTACCGTTCGCTGCCGGCTCGGGGCCAGACGATTCTGGTGATCATAGAAGCCGTAGTTGATGACAACACCGCACTCATGTGGATGCAGCCCCGTCACGAAGGATGCCCGAGATGGGACACACTGGCCATGTGCCGTGATCATATGCGTGAATCGCACACCCTCGCCTGCCAGCCGATCCAGAAAGGGAGTGCGCGCATTCTCGTCGCCGGCACAACCCATTCGGTGTGCCTGCATCTGATCACACATGAGGATGAGTACATGCGGAGATCGCCCTCGGGTCACGATTCGAGAATCTCCCACGCTTTTTGCAGATAGAAGCGGTAGTTGGCCAGCGGCGTGCCATTCGGAATCCGGTGATCCAGTCCCAGGACACAACCACCGGTTGCCATCATGGGCGGCAACTTACGCTCCAGTTCGGCAGCGATCTCTTCCTGGGTCCGACGCAGCACGTGTTTGTCGATGCCACCATAGAATGCAAATCGCTCGCCGTAGGCCTCACGCAATTCGACGATATCCATTCCCGCCGCCGGCTCCATGGGGTGCATGCAGTTGACGCCAGCCTCGATAAATGCATCGAGCACGGGCCGCATGTCTCCGTCGCTGTCCTGATCAAAGAGACGGGCACCACGACTCGAAACCAGATCCCAGACGCGACGATAGTATGGCGCGATGAACTCCTGAATCTGCGAGGGGCCGGCCAGTGGGCCTGACTTCCCCGCCATGTCTTCGTGGACGAACAGCATGTCGATAGGCACTTCAGCGGTGACGGTATCCAGAACCCGCTCTGCCGTCTCCCCCATCGTCTGCAGCATATCGTGGATCAGTTCGGGTTGCGTGTAGAATGCAACGCACAGTTCCTCCTCGCCCATCAGCTGGCGTGGCTCATCGAACCCACCAGGCATACCACCACACAGCACCTTGCCAGCCGCCAGATCTGCACGCGCCTTGTCAGCCCACCCTTCGGTGAATCGCCCTTCGTCGAACTGATACCAGGGCTTGATCTTCAGCCAGTCGTCCATCGTGCGAACCGGATAGTCCAGGGGCAATGCCAGGGTCGCGAAACCTTTGGGCATCTTCATGGTGCGCCCCAACTCGTCACGGTGCAGCGTGTATTCAGGTGTGTCCTCGAGCACGACCGGTTCATGACCACCGAAACGTCCCGTCGTTGCCCCCACGTGAACCTTCTCTTCGCAGCGATATCGATAGGCTGCGAAGGAGAGTTCATCAGCCGAGGCGCCCTGCTCTTCCCACTCTTCTTTCAGTCCGACGATGGGCCCGAAAATTTCAGTGAATAGAGGGCGCTCGTTGGCACGGAATGTCATGTGATCGAGATACTCCTCACGCCGGACCGACGGACTCCGCTCGATCGCCAGATCCGCATGAGTCCCCCACTTCAGTTTCCTCGCCATCTTCTTCATCCTCCCTCTTGTTCAGGTACACACAATATCAGAAATGATCCGGTTCGGGCATGCTGGGATGCTGCATCGGGAGCATGACCTCGGCCAGCCTCGCCCCATCTCCATGGACGGCCAACCCGCCCTCCTCGACAAGGGAACCGACATCATCAGTGCCGATCACCAGTTGCGCCAGTCCCGGACCATTCACCTCGTGGGGCGTCGAATCCGTGCTGGCAGCGACAGCTACACGACCTGCCGCGATCTGCAGATCCACAGATTGTTCATCGTTGTCCAGACGAAGGTGGCCATTCCAGTCCGACCAGGCGGATTCCCGCAGACGCGCTTCAAGATCAGGTATCAGCTTCTGCATCGTCGCGTGCAGATTCACCAGCCGCACGAGAGCCCCGCCATTGTGTTGATGCTGAACGATCTCACGGCTGTTCATGCGTCGCAGGCGCTGGGCAAGTTCGCACCGTGGCGAGATCGATGGCAGGCGCACCTTCTGGCGGTCAGTCGAATCCATCAATTGCCGGATCACACCCAGAACCTCGTCTGCATTGCCGGCGTGATCCGTCACCAGGAGTTGCTCGTCATTCAGACGTGTCAGCACATAGCCGATGACGTCACCGACCGCATTGCGCCAGAGATGCCCTCGATCCTCTACCAGCTTCGTGAACCAGCCGCCTTCCCGCACGACGGTCCCCGTCCGGGCATGCTGATGGCGGTTCGACAGTTCAACTACCGCCTCAGGATACTGCTCCTCAAATCCTTCCAGCGACACCGACCTCACAGCAGGCAGATCGGCGATCGCTACCTCGAAGCGGTGTTCCGGCCAGGCACGTCGGTAGTCGAAATGGTGATAGAAATCGTCGATGCCGTAGAGCAGACTGATGTCGTAGCCTGCGGGTGACAGACAGGTGAGGAGGTCATTCATCGTCCGGCGCATCCAGCCACGGCGGCGGTATGCCTCAACGGTGAAGATGGCGCACAGACCCGCGGCGTGCAGTTGCGCCTGCGAGCCCACACGCAAACGAAAATCGATGAGCCCGGCATGTGTGGCGATGGCGCCATCATCCATGCAGCCAATGCGACTCCCTTGCCAGTTGTAGCTGCCACCCGGCCGCAGCGCATCTCCCACGGTGGCGAGGGTCGACTCCTCGGTCCCGCCCCAGAAGGTCTCAGAGATCAGTCGAGCCAGGGCCGACAGATGCAGTGTCGGTTCAGGTGCACAGACGCGCAGTCCGCCCACGAATCCCTCAGCCATCGGCCCGCCGCTGCAACCACGTCATCACGAATTCAGAGAAGATCGAGTTCGCCCACGCAAACCACTCACGCGTGTAAATCGACGGGTCATCGGGATGGAATCCCTCGTGCATGAACCCCGTCCCCCCGTCGGTGGCTTCGAGCATGTCGATGATCCGATCCATTTCCTCAACGGTTGTGGCTGTCAGCCCCTGCATGGACAACGCAATGTGCCAGACATAACCCTCCGGCGTGTGCGGGCTGCCAATGCCACTCGCCTGCGATCCGGTGTAGAAATAGGGATTGGCCTCACTGAGTACGAACCGTCGTGTGGCCAGGTAAACAGGATCATCAGCCTCACAATACCCCAGATAGGGCAGCGCCAGCAGGCTCGGCACATTGGCGTCATCCATCATGTGATGGTGGCCGAGTCCGTCCACTTCGTAGGCATAGATCTGCTCGCCGTCGTACTCGACGCGAGCGTGCTGCTGCAGGCCGGTCTCGATCTGGGCCCTCAGATCCAGTGCTGCCGTGGCCAGCGTCGAATCTGACCAGACCTCGCGGGCCACCTTGGCCACATGGTCGAGGACCACGGTTGCGAACATGTTCGAGGGTACCAGATATCCGTAGCGACAAGCATCGTCGCTTGGTCGAAAGCCTGACCAGGTCATACCGGTGTGAGCGACCGGTGTGCCTCGACCTTCGTCGACGAGGGTGTCACTGGATGGACAATCAGAACGCTGGAATCGGTAGGGTGACTGATCGCGATGATGTTGCTCGGTGCGCCAGATGCCGAGAATCGTGTCGACGGCACTTCGGAACTCGGCATCAAAGACGCTTGCATCTCCCGTGGCCTGCCAGTATCGCTTGCTCAACCACAGAGGATAGCAGAGCGAGTCGATCTCATATTTCCGTTCCCACACCCACGGGTTGGTCTCAGTCTCATCCTGGGCCCACGCGGCACCATTGGCTTCTTCATTGAAGGCATTGGCATAGGGGTCGATGAGGATGTAGCGAATCTGCCGTCGAATGGCGCCGGCCACGATTCCCCGTATCTGCTCATCTTCGGCGGCCAGCCCCACGTAGGGTGACAGCTGAGCACTCGAGTCGCGCAGCCACATGGCCGGGATGTCGCCCGTGAAGACATACGTCGAGCCATCGTCGAGCCGCTTCGTCGTGGTCTGGAGCGTATTGGGGAAGCACTGGCTGAACATGGCCGCCAACTTCGGTCGGTCCTGCAGTTGGCGAACGACATCCTCGCGCGTCCTGTCGATAATCAGGGGCAATTGCATGGGTGACGGCACTCAGACGCGAAGCCGCTCTGCCTCCGCCTCGGTCAGCGCATCGGCGCCCGCCGCTGCATTCATCGCCGCCTGTTCCGGCGACTTGGCCCCGGGTATCGCCACGGGCAGTGTGGGATGGGAGATCACAAATTTCAGCGCCGTATCCACCATCTGCCCCGGCTCGACCAGTTCACGGATCTTGTCCACTGTGTCCATGCGTTGCTCGAACTCGGCACGTGCCTCACCGCCCTCGTTGTACGTGCTTCTCACTTCGTCATCGAATCGGCTCTCTCGGGTGTAGTTACCGGAGAGCAGGCCACGAGCCAGAGGGCCGCGCACCATCACGGCAATGCCCTGGGCCTGGCAATATGGGAGCAACTCGGCCTCCGTCGACCGATTCACGAGAGAGTAGTCGATCTGTACGACCTTGCATCCGCCTTCATGATTGAAACGCTTGAGCACGTCGAGGCTGTTGGTGGAAATGCCGTAATACCGCAGCCGCCCCTCCTGCTGCAGGACCTTGAAACCTTCCAGGTAGACGGAAGGGTCTTCAATGCCCCCATCGTGACACAACAGCACGTCGTGGTAGTCTGTGCGCAGTCGGTGCAGCGAGGCGTGAGCACAGAGGCGGATCATGTCGGGCGTTGTCTTCGGGACACCCTGACCAGTGCGCTTGCCCCAGTTGCCGATCTTGCTCACCACATAGACGTCATGGCGGAAGCCTGCCATGGCGATACCGAGCCGCTCTTCCGACAGGCCGTTGGGCAGACCATAGGATTCGGCGGCATCAAAGAGATTCATGCCATTCTCATAGGCTGCACGCACGGTGGCCCAGGCGGTCTTGTCGTCGAGTACACCCCACTGGTTGCCGATATTCCAGGTTCCCAGACCGATGGCAGATACCTGCCATCCTGTACGACCAAAGTCTCGATAGAGCATCTGTAGTACCCCTCCCTGTCACTGACGTCCCGCGGGCATGTCCGTACCGCGAGAATCGCGAATCGATCGGCTACGTATCCGTCGTCGCCCGCCGACGGCGCGTATATTTGGTAGTTCATGGAGACTAACGACGACGCCACATGGGCGCGACTACGCCGCCTGCCATTCGATCGCCCGACATGGCCCTTCGCGGTGCAGCGGGTGCCACTGTTTTACGGATGGATCGTCGTCGTCGTCGGCACGATCGGTGTGCTGTGCAGCGCCCCTGGGCAGACGGTGGGGGTGTCCGTCTTCACCGACCACCTGATGGCGGCCACCCGCCTCACACGGGTCCAACTCAGCCTGACCTATCTCGTGGGGACCCTGGCCGGCGCCTTCCTGCTGCCACGAGCGGGCAGAATATACGATCGCCTAGGTAGCCGCACCATGACGGTGCTGACCGCCTTTGCCCTAGGCTGCGCCCTTCTGTTGCTCAGTCAGGTGGACACCGCGATTCACGCTCTGCAGGAGGTTGTGGGCACGCTGGCCACAGGCGCCGGTCTGGATACCGCCGTCGCCTTTAGCATCATGGCATTGAGCTTTTTCGCCCTCCGGTTCCTCGGCCAGGGCGTGTTGACCATGAGCAGCTCCAATATGATTCTGAAATGGTTCGACCGGCGCCGTGGCCTCGTGAGTGGTCTGGTCGGCCTGCTCAGCTCCTTCGGATTCTCTGCGGCACCCGTTCTGTTCAACTGGCTGATCGAGGGACACGGGTGGAAAGGGGCCTGGCTCTGGCTCGGACTGGCCATTGGACTGGGGCTGACGCTGCTTGCCGCGATTCTCTACCGCGACAACCCTGAAGAATGTGGTCTACGCCCGGACGGTCTGATCTTGACCGAAGATGGAGCCCACCATGATCGGGTGACAGGTGTCAATCTGGATGCTGCTCAGCGAACCAGAGTCTTCTGGATTTTCATCGCCGCCATCTTCATGTCCGGCCTCGTGGGCACAGCACTGCCCTTCCACCTGGTGGATATCCATGCGCGAGCCGGACTCGATCGCTCTCTTGCCATTGCCATGTTTCTGCCCGCTGCGACCATCGCGGTCTGCGTGCATTTCGTCGGTGGGTGGATCAGCGATCGCACGTCGCTACGCCCCCACCTGGTGCTGTTTCAGGTGGGGATGATCCTGGCCAATGTGGGTCTGGTGTATCTTGAGGAAAGCTGGGGTCGGCCTCTGATGATCCTGGGCTACGGCATGCAGGGAGGCATGGCCCGGCTGATTTCCTCCGTCACCTGGCCTCGTTACTTTGGTCGCCGCCATCTGGGTGCGATCCGCAGCTACGCCGTCGCCTTTGGCGTCGCGGCCAGTGCGCTGGGGCCGACCATCTTCGGGCTCTCTGCCGACTGGTTCGGCACCTACCATGTTGCGGCCTGGGGATGTGTGGCTGTACTGACCCTGTTGTTGCCCCTGGCGCCATTTGCACGAGATCCGAAATTTCCCCAGTTGGCGCCGAGACCGTAAGATGCCTCTATCTGCCGCCGGCGCAGCCTCCTGCAGGGATCGCCAAATGGACCACATCACATGACGACGGCTGTCCTGCTCTCAGGCGGGGTCGACAGTTCGGTCGCTCTGCATCTGTTGCGCGATGCAGGTGCCCAGGATCTGCGAGCCTATTACCTCAAAGTGTGGTTGGAAGATGAGGTCCAGGCATTCGGTGGCGACTGCCCGTGGGAAGAGGACGTCCGTTTCGCACGACAGACCTGCGATCGGCTCGGTGTGCCGCTGGAGATCGTGCCCCTCCAAACCGAATACTTCGATCGCATCGTCGAACACGTATTGGCAGAACTGCGGTCCGGTCGCACGCCGAGTCCGGATGTGTTCTGCAATCGCCGGATCAAGTTTGGCGCCTTCCTCGAGCGGGTCGGCGCCGACGTCGAGACCGTCGCATCAGGACACTACGCCCGTGTCCGGACGGGTCCGGACGGTCTGAGCCGTCTGCATCGTGCGCCGGATCCGGTGAAGGACCAGACCTACTTCCTCTCGCAACTGACTCAGGCACAGCTCCAGCGGATCCGCTTCCCCATTGGCAACCTGACCAAGGCCGAGGTCCGTGAGAAAGCGGCTGCGTGGGACTTGCCGGCACGCGATCGCAAGGACAGCCAGGGCATCTGCTTTCTGGGCAAGATCGACTACCGCCAGTTCATCGAGTTTCACCTTGGCCAGAGGCCGGGGCGGATCGTTGAGATCGACACCGAACGCGACCTCGGCGAACACCGGGGCTACTGGTTCTACACGATTGGGCAGCGCTACGGCCTCGGGCTGGCCGGTGGACCGTGGTATGTGGTGGAAAAACAGATTCAGGACAACGTGCTCTATGTCACCCACGGCGAGCATCGAGATGAACGCAGTCGATCCTGCTTTGACACCCAGGCACCCAATTGGATCGCCAACGCACCTGAGACCACTGCCCTGAGCGTCAAGCTGCGTCACGGTCCGGAGTTGATCGCGTGCCAGATCGAGGTCACTGATGACGACGGTCGGATGCATGTCGAACTCGAGCAATCTGATCCGGGCATTGCACCGGGACAGCATGCCGTGCTCTATGCTGGCGACCAGTGTCTGGGCGGAGCGCTGATCGTCTAGGAGTCTGTCCGGGGATGTCCGAACAACGCCTCACGCGGCTTCAACCGTTGAGTCGAATCGATCCCCTGCTCGTCGGCTGGTTGACGGCCTGTCAGGCCATGGTCTCGAGACGTTCAGCCGTCACCTGATACAACAGGGGCTCACCACGTTCCCAACGACCGAATTCTTCGATGACAAAGTCAGCCATGCGTACCACTTCATCATTCATTGAGCCGGCGATGTGACTGCTCAGATGCACGTTGGGTAACTCGTAGAGTGGCGATCCAGCCACCGGTGGCTCGGGAAATGTGACGTCGAGGAGCGCCGTCAGATCAGGCCGCTCTGACCACACACGGATGAGATCCGCTTCTTCGATCTGTGCGCCACGGCCCGTATTGATGAAGCTTGCATCAGGTCGCATGCGCTCGAAGTGGTCACCATTGAGCAACCCGCGCAGATGTTCCAGGTTCGGTAAGTGATTGCTGATCACATAGGATTGTGCGAACAATTCGTCGAGAGACACCTTCTCGACGCCCAGGCTCGCCGCTTCTTCACTGGGCAGGAAGGGGTCGTGGACGATGACCCGCAGTTCGAAGCTCTTGAGCCGCTCGATGACGGCGTGGCCGATGACACCGATACCGATCAGTCCGACTGTCTCGCCGAACACACCGGCTCCCCGGTGCAGCTTCGACCTCGCATCCGGACCGGTATAGTCGCGGGTGTTGTGGAAGTATCCCTTGCAGGCGAGCAGGATCTGGGCGACAGTGAATTCGGCCACAGGGATCCCATTGGCCGCCCACGATGACACGACGATGATGTCACGCTCGAGCAGCGCCGGTGCAAAGCTGCGTACCGAACCGGCCGCGTAGAACACGGCGGCCAGCCGGGGCAGTCGATCGAGGATCGGCTCCAACTGAGGAATACCCCACGTGGTAAACAGGGCTTCCACGTGGGCCAGTTCGTCGATCCGCTCCTCCATCTGAGTAGCCGACAGAATGCCGGGGACCAGATCACACACTTCCTGGAGGCGCTCGTACCGTCCGGCGCCATAGACCTCCAGGCATCGCGCAGGATTCTCATTGATGACGGCTGCTTTCTTCATCCCTGCCTGCCCCTTCTTGTGGACAACTTCATCGGATCGGTTCTCCTGTGACCCCACCATCAACTGATGCCCGACTCGTCGAACTGCTGGCGGCGACCCAGCATCTGCTGCTGTTCACCGGTGCCGGCATCTCCACGACCAGTGGTATTCCTGATTTTCGCGGCCCCGATGGCGTCTGGAAACGACGGCAACCGGTGTATTTCGACGACTTCCTGCGATCGGAGGAGGCCAGGATCGAACACTGGGACTTCAAGCTCGAAGCCTGGCCTGCCCTGCGCAATGCCGGGCCCACTCCCGTCCACGATGCAATCGCCGACCTTGAGCGCGCGGGACGAGTGGAGATGGTGGTGACTCAGAATATCGATGGCCTCCATTCTCGCGCCGGAACCAGCGATCAACGACTGGTTGAGATCCATGGGACCAACACGAAGGTGGAATGCCTGACGTGCGGTGATCGCAGCGACCCTCAGGCTCACTTCGATGCATTTGCAGCCACCCGACGACCACCTCGCTGCACCTGTGGTGGCCTGCTCAAGCCAGCGACGATCAGTTTCGGACAGAGTCTGATCGCCGCCGATCTGGACCGGGCCTCTGAAGCGGCAACTCGAGCCGACTGTGTCATCGCCCTCGGCTCAACTCTCTCAGTATATCCTGCTGCCACGATTCCCCTGTCGGCAGCCGAGACAGGGGCTCCCTATGTGATCATCAATCAGGGAGAGACCGATCACGATCGACACGCCGCCGTGACGTTGCGACTTGAGGGGGATGTCCAGACGATCTTCGCCCCCGCAGTCGCAATGGCCTTGGGAATCAGGGGTCATTTGACCATCGATCCCAAATAGGGTTACCGTTTCTTGAGAGACAGACAGACCAGACAGAAACCCCGTCAATGAGATGCGGGTTGGCACGAAATGGGAGCAGGCCGTGTCTGAAATCCAGCGAACCGGCAACGCAGTACCCGCCAACACGTCAGCACAATCCACGACACCGGCGCGGCAGACCCAATCCCCTGACCAGACCGGCCCCGCACCGGCCTCCGACTCCGGGCAGCGCACAGCTGACGCACACCGCCAGTCGGGACGCAACCGGCAGACGGCCGACCAGGCCCGTACTTCCCAGGAGCGTGTAGGCCGCCTGCAGGAAGAGCGTGCCCAGGTGCGCGCCGAACGTCAGCAACTGCGGGATGCGCGTCGAGCCGAGCGTCAGGCCGAACGGCAGCAAGCACAGGCGGAGCGCAGAGCCGAGGGCGGCGCCGGACAAGTTGATGCGACGCCACAACCCCCGTCGACACAGGGTCAGACTCAAACACCAGCGGACACGGCGACCGCGCCTGCGGGTGGTGCGGGATCGACAGGCGGGACGCCAGCACCGGGGACCGAGGCGCCCCAGGCACCGCCGCCTGAGACCACAGTCACTGAGACACAGGCTCAGACGGCAGAAGCTTCCTCAGCCCAGGCTCCGCCCCCTGAGACGACACCGGCAACTGCCACACCGGATGCACAGACCACGGTGACGCAGACCACGGTAACTCAGACGACCGTCACACAGACCACGGTGACGCAGACCACGGCGGGTACCAGCGGCACCGGATCGGGCATCGTGATCAGCGGAAATGTGCGCGAGACCCGGGGCGAAGCCGCCGAAGACCGTGTTGCAGTTGAAGACAGCGACGTAGCGAGCGAGCGAGGCGTCACAGGGGTGCAGATCGATGACCCGGGCGAGGGTGTGACCTTCCGCTTCGAGGATCTCGGCAACGGCCAGGTCCGTGCAACACGCTTCGAGACGCAGGATGGCCAGGAGGTGGCCACTGGCAGCCAGACGCTTTCCATCAGTGGCGCCGGAGACATCTCGGGGCGAGGGGAAGCACCGGGTACACTCAGCTTCGACAACATCGGCCTCGAGCTGGAATTGGATTCGAGCTACACGCCTGGAGACCTGCAGTTCGTCGAAATCGCTTCCGGCCCGTCAGAATCCGGCCAGGTCGCCGCAGGCAGTCTCGCAGTGCAGACCGAAACAGCAAACGAGCCAACCACGGCTGAAGCCCAGAGAGCAAGAGCGCTCGAGCAACTGTCGGCAAGAGAGCGTGAGATTGATGATGCCCTCTCGGCGGAGGAATCCTCTCTTCTGGATCTCGTGGAGAGACTCGCTCAGGATGCGGATGGGTCCTCCGGATCCGTGCTGAGCTTCTCCGACACAGACAGTCGAGACGCCACACTGAGAATCATGGCCGAGACACTCCTTGCCCAGGGCAGCCCCCCCGGGGATCGCGTGCTCCAGTTGCTCGTCTGAGCCAACCTGGAGACACATGGCCGAATGAATGATTTCTACGACCCTTTCGGCCTCGTCGATGCGCGGCGGTCTACACGACTCACCGCATTCGGCATCGATACCGCCCTCGGTGTGGCCGCATGCCTTCCCGTCTTCGTCACGGGCGATCCCATCGACACATCGATGATGGCAATCTTCAGCAGTCCTCTGCTCATCCTTCTCACCATCGTCCAGACCATCCTGTTGTCACGCACGGGCCAGACCCTGGGCAAACGTGCGATCGGCATCCAGATCGTGGATATCGAGACGGGGCACAATGGTGGCTTCGTCACCAATGTGATGAAGAGGACGATCCTCAACTGGGTACTGTGCTTCATCCCGATCTACAGCCTGATCGACACCCTGTTCATCTTCCGCCCCGATCGACGCTGTATTCATGATTACCTGGCCAGCACGCGGGTCGTGTACAAATGACGACACCGGAGCAGAAACTGCACTTCGAGGCCTGACGCCATGGCAACCCTGGAAGATCATCTACGCCGATGGCTTGCTGACGTCGAGCCGGATAGCCATCTGCTGACCACCCGTAGTCTGGGGGGCGGGATCTCCTCTGGGATGACGGCATTTGCCGTATCCAGCGCAGGTCAGGATCGCACCCTCATTCTGCGTCAGCCGAATGACTGGACCCTTCGAAACATCCCCCATGCCGTGCGTCATGAGTTTGAACGCCTCGGTATCCTGCAACGTGAGGGCATTCCGGTCCCCTCGCCGGTGTACGCGGATGAGACCGGGGCATCCTTTGGACGACCTGGACTCATCATCGAATATGTCGATGGCACCCCGGACCTCAGTCCGGTCGACCTGGCCGGATATCTCGATCAGTTCGCCCACAGACTGGCAACGATCCACCGGGTCGATCCGGCCACACCGGGTCTGTCACTGCCTGAACCGGATCGAGGGTATCTCGAACGCTTCAGCACTGACGCACCACCCGAGGCCGATCCCGCCTTCCAGGTGGAGCGAATCTGGGCGGAGCTTTCCAACCATGTATCGGTAAAATCGCTGAATCCGCCCGCCCTGCTCCATGGCGACTACTGGCCCGGGAACACGCTCTGGCAGGATGGAGCGCTGGTTGCGGTCATCGACTGGGAAGCGGCCGAGATTGGCGATCCACTCAAGGATCTTGCGATCAGTCGAATCGATATCTGGTGGCTCTTCGGGCCCCAGGCAATGGAGGACTTCACGGCAAGCTATCTGGCACAGTCGCCAGTCGACGTCACCCTCCTGCCACTGTGGGATCTGCAGACGGCATTGAGACTGGTGGACCGGCCTGGAGCTTGGGCCGCCTCGTACGTTCCCCTCGGACGCCCCGATATCACCCTCGACTACATGAAGCGCACACACGCCGGATTCGTCGAGCAGGCATTCACTGCGCTGAAAGAGGCGCGTCTGTAACCCGGCAGGGATACCCGGGTCTGGACCGCGACGACTCGCCCGGCGAGTGATGAGACCAGCCGATCGAAAGCCCGGGAGACCTCCTAGAGAAACGTCGCGATCTGGTCCAGCGGCTTGCGTTCGATATCCGGCACGGTTGCCGTGCTCGCCGGGTGCCCCACCACCAGCAACAGGAAGGGGCGTTCGCTGTCGGGTCGTCGCATCAGTTCGTTGAGGAATCCCATCGGGCTGGGTGTGTGCGTCAGACAGGCGAGACCGGCATGGTGCAGGGCCGTGATCAGCAATCCCGTGGCGATACCGACGGACTCCTGGGCGTAGTAGTTCTTGCGATTGCCCCCCTCGTCATCCGTTCCCCAGCGTTGCACGAAGATCCCGATCAGCCACGGTGCCGTCTCGAGGAATGGTTTGTTCGCATCCGTTCCCAATGGCTCAAGAGCCTGCAGCCACTCCTGCGGCGCGCGTCGTTCATAGAACTCCCGTTCTTCCTCTTCAGCGGCAACGCGGATGCTGGCTTTCAGATCCGGGTCGTTGACGGCCACAAACTGCCACGGCTGCAGATTGGCCCCACTGGGGGCCGTGCCAGCCGCCTGCAGACAGGCCTCGATGACAGCCCGATCTACGGGCGTGTCAGCAAAGTCCCGAATGGACCGACGTCGGGCCAGCTCGTCATGAAAATCAGTCGCACGATCCAGCATCTGGTCAGCCGCGAAGTGTGGGAATCCACTCAGAAGAATCTGTTTCGACATGACGGGGCTCGTGACCACAGGTTCGGGTGAACTATACTTAGCGCCTGTCGGTATCTGGGCCTGCTGCGAAACGCAGCCTGGACCTGACCCGCAGGATTCAGCCTATTGAACAGCAGAAGTCAACACAATCACAAGTGAACAATCACAAGTGAGTCGGGCATGACCGCCAAAGTAACCTCCATCGAACGCTTCCTTCTCCAAGTCCCCTTCGTCGACCGCGTCCGCAGGGAGATGGAACGCGCTGGCGTCCACACCTGGTCCGAGTTGGAGATCACACGAGTCGAGACCGACGGCGGTGTCGTGGGCTGGGGAGAGACGATCCAGAATTACACCTGGGGGCGGGTACAGGCAGAGGACCGTGTCATCGGCCAGGAACCGGCGGCCCTGATGTGGGACGACTCACTCGGCGCAGGCCTGCAGATGGCCCTCTTCGACGCGGCGGGCAAGCTGGCGGGCGTCCCGGTGTACAAACTGCTGGGGCGCAAGATCCGCGACTGGTGCGCCATCTCCTTCTGGGATCACGACATGTCCCCGGAGAAATACGAGGTCGAGGCAAAGACGGCCGCCGAACTCGGCTACAACTGCATCAAGATCAAGACGCGCCCCTGGTTCGATGTGCGGGACACCATCCGTCGGATCAGTGAAGTGACGCCCGATGACTTCCGCATCGACGCCGACTGGAATGCCTTCCTGAACAACGCGTCCAATGCGATCCCCCTGTTGCGCGAGCTGGAGAGGACCTTTCCGAAGATCAAGATCTTCGAAGATCCCATCCCCCGTCACGATGCGTCGGGCAATCACTTCATGCGCTCCCAGATCGAGACCGCCATCGCCCATCACTACGGCTCCATCGGCACCCGACAGGGTCTGGAACTGGGCGGCGTCTGCGACGGCTGGGTGCTGGGTGGCGGCGTATCTCAGATCATGAGCCAGGGCCGGACAGCTGAGAATCTCGATATGCCCTTCTTCCTGCAGATGGTCGGTGCCGCACCGACGACGGCCATGTCTCTGCACCTGAGTGCAGTGCTACCCATGGCGCAGTGGCCGACGATCACTTGTCATGAGCTCTATGAGCACAGCCTTCTCACCGAACGCATGCCCGTCCTGGGCGGCCACGCCCGTGTGCCGGAAGCGCCCGGTCTCGGCATCGAACTGGATGAGGGCGCTCTGTCGAAGTACCGCGTCGAGAAGGCCGACCACTCACTGCCGAAACGCTTGATCAAGGTGAGTCGGCCCGGCGGTGTGAACGTCTACTTCGCCAATTCGGGTCAGAAGTGGGAGTTCTACGGCAAGGGAAATCAGCCTGTGGATGAGTGGGGCTGCTCGACTGAGTATCTCGAAGATGATGGAACAGCCGAATTCAGCGATCTACTCACACGTGCTGGCCAGTCGCCGGTCGTTACGATGGAATAGGCTCTATGACAGACGCAACGACCACCGAATCCCCGCACCGCTCCCTCACGCAGGACCAGATCGACTCCTTCCACCGGGACGGCTACGTACCGATCGGTAAGTTGATCGAAGACAGTGTGTTGGAGGAACTCCGCTCCGAATACGACCGCCTCTTCGAGGAGGCCCGCACCTCGGAGAAATACCGCAATCTCGCCGCCGATGGTGGAGCTGCCCAGCGTCATGACGAAGGCGCCGAAGAAGAGATGCTGCAGATCATGCAGATGTGCGAACGATCTCTCGCCTTCCGGAAGGTGCTCTACCACGAGGCCATCCTCGATATCGCCG
>JABHDC010000178.1 GCA_018673255.1 Gemmatimonadota bacterium
ATACGGCCATCGCGATGGCGAGCAGCGCTCGCGTAAGAGTGGTTCGCATAGTCCTTTCCTGCGGCTCGGTCACGGAATTGCCCGGAGACGGGGTCAGCAGGCACAAGATGTTCCGCGACAGACGGGTAAATATACCCCACGCCGTGCCCCCGGCAACCAGGGATCGTGACAGTCTCTCGACGACCTTGTCACGCGAGCAAGGTCTGCGGGTAGTCCGGGACGGTGCAGGCACAGTGATCGTGGCGATCTCAGGTTGAGAAATCATCGTTGACAGATCCTGCCCGACACCCCGATCTTCGGCCCTCTCTATCAGGCCTAACCGGTTCGGGTTGTAGCAGTTAGCTATGTCCCAACAAGACGACCGGTGCAGGTGCATTCTCATTTCCTCCGAAGCGAATGGGTGTCTGTGGTGTCAGCACGGGATATGGACCCCCAATCACAACAGACGCCGGCACCGATCCTGCGGATCCGGACGGTAGACCGGACCGGCGACGCCCAGCGTGTCGAAGCCGTCCTGGCCGGTGACGACGACGCCTTCAGAGATCTCGTCCAGCAGTACCATGGCCTGGCCTATCATGTGGCCTTCAAGGTGTTGCGCAACACGGGCGACGCCGAAGAGGTCGTCCAGGATGCCTTCGTGAAGGTCTTCGGCGCCCTGTCCGAGTTTCGGGGTGAGGCATCACTGAAGACGTGGATTTTGCGCATCGTGTGGCGTCTGAGCCTGAATCGTCAGCGCGATCGCTCCCGAACATCATGGTATCGTTTGGGACTCGATGGGGATGGCGAAGCCGAAGTCGAGGCATTGCACAGCCGATCGACCGAGCACCCGGATCGGCAATACCAGGCGAGGGACACCCAGGCGAGAGTCCAGAATGCAGTCGACAGACTTCCTGAGCCTCTGCGTCAGGCCCTCGTACTGCATGGTTTTGAGGAACTGGGCTACGACGATGTCGCTCGAATCCTTCAAGTACCAGTGGGCACAGTATGTTCGCGCATTCACAGCGCTCGAAGGAAGTTGGCTGAGGAACTTCAACGCAAAGGTCTGATGTGAATTATTGGCTTCGACTTCGGAATCGGATGACTCCGACGAACGATGACACCCGGCTGTCTGCATTCATCGATGGTGAACTGGCAGACGAGGCACGAGAAGAGATGGCTGCACAGATCGCCCTGGATCCACAGGTGCGACACCGCCTCGATACGTTGCGGACAGTCGACGAAATGGTCGCCTCAGCGCTGCAGCCCCCTAGTCTGCCGGCAGCCGACCACTGCGCAAATGTTGTGCTGGCCAGCAACAACCATGCTGTCGCCGCGTCGGTTGATTCCGAGCGACCGACACCGCGTGTACCGACGGCTGTCCTGGCATCAGTTGGCCTCCTGGTCACTGCAGGTGTCGCTTTCGTCGGGTTGCGTCGACGCGGTCTGGTCTAACCAGGACCCCGCAGGCTCAGCAGACCCCGCAGGCAGAGCAGATCACAGAGAGAGGACGGACGAGCAGTGAATTGGTTTGAACGCATGAAATCGGGTATCCTGACACGCATCAAGCGTGAATTGCCCGATGGGATCTGGACCAGCTGCAAGAAGTGCGGGGAGACGACCTATCAGGCCGCCCTGGAGCGCAATGCCTGGATCTGCCCCCACTGTGCCAATCACTACCCCATCGGCCACGAGAAGTATGTCGATCTGCTCGCCGATAACGACAGCTTCTCTGAGATGGATGCGAACCTGACCACGGCTGACCCGCTGAAATTCCGCGACCACCGGCGTTATGGTGAGCGTATCCGTGAAGCCCGTCGCTCTGCTTCGATGAATGAGGCGATCGCAACCGGCGTGTGTACGATCGGCGGTCAGCCTGTCGCCCTCGGGGTCATGGATACGCGCTATATCCTGGGAAGTATGGGAGGCGCCACCGGTGAGAAGATCAGCCGCCTCATCGATCGGGCGATCACGGATCGCCGCACCGTCGTCCTCGTCTGCCAATCCGGCGGCGCACGCATGCAGGAGAGCACATTCTCGCTGATGCAGATGGCAAAGATCAGTGCCCGGCTGCGCCGTCTTTCAGATCGGGGCCTGATGTACATCTGTATCCTGACCGATCCCACCTATGGTGGCGTGACCGCCAGCTTCGCCATGCTCGGCGATCTCATCATCGCCGAACCCGGCGCGCGCATTGGTTTTGCCGGGCAGTCTGTGATCAAGCAGTTCATGGGGATCGAGGAACTGCCCGAAGGATTCCAGATTGCCGAGAATGTCCTGAAACACGGATTCGTCGATCTCGTCTCGCCACGCAATGAATTGGCGTCCACGCTGTCACGCCTGATCGCCATGATGGCCCCAGTCGACGCACCGACACAGGCCTGAAGTCGGTCCATCACTGACAGCGACTGATTCCATCCCCCGGCGCCTTCTGCCGCGAATCGCCCTGGTGGCGGCACTTACTGCAGTTGCCGCCCATCTGCGCATCCCCCTGCCCTATGTGCCACTGACGCTACAACCAGCCGTCGTGTGCCTGGCCGGCCTCTGGCTCGGATCTCGCGCCGGCGCGATGAGCCAGCTGGTCTATGTCATCGTCGGCTTGGTGGGTTTTCCCGTCTTTGCGAAGGGGGGAGGACCACAATATGTGCTGGAGCCTTCCTTTGGCTATCTCATCGGGTTCATCCCCGGCGCCTTCACGGTGGGCTACATCGCCGGTGGACGCGACACCTTCAGGCGAACCCTGCTGGCCGTTGGCGCCGGACTACTCGTGATCTACCTGGTGGGAGTGATCGGCCTCTACGCCAATCTGCGTTTCATCGTGGCCAGTGACCTGAGCCTCACCCACATCCTGCAACTGGGCCTGGCGCCCCTGCCAAAAGACCTTCTGATCGGCGGTGGTGCCGCCTGGGCAGGCAGACGTCTTCGATCCAGCCTGCCCCTGTGACGTCCGAATCTGCGGCCGGATGACTTGCCGAGCCTGACGGCTACGGCCTGCAGTCGGCGTTCAGAAGAGATTCCGGTACTTGAATGAGGTGTAAATCTGCTCGGCGGAAACGCCAAGCTCGGCCCGCAGGACGAAGTCAGCATTCCAGTAGGTCCGCAGTCCGACGCCGGCCGTCACGTGCGTATCGCGTGGATTCAGCCCACCGATGCCAGGCGACACCTGGCCCGTGTCGAGGAAGCCAATCCCGTGCAATTCGAAGAACTGCTTGAGAAACCGTCGGCTCCCCAGGTGATATCGGGCTTCCGTGTTCGTCGCCAGGCGGATATTGTCGGTGAATCGCTGCCGATCGAATCCGCGCAGCGTATCTGAGCCACCGAGCCCTTTCACACGCAGAGATCCACCAAATTCACCGTAGGCGAACAGGGGCACAGCCCCCTTGATTGCCTCAAAAATCGTGCGATGCGCGATGTTCAGCCGTCCGCCGATGGGCCAGTAACGCGCATCGGTGAAGGTATGCCGCTGAAAATCGATCTCCTCGAAGAACAGACCCAGGAGGGAATTGCGGGAGGTTTCGTAGGACCACTCGACGAAATGACCATCCCGGGCGATCGTCGGATCGTCTCTGGTGTCCCAGACGAGTGTGAAGCTGACGAACCCGGACACGCCGTCCACGAGATCATCCGGCGTGCCAATGTCGTCATAATAGGACCGCTCTCCTGCCTGGCTGACGTCGTTGCGTTCCAGACCAAGACCGACCGACAACGACACCGGTCCCGAGATGGCGCGCACAAGTCGCAACAAGGCGCTCGGTTGCTCCAGGACGTAGTAGTAGTAGTCCTCGTCCCGAAAATCCACATGGTTGGGATTGGTGAAGTCTTCGTTGAGTTCACTGTCATTCGACAGTCCGTAGTACCGGGCCCTGAGATCGCGATGCGAACTGAGCCGTAGCTGAATTCCCCAACCGGTACCCGAGATGTGTGGAACTTTGAGCCGGAAGTAGTTGGTCTGTTTGCCTTCGGTCGAATTGACCGAATGAAAAGTGAACTTGTAGCGATAGGGCCGGCGTGAATAGTCGGCCAGCTGTAGGCGTCCACCACGATTCCAGCCCGACGATGGACTGTAATAGATGATGGGCAACCCCGTCGCGCCGTAATCGCGACCCCGCAACCGGACCTGCCGGCGCTTTGACATCCACCGAACCGCCCCGACCGTCTGCCCTGCCGCGCCGACACCGAGACGCTGGCGACGAGGCTGCGCAACCGAATCGATGACTGTCGTTGTGCTGTCAGGCCTGTCGGTTGCCGTAGACTGCCCATGAACAGGCGCGCACAGGAATCCGGCGACACAGAGGCCCGTCAGGTACCACCACCTGCAGAGGGACTGCCTGTGGACAGGCCGGCTCATTGATGCTCAGATCCCCTGCTCGAAGCGCACCTGGTCGCTGGTCGAGATCGGTGCATTCAGATCGAATCGCAGAGGGGTCATAGAGATCTCGCCCCGCCCCAGGGCCTCGATATCTCCGTCCGGGCCCTTGCCGACCCGCCGAAAGCCCTCGTAGTGGTGCTCGAAGGCACCGTCCTCTGTGGGCCGGAAGAAGGCGCCATAGGTGGTGGGCGTCACCCTGGTGAGACGACGCGGTGTCGAAGTCTCCACATCGGGGGGCATGTTTACACTGAGCACGCCGGCCCCCTCCGGCAGACCAGCTGCCAGCACCTGTGAGGTGATCTGTCGGCTGACACTGGCGGCCCTGCCCCACATGTCTGCGAGGAATTCCACATTCCGTTCTGCCCGCCAGCGCGTGTAGTCCTCGGGGCGCAACTGCACCGAGAAAGCCAGGGCGGGAACTCCGGACAACATGCCCTCCACAGCAGCTCCCACCGTACCCGAACTGAGCAGGAAGGCAAGGCCGGCATTGGATCCCACATTCACTCCTGACACGACCAGGGACGGCGGATTGGCGTGCAACCAGTGCACACCGACGTTGGCACAGTCAGCAGGGGAACCATCCATGGCGAAGAGAGGACAGGGCAGGTCTTCCTCCTCCTGAGGCTCCAGTCGGGGACGGGCGAAACGACTCATCGTCTTGGATGTCCAGCTGAACTCTCGAGCCGGCACAAGCCCGACGACGGGGGCCAGGCTGGCCAGTTCGGCCAGCAGCGGTCGCAGAGCCGGGGAGTCAATGCCGTCATCGTTGGTCACCAGAACCCATTCTCCCCGAGGGTGTTGTGACAATTGGTTCAAATGATTCAAAGGGTGTTTCCCATCACGTCGTAGTGGTCGTTGAGGCGGGTATACTATTCATATTTTAACTGTCCACCAACCATCGATCTGGCTATCTTGGTGTTACATGCACCAGAGGGGACGCGACGGGTGAGGATGGTCCGGCTGTGGATGACGCAACATTGCTGCAGGAACTGGAGTCGCTGGCCGCCCAACTGGCCATCGACGTGCGGCATGAGCCTCTGGCTGGCCCTCGAGGTGGACTGTGCCGCGTCGGTGGCCGCGACCTCATCTTCGTCGACCGGAACCTGTCGCTGACGGAGCGCGTCGAGTTAATGACCGGGGCCCTCTCGCGACTATGCCTCGATGAGGTCTTTGTCCGGCCCGTTCTGCGCCAGATGCTCGAAGATCGTGCCGCCGGCTCTTCAACGATGCGGCGTTGAGGTTTCCCCCTCGGCCCGTGTGAGATCTACGATTTTGTTACTCACAACCTTGTGACCCACGACTTTCCTGATGTGACCCAGGTTCCCCTGACGAACACCGAAACTGACGAATGACCCAGCGAATCCTGCTTCTTGTCCTTCTCGGTCTCCTCGTGTCACGGCAGTCGGCAGAGGCCCTGAGATTCTACGTCGACAACTCGATCGGCGATAACCGTCGCAGCCACATCGTTGCCCAGAATGACACCACGCCCTGGCGGACGGTCACCCACGCGCTCAAGATCGCACATCTGATCACGGATTCCCGGCCCCATGTGATCCAGTTGGCCCAAGGGACGTATTCGCCCGCATCGGGTGAAACCATGCCCTTCGAGGTGACGCAGACGGGAATCTACTTCCAGACCGATGGAAACACGCTGTTCGATGCACAGGGAAAATCCCGGATCTTCACGATCACGGCCCCCACATCAGACTTCGTTCTGCGTGACGTTGCTCTGCTGAATGGATCTGCTGACCGAGGTGGTGCAGTCTACTGCACGTCGTGCTCTCTGACGGTGACCGACAGTCGGATCATCGGCAATCACGCATCGGATGCTGGTGAGGTGATCTATGTCGAAGATGGCCGCCTGCAATTCTACAACAACATGTTGCGATTTAATGGCACCGCCGGCGCAGACGTCCCGCTGTTGAGCCTGCACAACACCTTCAGCGATACGTCTCAGCGAGAGCCGGTGCGGAACAACACATTCTATCTGAACGACGCGCCGGCCATTCTCACGACGGGCAATCGCACCGACATCAGCAGCAACATCTTCATGGGCAAGCCTGGTGAGAAGGTACCTGCCATCATCGACTCCGTGGCCGATGACCGCCCCCTGGTCCGTTACAATCTCTTCTGGGATGTCGACGTGTTGCAGCTGTCTGGGGAGCGTGACAGCCTCAAAGTTGAACGCACCTTGCGGGACACGATCACCCTGACCGATTTGGGGATTTTTCTACCCGCCTTTGTCAGCAATCGCCCGGACACGATCGCTCAGGTCGGCGTCGAGTATGAGTATGACATCGAAGTCACCGGCGAGAAATCGGAATACAGCTTCAATCGCGTTTCCCTCAGCGATCTACCCGCCGGCGTCGACACCGTCGACTGGGAGGCCGGCATCCTGCGCTGGACGCCGGATTCAACGGATGTGGGACGCCATTCAATGCGCGTCGAGATGATCCACACACCGTCGGGGCAACTGGGCTTCGTCACCTATGTGATGGAAGTATTCACAACGTCGGACTTCCCGGACACAACACGGGTGTGGCCCATTGTCAATATCACTTTTGAAGCCGACACAAGCCTGGCTCTCGACACGCTCAACTCGATTCTGCCGTCCTTTTCGACCGCCGCCAGCGCCGCCGGCAATATCTACCAGGATCCACTGTTTCTGAACCCCGAGGTCAGCAGTTTCCGTCTGACGGCCCCATCTCCGGCGCGCGACGCCGGCAACCCGATCGTCCTCCTCGAGGATGCTGTCGTCTCGGGTGCTCTTCCGCGCAATGACATTGGATTCACCGGCGGCCCCGTCAATCCAGGCCCGCCCACACCGGGGACCACTTCCGAGGTCGGAGCCACCGCACTCCCTGATTCCTTCGTCGCCGAGGGTGGATTGTGGTCCTACACACCTTCAGTGGACCAGGCCAAGAACATCCTCCTCATCGACCCGATCCCCGGGCATGCCAATCCACCCGGGCTCGTCGACACGTTGCGCTCGCCTTTCAACAAGGTCTTTCCGATCACGTGGGAGCCCACCCTGGTCGATACGGGATCGTGGCTGATCGGTCTCCAGATCTGGAACACGGATGGCAGCTTGGCCCGGCACTACTTCCCGCTGCGGGTACGCCCCACCAACGAACCACCCCAGATCACCAGCGCCGCCCCATCTCAGGCCTTCGAAGATTCCGCCTTCACCTATTCGGTGGAGATCCTTGAACTCGACGACGACCCTGTGTCCTTCGCCCTCCTGAGCGGCCCCGAGGGAATGACGATCGACTCAGTGGGCGTGATCCGTTGGACACCGACACAGAGCGATACCGGTTCAGCGGCGAT
>JABHDC010000179.1 GCA_018673255.1 Gemmatimonadota bacterium
CGTCGATCTGTGTCATGTACAGACGAGCAAAGATGCCATTATCCCGCTTGCTGGCGAAAACCAGCCAGTGACCATTTGAGGACCAGCTGTGCCAGGAGTCGGCGGCAAAGTCCACATTGCTCTCGAGCCGGTGAGGCTCTCCCTGCAGATCAGCCGGCAACAGATAGATGTCACTGGAGGGCTTGATGAGGATGCCGCCGTCGGACTGACAGAAGGACAGCCACTTGCCATCGGGTGAGAATCTCGGGTAGTAGTTGCTTCGACCATTGGCTGAGGCCCCCTCGACGGGCTTCGCCTCGCCGCCTCGGCCCCCATCGAATGGCACCTGATGCAGATCGTATTTGGTCTGATGAGGATGCAGGCCAGCCGGGGCCGAACAGTAGACGAGGGTCTTGCCGTCCAGCGACCAGCGGGGCAACATCTCGAGCCGGTCCGGGTCCTGCGCGCCGGGCAGCAGGTAGGAGACATTCTCCTCCACGTCGTAGATGGCCAGATCGGAGGTCGGCTCCCCGGCGAACTGGGTCTCGTACACGGTGGGTGCGAAGGTCACCAGTTGCTGATTGGCTGAGAACGCCAGACGGAGTCCATCCGAAGACCAGGCCATGAATGTGGACATCTGGATATCGAAGGGAAGTTTGACCTTCCAGCCTTGCTCGGCATCCAGATCGTAAACGCCCAGGTAGACCGGCAGATCCGCCCCGGGCATCATGTAACGCGCCTGCACACTCAACCGCCCTTCATTTCCCTCCTTGCTGGAGAAGGTGTGGCAGTTGAAGCAGTATTCGTTGCGCGAATTGAGGAATGGCGTCACCTCGAAGGTTCGCAGATCGCGCGAATACATGTGGGGCGTCTTCCGCTTGTTGAAGGGCGGAATCACCATGCGATAGACGATCACATCATCGGCCGGCCAGGTCGAGACCTCGAAGTGCACCGGTTGTGAGGCCTGAATCTCGGTTGAGGGCTGCTCACCATGGCGACGTACGCCCTTGACCTGCAACCACGCCTTGCCCCCGGCGGACGACTGGTGGAGGGTCTGCCAGATTTCCTTCGACATCCACCAGCTGCGTTCCTCCGTCGTGGCGGTCCAGGTGGCGGAGGAGTCATCCAACCCCACCGTCACCTGCCACAGGTCGTTGACCGCATCATCCCACTCAACCTGGAATTCGCACAGATTGGCCGGGAAGACGGCACCATCCGGTGGGTAGGAGATGCTCAGGGCACGGGAGGGGCGTCGCTCGTGATAGACCGTCGGCGACAGCAGGTAAAGCGCCGCACTGGGATCCTCGGCATCCCCCTGCAATCCGCCCTGCTGCATGGATGCCTCCAGGACGTCGCTGGCGGCCCCATCAATCCACGTGGGATCGTCGGCGTCTGCCTGCGCGGCCAGTGGATTCTCGGCCGCCTCGGCGAAGAACGACATGCTGTCGTAGTCGGCGTAGGCCGCCAGATCGTATTGGGGGCGGGAGAAAAAACGCGGCGCGTCCGGCTCTACGACTCGAGCCGGGCCCTCGAAATACGTCGATGGATCCGCCTCACATCCGAGCCCCGCAAAGGCGACCGCCAACAGAGCGACAACGATCATCCTGCACGGATGGGCAACAAGAAACGCCGGGGCTCTTGCAAGCCCCGGCGCCGAACTGCGCATGCCCGGTACCGTCCATGGCGGTGGTGAGCATGTTTTTTTGCCCTGCATGGTGCGGCCTACTCGTTCGAACCGAAGAAGGCCTTGACCTCTGCCCAACTCGACGCCATGACGGCGGTGATGGTACGCGTGCTGGCAGCATCACCCGGGCTGGTGGCCAGGTCGGGATCTCCCGCATCCTCACCCCGATTCCAGACACCGTCCGGATCACCCAGCTCTGCACCGTTGCTGACACCATCACCATCAGCGTCGAGGGCAGCCAGTTCCGCTCCCCACATGACCTGGCCAGTGAAGTCGAAGGCCGTGAGAAAGTTCGCCTCCACCTGCTTGCCAAAGTCATTCCGGGTGCCGCCACCTGCCGGGTTCACATGACACGCAACACAGCCGATGACTGTGCCATTGGGAACCTGATTGACGCGGCTGGAACGGGCCTCAACGGACTGGAAGCTACCGAAGCCGAGGAAGATGGCGACGATAGCCGGCCCTGAGAACCACTTGCTTCGCCCTTGTCTCAAGGGTTTCCTCCCCTACTGTGTGGGTTTTCTCTCCGAAATTGCACTGCGCTCATGCACCGATTCAAAGGAAAATACAGAGTTGTCACTCGGGTCCGCAACATTTGCGCAACACAGGTTGCCCGCGGCGTCAAGACTGGATACTCTGACAGTATGACCCCGGCACAGCGCTTGGAGCGCATTTTCCTCGGTGAGATGGTCGATGTCATCCCCTTCGCCCTGAAGGGATGGCGGATACCGCAGTGCGAGGCCGAACGTCAGCTGCGCAATGACGGCATGGCGATCCTCGATGCGGCCCCCGTCTACCGCACACGCAGCCCCAACGTCGAGACCCAGACGCAGACATACCAGCAGGACGGCATCGGTCTGCAGCGTCGGGTGACGAAAACGCCCGTGGGATCACTGACCTCCGTGCACCGGCCCCTGGGGGGCGCCCAGGTTGAGCGCACGACCTGGCTGGTCGAACCCCCCTTCCGATCGCCCGATGACTATCGAGTTCTCGAGTTCATGGCGCAGGATCGTCAGTACGAGCCATGTTTCGACGTCTTCGAGGCGAGTGTGGCCGCCATGGGGGGTGAAGCCTTCTTCAAGACCGGTGCCCCCGGTTGTGCCCTGCACACGATCCTCTACTCCTATATGGGTCCGGAGCAATTTGCCATCGAGTGGGCCGAGCGACGCGAGCGTATTCTGTCGCTTTGCGCGGCGATGATCGCCAATGAGCGCGTCGTCTACGAGATCGTCGCCCAATCGCCGGCCCTGCTGGTGCAGTGTGGTGGCAACTATGCGCCCGAGATGCTTGGACTGGAGCGATTCACCGACCACGTGCTCCCCCACTGGGATGCCGCCGCAGCAGTCCTGCATGAGGGGGGCAAGCAACTCGGTTGTCACCTGGATGCGAACAACGTGATCTGGGCCGACCAGGTGGGAGCATCACCTCTGGACTGGATCGAGGCCTTCTCGCCGGCACCCGACACGGACATGTCCCTGGCCCAGGCACGGGCGGCCTGGCCCGGCAAGACGATGTTCATCAACTTCCCATCATCGGTCCATCTGCAGTCAGCCGAGACCATCGCCACAACGACGCGACAGTTGATCATCGAATCGGCACCGGGAGATCGTTTCGTCGTGGGCATCACCGAGAACGTCCCCGAAAACCGCTGGCGCGAGAGCTTCCGGGTGATCCTGGACACGCTCAATGCCGAGGGTCGGTTGCCGATTCGCGTCTGAATCCGCTCAGATTCAACTTCGCCCTAACGGACAGGTTTGGCCTCACATGCCCGATCAACCCCCAGGATCCAATCTCCACTATTTCCAACCCGACTGGATCGAGCCGAGCAGTGAAACCATCGAGACCGACATCTGTGTCTACGGAGGCACATCCGGCGGCATCGCCGCCGCTGTCACCGCCACCGCACGGGGTCTGCGGGTCGTCATATTGCAGCCGGGCAAACACCTGGGTGGTATGACCTCAGGGGGGCTCGGTTGGACAGACTTTGGCCGCAAATACGTCATCGGTGGTCTCAGTCGGACCTTCTACGCCGAGGTGGGCAAGCACTATGGCCTCGACGAGGAATGGCAATTCGAACCCCGCGTCGCTGAGGCCGTCTACGAGCGCTGGGTGAAAACCCATGGTGTGGATGTCCGCTTCTGCCAGTATCTGGATACCGTCCAGATCGATGGACGAAGAATCACCTCGATCAGCTGTCTCGGTGGCCTGCGGGTCACGGCCCGCATCTTCATGGATTGTTCCTACGAGGGTGATCTGATGGGTGCCACCGGCGTCTCCTACCACGTCGGGCGCGAGAGCAATGCCGTCTATGGAGAGACCCTGAATGGTATCCAGGTGCAGGACAAGCACCAGTTCGGCCTGGCTGTGGATCCCTACCTCATCGAGGGCGATCCGGCCAGCGGGCTGCTACCGCAGATTGAGGATATCGATCTCACGCAGATGCAGGGCGAGGGAGATCATCGCGTACAGGCCTATTGCTTCCGCATGTGCATGACCGATGATCCAGCGCTGAAGATCGACTGGCAGAAACCGGCAACCTTCGATCCGGCTCGGTATGTCCTGGCCACCCGCTGGTTCAACACGGTTGGCGATGAGGACACCGGCAATCATTCTGCCTTCCCGAAAGAGCATGTGCGGGAGAATGGCGTGCCCGGCAAGTTCGATATCCTGCCCAACAGGACCCCGGGTGGTTATTGCAAGACCGACACCAACAACCACGGCGCCTTCAGCAGCGACTACATCGGTCGGTCGTGGGCATGGCCCGCCGCCAGCTACGCACACCGGGAGACTCTCTTCCAGGAGCACGTGGAGTACCAACGTGGCCTCTACTGGCACGTGGCCAATGAACCAGCCATCCCGTCTCGCTTCAGGGACGCATACAACCGCTGGGGCCTGTCATCGGACGAATTCACCGACACCGAACACTGGCCCCATCAGCTCTACATTCGTGAATGCCGGCGCATGATCGGCGACTACGTCATCACCGAGCACGACTGCAACGAGGTTTCCGTCGCCGAGGATGCGATCGGCATGGGCAGTTACACGATGGACTCACACAATTGCACTCGATTCGTTACGACCGAGAATGGGCAAGCGCGTGTGCTCAACGACGGGGATGTGCAGATCCCACCCACCGATCCCTACCCGGTGAGTTACCGCTGCATCGTGCCGAAGAAGGGGCAGGCATCGAATCTGTTCGTGCCGACCTGTTTCTCCGCTTCACACATCTCCTACGGATCTGCACGGATGGAACCGGTCTTCATGGTTCTGGGGGAATCGGCCGGCATCGCCGCCGCCCTGTGCCTGGATGCGGGTTGTGATGTGCAGGATCTACCCTATGGTGATCTGAGACCGGAACTGGAAGCAGCAGACCAGATCCTGACACGGCCAGCCACGACCTGACGGCCAGGTCACAATCAGCGATCGACCCTTGGTGTGAGTCCATCCTGGCAATAGTTTGGCTGCTTCCCTCCACCGGAGATCGCCACTGTGTTCGTCGGCCATTTCGCCGTCGGCTTCGGCCTGAAGCTCACCACCCCCGCCGTATCATTGGGATTCTTGTTCTTTGCGGCCCAATTCATCGACCTGCTGTGGCCGACACTGTTGCTGCTCGGCCTCGAGCATGTCGAGATCTCCCCGGGGATCACGGCCGTTGTGCCCCTCGATTTTGTCAGCTATCCGATCTCCCACAGCTTGCTGGCCGTCTGCGGTTGGGCGGTGCTGGTCGGCGGCGGTTACGGCCTCTGGCGACGGCAGTGGCTGTCGGCCGCAGTGTGTGGCGGCGCCGTACTCAGTCACTGGCTTCTGGATCTGATCACCCACCGACCGGATCTACCGCTGGCGCCCGGTGGTGAGATCCGTGTCGGCCTGGGGCTGTGGTCGTCCTTGCCCGCCACATTGGTCGTCGAGCTGGGCCTGTTCGCCATCGGTGTGACCCTCTATGCCCGGGCCACCCGGGCTCTGGGTCGCAAGGGATCGCTGGGGCTGTGGGGCCTGGTCGGCTTCCTGCTGCTGGTTCATATGGGCAACCTGTTTGGCCCACCGCCGCCGAGTGTACAGGCCATCGCCATCAGCGGCCACGCACAGTGGTTGCTGGTTCTGTGGGCATGGTGGCTGGATCGCCATCGCGTGGCCCGATCGACGGATTCAGCCTGAATCGAGCTGCTAGCGCTGCACGTCGCGCGAGAACGCCCGGGCAGGATTGTCGATGAGCATCCGATCGATGTCGCCCTGCGCTACACCATGCTCCCGCAACAACGGCACGAAGACATTCAGCAGATAGCCGTACCCCTTGCCGCCGTGCGCAGCCAGGTGTTCGAGCATGCAGATGTCTTCTCCCAGCAGGATCTGGTCGACGAAGCCATCCCGCACGAGGGCGGCCACATTGCTGGCGCGAATATCCTCAGGTCCGTAGTCGAGATAGCCGATATTGTCGACTTCGATGTAGACCCCCTCCGCCGCGATCGGCAGCAGATGATGCACACCCCGACGATCGCCGAGGTGGCCGATGATGATGCGTGCCGCCTCGACGCCGTACTCCTTCAGCATGGCAATCTGCTCCAGGGCCAGCGTACCCCAACGTGTGGTATGTGTTGAGATCACCACGCCCGTGCGAGCCTGCGCCAGGGCCGCAGCGCGAAAGACACGCTCTTCGGCCGGTTTGATGTGGTGGCGCCCGGTGCCGATCTCACCGATGAAACCGGCGCGGATGCCACTGTCACCGACGCCGACTTCGATCTCACGCACCAGGAGATCGGCCAACTCGTTGCTCGTGCATTGTTCAACCTGGGCCGGGTAGCCGAATTCCCGATACCAACCGGCTCCCATGACGACATTCACGCCCGATGCCTCTGAAATACGCGCCAGGGCCGCCGGATTTCGACCGATCTCGTCGACGGTGACATCACAGATCGTGCAACCACCGGCACCGGTGAATGCCTTCAGTTCATCAACGACGAGATCTTCGTCGTCGATGACGAAACCGTAACCACCGTAGTGGTCCATGGCATCCAGAACCAGGTGCTCATGTGCCTGCGTGATCCCCATCCGGGAGGGTTCGATCACACCCCTGACCGTGATGACTTCACGTGCCCTGCTCATGATGCGGACCTTTCAGATATCAGCAGCTTGCTCATGTAGTCGACGCTGGTCTCCACATGTCGAGTCGCCGCCGCCAGTTGTTCGGGACTCGGCGTCAGGTATCCGTGAGATCCAGTCGTCGAGGGGGCCCAGATCGTGAGATCATCCGTCGGCCGGTCGATCGGCTCGTAGAGAGCCATCGACGGCTGGCCGGCCGGGGCCGATGGCATGCGCACGGCGTACCCATAGGTCACCTGCGTCATCAACCGGGTGAGGTGCGGTGCTGTGCGCAGAACCTCAACGATCTCGGGTAGTGGGATCCGGCCCTGTCCCAGGGGTGTGCCGACCGACCACACGGCGTCCCCCTCCCTGACCAGAATGTGATCCTTGATGTGTGTCGTGCGCACGTAGGGCGCCAGCAGCCGTGCCTCTTCGACGGGGTCCTGGTAGAAGGGGATCGAGTTGCCACTGTCATAGACAGCGCCCACCGCCGGCGAGTCGATCCGCTGAATCAGGTCCACGACCTGTGATGCCGTCAGATCCTCGTGATTCTCCACAGCCAGGGCGATGTTGGCAGCTTCGAAGTCCGGTGCGACCTGTCGCAGGTCGGCTGCCGCGCGGGCAATCACCTCTTCACTGCCGCGCTGATTGACCGTGATCCGTACGACCTCGGCACCGAGTTGGCGCGCCAACTCCATGACGAGGTTCAATTTGGATGGCTCCGTGCCACCGGAAGCGACCTCCAGGGCAATGCCCATCCCGCGGGCCCGCGCCCCGACTCGATTGAAGTGCTCCGTCGTGGTGCCCGACAAGGCGCGCAGTCGCGGTCCATTGATGTTGATCTGCAGCGCCGTCAGCCCCAGGCGCCCCACATGATCCAACAGGGCATCGATCTTCTGCCCGGCGTGACGCCAGTGCATGTAGTAGCTGAAACTGTCGAGCCCCTGGTCCAGCATCGGCTTCTCTTTCGGCACGCGCCTGTGTCTCGTTTCAGATGAAATCGCATCAGCGGCACCAATCTACTTCGCCGCGACGGTGGGGGCGATCCCGATCCCGGCTTGCCTCAGGCCACTCTTCTGCCGGTAGTTTCTGGTCAGAACCCCATTGCCAGGAGTTCCACCATGCTCCGATCCTCGATCCTCGCCCTGCTGCTGACCAGTGCGTCGCTGTCTGCCCAGATCACCCTGGATGCCGAGTCACTCCGGCTTCCCATAGGCACCACCTTCACGATAGAGTCCTTCATCCTGCAGGGCAGCATGCTTGAGACGGGGATCTCTCAGGGCCCGGCAGGTCCTGATCAGGCCTTCGACCTCACCGGCCCCATCGATGGCCTGCGGATCCTGCTCCACGGCACGGTGATTCCTCTCGAGGAAGCACCCGGTAGCGATCAGCATCCAACGGCAGACTACGCTGCCCGCTATGATATCGAGAACCCTGACGGCTCCCTCGCTGTGAGTTACGCCTACTTCCGCCGAGGAGAACAGGGAGATGTCGCCGTTGCCATCGATGGCAACGGCACGAGCCAGGCACCCTCTCAGGACTCACCGATTCCTATACCGATGGAATTCGGCGCCAGTTGGGAGGGTGTGCAGACACCGGTCGCCAACGAGGTCCTGCCGGGTGTGGAACTGGTCGGGACCCTGACGCAGAGCGGCGAGATCGACGCCTGGGGCACCGTCTCGATCCCGGCGGGGGAGTTCCCCTACTTGCGGATCTTCTCCAATGCAGTGGGTGTCACCAAATACCAGGGCGATCCCGATCTTGAGGCTATCGGTGATCTGGAGCTTGCCACCCAGGGCTTCTCCTGGGTGACCTACCACCTGGGCACGGTCCTTTCCATGATCCAGACCGCCACCAGCTCACCCAACGGTACGCTGCCGCCCTCGGTGACGACCCAGGTCATACGCATCATCGAGGCGGGCGGACTGCCAAGCGTGATCACCGCCATTGGCTGGGCCCAGCTGAAGGGCATGGATCACGCAGCGTTCCAGAGGACCACGCCATGAATCGTGAAGCCTTCAACCTGCAATACATCGTGGGCTCTTCGCTCTATGGCTGTCTGCCGCTGGCCCAGATCCTGCCCGAGGTATCCAGGGCGCACCGTGGCCTCATCGATATCTGGCCCCGCGCCCATGGTGACCAACGAGAGCAGGTCGAGGCGATGGGACACGAGGCCTTCGCCGAACTGCTCAGCGCCCACGGTGTGAAGCTGGGCGCATCGACCCGTTTCGACCTGGGACCCTTCGGCCTGCAGGAGGAGATGAAGTTCGCAAACGGATTCGGAGCCTCTCTGCTGATCTGTGGCAGCAAGGGACCCAAGGACCTGAAGGGTGGCGAGTTGCGACAGGCCGTCGGTGATTTTGCCGAGGCACTGCGTCCTCACATCGATGCCGCCGGCGAACACGACGTGACCATCGCCATCGAGAATCATGGCAATGCCCTGATCGAGAGTCCGGATTCAATGAAGTGGCTCGTCGAGTTCACCGACTCGCCTCATCTTGGGATCGCCCTGGCACCCTACCATCTGCCTGATGATGCGCAGCAGGTCGCTGAGCTGATCACAGATCTCGGTTCGAGTCTGTCCCTCTTCTATGCCTGGCAACACGGCATGGGGTGCCACGAGAAGTTGCCCAAGGAACAGGAATTGATGCAGCTGCCTGGACGGGGGACACTCGACTTCAGACCGATGCTGGCGGCGCTGAAGAAGATCGACTTCAGCGGTTGGACGGAGATCTTCATGCACCCCGTACCACGGGGCATCCCCATCCTCGATACGGCCGCCGAAGTGACCGACGAACTCGAACGCGCCCGGATCTACCTCGAGAATCTGTTGAAGGAACTGTAGGTCATGTCCCCTCACTGGCGCCCATTCGCCGATGACGGTCTCGAATGCGCCGGACTGGCCTGGCTCGCGCAGAACGAGTTGGCCCTGTGGCGGATGCCGCAGCAGGTCATGTCCAGCCTCCCGAAGGGTGTGCAGACGCAGGCACGATTCCCTGCCGGCGCGCGATTGCAGGTGCGCACGGACTCTTCCACTCTGCATCTGCGCCTTCGACTTGTGAGCGGGGCGGCCAGCGGCCTGGACCTGTATGTGGATGGTGTATTCTGGCGCACACTGCCCGTGCCCATGCCTGGGTCTGGGCCTGCGTCTGAGCCTGCGTCTGGGTCTGGCCACGCCGAGGTCGATGTCGAGTGCTACACCGGCGCGTCGTGCCAGATGCGACGAATCGAGATCTATCTGCCATTGCGACACGAACTGCAGATCGAGGCCTGGGCCATCGATGAAGGAGCTCAGATCGACCCCGATCCTGCCCACGACATGCCCCTGGTGCTGTACGGATCTTCCGTCGCTCAGGGAATCGGCGCTGCACGCCCGGGCCTCAGTTATGCCGCCCGATTGGGTCGTCTGCTGGACCGAACTCTCATCAATCTCGGCTTCGGCGGTGCTGGAAAGGCCGAACCCGAGGTCGTCGCCCTCGTGCAACAGATCGAGGCGAGTTGTTATCTCCTCGATCTGGGAAAATCCTATGGCCGGCAGGATGCCGGGCCCTACACAGCCATGATCAGGACATTGCGAGAGGCGCATGCTCACGCGCCGGTCCTCTGTATCACCCCCATCTATTCATCGCGTGGTCTGTACGAACCCGGATACGACGAACTGACTCGACACACCCAGGACGTCGTACGCCAGGCCTGTGCCACCTTCATCGATGATGACCTCGTGCAGATTGTGGAGGGTGAATCTCTCCTGTCCGCGACCGAAACCGACCACCTTACCGGTGACGGGGTCCACCCCAATGATCTGGGACACACACAGATCGCCGCCCGCCTGCTGCCGCAGGTACGCCAGATCCTTGGCTCGACGAATCCGACATCTGGCCAGGAGCCGTAAGTGAAATACGACTCGATTCCACAGTCACATCCCCTCCCCGAGACCCCACGGCCCATCGTCGCCATCGGTGCCGGTGGTATCGTGCGCGATGCCCATCAGCCAGCCTACCGCAAGGCCGGTTTTCCGGTACATGGCATCTTCGATCTGGAGAAGAGCAGGGCAGCCGATCTGGCCAGCAGCTTTGACATTCCGCGAGTCTACGATTCGGTGGAGGCGGCGGTAGACGACGCACCTGCAGAGGCCATCTTCGACGTGGCCGTGCCGGCCAGCGCCCTGCCGGACCTGTTGCCGCATCTGCCGGACGAGGCGAGTGTCCTGATCCAGAAACCACTGGGTGAGAATCTCGCCGAGGCCATCGTGCTGCGGGATCTGTGCCGCACAAAGAGGCTGACAGCGGCCGTCAACTTTCAGCAACGATTTGCCCCCTTCGTCATCGCCGCTCGTCATCTGATCGAGACCGGGGCGATCGGCGAACTCCACAGCCTCGATCTGCGTGTGACCGTTCACACGCCATGGCATCTGTGGTCATTCCTGCAGGGCATCCCTCGGCTGGAGATCCTCTACCATTCGATCCACTACATCGACCTGGTGCGTTCGTTTTTCGGCGAACCGAATGGGATCTACGCCAAAACGACACGACATCCAGCCTGCCCCGATCTGGCCGCCACTCGAACGGGCATCCTCTTCGACTACGGGGAGATGGTCGCCGCCAACATCGTCACCACCCACGGACATGACTTCGGTCATCGACATCAGGAGAGTTACATCCGCTGGGAGGGCACAACGGGGGCCATCGTCGCACGCATGGGGGTGCTCATGGACTATCCCCGAGGGACCGACGATCTGCTGGAGATCTGCCGCCATGGCAAGCAGGGGCCAGAATCGTGGGAGCAGATCCCGCTGCAGGGCACGTGGTTTCCCGATGCATTCATCGGTACCATGGCCAGTCTCATGAACCACGTCGATGACCCGACCAACGATCTGCCAACACACTACGAGGATGCATTCCGGACCATGGCCGTCGTCGAGGCCGCCTACGAGTCCAGCGCCACCGGCGGCACGCCGATTCCGGCGACCCCGACGTGATCTCAAGACCTTGTATACACGCCGCTTTCCACCTGACGAGGACCGATGGCTGACCCGACCGATGAACTGTTGCAGCTGAGCCAGGAACTGCTGGACTCAATCGCTTCAGGCGACTGGACCACCTACACGCGGCTGTGCGATGCCGACCTGAGCGCCTTCGAACCGGAAGCGCGGGGCCAACGGGTGATCGGTCTGGACTTCCACCGCTACTACTTCGACCTGGGTACACCCGAACAAGCGCGCCATACGACGATCGTCGATCCACAGATTCGTCTTCTGGGAGAAGATGCCGCCCTGGTGACCTATATCCGCCTCGTCCAGGGACAGACCCCTGCAGGTTCGGTGACCACTCGCTGCGAGGAAACCCGTGTGTGGGAGCGCCGCGATGGAAGCTGGAAACACGTGCACTTCCACCGATCCGAGAATACCTGACGCAGGAGTCTGACCCATGTCCACGTCACTGATCCGCTGCGAAGAATGGGCGCCTCATCCGAGTGCGGCGACACGGAATCGAGCCGATTCATCCAGTGGTCGCTACGAGACGATCAGCAATGGCACGCACTCCTGCTGCGGGGGTTGGCAGTTCGTCTATGCAGGGGTCACGCCTGGCAGACGGTATCTCATCAAGTGGAGTGCCGACTGTCGCGACGTGGGTGAAGCAGCCGACACCCTCGTGGGACACGTCTACTGGGGTGAGGTGGCCACCGCCGTCTATGCGACAGGGACCGAGATCATCTGGGACTACGTGTGTGCCGAGATGGATGGATCGGTCGCGCACTTCTCGGCCGATCTGGTCGCCCCGGAAGGTGCGACGCATCTCACCGCCCGCTGCACCCTGCGGTGGACACCACAGGGACAGGTCAGCTGGAGTGTACCCGACGTCGAAGATCTGGGCGTGCATGAGCCGCCCTCATCGGTCCGTGTCGCCACCGTCACCGGCACTGAAGCGGCCTGCGCCCAACCACGCACCGACGTGGCGTCCTGTGTCGATGGCTACGCAGAGCTGGCCGAACGTGCATGCCAGCAGGAAGGAGCACAGCTGATTGCCCTTCCTGAGATCTGTCTGCAGTGGAAACTGCCGGGCCATGCCTACGATCACGCCGTAGCCGTTCCCGGACCGCAGACGGATCGATTTGCCCGGATTGCCTCCGACCACGGCGCCGTCATCGTGGTGGGATTGCACGAACGGGTGCAGGATGCCGTGTACAACAGTGCCGTCGTCATCGATTCGGATGGTCAGATCTCCGGCACATATCGCAAGGTCCATCTGGCCTCGACGGAAGCGATCTCCGGTATCATGCCGGGAGACCAGTTCCCGGTGATGGAGACGACGGCCGGCCGTATCGGTTGTACGATCTGCATGGACAGCTCGGCCTCGGAATCAGCACGCATGATCGGCCTGCACGGTGCCGACTTCCTCGTCCTGCCCATCATGGGGGATCACCGCGCCAGCCTGTGGCACCCCGGCTCTCCGCAGCTGGATGAAGACCGCTGGCAATGCATCCAGCGGACGCGGGCCCTCGACAACCAGCTGTGCATGGTGATCGCACGAAATATGGGGCGGGGCAGCTGCATCATCGATCGCAGCGGCGACATGCTGGCCTACAACGATGGCTCGCAGGATTTCGTGGTGGCAGATGTGGAGATGGAAGACGGCTTCCGGAAGTGGAATGGTGGCTGTTTCCGGCAGGTGAACTGGCGACAGCGCCGGCCACACCTCTACAGCGCATCGACCGATCCGGCACCCGAGGCGCTGCAACGACTGCGCGCCGAATCACCCGTCACCACGTGACGTCAGTCAGCCGCCACCGGGCAGGCCTGGTGATCCGGTGGCGTGATTGCACTCGTCCGCGGTCTACTGTGCCCGTGCCACGTCCTTCAGGGCGTTCTTAATCGAACCGGGCGCCCCGACGATCTTCATGAAGGTTCCCATGCTCAAATCGGGGAAACTGACAGCGATCCGGAATTTGCCGGGCAATGCGTAGGCCTTGTTGTCCCGGACGAGGATCTCGTAGGGCATATACGCAGTGTGTTTGTACTCTTCCCGATCGCAATTCTTGATCACCACGGCATCGGCGCCAGCGCCCTGCTGCAGGGCCACGCCGAATAACGTCACCCCGGGGCCGACGTCGACGCGATAAATCTTCTCGGTACCCGCGATACCGGCAGCCAATCCCGCCTCGACCGCCGTCACTGTCTCTTCGTAGGACCCGTATTTGGCCAGCTCATCCTGATCGTCGAAGTACGGCATCATGACGGTGTAGTGGTACTTGCGCAGCTTCCGGGTGGAGAGACCCTTCTTGGAGCCGAATGTCTGCAGCGCCCCCAGGGCGGCCTCCAACTTCTGCGCAACAGCTTCGTTGTCACCCTGCAGCCGGTAGGCGTGAGCCATATACGTGGGGTGTGTATAGGCCACTTGCACGGTCTCACCCACCTGAGTCAGTGAAACCCTGACCACGGCCCCGAAGCCGCCGAATTCGCTCTCTGCAGCATTCTGAATCAGTTCGGGACTCGTCACGACCAGGACCCGGGCACCATCCCAGGGCGCATACTGCCCGACGAGGTCAAAGCCCTGGTCCTCGAGCGAAGAGGCGACGCCCTCCAGCTGGTCGGCGATGGTACCGCTCTCCATGGATGCCATCACATAAGGCTTATGCAGCGTCTCAGCGGAGATGGCACAACTGGCGGCCAGCAACAGAAGTGCGGCCAGATGCAGACGACGGAGGGACATGCGAACTCCTCTTCGCAGGAGAATGGGCCGCCGAGTCGTTGTCGCTCAGCGGCCCACTGGTAAGAGACGGGGCTCCGACTACGAAGCCAGCAATTCGGCGTAACCCAGACGATCGACATCCGCGTTGAAGTGCTCGAATACGCTGCCACGTATTTCGTCGAACAACTCACGACTCAGGAAGTTCACACCGGGCAGATCACCCTTGCGTTGTCCGGTGAACAACTCACCAGGCATGTCGTAGTCGGCCAGCGTCGTCCCCTGCTTGCGCTCCAGCGCGTAGCCGAGGATGTGCGAATGGTAGGTCGCCTCCATGAGCCGCTCGGCGCTGAAGGGCACGCCATAGATCGATTCGATGCCTTCGGCGACCTGCTCCGGTGGATTCAGGGCGAAGAGGCAGGCGCCGTGCAGATCCTTGCTGATGCACTTCCAGCCTTCCGTCGTGATCTGCTCAACCCAGTAGTCGGCCGATTCAGGCCGTGCCTTCGGATCCATGACATACAGCAGGAACGTCCGCATCGACATGTGACCACCGGCGGTGGCGAAGGGATAACCGGGATTGGTCTGCCCCAGATACGCTGAGTGTTCGACGCCCTTGCAGTGCATGGCAAACTCGGCGCCACCCAATTCCTCCGAGATCGCCTTCACACCCTTGCCGAAGAGCGCTTCTCGACCGTAGGCGATGTCTTCCTTCACCCGACCGGCACCCTCCGCATCTCCAAAACCCACGCCGCCGGCCAGTTGTTCACCGTCTCGGCTGTTGAAGTCCATGAGGTAGGAGAGCACGACGTTGATCGAGATCGTATCGAAGCCCAGATCATCATCGAGTCGTGCCAGCGCCAGATTCTTGTGAGGATCGAGAATGCCCAGATTCGGGCCCGACAACTCCGCCGGCTCATACTCGTAGCGTCCCAGATACGGCCCGGGGTTTCGACGTGCCTTGCGCGGATCCGGGTCCTTGCCACCCTCCGGGGCAGCATAAAAATCCTGATGGCAGGCGATCTGGCAACCGAAGCAGCCCTTGTCGATGAGCACGAAGTCATCCGATTCCCGCATCGTCTCCAGATGCACGGGTTCACCAAGATTCTCACCATGAGGCTCGAAGTTGTTGACCGGCAGTACACCAAAACCATCCAGCAGCTTCGCATTTTTGCCCGTGCCACCGAGTCCATCACGATTCATGGGATGACGGAAACTGGCACTCTGCGGACCGCGACCGATCTGCTTGTTGATCTCCTTGAGACGATCGTCGGCCTTGGCCGCCGTCTCATCCGGCGCAATCACGACGATGCCATGGATATTCTTGGAACCCAGGACGGACCCCATGCCTAAGCGCCCGGCAAAGCGAAACTTGTCTTCGCCGGACATCAGACCTTCCTGCGTGCTGCCCACGATGCAGGCGAACCAGACGGTCTTCCAGTTCTCGCCCGCCGGACCGATGACGGCAAAGTGCGCCGGGTAGGAGCGGGCTTCGTGATCGTTGTAGACCGCGTTCAGGTGGTTGATCCGCTCCGGTGTCCGGGTGCCGATCAACTGATCCGGTGCGGCCTCCAATCGGATCTGCGGTCCGTCGGCGGTCTGCTCGATCACCAGGACGGAGGGAGTCGCGGCGGCGCCGGTCAGGATCAGATCGCCGATCCCCGTCGACACGAGCTTGCGGCCGAAGCTGCCACTCATGGCCGACCACGATGGCATCGGCGCGCCCTCAAGGGTCCGCTTGAGAGGTGAATAGCCAGAAAAATAGGTCCGCAGACCGGTCATGAACCCGGAGCCAGTGAGGCAACCCGTGTTGATGATCAGAGGCGCCGACGGCGCAAACGGATCCGACGGGACATCGAATTGCCGGGCGATCTTGAAGCTTCGACCGATGCCACCCAGAAAGTCCATGTCATCTTCGACCTGCAACACCTGGTCGGACAGGACCTGCGCGGTGGACACATCAAAGTGAGTGCGGCGATAGGTGAAATCAGTGACGGCCGCCGGCTTCTCTACGGATGCTGTGAGCACCTGCTCCTCCTTGTTTCTGTGTGGTTCGTTTGAATCAGGGGCCAGGGATCCGGCACGGGATCCTACCAGCCCTGAGAGGCCGGGTCCAGATGCCGGGCCAGATACCGAGTCCGTTGCAAAGCTATCCGAATGCGCCGGTCCGGGGCAACCGGGCGGCACATTGAGGCCATGGGTCAGGGTTCACCCAACCGATGAACCTTGCCGGCCTCTCCCAGTGAGATCTCACCCGGCGCGGCCACCACAACCGTGATCTGAGGTCGAGCTGCCAGCAACTGCCGCACGGTATCGACGCCACCCTCGTCCAGATCCGCGAAGGGTTCATCCAGCAACAGCAGGTCTGGTGCGGCGGCCAGGGCACGCACGATGGCGACGCGTCGCTGTTCGCCACCCGAGAGCCGAGTCGCAGAGCTCATCAATCGAGATCCAAGGCCCATCTGGTCGACCAGTTCACGCGCCTGAGCCGGCTGCTCTCGACGGGGCACCCCATTGCCTCGCAGGCCCATGAGGATGTTATCCAGGACCGTACCGCGCAGCATATAAGGCGACTGGTGCACATACACCCGCTTGATCGTAGGCGCCTGGACGTCACAGTGGCCATCAAAGTCCTGTTCGAGGCCGGCCAGGACCCGCAGCAGCGTCGTCTTGCCGCTGCCATTGGGGCCCTGCAACAGGAGCTGATCGCCCGGTGCAACATCCAGTGAATCGACGACACAGATGGGACGCTCTTCACGCACGACGCGCAGATTCCGGACTCGGATGAGCGCCTCACTCACGTGCGCGTCTCCCGTGACAGGACGCCGATGGCGAAGCTGATGGTCAATGCCGTCAACAGCAGCAGCAACCCCATCGCCAGGCCTCGTCCGAACTCTCCCATCCCCGTTTCCATCGCCGTCGCCGTCGCCAGTGTGCGTGTGCGACCCTTGATATTTCCGCCCACGATGATGGCGATGCCCAGCTCAGTCACGCAGCGAGCGAAGGCACTCAGAATCGCCACCACGATCCCCCTGCGGGCCTCGGAGATGTATGTCCGCCAGCGCTCAAGGGTGGAGACACCCAGTGTCATGAGCGTCTCGGAGACGCGCACGTCGAGTGCTGCAATCGCCCCGTGCGTCAGCGCAATCAGGATGGGCAGGGCCAGCATGAATTCACCCACAACGATCGCCCAGGGTGTATAGAGCACATCGAAGGGGCCCAGGGGGCCACGACGGGAAAACATGCCATAGCAGAGGATGCCGATGAACACCGTGGGCAGAGCCATCGACGCCCGGATGGCGATGACCATCAACCGGGATCCGGGCGAAGAGGTGCGAGCCAGGGCAATCCCCAGGGGCACACCAATACAGGTCGCCAGGCTCAGCGCCAGACTCGAGATCCAGAGTGATCGCCAGGCGGCGGCATAGACCTGCGGATCCAGATGCAGCAGTGCCTGTGCCGCCTCACCGAGACCTTCGAGGAAGAACCCCATCCAGATTCAGTCTGCCGCGCCGGGGGCGAGTCGCAGCGGATGGAACAGGACCTCGCCATCGACACGATAGTCGGCGATACGCCGTTGCGTCGGCGTCGATATCATGAAATCGACGAATTCGTTGGCACGACCAAGGCGGTCTGGCGCATCAGACGTCACGACCATGATGCCATAGGGA
>JABHDC010000180.1 GCA_018673255.1 Gemmatimonadota bacterium
AACCTGGCTCTCGCCCTGGTCCTCGTTCACCGTCACCTGGTCCGGCGCCTGGCCGACAGATCCGACGCCATAGGCCGGCGCCTCGGCATAGACCAGTTCTCCTGACGTACTCTCAGTCACCTCAGCTCGCGCGAATCCTGTCGAATTGAGTGGATTGGCTGATCCCTCACCCAGGGCAGCAATGGCCGCAGATCGAAGCTTGCCACCCTCTTCCTGGATTTGGGCGTAGTCACGCTCTGCATCTTCGTACACCAAGGTGATGGAGGAGCCGGGCAGAATGTCATGAAACTGGTTGGTGAGCAGGAGCTTCCACAGCACATCCAACTCGTCCTTCGGATACGCCGTCCCGTGGAGCTTGCCCGCCACGGCAGCGGCGAACTCCACATCGTGCAGCAGGAACTCACCCTTGCGATTCCCCTTCTTGGTCGCTGCCTGGGTCGTGTAGGTTCCGCGGTGCAGTTCGAAGTAGAGTTCACCCACACGAACCGGACGATCCGTGAAACCCTCCTCCAACTGCTCCCAGAAGTCGGTCGTATTTCGATTCACGGTCTGCGGCAGGCCCTGCAGGTCTTCTGCCCGCCGGATGCGTTCCAGCATGTCCCGCGTCGGACCCCCACCGCCATCGCCAACCCCATACAGCAATAGACTCTGACCGGATCGATCGCTGTCCTTGTACACCTTCACATTTCGCCGCAGCTGCTCCACTGTGGCCACCGCATTGTATGTATTGGCCGGCGGGAAATGCGTCAGAACCTCACTGCCGTCGATGCCCTGCCACATGAAGGTCTGGTGGTCGGGTTTGTTGAAGGCATTCCACGACAGTTTCTGCGTGAGAAATCGCGTGATCCCCGCCTGGCGCATGATCTGAGGCAACTGGCCATTGTATCCGAAGACATCCGGATTCCAGAATTCGCGGCAGGTGATGCCAAACTCTTTCTGGAAGAAGCGCTGGCCGTAAAGGAACTGACGACACAGAGCCTCGCCGGATGGCACATTGCAGTCCGGCTCGATCCAGGTGCCACCTACCGGCACCCACTGGCCACTCTTCACCTTCTCACCGATGCGTCGGTAGAGATCCGGATTGCGCTCCTGCATCGCTTCATACTGCGCCGCCTGGGGGCAGGAGAACTTGTACTCGGCGTAGTCCTCCATGTACAGAAGGGCCGTACTGAAGGTTCGCATGCACTTGCGCCACGTTTCATCGATCGGCCACAACCAGGCCGTGTCGATGTGCGCGTGGCCGATGGCACTCAGGTCGTGGACGTAGCCACCATTGCCGACCTTGTAGAGTTCCTTGAGGATGGCCAGGGCATCGGGCCACGTCCTGGAGTCATCTTCGTCCAGCACATTGGCGGCCCGGTTGAGTTCGGACAGGAGGCGCCCCTTCCAGTCGCCGGACAGGTCATCCTCGCATTCCAGTTCCGAGAGCACCAGCATGTCATAGTAGAGTTCCCAGGCCTGCGGATCGAAGCACCCAATGCCGACTCGGTCCAGGACGTAGGGCTCGACACTTTCGTAGTGTTGCCCCTCCTGCCCGAAGAGCTCATTACAGGCAACCTCCACCTGAAACTCAACGGTCTCGCCCCCCTTGGCCTGCTTGACCAGAACGACTTCGTTGCGACCCGAATTCAGACCGCCCACCGTCTTGCCATCGAGCCACAGGGTGGCCTCACTGTGACTCTTCCACAACAGATCCACACGCTGCCCCGCCCAATCCTCAGGCACGGCGATGGCGCCTTTCACCCAGAACGTGGCCCACGCCGGCCCCAGCTGACGCCCGATCTTCACCGGCTCATACTTGAGCGCCTGGGCCTCATCGTGCCCGATGCGATCAACGGGACCCGCGATCTGCAGATCTTCAACTTCTACGGTCGTGGGATAGATTCTCCCCTTGAGGCGTTCGACCAGTTGGCGAATCCGGTTGCGCGTATAACTGGGGTGCTGCAGCATCTGTTCACTCTTTCGTCGTTCGGGGTGGCATACAGTTCAAGAACGAACCCAACCCGACCCCAATCGTCAAAGCCTTGTCACATCCAGGCAGTCATCTGCCCCGAATCTGGCGCCTCTCCTCAAGCGAGAAGGATGCACGTGAATGAAGCCGTGAACAGAGCAACGTCTCCTGTACCTGCCTCGTTGGTTGACGCGGTCCACCAGGCCCTCTGGGGCCACTTCATGCATGTGGAGCACCAGATGTTCTACGACTACTGGTGGGATACTCCCGGTTTCCCCTGGCTGCCAACCGCCGACCAGATCGCTCGCGAATTCCCCAATGCCGCCGGCTGGGGAACGGGCATGGAGAATTGTGCCCTCAGTGCCGCCCAGGTCCTGCCAGGGGCGCTGCTGCGTCACGAACTGGCCCCCGACGAACGCACCGCACATGAGGCCCGCACG
>JABHDC010000181.1 GCA_018673255.1 Gemmatimonadota bacterium
CGCCAGCTTCGACTTCGCCATCAGCGAATATGGCGCCGCCATCTGGGCTGACCCCTATGTGTGGATTCCAGAAGCGTGGCGCCTGCTCAAGCCGGGTGGCCGACTGCATTTCCTCGGACACAGCACGCTGGCCATGGTCTGTACGCCCGGCTACGATGGCCAGACCGAAACACCCACGAGTCAGACCATGCAGCATGACTACTTCGGTCTGCATCGGGTGGACTGGACCGAACCTGAAGATCCCAGTGTCGAATTCAATCTGCCCATCAGTGAGTGGTTCGCCCTCTTCAAAGCCACCGGCTTCGTCATAGAGGAGTTCCTCGAACTCCAGGCGCCAGCTGATGCCGTCGGTGATCAATTCGGAATTCCGGCCCACTGGGCCCGGCGCTACCCCAGCGAGCAGGCGTGGTGCCTGCGCAAACCTGACTGAGCCGCATCGTGCTCCGACGTCATCCCACACTGCTGATTCCGCTGATCCTTGTTGGCCTCTATGTCTTGCTGCGTCTGCCACCGGCGCAGGATCTGCTCACCGTCGTCGTCGAGGATCAGCTCTCGGATGCCGTGGGTGCCACCGTCGACATCTCGCGATTGCGGACCAATCTCTGGGACGAGGTCAGCATCCACCATGTTCAGTGGGATTCGAGCGACGGTGCGGTGCGCTCCCTGTCCCTGGACTCGCTTCAGCTCCAGTGGACGGGCGGCCCCCCGTGGTCAGGTCGCCCCGGTCTGGTCAAGATTCACGGACTCGATCTGCAGTTGCCCACGCCCGATGGTGCAGGGGCGGCGCCAACCGACGACATGGACGGCCTGGATAAGGCCCTTGACGCGATCGGCGAGATCGGCGAGCTGCGCGGATGGATCCCGGACCTGGCATGGATCGAAGATGTGCAGATCACCGTGGGCGACAGCTCTTCGATCGTCGCGCAACTGAACGGCGCCCTGTCGATTCGACACGCAGGTCTGGCGGATATGGATGCCTCCGACCTCGGCGACGATGATGACGACTGGGAAGAATTGTCGGCCCCCGTCCGCATCGAGTTCTCCACCCAGAGCGCGACGATCCTGTTGCCCTATGGCTCACGCCATTGGGACACGAACATCCTCGGAGAGCTTCTCGTCGGCTCGACGTGGGCGCACCTGGATGGCTCCTTCGGCACCAGCGCCCACCATGCCATGGTCGAAGCATATCTCGAAACGGGTCGCACAACGTCCGGCACACCGGGTGCCGAGCGCCCCGTCTTCGACATACAGGCGTGGCTGGGTCTGACTGAGGAAGCCCTGGCCGATGTAAGTCGTCTCGACTCGGTCCTGAGTCTGTCGAGCCTGCGACTGGATCTGGCTGCACATGGTCACGCCGCCACCGCCGTCGCCCATGTCGATGTGGACGCTCGTCAGATCCTGCTCTCCGGTATCCCCATCGATCACGCGCTGGCCAGCGCCCACGCCGTGAGCGATGGTGCCCTGTACCTGGACAGCCTGGTCGTGGTGGGACCAGCAGGTGCAGTGCATGGCTCCGGTCAGGCGAACTGGGTCTCTCCTTATCCTGTCGATCTTCAAGTCGACGCGACGGCCATGGACCTGGCAACCCTGCAGGGCTGGACGGCGGGCGCCGACTCGAGCCTGCGGGGCCATGCCGACCTGCAGCTGAGGATACGTGGTGATCTCGAGCAACCTGTCATGGTGAGTGCCCGTGCCCAGGGACAAGAGATTCGCGTGGGTTCCCTCGATCTGGGCGAACCGGACCTGCGACTGAAATACGAACGACCTGTGGTGCAGGCAGCGCTGCAGAGCCGTTTCGGCACGCTGCGTGTGCATGGCGACATCACGGGCTCAGACGCCCACGATCTCACGTGGAGCATTCCGGCCTTGTCGCTGGACACCCTGCACCATGTGGGTGGCATCGAGCCGATCACCGGCACCGGGCAGGTCGAAGTGAACTCCTCCGGCGCTCTGGCCAGACCGCAGATTGCAGCGAGGGTCCAGGTCGACGACATCCGACTCGGTGCGTTGCGGGTGCCGCCCTTCCTGTTGACGACGACCATCGACTCCACCGGGCCGGTGCAGATCCAGGCCGCCGCTGGTGACCTGGTCCTGGAGGCGGTCGGCGACTGGCCCAGCCGCCAGCTGACCCGTGCCTCACTGCGTCTGCCCGAGGCCCCATTGGGTGGCTGGCTCGCCCGTCCCTGGGCCCAGGAGTGGTCCGGCCTGCTGCATGTGGATCTGAAGGCGGGTGGCGACCTGTACCAACCACGTATCGATGGGCGTGTCGGCATCTCCGGCCTCGGGTTGCGGGGACGAGACTTTGGCAATGTGGACTGGTCCATGACGCTGCAAGAGGGCACGGCCAATGTTCATATGGCCGCGCTGGATTCGACGGCGCGTCTTTCGGGACGACTCAGTCTGGATGAAGGACTCCCCTTCCGGTTGCTGGGTCAGCTGGACGACATCCAGTTGTCGCCTTTCCTCGAATTGCTGACCGATGAATCCATCCTCTACGATGGCCACGTGCAGGCCGCCCTGAATGTGAGAGGATCGGTAGCGGATCTGGATCGAACGCGTGTCAATCTGACCCTCGACAGATTCGACATCACCAGCCCCACCGGTACGCTGGCGCTGGTGGGCCGCAGTCAGGCCACGTGGCAGGATGAGACGCTGAGCCTGGATTCCCTGCGCCTGGCAGGTTCTGCTGGTGCCATGGTGGTGACGGGCAAGGCCGTCCGCTCGGGTCCCGTGACGCTGCAGTATGAACTCCAGCGGCTGTCACTGCCTTATGTGGCCACTTTCATCGACGTCGGTTCCAGTGACATGGCAGGTGATCTGAATGGCTTCCTGCGTGTGTCGGGGACCCTCGCCGAGCCGCAGATCAAAGGGGGCATCGGCGTCGACGAACTCCGCCTCGGGTCCACGACGGTGGGCCAGCTGTCAGCCCGATTCTCCAGCGAGCAGGGCCTGGGCCGGTTGGATCAGCTGCAGTTGCACCTGCCCGGTGGTGGCAGCCTGCGCGGCTCAGCCGCCTTCCCGCTGGACCTGGGTGTGCACCGGCTCGAAGACCGCTCCGTGCACGCCGTGGTGCGGGTCGACAGTGTGATGCTGGATCGCGAGCAGGGATTGCCCGAAGGTGTCGCCATCACGCTGGATGGCCAGATCAACGCCCGCAACACCAGTCTGGTCTCGGACTCGCTCGAAGTCGTATTGAAGGCTGATCGCGTGGGGGTGCGAACAGGCCAGTATGTTGCCCGGAATCAGGAACCACTGCATCTGATATGGCGTCGTGGCCATGTGCGTTCTGCCCGCTCTACCTTCGTCGTCGCCGACACGCTGCCGCCCGCTGACAGCACCGTGACACGAGTCGATTCAGTGGTCCTTCACGGCAACAGTGACAGTGCTGAAGGCCTGAGACTGCACACCGACCAGATCGACCTGGGCGTCCTGGCCCGGATGCTCGGCGTCGAAAGACCCGTTCAGGGTGACGGTGCCGCACAGGCGTCGTGGCATGGCGCCTGGCCAGAGGCACGGATCGATGTGCGCGTCGCCATGGAGGCAGGCCTCGTCGACTCTGTACAGATCGATGCATTGCTCATCGAGGGAGTCTACGACGTCGAGGGACTGCGCCTCGACACTCTCGATGCACACGCCGCAGGTGGCACCCTGCGTGGCGCCGGATTCCTGACCGCAGATAGTCTCCGCATCGCCATGGACGTACGAGACCTGGAATTGGCACCACTGCGACATTCCGTTGGCTACGCGGGCACGGATGTCACTGGCCGTCTGCAGGGGAATGTCCGCATCTCGGGCCCCCGGGCCTCACCGGTCTGGGAGATGGAGGCCGTCATCCTCGATGGGGTACTGGACGTGCCCTCCTTCGAACCGGCCCTGCGTTTTGCCACTGCCCAGATCCTGCTCACGCCCGACACATTGCTCATCGCCGGCCTGGAGGATCGCGACGGTCGCTGGTCGCTGGAGGCCCACGCCCAGATCGATTCGGGCCGGGCCACGCACTTTTCCGCCGGCATGCAACTCAACCAGCTGCGCGTCGTCTTGCCCGAAACGATGGATCTCACCGTAGACGGGTCGCTGCTGTGGGAGGGTGAGGCGGACAGCTCCGCCGTCACAGGCAGCGTGCTGATCGAACCGGCTCATCTGATCGAGCGCATGAGCCTGCGCACCCTCGCCTTCGCCGATTCCATGGCCAATGACCTCGAGGACACCGCGCCGGACACCAGTTCGACGGCCGCACTGCAGGCCGTGCGACTCGCCATCGATCTGACCGGTCGCCGTATGCTGCTCGACAATGAGCTGGCACGGGTCCCCTTCGACGCCGAACTCGTCATCGGCGGTACGGCATATCGACCGACCCTGCGTGGCGGTCTGCGCGCCAGCGAGGGCACCGTCTTCTATGTGGGTCAGGAGTTCGAAGTATCGCGCACGCGTTTCGAGTTTGCCGAGGCCCGTCCCCTGGATGATGTGCGAATACTCTTCCACGATCCGGTCCGACTCGATCCAACGATCGACTTTCTCGCCACGACCGAACTGAAGGCGAAGAACGGCAACGAATACGATATCCACCTGGGCCTGGGCGGTTCACTGGCCAACCTGCAGGTGACCCTCACCTCTGACCCGGCCGAAGAGCAGGTGGACATCCTCTCCCTTCTCAACTTCGGCCGCACGGGCGTGCCCATGGTCGATGCGCGCGGCGGCATGTTGTCCACCGGGGTCAATCTGAGTCCGAACTATCTGTTGGCCGCCACGGAAGCTCAGTTTGGTCGAGTCCTGGGTCTCGACAACGTCGAGATCGACAACAGCGTCCTGAAACCGGGACGACTGGCCGGCTCTCGGATCGTGCTGACCAAACAACTCGGAAAACGCACGGAGATGATCTACTCCACCACCGTCGGTTATGCGAGCCAGGGGCGCGTGCAACTGCAATACGACCTCGGCAACCACCTGTATCTGCAAACCCAGCATGATGCGCGCGGCGAATCGGGCATCGATCTGAACCTGAAGTTGTCATTCAAGTGATACGCTCCCGGCTCAAGAGACGGATCGCCTGGGCGCTGGCGGCGGTGACCCTGGTATCGGCGACGCTCGCCGGTGCTGCGGGACCGGTACGCGTTCAGTCTCTGGTCATCGAAGGCAACGAACACTTCAGCGACCGCGAACTGGGGCGCGTCATGACCATGACGCCACGACGCATGAAGAAACGGCGCTACCAACGGGCCGCCCTGCTCAGCGACATCAACGCCCTGATCACCCTCTACGAGGGCGAAGGGTATCTGGACGTAGGCGTCACCGATCGCACCCTGACGTACAATGCGGACAGCTCACGCGTCGACATCCTTCTGCAGCTCGAAGAGGGACCACGAACCATCGTGCGGCACTTCGGCGTGGAGGGCATCGAGGTCTACGACGACAGTACCGTCACGGCACGGATGCGCCTGGCCACGGGACGGCCATTCATGCAGCGTGATCTGTTGCGTGATCGCAGCCGTTTGCAGGCACTGTATGCCGAAGATGCTCGGATCGACACACGGATCCGATACGAGGCGGTCGTTGATTCAATCGCCGCCGCACGGGTTCACTTCCAGATCGATGAAGGCCCGCCGATTCGCCTGGCCAAAATCCGCCTGGAAGGACTCGAGAAGACCCGCCCGTACGTCATTCTGCGCGAGGTCCCCATGGCCCCGGGCGACCTGCTGCGGCACAGCGACCTGGTCCGAACCCAGACGGCCGTGTTCAGCACCGGGTTGTTCCGCAGTGTGCTGGTCCGCCCTGCCGCCGACAGCAGCGGCCAGGATACGCGTGATATGACGATCATCGTACGCGAACGCAACACCGGCGCCCTGGATCTGGGCGCAGGGTACGGCAGCTTCGAGCATTTGCGGGTCGTGGCCTCACTGGCCCAGACCAACTTTGCAGGACGCGGTCTGCGTTTCGGCGCCAATGGGCGGTTGAGTCGACTCCTGCGCACGACGGAGGGCGTCTACACCTTCCCTTTCGTGCTGGGCGTGCGCGTTGCCCTCGATGGCCGCCTCTACTACACGTGGGAGAGGAACCCGAAAGCAGGCTTCCGCACCCGCAGCCGGGGGATCGAAACGACCTTCAGCTACCAGGCGCGCAATCGGTGGGTCGCCGACGTGGCCTACAACCTGCAACGCGTCCGGTTTCAACGCGATGGGGATCTCTACCAGCCGGCCCGCACGACCAGTATTGCGGGGCTGGGTCTACGACGGGACACGCGTGACAACCCCCTCGACAGCCGCGCCGGCAACTACATCCGCACGCGGCTCGAAGTGGCCGGCGGCGTCCTGGGCGGTGCCAGCCACTTCAACCGGTCGAGTGTCGAGTTCATGACCTTCCACACGCTCCTCGGCATCGTATTCGCCATGCACGTAGAGGGTAGCGGCATCGATGCATCCGGCGACGTCTCACGCGTCGCCGAATACGAACAATTCTACCTCGGTGGAGATCGGTCCGTGCGTGGTTACGCCCGAGGAGAGATCGGCGCCGACCAGATCGGTGAGATCGCCTTCAACGGCCAGTTCGAAATGCGCCTGCCTGTCGGGAGACACGGCCTGGTGTTATTCCAGGACGCCGGTCAGGTCTGGACCGACTTCGCTGACATGGCCGTTGGCGATCTGTGGCGTGCCAGCGGCGTGGGCCTGCGGTATAACTCCAGATTCGGTATGATCCGGATGGATGCTGCCGTCGCCCATGCACTGGGCAGCGTGACCGAGAATCTGTCGTTGTATTTCGGCGTGGGACAGGCCTTCTAACCCAACGCGGCGCGCACGACCTGCAGGCTCTTCTCCAGGCCCACCGTTGGGTCGGTCAGTTCGGGATGCAATTCGAGGCTGACGGGGCCATCGTAGCCAACCCGATCAATCGCTTGAAGGGCATTCACCAGACACTTCTGGGTCAGCACCCCATCGAGCAACGCCAGATGCAGATCCCCCTCGCCGTCGTTGTCATTCAGATGCACATATCCCAGTCGATCACCGGCGATCTCGATGGCCGCCGCCGGCGTGATCCCCTCGATCTGGGCATGACCGATATCGACGAGGACCTTCAGATTCGGATGATCCACCTCATCGACGAAAGCCCGAGTCGCTTCCACAGTGGGCAGCGCCAATCCCGGGAAGTGCTCCAGACTCAGGCTCATCGAGTGATCCTGGGCTCTTTGCGACAACGGCCCGAGCACGGCCGCGTATCGACGCAGGGCGGCAGCACTGGCATCGGTGCCCGGAACCAGATACACCGCCCTGGCACCCAGTTGCGCCGCCTCTTGAATGGCTCGCACCGTGTAGGCCACAGCACCCGTCCGGGCCAACCCGTCCTGCTGATCCAGCCCGGCCTCCTCCGGCAGACCGAAGGAGGCGGCCAGACAGTTGACGGGTAGTGGCATGGCCGTCGGATCACGACGGGCACCCACTTCAAGTGTCGATGGCCGCACATCGAGCCCGTCGAAACCCATCTGCGACAGTCGCTGGACAGTATCGGCCTCGGGCAGGGGCAATCCCCAGATACAACAGGACACCTTCATCGACATTCCCTCTCACCCTCGCGCGCGCCGGGATCTGATTGTATGGTTTGCCTGATCATTCCGTTTCCTCAAAGCTGCTGAGCCCCCAATGAATCTGCACTGGATTGACTGGCTCATCGTCGTGAGCCTTCTCGGCTTCATCTGCGTCACTGCCTACACAACCAAACAATACATGCGGTCCGTCGCCGATTTCCTCTCGGCCAATCGCTGTGCCGGCAAGTATCTGCTCGGTGTCGCCGACGGGATCGCGGGCCTGGGCGCCATCAGCATCGTCGCTCGCTTCGAGATGCATTACAAGGCCGGTTTCACCGCCGCCTGGTGGGACATGATGCTGCTGCCCATCGGCGTCATCGTCGCTGCCACCGGCTGGATACAGTATCGCTTCCGGCAGACGCGGGCCATGACGATGGCCCAGTTTTTCGAGATGCGCTACAGTCGTTCCTTCCGCGTCTATGCCGGTGTCATGGGCTGCATCTCCGGCATCATCAACTTCGGCATCTTTCCCGCTGTGGGTGGCCGCTTCTTCCAATACTACTGCGGCTTCCCTGAGGTGATCGTCGATTTTGGCTTCCGATTCGACCTCATCTACGCTCTGATCATGGCCTTCCTGTTGGCGATCTCTCTGACGTTCACCTTCCTGGGTGGCCAGATCGCGGTGATGGTCACCGACTTCTTCCAGGGCATCTTCGTCAACGCCGTCTTCGCCGTGATGGGCATCTTCCTGCTGATCTTTCTCTTCGACTGGTCACAGATCATGGAAGCGGCCGCCATGGCACCGGCAGGCGCCTCGCTTATCAACCCGATCAACACGGGCAACACGGACAACTTCAACGTCAACTACTTCCTGATTCAGGCCTTCGGCGCCGTCTACGTCTTCATGGCCTGGCAGGGAAATCAGGGCTACTACGGCGCGGCCCGCTCACCACACGATGCCCGTATGGGTCGCCTGATCGGCCAACTGCGACCGATCACCCAGACCCTGCCCCTGGTGCTGCTGCCCATGTGCGCCTGGGCTTTCCTGCATCACGCTGACTTTGCCGCCGAGGCCGTTGGCGCCCACGCCGCCCTGGATGCCATTGCCAACGATCAGATCCGTTCGCAGCTGACGGTCACCATTGCCACGGCCCACTTCCTGCCACCGGTGATTCTCGGTCTGTTTGCCGCCGTCATGCTCGCCGCCTTCATCTCCACCCATGACACCTATCTGCACGCCTGGGGTTCGATCTTCATCCAGGATGTGGTCATGCCCGTGCGGCAGAATCTGCTGGGCAATGACAAGGTCCTGAAGCCGGAATCTCACATCAAGTTGCTCAAG
>JABHDC010000182.1 GCA_018673255.1 Gemmatimonadota bacterium
AGATAGATTTCGAGTGACGGTTCACAGAAGCAACAGGAGACGATGATGCCATCCCTTACTACCGACCAGCTGCACCAGGTCGCCGAGACCTTCCACCGTGACGGATTTGCTCGCGTACCCGGCGTGCTGGATGACAGCCTGGTCGCATCTTTGCGGCAACGCACGGATGTGTTGCTCGATGACCCGCAACTGGCCGCTCGAGAAAACCCGGAGCTCCACGACCGGCACTACGCTCAAGCCCACACGAGCGCCACGGGTGAGCGGATTCCCTTCATCCTGCGCAATACGATCGAGCTGGATCCGCTCTTTCTGGCCATGCTCGAGCACGAGACCATCCTGCCCCTGGCTGAAGCGATCGTGGGACCGGGTGCGCGCTTCTGCGGACAGAATGTGCTGCGCAATCAGCCGGGCGTCGCCATCGACAGCTGGCATGTGGATGACGGACTCTTCTACCCCGTACCCGAAGACGTTGAACGGCATGATCCACGAATTCAGTTGCCCGTATTGTGGCTGACGGTGCAGATCGCCCTCAGTGATATCGATCAGCCAGCTCACGGTCCGACCGAATACGTGCCCGGAAGCCACAACTCGGGGAGACATCCGCCAAAGGAGGGACCGCTGGCATTCGAAGGACAGGAACCGGTCCCCATTTTCTGCAAGGCGGGCGATGTCTACCTGCACAACCCGCAGTGCTGGCATCGTGGCGCGCCCAATGCCTCCGACCGGGTCCGTTATCTCATGCAGTGTCAGTATGGTGTGGACTGGGCTTTCCGCAGATTTGGCTGGATGAATCGTGTACCTGTCGCGGATGAACAACTACGTACGGCGTCAGATCGTTTGCTGGCATTGCTGGGCAGGACGCGTCCATGAAAGACACCTTGCCCTCGTCCGGTTGCTTTGGTAGCCTTTCATCAGGCTCCAGGAGGGGAGCCCACGGTCCGCGTAAAGGGTCGTACCCACCCTCCCATTTCGCATAGTGCCCTCTGCATCGCGCTGCGGACAGCGATGCTCCTTTCACGAGGAGGGTAGTATGCCCAAGCCGTTCCCCACCCAACCATCGCTCGAACACTTTCGCAAGCAGGCCAAGCAGTTGCTGCGCGACCTGCGTGCCGGTCACATCGATGCGGCTGCCCGTGTGCGTCGCTCGCATCCACGCTGGTCGACTACCGGCGGCCCATCTTCGGATGCCTCACTTCACGATGCGCAGCTGGTTGTGGCTCGTGAGTTCGGTTTCGCCAGTTGGCGACGCCTGCAGACGACCGTCACCCGACCCGATGACGAATCCACCGGCAGCCAACGAATCCTCATCACGGGCGGTGCCGGATTCATCGGCTCTCACCTGGCTGAAGCACTGGTCGGTCGGGGTCACCACGTCCTGTCCCTCGACGATCTGAGCACTGGCAGCCAACAGAATGTGGCACACCTGCTCAAACAGGATCGTTTCGATCTGATCGTCGGCGACGTGTGTGACGCGGATGTTGTGGACCGGTTGGTCGCCGAAGCGGATGTCACCTTCCATCTGGCCGCCGACATCGGCCACAGCCCTGACGTGGACACCCTGCGACTGTGGCGCACGAATGTGGATGGGACCGAAGTGGTCGTGGATGCCTGCAGCCGACATGACGTGCGGTTCATGCTCACCTCCAGTTCCGTGGTCTATGGCAAGACCGACGGCCGCGAGACCCTGCGTGAGGATGCAGATCTGATTCTGGAATCTGGTGGCCAACCGGGATGGGACTATGCCGTTTCGAAGGTGGCCAATGAACAGCTCACGCAGGCACACATGGCACGGCACAACCTGCGGGCCACGATCGTGCGTCCCTTCAATGTGATCGGGCCACGATCGACGGCGGCCGTCGTGCCGAAGTTCGTGCAGCAGGCTCGGGGCCATGCGCCGATCACCGTTCACGGCGACGGCACCCATCGGCGGTGCTTCACCGATGTGCGCGATGTGGTGGAAGCCTTCGTGCGTCTGGCCGCCTCACCGGATGCCTGTGGCGAGACGGTCAATGTGGGCTCACGCGATGAATACAGTCTGCTCCAGTTGGCCGATCTGGTAAAATCGGCGACACACAGCGAGTCGCCGGTGACCCGCACGCCATATGACCAGTTGCCCATGGGAGAGTACCAGCGACACATCCCATGGAAGACACCGAACCTGTCCAAGGCACGAAAACTCGTCGGGTACTCGCCCGTGCACTCCATTCAGGAATGCCTGCAGGAGATCGTCGCTCTCGGCGATGGTCCAGGATCACCTGAGTCGTAGTCTGTGACGGGGCCTCGTCGGTCGATGATCGACGGGGCCCAGAGGATAAGTATGGCATCACGACAACAGGACCTTCTCCAACGCCCGAAACCCGCCCTCTGCCTGCTGTCCGGCCTGCTACTGTCGGCTTGTCTACTGTCGGCTTGTGCACCGACACCCGCCCTGGTGGCCGACACACCGGACGTGCGTGTCACCCTCAACTACTTCGACGCCGTCTCGGCGCCCTGTTCACTGCCACTGGAAGAAGCGTTTGGCCACGAACTCACCATCGTCCCTCCTGGATACAAGCCATTCTTCGTCCGCCTGACGCAGGATGAGGCCGGCTGGGGCTGGCGCAATGTCAACTTCGGGTCACGCGTGACGCTGGGCCTGGACCTGGCCTACAGCGCGGTCTACTACCTGACGGATGAGGAACTGGTCGCAGCAGATGACCAGTTGGATTCAGTCGATCAATTACTGACGGATCACGTGTATATCGTCGTCGCCCATGAACACGGGGGTCAGTGGCGCAAGATCGCCCGTCTCTATCCGGACACGCAGGACTGACGCCGCCCGGTTCCGGTCCACGACCATCAGGGTTGCCCACAGGGCCCGCGTCACTTGACCCCGGCCTGCTGTCCGCGTGCCTGGAGGTGTCCGGTAGATCTGGTGCCCTGCATGCCGGCCCTGCACTTTCCACTGTTGCGTCCAGCACCTATGCTGCTGAACCATGATCGGCATCCTACTACGCAAAGAGGTCCTGGCGAATCTTCGCACTGCCCGTCTGGGCCTGGCCATGATCTTTACTCTCGTGCTCACGGCGCTGGCCACGGGTATGGGAAGTGTCGACTTCTCCCGCAACTGGACTCACTACGAGTCACGCATGCGGGAGATGAACGAAGAGCAGGCCAAGGTCACCACCTGGCAGCAGGTTCAGGGGGCGATGACGAGCATTCGGATTCCGCCACAGCCCCTGGGCATCCTCGGCCGGGGCCTGGTGGGCACCGCCACGCAGGGCTCTGGCTTCGGCGTCAACTGGATCCCCACCATGATCTGGCTGGACTCCGAGGACTTCAGCATGTTCCTCAAGGTGATCAGCGAGATCGACGCCACCATGGTCGCCGCCGTGCTGCTCAGCTTCCTCGCCGTCATTCTCGGCTTCGATGGTATCTCGAGTGAGCGCGAGCGAGGCACACTGAAGCTATTGCTGGCCAACGCCGTACCCCGTTCGCATGTAGTCATCGCCAAACTGATCGGTGGGATCCTGTCTCTGTGGATCCCCCTGGCACTTGCCTTCGTTCTGTCACTGTTGATCATCCTCAACAATCCGGATGTCTCTCTCAGTGGGCAGGACTTGATCCGGCTCATCGGGATGTTCGTTCTCTCCTGCCTGTTTCTCGCTCAGGTATTCTCACTGAGCCTGATGGTATCGAGTTTCGCTCGCGAATCGGCCACCGCCCTCGTCATCTGCCTGTTTGCGTGGCTCGCAGGTTCTGTGGGCTACATGAATCTGCTGCCCTCACTGAGCCGGTATGGCGTGGAGGAACGACCCTCTCAGGAATTCCGGGACGGGCACGCCCGCAATCGCGAAATCTTCGATGCGCAGATGCAGGAGTGGGACCAGAAGCATCCGTCCCCTTCCGAAGCTTCAATGGTTGACTATCAGCGTGACGGCGTGCGGCATTTCATGCACGCGGAGGGGTTGGCATGGCGTCTGCAGCGCAATGCCTACGAAATCGACAAACGACTTGAGTTCGCCGACGCCGAATACCGATGGTGGCCGGAAGCTCTGGCCGAAGAAGCGCGTCTGGTCGATCGCTGGGCCTTCGTTTCACCCGTCACCAATTTCCAGACCCTCTCCTACATGCTGGCGCGTACCACCTTTGAGGATGCCTTCGAACTGGCCGCTGCAACACGCGATCACCGCCTCACGTGGATCCAATACCTGCGCAGCCGGGGCGCCTTCACCAGCCGGCGCTGGTTCACCGATGACCCCATCGGCCAGGAGCCGATGATCGTCGATCCAAACGCAGTGTCAGTCGACATGCTGGATGCAGATTCTCCATTCATGCGAGAACGAACCGCCTGGGCCGAGGAGCTAATGAAGCGTGTCGACGCACAGAATCGGAGCCTCGACGTGGTCGGCATGCCACAGTTTCACGTGAGCGGCGCCCAGCGTGATATGGGTGAAAGCCTGACCGCCATGTTGCCCGGTCTTCTGGTTCTGTTACTGACACTCGGTCTC
>JABHDC010000183.1 GCA_018673255.1 Gemmatimonadota bacterium
AAGCGGGCTGGACGAGCGCGGCCTCTTTGATCCGGCCCGGGCAGATCGCACACTGCTGGTCGATGCTGATGGCCGCTCGGACGTGGCTGGGATCGATGATGGCGAAGGGTACCGTGAAGATGATCGGATCTGGCGCTTCATCGGCACGTATCTGATCTATGGCCAGTGGAAGCGACTGATCGTGGATGGTGTGGAACGACTGGCTGCTGCCTGGGTCGCTACGGGCCAGGCAGCCTATGCGAGACGCGCGGGATTGCTCCTGGACAGAATCAGTGATGTCTATCCGGACTTCGACTTCGGTGCCCAGGCCATCCTGTACGAACAGCCGGGGCATCGGGGCTACGTATCGACCTGGCACGACGCGTGTCACGAGATACAGCGACTCACCATCGCCTACAACCAGATTCGGCCTGCCCTGCTCAAGGACAAGCAACTGGTCGAATTCCTGGCACGGAAAGCCGATGCGTACCAGTTGCCAACGCCCAAGGACTCGGGAGCCCAGATCTGCGACAACATTGAAAGCCGGATCCTGCAGGACACACTCGACCACAATGACAAGATCGAGTCGAATTTCCCCACCACGGAGGTCGCCCGGATCCTCATCCATGCGACCCTTGCAGGGGCGACCAGCGACATTTCATCGCAGATCGACGAACTCTTCGACGACATCCTCACACGCGGCACAGCCGTTGATGGTGTCTCGGGTGAGAAGGGACTGGCTGGTTATGCAGCGATCGCGCCGCGGTCCATCGCCGCAAGCCTGAGTCTGTTTGCGCGAGCCGATGCCGACTTTCTCCCGCGCATCCTCAAACGTCATCCGCGCCTGCATGAGCACTTCCGCTTCCACATCGACACCTGGGTCGCACAGGCCTATTACCCCAATGTGGGTGACTCCGGTGCCCCTGGCCGCCCGGGTGCGGGTTTTGTGGGTCCCCACTTTGACCGCGAGCGCCAGGATCCACTGGCGCCCTCAACCTTCACCTTCTTCTGGCAGCTATTCGAGGCGACCGGAGACAGCGCCTTCGTGCAGGTCCTGGTCCACGCCAACGACGGCGACACCCAGGGCCTGCCGCATGATCCAACCTGTGCCGATACGGCTGCCTTCCGCCAACAGGTGGAAGAGGTGATGGCCCAGGTGCAGACCGCGCCCCTGGCTGGATCGGTGAACAAGCCCGATTACCACCTGGCCATCCTTCGAAGTGACGATGAAGTACGGGGGCCGGTGGCGTGGCTGGATTATGATTCAGGCGCTCTCAACAGCGTCTACGCCCACCGGCTCGACCCGAATGTGCGGGGCCGTGGTGCTCACAGTCATGCCGATGGCATGAATCTCGGTCTCTACTATCGAGGCCTGGATCTCATGCACGATTTTGGCTATCCCCCCGTGAACTACGGCGGCTGGAACTCGCCCCGGGCCGAATGGGCCAAGCGAACGATCTCGCACAACACAGTGACGATCGATGGGCTCGATCAGGCCAATGCCGGTGGCACCACATCATGGTGGCTCGATGGCCCCTTCGCGAGAGGGATCAGCGTTTCGGCCCCCGGTCTCATCAACCGGGACGATCCAACCGGCCTCCGATTCGAACGCACGATCCTGCTCGTGCCCACCGCCGAAGATGAAGGCTACATCGTCGATTCAGTCCACCTGGTCGGAGGCAGTCTGCAGCAGCGTTTCATCCATGCCGGCTTCGGCCCCCTCACGATGGATGGCGTGAATCTGCAGGAAGGATCCCCAGATCCAGGCCTGGCTGACGAGCCCCTGCTGCGCGCCTGGCACAGCGATGCGAATGGACCACGAGGATGGACAGCCGACTGGCAGTTGAACGACCACTACGATGCCGCGCTGGATGAGGATATCCACCTGCGGTATACAGACCTGTCAGACGCTGGCATGACAGCGACCTGTCAAAGCTGGTCGCTGCATGGCTACTACGGTGAACGCAATGAGGAGTGGATCGAACGCGTGCTGCAGCAACGCCGGGGCGAGGCGCCACTACAGTCGAGTTTCATCGGCATTCTTGAGCCGTATGTGAAGGCACCCCAGACCCAGGCCCGACGACTCGACGAGAATCTCAAGGCTGCGGCGGCCCTCGAGGTAAGCATGGCCGATGGCCGCCGCGATGTGATCCTGCTCGGCGACCCACTTGAGGAAACAGGGTCCCTCACATGTGACAGGACAGGCGACAAGCTGCACCTGTCAGGCCAACTCGGTGTGGTCCGCTTTGGCGCCGATGGCCTGCCCACCATGGCCACCCTGATCGGCTCTCATCTCGAAGTGGGAGATCTGCGACTGGAACACACGGGGAGCGGAGCCGTATCCGTCAGACTTGATGACCCGGACGACAGCACCGAACATGCCACGCTGCAGGGCTGGCTCGGTGACCGGAGACTCTCGATCGCCCCGATCGTGCAGTAGCGATTCGGCGACGAACTGAGTACCATCTGGCTACCGAACTCGTCCACCTGCCTCAATCTGGCCGAATCATGCTGAGTGAAGAAGACGCCGTTCCCAGTCTCGACGATCTGTTCAATGACCCGGAACCAGCCGCCAAGGCTGTGCAGAACTACGCATGCTCCGGTTGTGGACAGAAGACATCCTCACCGGAACCCCTCAAGTTCTGCGCAAATTGCGGCGCATCACTGAGTGCAGATCAGAAGCCATCGGGACCGCACGTGCTGTTGGCTGAAGATTCGGCCGTCTCACGACGGAAGATTACCACGATTCTTCGTTCCCTCGGTTGCCGCGTATCGGAGGCGACAGACGGCTACGAAGCGCTTCGACTGATCGGACAAGAAAAGCCCGATCTGGTGATCCTCGACGTGCACATGCCGAACAAGGGCGGTCTGGATACCCTCAAAGAGCTGCGTCAGCAATACTCGCCGGCCGAGTTACCGGTCGTGATGCTGACCGCCGAAGCCGACGTCGAAGTCGTTCGGCAGGCGATCAGCGCCGGTGCCGGTGACTACATCCGGAAGGATGCAGGAACGACGGATGTGCGCAAACGACTGGACGGACAGATCCAGCGTCTGCGCTAACAGCGAGAGTGATCTCGGCTGCAGTGACACAGCTCGTGTGGACGTGGACACGGCACAGATGAGCAGTCGACGCCCCCCCCGTGCGCTCATTGCCGAGATCGCCCTTCTGGCGGTGGCCGCAATCTGGGGTCTTGCCTTTGTCGCTCAGCGGCGGGGCATGGACCACATGGGGCCTTTCCTCTTCAATGGCCTGCGCTTCGCTCTCGGCTGCCTTCCCCTGATTCCATTCCTGCTGCGCTCCTCTGGCACATCTCGCGTCACGCCGGAACGGGTCGGCCTGCGAGGCGTGTTCCTGGGTCTGGTTCTGTTCGTTGCCGCATCACTGCAGCAGGTGGGCATTGTTTACACCACCGTCGGCAAAGCTGGTTTTATCACCGCCCTCTACGTCGTCCTGGTCCCGATTCTCGGGCTGCTGGGCGGTTCGCGAATCCCCCGTCATGTCATGGCCGGTGTCATGATGGCCGCCGTCGGCCTGTATCTGCTGACAATGGTTGGCGATGCGGGATCGGCTCGGGGACCACGCGAGGCAGCCAACCTCGGCGATCTGCTGATGCTGGCCTGCGCTCTGTTCTGGGCCATCCATATCCTCCTCGTCGGACGCTGGGCTGGACGGATGCCCTGGCCCCGCCTGGCCCTGACCCAGTTTGCCACCTGCTCTGCAGTCAGTCTGCTCAGTGCCGTGCTGTTCGAGCCAATCATCTGGACCCAGGTGGCCGATGCGGCCCTGCCCATCCTGTATGCAGGACTTCTCTCGGTCGGGGTGGGATACACGCTCCAGGTTGTCGCTCAGCGCCACGCCCCCCCGACACCGGCTGCCATCATCATGAGCCTGGAGACCGTCTTCGCCGTCATCGGTGGCTGGTGGTTGCTCGGGGAGAGAATGGGCAGCACCGAACTCACAGGCTGCGCCCTCATGCTCCTGGCCATGGTGATCGCGTCGGTGCGTCGACCCGACTGAGCTTGCACCGACCATCGGGAACCCTTCCTTATCTGCCACCTCTATCCTGTGGATCAGCTCCCATGGCAACAACGACGGACTCCCCCACCACGGATGACCTGCACCGCCTCGATCGTGAACACTGCTGGCATCCTCTGTTCCAGCACCAGCAGTTGGAGGAGGGTGACATGCAGTTGGCCATCATCGACCGTGCCGAAGGCTCGACGGTCTACGACAAGGAGGGTCGGGCGTATCTGGATGCATACGCAGGCCTGTGGAATGTCAACGTCGGTTATGGCCGCGAGGAAATCGCCACCGCCGCCTATGAACAACTGAAGCGTCTGCCCTACTACCCGCACTCGCAGATCAACGAACCGGCGACGCGGCTGGCGGCACGGCTGGCCCAGCTGACACCGGGCGGGCTGCGCCACACCTTCTTCTCCAACTCCGGATCCGAAGCCAACGAGACGGCTTTCAAGATCGCGCGGCAGTATGGCCAGCAGCGATTCCCTACACAGCGCCGCCACAAAATCCTGTCACGTTACCGCGGGTATCACGGCTTCACTTTCGGCGCCATGTCAGCGACGGGTCAGATGGCGCGCCGCACGAAATTCGAACCCCTCGTTCCAGGTTTCCTGCACGTAGATCCGCCCTACTGCTATCGATGTCCACTGCATCTATCGCGTCCGGATTGCGCCAACGCCTGCGTAGAGGAATTCGACGAAGTCATCCGCCGGGAGGGCCCCGAGACGGTTGCGGCCATCATCGTTGAGCCCGTGATCGGCGGCGGCGGGGTCATCCTGCCTCCGGAAGGTTACCTGCAACGCCTGCGGCAGATCTGCGATGAGCATGACGTGTTGCTCATCTTCGATGAGGTCATCACCGGCTGGGGACGGACGGGCAGACTGTTTGGTTGCGAGCATGAAGGGGTCACACCCGACATCATGGTCATGGCCAAAGGGATCACCTCCGGCTATCAGCCCCTGGGAGCGACTATCGTCACCGACGAAGTCTTCGAGGCTTTCAATGGCGAGGCGTCTGATCGGCGTGAATTCGCCCAGGTCTGCACCTATGGCGGGCACCCGGTCGCCTGTGCCGCCGCACTGGCCAATATCGAGATCCTGACGAGAGAGAAGCTCTGGGAGAACGCCGAACGTGTGGGCGCCAAACTCCTTGCCGGCCTAGCCGCCCTGTCGTCGCCCCTGCTGGGCGATGTCCGCGGTCGGGGATTGATGATCGCAGTCGAACTCATCGATGTGCAGGGCCAACTCCTGGACGTGGCCACGACGGGCCGGATCAAGGCATCCCTGCGAGAGCAGGGCATCCTCGTGGGCCAGATGAGTCACGTGCTGCAGGCGCCGGAGAGCATCCTGTTCCTGTCGCCGCCACTCGTGCTCACCGACGCAGAAGCCGGCAGAATCGTGGATGCCTTCCGTGTGGCCCTGGCCGCTGAGAGCGCTCAGCCGTAACCGAGGGACTCGATCTGATCTTCGTCGAGTCCCATGAAATGGGCGATTTCGTGAACGAGGGTGATCGTGATCTCCTGCCGCAGTTCGGCAGGGTCTAGGAAATCCGCCTCGAGGGCGTCCTGGTAGATGTAGATGACACTTGGCAGGTCACCCGAGTCGTCCACGTGGCGTTCGGTCAGTGGCGTGCCACTGAAAAGCCCGTAGACATAGGTCTGCCGATCACCGTAGATCTCCTCCATGAGATCCGGTGCCGGCCAGTCCTCGATGAGGATGGCCAGATTGTCCATGGCCTGTCGAAGCGCCGGCGGAATGCGCTTGAGACTCTCTTCCACCAGTTGTTCGAAATGCGGTCGATCCATAGGGTCGAAGAACGATGATGCGCCGCCCTCGCTCAATTCATGCCCCACCACCCGACACCGACTGGCCTCTTTCTGCGCCCAGCCGTGTGAGTCGTCATGCCTGAACTGCCTGACATCCTCGCCTACCTGACCGGACTGCAGCAGCAGATCGGTGACCGCCCGCTCAAGGGTGTGCAACTGCGCAGCCCCTTTCTCGTGCGCACACCACTGCCCCCGCTGGAATCGGCCGTCGGCCGGCGGGTCACCGACTTCCGGCGTATTGGCAAACGTGTGGTCTGGTGCCTGGAGGATGACCTGTTCCTGGTCTTTCACCTGATGATCGCGGGGCGCTTCCATCTGAAGAAACCGGGCACGCGACCCACCCGGAAGATCGACCTGCTCGCCTTGCATTTCGATGAGATCACTGTCATGATCACCGAGGCGGGTTCGAAGAAACGGGCCTCTCTGCATCTGGTGGAGGGCGAACAGGGCCTGGCCGAGCACGATCCGGGGGGCCTGGAAGTGCTGGAGGCAGACCTGGCCGCCTTCACCGACACGCTCCAGCGACGCAACCATACCCTCAAACGCGCCCTGACCGATCCGCGTCTGTTCTCGGGGATCGGCAATGCGTATTCGGATGAGATCCTGCACGCAGCCGGCCTGTCTCCGGTGAAGTGGACCTCACGCCTGACACCGGACGAAGTGGCACGTCTTTTCGCCGCCACGCAGGACACGTTGCACTCCTGGTGCGAACGCCTGCGGGTCGAAGCGCAGGCCGCATTCCCCGAAAAGGTCACCGCCTTCCGTCCCGAGATGGCAGTCCATGGCCGCCTCGGGAAGCCCTGTCCCGTGTGTGACACCGCTATCCAGGAAATCGCCTACGCCAGTAACGAGACCAACTACTGTCCCCGCTGTCAGACGGGCGGCAAGGTCCTTGCCGATCGACAACTGTCCCGATTACTGCGAGATGACTGGCCCAAGACGATAGAGGAACTTGAGTCACGCATGCCCATGGGTGGCGAGGCGTGACCGGGCCACAGGTCATCGGTGTCGGCATGATGACGATCGACGATCTGTGTCTCGTCGATGAACTGCCAGCCTTTGGCACCTCGCGACGGGCACGTGCCCGTTCGCGACAGTGTGGTGGGCCCGCGGCAACCGCCATGGCGGCCCTGTCGCGATTGGGTATCGCCACGCGCATGCTCGCCAAGATCGGTGACGACAACCATGGGGATTTCCTGTATCACGGGCTGGCCTCATTCGGCGTGGACGTCAGTTGCATCCAGCGCGGTCACGGCGCCTCGCGCGTGGCCTCCGTCTTCGTGGATGCGGCCACTGGCGAACGTGGCTTCCTGTCGACACCCGAAGGTTTTGAACCCCTCAGCAGCCGAGACCTCGACCCGGCCACATTCTCCGGGGCGCAGATCGTCCACATCGACGATGCAGATGAGGCCGGTCTGGCGGCAGCGAAACTTGCCGACGCGGCCGGGCAGCGTGTCGTCTTCGATGGCACCTGGCAGAGCGATCACCTGGCAGAATTCCTCCCGCACGTGGAGGCGGCGATCATCTCCGAATTCTTCAGTCAGCGCTGGCTCCCCGGCGTCGGTGAGGAGGAGGTCCTCCGGCGACTACTCGACCTGGGCGCGCAGACGGCCGTACTGACTCGTGGGGATCGTGGGTCCATCGCTGCCGCCGGTTCCGGCCCTGTCACGTCCTGTCCTGCCTTCTGTATCGATGTGGTGGACACGACGGGGGCTGGCGATGCCTTCCACGCTGGATTCATCTACTCCATGCTCCAGTTGTGGCCGCTGCCACGGACGCTGCGGTTTGCCTCAGCGATGGGCGCCCTCAACTGCCGCCAACTCGGCGGTCAGTCCGGCCTGCCGCCTCTGGCCCAGGTGGTGGCCTTTCTCGACGCCCGCGAGTGATGGCATTGTGAAGAAGATCACAGATCTCTCAGGACATTCATCCGATAACACTAAGTAGTATCTCATTGTTTGGATTTTGTCCTGGAGAGTGCCATGCATCGCCTCGCTTACACACTGTTCCTCTATTCAGCCATCTTCTTCATCCTCTTTACCACGCGACTCCTGCTCGGCTAGGAGCCTGCCCGGTATCTCGCCCTGGGTATCTTGCCCGGTCTTGCCAGGCTGGTAGCCGCCTCGCTTCTTTGACGGCCCGAGAAGATGTCTATGGTGGACGGCGATATCGCACAACTCGATCGGGTGACCTTAGCGCGAAGAGGTGGTGCTGGTGCGTATATTCCATTTCTTCTCGATGTGCATCCCCATCCCGTGTCCTCCCCTGACGATCGCTGGATCGCCTATGTGTCAGGGGATGCACGGCAAACACAGATCTCTCGCCGAGGCAGTCTGGCCAACATGGTTCATGAAATAACGAAGATTCGTAAGGTTTCGATGCTCTGGTTGTTCACGCTCATGCTGGGCCTGACGACGGCTGCGGATGCCGAAGCAGGCACACGCGATGTCGAGACGGAGGCCCACCAGCTCTTCACCACCATCATGAGTCCCTACTGCCCTGGCTCACTGCTGAACCAGTGCCCCAGCTCTCAGGCGGCCGTGTTGCGTGACGAGATCCGCCAGAGATTGCGCGATGGAGCCACGCGCGAACAGATCGAAACTGAACTGATCGCCACCTATGGCGAAGGCATCCTCGCCTCACCGCCCTTCTCAGGGTTCGGTGTGCTCTCCTGGCTGGGAGCCGTCGGCATCTTCCTGGGCGGCCTCGCTGCGGCCGGTGTCTGGTTGCGCAATCGCCGAGGAACGGATGGATCCTCGCCTGCCCCATCCACCAGTTCAGATGATCCCCTGCATAAGCGTATGCGGGAAGAGATCGACGCCGATGATGAGATCTGACGAACAGGGCGCCCAGTAACAGTGACCCTCTCCCTCCAGCTGCGCCGGTGTAAACCGGTCGCTCTCCTGCTGGAAGCCGTCTATCGCCCACTGCGACGCCAGCTTCAACGTCTACGATTCCGGGGAAATCGGTTCCATTGTCCCGTCTGTGACAGCCGGGTTCGGTGTTTTCTCCCCTTTGGGCTGCCACCACGCCCCAATGCCATGTGTCCGGTCTGCGAGTCGGTCGAGCGCCATCGGCTCTACTGGCTCTACTACCGGCGGCAAACAGATCTTCTGAATCAGGACAACGAGGTGCGTTTCCTGCACTTCGCCCCGGAGATGGGGATCCAGCGGCGACTGTGGCGGCTGGCGCACCTGCGTTACGTGAGTCTGGATTTTGTCAGTCCCTACGTGCAGATCCGTGCCGACCTGTGTCACCTGCCATTATCGGATGCGTGCGCAGACATCGTCCACTGCTCTCATGTTCTGGAGCACGTGAGTGACGATCGGGCGGCCATGGGACATCTGCTGCGAATTCTGCGACCGGGTGGCTGGGGCCTGATCCAGGTCCCCATATGGACCGACGGACCGACACTCGAAGATCCGTCGATCACCGATCCGGCTGAGCGTGAACGCATCTATGGCCAGGATGACCATGTCCGACTGTATGGCCCGGATGTGGTGGAACGATTACGCGAGACGGGATTCGACCTCGACATCATCCCCGCCTCGCAGTTCCTGTCTGCTGAGGAGTGCAAACGGTACGCCATCGATCCATCGGAAGAGATCTTCCACTGCCGGCGCCCGGCCTGACCAGATTCAGCCGGGAACGACCGACCCGGCGGCACGTCCTTGACCCTGACACGGCCGCCCTATTGACTTGACCCGTGATCTGCTGACCACGACGCCTCCCGCCCTGACTCCCACAAGAGCCGCCCGATGGTCAACCTTCTTCGACACGCTGATCGATCTGAACGATCTCTGATCGGGAGAGCCAAATGGGTCGGCGTCCTGTTGTTGGGGTTGTGGGCCGGTCCCACGGCGGCCCTGGATCTGGAACTGCTTGCCGCTCTGCCGATCAAGGGGCTGGAGAATGCCCAGCCATCGGGTCTGGCGATGGCCGACGGGGTGTTGTTCGCCGTCAGCGACAAGCACGATCACGCCATCTGTCGTATCGACATCACAGATGACGCAGCGCAGCTGGAACCCTTCATCACATTCAATGCGCCATGGTCAGGTACGTGGTCGACACGCCTCGACTTCGAAGGTCTGACCTATGCCGATGGCAGCTTCTACCTGGTGAGCGAAGCCTGCCTGCGGGTGCTTCACGTCAACGAGAGAGGCGGGGGCCTGGAGTGGGTGACGCCCGACGTCCGCGGGGCGGCCACCGCCGCCGGCCTGTTGAACGTGAAGAATGCCCGGCTGGAAGGGATCGCCCTGCTGGCACCCAACCACTTCCTGCTCGCTGTCGAACGCGAGCCACGCGGCCTGATCGAGATCTGGCAGGATGAGGATGAGGATGAGCCCCACGTCCAGGCCTGGGTCACAGATGAGACTCGTCTCGAACTGCCCGAACCACGGGCAGTGGACTTCACCGATCTCCATCTGGACGCAGGCGGACTCTATGCCCTGGCCCGCAATGCGGACGCCGTCACGCCCATCACCTGGTCGTCGGGCCAATTCGAGGAACTGGACGTGTGGTCCTTCCGCCATGTTGTGGAAGATCCCGCCTATGCCTACGAAAATCAGACCTATGGCAAGGCGGAGGGGCTGACCATGGATGATGAACGGGTCTACATCGTCCTCGACAACAACCAGCAGCCGCGCCTGGCCGATGAAAATGATCGCCGCCCGCAATTGCTGATCTTCGCCCGACCGGACTGACACTGCCCCACCGACCCTGCCCGACCAACACTGCCGACAAGGTGGGGTCGCATGGCGCCTGACCGACTGGCCGCTGTCTCCTCAGGCCAACCCACCCCGATCTGCTGTGCTACGCACCAAATCCCTCCGGTCCGTCAAAACCACCTGCCTCGGTGCCAAGGCGCACAAAACCCTCTGCGAAATCACAGCCCTTCATCCACGCAGTCGACTGCGCTTCCAGGGCGCGGTATCGAGCCAGCCAACCATATCTCTCTGCCAACCCGGGCTGTGCCTGGAAGTGCTCAAGGGCTTCACGCTTGCGCTCAATTGTCGAGGTGATGTCGACGAAGAGCGACGGGATGTAGCGAGCCACGGGGGCTGTGCCCAGTGTGGTCTCGTAGAAGATGACCTGCGGTGAAGGCACCGGTGGCGCTTCGCCATCAAGTCCCGGTCGGAAGCAGTAGCGGCTGGCCCAGACCACAGCCTCAGTGGCGGCCATGTGATCGGGATGCAGGATATCGTTGTGCCAGTGAGACAGCAGCATGTCGGGTTCGTGCTTGCGCAGGACCTCCAGCAGGGCCACGCGACGTTCGGGGCCGATCAGCAATGGACAGTCACCAAGATCCAGACACTCGGCCGTCGCCCCCAGGACACTGGCGGCGGCCTGGATCTCGTCTGCACGGATCGACTTGATCTCGTCCAGGGTCGGTACCGGGTCTCGTGCCCACAGGGCGGGCGACTCACACCGCTCACCATAGGAAAAAGCGACGATATGTACCTTGCTGCCCGCCTCGGTCAGCCGCGCGATTGTACCACCGGCACGCGAACAGAAATCTGCAGCGTGAGCAGAGAACACCAGCACACGTCGGTCGCCGCGAATCATATCACTCATCAAGCCGTCTCCCTCTGGATAACAGCTGCCACGCCGGGCCGCTGGAACTCGATACGCCCCAGGATGGGGCTCGGCACAGGTTGGGCCTGGCAACTCCGGGTGTCAAGGGGGGTAACGGGGTGGCTCAGCCGACGCCGAAACCTATCTTTGCCCCGTACCTCAACCGGGAGATCCGACCACCCATGCAATATGACCTGCTCCTGTCCGGCGGCCACATCATCGATCCGGCCAATGGCCTCGACAAGATCGCCGACATCGCCATTCGCGATGGACGGATCGCTGCCGTGGACACCGACATCCCCGCGACCGCTGCACTTCGCCGCATCGACGCCAGCGGACTCCATGTCACACCGGGTCTCGTCGACATCCACGTGCACCTGTATGCCACGGCGGGCAACCCCGGGGCGTGGGCCGGAGACAACTCGGTATTACCCGACGGATTCAGCTTCCGCGCGGGCACAACGACCATGGTAGACACGGGCTCGGCAGGCTGGAGGAACTTCGGCGATTTCCGTCATCGAGTTCTGGATCGCTTCACAACCCGTACCTACGGACTGGTCAACATCGCCGGCCTGGGCATGGCGACGATGCAGACGGAACAAAATGTCCACGATCTGAATCCGGCAGAGTGTGCTGCCGTCGCTCGCGAGCACGAAGACGTGGTCGTCGGTCTCAAGACCGCCCACTACGTGATGTCCGATTGGACCTCCGTAGATCGTGTCCTGGCTGCCGGCGAGATCGCTCGCATGCCCGCCATGATCGACTTCGGCCACTTCAAACCGGAGCGGCCCTACTACGAACTGGTCGGTCAGCGACTGCGGCCCGGCGACATCTCCACGCACATGTATCGCGGACCGGTTCCCTGCATCGACGATCAGGGCCGCGTCTATGACTACCTGCGGGCAGCACGGGATCGAGGCATACTCTTTGATGTGGGTCATGGCGCCGGCAGTTTCTGCTTCCGCAATGCCGTCCCCTGCGTCGAGCAGGGATTCTGGCCCGACTCAATTTCCACCGACCTGCATCGTCTGAGCATGAATATCGGCATGCTCGACATGCCCACGACCATGTCGAAATTCCTCTGCATGGGGATGCCCCTGGCCGACGTCATCCGGCTGTCGACGATCGAACCGGCCCGTGTCATCGGGCGCCCCGAACACGGTCATCTGAGCGTGGGGGCAGCTGCTGACGTTGCAGTCCTGCGCCTCGACGAAGGTGATTTTGGTTACATGGACGCCTTTGGCGGCGTCCTGCGCGGCGACCGCCGACTGCACTGCGAACTCACGCTCTGCAACGGCAACATTGTCTGGGATCTGAATGGTCGTTCGGGGGTCGACTACCGCACCCTCGACGCAGATTACGGCGTGCGTGATGTCGAGGAACTCGTGCTGCCGCCGAAGTAGGCACACCAGAGGAAACTCGCCAGATGAAATTTCCCGGCCTCGAACTCTTCCTCGACGATGTTGGCCTCACCGATCGACGCAATGTGCGACGCGTCGTCATGCAGCCCCGCATGCACCGGTCCAATCCCGTCCTGCGCCGTGAACACCCGTGGGAAGAGAGTCATGTGGCTGCCTACGGTGGTATCCACTTTGACGCCCACCGCCAGCGATTCCGCATGTGGTACAATGCCTTCGGCGCCAGCTACTACGACCAGCAGATGCTGGCCTATGCTGAGAGCGAAGACGGCATCCACTGGGAAAAGCCACTGCTGACCCAGCGAAGCTACCCCGGACACGACGGGCGCACGAATCTCTTGTTTGGCCCCGAATGCAACGTGCACGGCCCGGGTGTGATCGAGAATCCAGATCAGGGGGACGAGGAGCGGCGCTGGCTGCTGCTGTTCGACTCCTATGATCGTTTCCGACCCGACGCGGCGGCCCAGGGCATCACGGGACGATGGTCCTACACGGCCAGTTCCGCCGATGGTCTGCACTGGACCCCCGAGATGGGTGTACCCGCCTTCGCCGGCAAGGCGGACAGCGCCCAGTGTGTGTTGTGGGATCCCACGATCCGTCGCTTCCGTGCCTATTCACGACTGACGACGACGGATGCTCTCGGCCAGCGAATCCGCACATTCCGGTTACTGGAGTCGAAGGACTTCACCCGCTGGGAAGCTCCCAGAGAGATCTTCCGTCCAGATGCCCAGGATGGTGCGCCGGACACACAATTGCAGCAACTGGCCATCAGCTACTACGATGGCATCTATGTCGGCTTCGCCACCCTCTTCCGCATCTCGCAGTATGTGGTGGACCCCGCTGGTCGACACATCGACGAAGGCGCACAGATCGACCACACCGAGTTGATCACATCACGTGATGGCGTGCGATTTGACCGCGTCGCCGAACGGCAATCATTCCTCGAGCCGGCACCATCCGGCTTCGGCGCCACTGGCTATCGTCTGGCCCCCCACGTCCTGGTCCATGGGGATGAGGTGCGGATCTACGTGTCCAGCAACCGCAGCCGCACCGGACGATGGAAGGGACTGGAGATCGGCCTGGCCACCCTCGAGAAGGATCGCTTCGTGGCCCTTCAACCGGAGCGCATGCGCGAGCCGGCACTCGTGGAACTGACACCCATGGTCTACGACAGGCTGCCTCAACTCAATGCCACCATCGGCAAGGCGGGCCGGGTCCGGGCCGAACTTGCGGACATGAATGGCATCCCCCTGAATGGCTTCACACGGGACGACGCGGTCGCTCTGGAGACTGATGCACGCAACCATCCTTTGCGGTGGCAGGCAGACGGCCAGGACTACGACCTTGCGAGACTGTCAAAAAAAGAATGCCAGCAGCCATTGCGCCTGAGGCTCTGGTTTGAACAGAGTCAGATACATGCCCTGCGACAAACAGAAGTGACATAACTGGAGGAAGAGGACGTTGAGTCAGACATCACGTGAGATCGTCAAGCGCACCCTGCGCTTCGAACATCCCGAGCGCATGCCCCGCGAGATGTGGACCTTGCCCATCGGTGAGGCCGCCGCTCCTGAGATTCTGAAAGAGATCCGGCGGCGGTTCCCTTCAGACTTTGGTGGCGTGCCCCCCGTCTACCGACCCTCCGCCCGCGTCCAGGGCAATCCCTACGAGGCGGGCTCCTTCACCGATGACTGGGGTTGCCAGTTCATCAATATCCAGGATGGCGTGATCGGCGAAATCCGTGACCCTCTGTTGAGCGATCTGGCCGATGCCGATCGTGTACAGCCCCCCTACGAAACCTTGCCGGAAGACGTCAGCGCCGCTCGAGACACCGTCAACCAGGCCTGCGCCGAGAGTGACCTGTTCATCCGTGGTGCCTGCTGCCCACGCCCCTGGGAGCGGTATCAGTTCCTGCGCGGCACGATGAGTGCGATGATGGATGTCATGGACCCGGAGAGTGGCACCCGATCCCTGATACGTCAGATCCACGAATTCTACCTGCGTGAACTCGAATTCTGGGTTTCCACCGATGTGGACGCCATCAATTTCATGGATGATTGGGGCGCCCAGAACCAGTTGCTGATTCCACCAGCGATCTGGCGGGACCTGTTCAGACCACTGTATCAGGACTATTGCGACCTTGCCCATGCCCACGGCAAGGCGGTCTTCATGCACTCCGATGGCCACATTTCTGAAATCTATCCAGACCTGGTCGAGGTCGGCGTCGATGCGCTCAACTCCCAGTTGTTCTGCATGGATATGGCCGATCTGGCCACCAAAGCGAAGGGCCGCATGACCTTCTGGGGTGAGATCGATCGCCAGCACGTCTTGACCGACGCCGATCCCGAGGTCGGCCGGCAGGCGGTGCGAAAAGTTGCCGAGCATCTGTATGACACGGCAGGTGGGATCATCGCCCAGTTCGAATTTGGTGCCGCAGCACAGGGCCAGACGGCGCTGGCCATCTTTGAGGAGTGGGAGTGTGTCGACACCGAAGCGCGATCCGCCGCCGGAGTCACAGACTGATGGCTAGATACGGAGCAGTGGAAGCGGGTGGCACGAAATTCGTCTGCGCCCTCGGCGACAGCCCGGACGGGATCACCGACACGTGCCGGATCGATACGACCACACCGCAGGAAACGCTCACTGCCGTCGTCGACTTCTTCCGTCCTCATCATGAGGCATCGCCACTGGACGGCCTGGGGATCGGCTCCTTCGGTCCCGTGGACCTGGACCGGACCTCCCCATCTTACGGGCATATCACCAGCACGCCGAAACCCGGCTGGGCCCAGACCGATATCGCTGGCTTTCTGGGCAACGAGTTAAGCCTGCCCGTCGGATTCGACACGGATGTGAATGCTGCAGCCCTCGGCGAGCACCGCTGGGGTGCAGCCTGTGACGTGGACAACTTCGTCTACCTCACCGTCGGCACAGGGATCGGTGGCGGCGCCATGGTCAATGGCCAGATGCTGCATGGGCTTGTCCATCCGGAGATGGGTCACATCCCTGTGCCTCGTGATATGGAGCGGGATGCCGCCTTCGATGGCGTGTGCCCCTTTCACGGGGATTGCCTCGAAGGTCTCGCATCGGGGCCCGCCCTCGAGGCGCGATGGGGGCGTCCTGCGAATGAATTGCCATCCGACCACCAGGCATGGGACCTGCAGGCCCACTATCTGGCGCTGGGGTTGTGGAGTTTCGTCTGCACCCTGTCGCCACAACGGCTGATCCTCGGAGGTGGCGTGATGGATCAGGAACACCTGCTACCGCGTGTGCGGAGCCGGCTGCAGGAAGTGGCCCAGGGCTATCTGCAGGCACCTGAATTGGGTGACCAGATCGATCGATTTGTCGTGAGCCCCGGTCTCGGCTCACGGGCCGGCATCAGTGGTGCCCTGGCCCTGGCACAGATGGCCGCACAGGCGTAACAACTGTATCTCAGACAGGCAGCTTCAACTGGATGTGTGGAGGATGTGAGGGATGCTGGAATACAAGCAGGACGCCGAACGTGTCATCGAACGATATGAGGCCTGGTGGTCGCAGCAGATCATCGACCGACCTCTGATTTCGTTCTCCTATGCGCGGCCCCAGACCGAGCAACGGCCGACCCCGGTCTCCCAGCACGCGACGCACCGCGAACGGTGGCTGGACACCTCCTTTGCTGTCGCCACAGCCGAGGCGCGGATGGCCAATACCGTCTTTGGCGGCGATGCACTCCCCACCGTCATCCCCAACCTCGGGCCGGAGGTCTTCTCCTCCTTCTACGGGTGTGAACTCGAATTCACCGAAACCACGTCCTGGTGTGATCCGATCCTGTCGACCTTTGACATGGCCTCGATTCAGGCGCTGCACCTGAATGAAGAGGGCGTCTACTTTCGCAAGATTCTCGAGATCACCGATGCGCTGATCGAGGCCGGTCGTGACAGGTTCCTGGTGGGGTACACCGACCTGCACCCGGGGGGCGATGGCGCGGCAGGACTTCGGGATCCTCAGCAGATGTGCATCGATGTCCTGGAACGTCCCCAGGTCATCCGAGCCCTGTGTGAGCGTTTGACCGATGATTTCCTGCGGGTCTTCGATCGCTTCCACGACCATCTGCTCGACGCCGGCATGCGTTCCACGACCTGGCTGCCTGCCGTCGGCTCTGGCCGCATGCACGTTCCCAGCAACGACTTCTCGTGCATGATCTCGGCGAGCCATTTCGATGAGATCTTCGTGCCTTCGCTGGAGCGTGAATGCGCTCACATGGACCACTGTATCTACCACCTGGATGGCCCGCAGGCCCTGCAGCATCTGGATCGAATCCTCTCGATGGAATCGATTCAGGCCATGCAGTGGGTGCCTGGAGCCGGCCAATCACACTGGGCCCAGTGGGTGGATGTGTATCGTCGCATCCAGGCAGCTGGACGATCGCTGATGATCTATCCTCCTGTCGATGAACTGGATCAGGTCTTTGAGGTCCTGCGGCCGGAAGGCGTCTGGTTGCAGGTCTCCGGAATTCAGGACGAGGAAATGGCCACCCAGGCGCTGGCCGCCGTGAGCAAGTGGCGATAGACTGTCACTCTCCAGATAGCCATTTCCAGACGGCACTGTCAGGACTGGCATTCACACATTCGCCCCGCGTTCCTCGATGACAGGAGTTGATCCGCCCCTTGATCTTCGGTGCCCACGAGTCTATCGCCGGCGGCCTCGATCTCGCCATCGAGCGCGGCCAGCAGGCCACATGCGATACCATCCAGATCTTCAACAAATCCAACAGCCAGTGGAAGGCGCGCCCTCTCGACGACGACGAGGTTGACCGCTACCTGGCGGCCATCGAGGCAACGGGGATCACCGTCACCTGTTCCCATGCCAGTTACCTGATCAATCTCGCCTCGCCGGATCGCACCCTGAATGCCAAATCCTTGCGCGCCCTCAAGATCGAGGTCGAACGCTGCAACCAACTGCAGATCCCCCATCTCGTCTTCCACCCCGGGTCTCACGTGGGATCGGGTGCAGATCGCGGTATGGCCCGGATCGCGCGCAATATGAGTCGCGCGCTGTCAGAGGTCGCCGACAATCGGGTCACGCTGTGCCTGGAGACGACGGCGGGAACCGGTGACAATCTCGGCCGGAAATTCGAGGAACTCGCCCAGATCATCGAGATGATCGAAGACACCCAGTACGTGGGGGTTTGCCTGGACACGTGCCACATCTTTGCCGCAGGCTACCCACTGACGTCCGAAGCTGACTACAAGGCCACGATGAAGCAGTTCGCCGATACGGTGGGCTTCGATCGTCTCAAGGTCATGCACGTGAATGACTCGAAAACCGAGCAGGGTTCGCGCCGTGATCGCCATGAGCACATCGGCCAGGGGCACATCGGCCTGTCCGGATTTGGTCACCTCGTCAACGATCGCCGTCTGAAGAAGGTGCCAATGATCCTGGAAACACCGAAGAGCGCCGAGCTTTCAGAGGATGTCGAGAATCTGAAGATTCTGCGCGGTCTTGTGAAGGAACGCCCTGCCACCAGGAACCCGGCACAGAAGCCCCGGAAGGAGAAGTGATGAGCGATCACGAAACATACTTGGCCGACAACGACTCGCGCTTCATCGACGAACTCGTCGACTTCCTGAGAATCCCGAGCATCTCATCGCTGCCAGATCATGCGACCCATGTGGCGGCCGCCGCCGAGTGGGCCGCCCAGCGGTGCCGCGATGCGGGTCTGGAGGAGGTGACAATTCTCCCCACGCAGGGACATCCGACCGTCTATGCGCAGTGGCTTGGGGCACCAGAGGCACCCACCATCCTCATCTATGGACACGTCGATGTGCAGCCCGTGGATCCATTGGACGAGTGGACCAGTGGCCCCTTCGAGCCCCGTGTAACGGACGACGGTGAGGAAAGCCGGGTCTATGCGCGCGGCGCCAACGACGACAAGGGCAATATGCTGCCGCCCATCCTGGCCATCGAGGCGCTGCTGAAGACGACGGGACGGTTGCCCGTCAATGTGAAACTGTTGCTGGAGGGCGAGGAAGAGATCGGATCCCCCCATCTGCTGGCCCTGCTGGAAGCTCAGAAGGAGCGCCTCGCCTGCGATCTGGTCCTGTCCGCCGATGGCGGCGGTCTGGCATGCGACGGATCGGCTCCAGTGATGATGACCGGCTATCGGGGGCTGACGGCCCTGGAGATCGCCATCGATGGTCCGGGCAGCGATCTGCACTCAGGCGCCTATGGTGGCGTTGTGGAGAACCCTCTGAGGGCCCTGAGCCAACTGCTGGGCACGCTGCACGATGCCGAGGGACGAGTCCTGGTCGATGGTTTCTACGACGAGGTCCTGGACCCTATGGAAGAAGAACGCGAGATGCTGGCTGCGGCACCCTTCGACGAGTCACAACTGACACAATCGCTGGGTGTGGACCAATTGATCGGAGATCCCGCCTACGCACCACGGGAGAGACTCTGGCTGCGCCCCACGCTGGAGATCAATGGTATGTGGGGTGGTTTCCAGGGGGCAGGCATCAAGACCGTGATCCCGCGTGTCGCTCACGCCAAGATCAGTTGTCGGCTCGTGCCCAACCAGGAACCGACACAGATCCTTGCCAACCTCGAGGCGCACCTGCGCCGGCATCTGCCACCAGGTGTGAAGATGCGTGTCACCGACCAGGAGGACGGAGCCCGCCCCTACGTGTTGTCCCCCGATCACCCGGGGCTTGCTGCCGCCCGGTCCGTGGCCGCTGATGTGTGCGGCCAGTTCCCCTATCTGGCCCGATCGGGTGGCACACTGCCCGTCTGCGATCTGCTGCTGCGCACCCTCGGAACCTTCACCGTCACCTTTGCCGCCGCCGCCTACGACGAGGGGGCCCACGCACCGGACGAATTCTTCCGGCTCGCCAGCTTCCGTCGTATGCAACGGGCCTATTGTGCATTGCTCCATCGGCTGGGACAGACCCGCCTGTGAATATCCTCTTCATCATGACCGACGATCACACGGTGCAGGAGATGGGATGTTATGGTTCGGCCATGCCCCCCACGCCGCATCTGGATCGCATCGCCGCTGGTGGAACCCGTTTCGACAATGCCTTCTGCACCAATGCCCTGTGCGCGCCTTCCCGGGCAACCGTTCTGACGGGCGCCTTCTCCCACATCCACGGCATCCGGGGAAACTCAGAGGGTGCCGACAATGTGGAAGAGCTGTCCGCCGATGTTCCCACATTTCCGGAACTGTTGCGCGACGCCGGCTACCGGACCGGACTGGTGGGTAAGTATCACATCCGTCAGGCCCCGCGTGGTTTCGACTACTGGTGCATCCATCCGGGACAGGGCGAATACTTCGACCCCGAATTCATCGACAATGGTCAGCGTCGGCGGATCCAGGGCTACGCTACGGATATCACCGGCGATCTTGCCCTGGAGTTTCTCAATGGCGTTGATGACGACGAACCCTTCTGCCTCGTCTACCAGTTCAAGGCGCCTCACCGCCCATTCCAGCCCGCCCCCCGTCATGCCGGCCTGTTCGAAGAGATTGAACCGACACAGCCGGCCACGATAGACGACGATTACGAGGGACGCCGTATTGCGGGCCTGGCACAGGACATGCAATTCGATGTCAGTCTCGCACCGGACTACGATGATCTGCCAGAAGGAATGACGGATGAAGCCCGGCGGGACTGGATCTATGGGCGATTCATCCGTGATCGCTGGCGCACGATGGTCGGCGTGGACGAAAACGTGGGCCGCGTCCTCGACTGGCTCGATGAAAACTCACGGGCCGACGACACCCTCGTCATTTACACATCCGACCACGGGTATTTCCTGGGCGAACACGGCTGGTACGACAAGCGTTTCATGTACGACCCGGCCATACGGATCCCCTTCGTGGCCCGCTGCCCCACCGAGTCAGCCGTGGGCCACGTGGCGTCGGAGATGGTGATGAATGTGGATGTGGCGCCGACGATCCTCGACTTTGCCGGTGTCGAGATACCGCCCACGGTCCAAGGTCGAAGTCTGCGCCCACTGATGGCTGCTTCGGCCCCCGACGACTGGCGCCAGGAGGTGTACTACGCGTACTACGAAGACTCGTGGCGATTGCGCGATACAGATATCGACCAAATGGCCGAACCGGGATTCAAGTATTTCACCCCCCACCGGATCGGCCCTCACCGCGGGATCCGGACGGCGTCACACAAGCTGATCGAGTATCTGGGTGAGGTCGACGACGCGGGCAGGCCACTGCCTTATTGGGAATTTTTCGATCTGGTCGCCGACCCTGATGAACTGGACAACCGCTACGATGACCCGGACTGCGCGCAGACGATCGCCGATCTTCGGCAGCGACTGCGCGAACTGCAGGTGGAATACGGCGACAGGTAGACAAAGAGGGGGCGCCGATCATGTCGGCGCCCCCTCTCGTATTTCTCAGGGCTGGTGATTTGCCAAGCTCAAGAGCCCTGTTACCACCCGTGTCCGCTAACTGGCAATGCCGAGAGACTCGGCCAATTCCGGCAGGCAACGGTAACGCTTCGAATCCCGGAGCCGCGACAGGGCGCGCTCTTTCAGCTGTCGGACGCGTTCGCGCGTCAGACCCATGAGGCCACCGATCTGCTCCAGAGTCAGTGGCTCTTCACCATCCAGACCGTAGTAACAGCGACAGATGTATTTCTCACGTTCGTCGAGGGTCTCCAGGACGGCATCGATCTGGTCTCGGCCGTCCCGATCCATCACATGCTCATCAGGGGCAGCGGCGGCTTCATCTGCGAGCACGCTCATCAGATTCCGCTCATCACCCTCCTCGAAGGACAGATCAAGGGATGCTTCGGGGCGCCCCTTCATCATCGTCTCGAGAATCTCACCCTCGGCAACACCGAGTTCTTCGGCAATTTCCGCCGTGGAGACATTGCGCTTGCCTTCTTCGCCGAGCTTGGCGCGCATGCGCGAAATGTCCCGCAGTAGATTCTGACGCGTCACCGGCACGCGTACGGTCCGCGTTTGGTCGGTGAGGGTCTGCATGATCGACTGGCGAATCCACCACACGGCATAGGAGATGAACTTGAAGCCACGTTCGCCATCAAAACGGTCGCCGGCCTTCATAAGGCCCACGTTGCCCGCCGAAACCAGTTCGGCCATGCTCAGGCCGCGATTCTGGTATTGGCGCGCCACATCGACGACAAATCGGAGATTGGCACCTACCAATTCATCGCGAGCAACCATATCTCCTTTGTGAATGCGAGCGGACAACTCGACTTCGCGCTCGCGTGACAACGGCTGGGAGTCCTCTATGTCAGCGAAGTAACGGCGCAGAAGATCCGCATCTTCGTCGGCGTGAATCGTCATAACCTCTTGTCTTTGTTGATGTTCTTTGGGAAGAGGCGACTCGCCTGTGGCTCATTGGCCGAAGCGGAGGGCCAGTGCCTGTAAGGCAGATCGCTTGGTAGAACATCCACAAATACCAGAGATTCGCAACACTTGTGTTTGTCTAAGTTGTAGAAGGACAAACACTTGCCTTCACGATCTGCCCGCGATGGGCAAGTGAGGGCTACGATTCGGCCTTGTTGGGATGACGTCTTCAGGCGGCGATCGCGCCTCGCAATCGCCGGCTGAGGATCCGCATCATGCTGAAGGCAATGGACGAATACCTGCGTAGAATGCGCTCCAGATCACTACGCTGAAGAGACAGGAGCCGGCAGTCGCCATCGGCGATGACCGAAGCTGAACGGGGCTCGTCATCCAGCAGGGACATGTCACCGAAGACCTGCTTGTCCGACAGGATGGCGACTCTGGTGCCTTCTTCGTCCCCGTCGCCGAAGCTGCGGACTTCGAGTTGACCGGCCACGACGATATACATCTTGTCACCAAGCGAGCCCTGCTCGATGACGTGGGTTGCTGCCTTGACCGCTTCTTCCTGTACTGACAGAGCAATGTGATACAGCTCCTCCAGGGGCAGGGCCGCAAAGAAGGGCGAACCCTTCAGGAAGGTGATCTTCTCCATATTCGTCAGCGGCTGATCGCCGGTCTCGTCACGCTGAGATTCGCTCATCTGTTCCATGATCTCCCTTACCTGCGGCGGGATGTCGCCGTGGTCACCTTCGCTCATTCTGTTCAGTACGTGGCTGCGCCCCAGACGAAACGCGGTCCATGCCGCCGCCATCTTCGTCCATGGGTCCGGCCCTTCCAGCACGTGCCCCAGGGCATGATCCAGATCCAGTGGCGGCGAGACATCGCGCCAGCCACTCAGTGCCCAGGCTCGCTGTGATTGCTCTTCTTCATCATCGATCAACAAGGGCAGCAAGGGCTCGAGCAATTCGCGGTTGCCGATATTCTCCAGTAACTCAATCGCATTCTCTCGTGCCTGGGCATCATCTTCACCCATGCGATCCACGAGATCTGCCACAACGTCCACATCACCCAGTTGACCCAGCAGTCGCATCGCCGACTCCCTGGCACTGTCAGTAGCCAGCGTCAGCTGGTCGCGGAGCAACCGGGTCTCCTCGTCCTGCCCGGCGGCCAGCAACAGTTCGATGACGACACGGGATCGGTGAGCCTCCAGCAGACGCCGACGCGTGGCCGGAAGAAGGGTGGCTACCATGTCATCATCCCCTTGGCTCAGCACACTCGACAGCCCGTCCCATTGCTTGACCGAGGCAGTCTCCAAAGCCATCAGCAGAGCTTGTCCCCCATTCTCACCATCCTGAGCCCGGCGTTCTGACAGGGTCGTAACTGCCGCCTCGACCACGTCACGATCCGGATCCGCAAGCATGTCGACGAGAAGCCGCGTTCCATCCTCGGCATCAGCGATCAGTGTTCGCACAGCCGCCTCACGAACAGCGGGATGGTGGTGATCCAGATGATCCCGAATCCCAAGCAGATACGTTCCCGCCTGCCCTGTTCGCAGGGCGACATCGATCCCGGCGGCAATGTCATCGACCTGTTCTGAGCCGATCAAACCCTCCAGCATCAGCCCGCGCGCCGTGCTCGAATCCTCATCACCGAGCCGCTCCAAGATGACGAGAAACTCCGACTGCAGGCTGGCATTGCCCGCATCGGGAACCAGTCGCTGAGAGACGGCCGCGATCACACGCTGATGCTGTGTATCCTCCAGGTCGCAGGCCGAAACCAGTTGAGAGAGCCACCGGGCCGTGCTGAGCCGCACCTCTTCGTCCTCGTCATCCAGATGCAGCAGGGCGCGATCAAGGATACCCGCATCTACCGTTGAGGCACCCAGGGATCGCAGCGCCGCGGACCGGATTCTTGGATTGTCATGGTCGATGAGTGGGTCACAGACCTGAGCCGCCACCTGCTCATTCTGCCGCAGAATCTCGATCCCCATCTCGCGCACACCATCATCGGCGTGGAGTAGGAGCGATCGTGGAAATTCGACAGACTCGGCCACGACCTGTCGCATGGCCTGCATCGCCTGCTCATCCTCCACGTCGAAGTCCTGATCCTTCACGGCCTGAATCAGCACCTGTCGGTGACTCTGACGCAGGCGCCATCCAACCCATGCCATCAGCATGCTTGCCAGTGCCAGTCCGGTGAACAGTTGGGACAGGGTGAGGACGCTCTGAGCGTGCAGAGCCGTGACGCCAGCTCCCAGGAGTCCGCCAAAGAGCATGAAGCCCCCCTCCATGATCATGCGGACACCGTCGGCATTGCGATCGGGGACCAGCTTCATCAACACCTGATAGGTGGGCGCGATGACTGCGTCCAGGAGCACGTAGTTCAACAGATTGATGGCGAAGATGACGGCCAGAACAGGCAGAGGCACAACCTGACCGAAGGCGCCGATCAGCAATGCAGCTGCGACGGCATGGATGATGCAGACCCACAGGTAGACATTGCCCACCCCGAGCCAGCGTAACACATGCCGCAGGAGGAAGGTCGTAGTCAGCATCGTTGCCAGGCCCGCGATGGCGAAGAAGGCGCCAAAGTAGCCGGTGATCTGCGCCTCGTCGGCGAAACTCTCCCGTGCGACGACATTGAAGCCGTAGTGGATGGCCGTGTACAGGGCGAACAGGACCAGTGACAGCACGAAGAGGGCCCGTAGATACGAGGATCGAGCGAAGTAATCCAGATTCTGCCGCATCGACGCGGCACCCCCACTGCTCTCGCCTGCTGGGGTCACGAAGTATCGTCGCATCAGAGGACGCAGCAGTCCGATCACAATCAGCGTGTTGACGGCTGCCAGGCCGTAGATCTGCCAGGAGGCCCAATCCAGACGCCCCAGGGCCCCAACGAGGAAGCCGCCGCTGATGTCCCCCAGCGTCGTCGAGGCGGCCAGCAATGGAAACAGCACCTTGGCGCGCGAGGCGAAGCAGATCCCACCCGCCACGATCCATACCTGGAAGCCGGCGATATTCCGAATGAGTTCAGATGAGACGAAGAGAAAAGAATAGAAGCGGTCACCCACCGGGTTGGCGGCCGACTGGGCTCCGATCAGGGCGACCGTATTGATTCCCAGCACGATCGCCAGCAGGAAGAAGAGACTCATCACGAGCCGGTGACGCTGGATCCTGGTCGTGAGCCACGACAATACGATCATCGTCACACAGAACAGGATCGCGATCCAGCTGTACATCTCCGGTAGATGATCCGGACCGACGCGGATATTGAAAACGCCGGAGGCAACCGCTTTGACGATGCCGTCGTCCACAGCCACCAGATAGAAGGCCAGCGCCGCCAGGCTCAGGCGTGGCACCTCATTTCGTCGGAGGTTGAGGAGTCTCAGCAGTCGATGCATGGGTGGGCCGGGGCGGCGCCGCCGGATCAGCTGCGGCCGAGGCGATGATCTTCCGCCTCAAGCCATTCGTGATATGGGCGTGGCATCTGTTCGGGAAGTCCGAGACCGGCCTCTTCACGCCATCTGAGCAACGGATGGTTTCGATCCGCCTGTGGCAGAGCGATGCGGCGACCTTGAGCGGCCGAATCGAAGATCCCCATCATGATCTCCATCACGTGCCGGCCTTCAACGCCCGAGCACGTATGCGGCCTGTCTTCGTCGAGGGCCTGCACGAAGTCATCCGCGAAGGCGTAGTCTGCCTCAGCTGCCGATCCTGCCACGTCAAAGCTGTCAGGATAGATGGGATCCAGTGCCACCCACCCACTGTCACTGCCCGGTTCATCATGGGCCACCGGCAGGAACCAGGCTGCCCCGGAACGCCAGAACAGCCTGCCCTGCGTGCCATACACTTCTAACGCGTAAGCCGTGGAATCCACTTTCGGGAAACGATGCTGGAGCAGGGTCGCCGTCACACCATCACCAAAGGTGAGTTGGGCCGTCAGATGTTCACCGAGAATCCACCCCATGCCATTGGCAGCAGGGATAACGTCGTCAGGAGTCACCGCACGACCATCAACCAGTGCCGTCGCCTCCACGTGGTGACAGGGACCGGCGATGCCCAGCATGTTGTTGAGCATGTGAGTACCGATGTTCATCAGACCGTAGCCGGCATAATATCCCTTGCCACTGCCCTGCAGATAGCGAGGTTCGCCGATTCGCCCCTGCGTCACCGCCGCTTGCAAGGCCCGCATGGGCCCGCCACATCGACCCTGGTGGTGGACGGCGACCTGCACACCGTACTTCGATGCGGTGGCCAGCACTTCATCCGCCTCGGTCAGGGTCTGGCACAGTGGCTTCTCGATGTCGATGTGAACACCGTGGGCCAGCACGTCCATCGCCAGTTGGTAGTGCAGTTCAGTGGCCGTTGGGATGGCGACGATGTCCGGTGACTCGGCTTGGATCATCCGGTGGAAGTCGTCGTAGCGGGCTTCAATGCCCAGTTCGTCACCCAGACCATCACGACGGTCGGCCAGCAGATCACACAAGCCCACCAGCTGCGTCCTCGGGTGTTGGTGATAGGCACGGGCGGCGGCGGCACCTCGACCGCGACAGCCGAGAATGGCGACTCGATAGGTCTTCATTCTTCCTTTTTGTCCTTCCCCCAGATGTCGACCATATCCGGCCCATCAACGATGTATTCACTGGATGACACCTCGTCCAGCGTCCGCAGACGTTCGGTGACGTCTGAGATTCGTTTCACCTGTGTCTCAATCCGCTCCAGCTTCTTCCGCGATTTATCATCCAGATCCTTGTTCAACAGACGCAGGGATTGTGCATTGGTGGAGATGATGACGAGGGGATTGTTGATCTCGTGATTCACTGTGATCACCATCTGACCCACCGTCGCCAGCTTCTCCATGCTGATCAGTTCGGATTCCAGCCTGGCCTGCTCGGTGACATCCTCCACGACCAGGATCGCCCCCTTCAGAGTCCCTCGATGATCGTGGAGGGGTTGGGCCTGCGCCGCGATCACCAACTCACCCTCCAGCAAAGCCTCACGCTCTGCTTCCATCGTCTGAACCGAAGCCATGGCGTCGGCGCAGAGCGTGCCCCAGCGTTCACCTGTGGCATCCGGCGCCAGATCTCTGACATCGGATCCGATCAACTCGGCCAGGTCTCCCCTGCCGACCAGCCGGGCGCCCAGATCCCGCATTCTCCGGTTGGCAAAGGTGATCCGCCCCGCTGCATCGAGAACGGCGATGCCAAGGGGGATGTCTGCAAGAATCGCTTCCAGGTAGTGACGGGCGTCGAGATGAATGCGTTCGGTAAGACGTGCATCGGTCACGTCGATGAAGAACACGACGAAGAGCTCGCCCTCGCCCGCACGCGTGACGCTGACCTCGTAGTGGCGATCCTGCCGACGCCACTCGAAGGTCTCTTCCTCACCAGGACGCACCAGTCTCGCCGTGGCCAGGGCCAGTTCATCGCCGAGATCGTCTGTTGCCAGGACGTCTGTCAGCTCTTTGGCAGCCGCGTCATTCCGGTGTAGTCCAAACAGGGCCGCGGCTCGGCTGTTGACCTCCTGCACCGTCAATGCATCATCGACGACGATCGCACCGCGCGGGAATTTCTGCAGCAGATCATCCATGGTCATTCGGCCGGTCGGTGACGCGGAATGTCGGTGAACTCGCGATCCATCCTGTTCATGAGTGCTTCGACTCGGGGCATGTCGAAACCGAGGGTCTCAAGCGCCTCAGGCATCAGACGCGGAATACGTCGATCCCCCCCGCTGCCGAAGGATTCAGCGCGAACCAGTACATCGGCCAGGTGCACGGCAGCCGTGCGCTGGGCATGGTCGCGATGTGGGCAGAAGTCATGGTGGTCCTGGATGGGCTCGATCAGCTTGGCCGGCAGTGCCCACTTGGAAAGCAGCCACGTGCCGATCTCGCCGTGGTGACAACCGAGCAGATCCAGCTCCG
>JABHDC010000184.1 GCA_018673255.1 Gemmatimonadota bacterium
GACGGCCTGCGGCTTTGGGCGTGATCCGGCGCCCGGCATTGGGCAGCAATTCAGTCCACGGATCGAGCGCGTCCTGCACCAGGCCGATCTACCGGCTGCCTCCGGGGCGCCGGCAGCGAGACAGGCCTACTGGCGACAGAATCTTGAACGTTTCTATCTCCTGCGTCGATATCAGCCGGCCTGGGTCGGTCCGCACGGGGCCCTGCGGCAGGCAGATGATCTGCTCGAGGTGCTGGCCCAAGGCGCTGCGCATGGACTGCCCGGAGATCTATACCGACTCACTCAGTTGAGGTCGGCTGTGAGGGCATCCCGTCTGGGCGGGTCACTGTCGATGTTGGCACGACTTGATGTGTGGCTGACGGAAACATTCATCGTCTACGCCGATCACCAGCGCCGTGGCCTGGTCGATCCGCGGCAACTGAATCCTCACTGGCATGTTCCGGATCGCCCCGGTGATCTGGCGGGCCTGCTGACCACGAGCCTGTCCCTCCATGACATCGCCGGCGTCGTGCGTCGTGTTGCGCCTTGTCGCCCTGCCTATAGCGAGCTGGCACATTTCCTGTACACGGCGACCGGCGTGGATCGTAGCCGTCTCGAGGCCAATCTCGAACGATGGCGATGGCTGCCTCGGGATCTGGGCAGCGACTACCTTCTCGTGCGACTGGCAGCCTTCGAACTGGACTGGGTGCGGTCCGGTGTGAAGCAATCCGGGCGGCGTGTCATCATCGGCGAGCCCTTTCGCCGAACCCCTTCCTTTGCCAGCCAGATCACCCGGCTTGTCGTGCATCCAGAGTGGAATGTGCCCACCAGCATCTTCAAGCAGGAGTTGATCCCTAAGGCTCAGCAGGATCCTGAGATCCTTTCGCGGGCCGGATTTCAGGCCCTGCGAGGAGACCGGCCGATTGATGCGGATCAGATCGATTGGAGTGATCCGTCGCAGACGGTCGGACTGCGTCTGGTGCAGGCGCCGGGCGGTGGCAATCCACTCGGGCGTGTGAAGTTCCAGCTTCCCAATCCCTTCTCCATCTTTCTCCACGATACGCCATCTCCGTCTCTGTTCAACCAGGATGGGCGCGATCTGAGCCACGGGTGTGTACGTGTGGATGGCGCTGTCGATCTGGCCCAGAAGATTCTCGGCGATACGCCCTCCCATGCCCGGTTCATGGCGCTGCTTGAAAGCGGCGAAACAGGCACGATCCACTTGGCAGAGCCGTTACCCGTCTTCTTCATCTACTGGACTGTGGATGTCTTGGATGGTCAATTGCGGCAGTTGGCGGATATCTACGCCGAAGATGCGGCTCTGATGGCCGCATTGGAGATCTCGACATCGTCTGCCCATACGCGTGCGTGGGGCGAGGGATTTCCGGCCACCCCGTAACATGCGTCGCCACTTGCGTGAAATGAAGATTGACGGGTACTTAGGCAATCGAAAGGGTGAAGGCACATGCGCAAAGTCATCAGTGTGATTCTAGGAGGCGGTCAAGGGGCTCGGTTATTCCCACTGACCCAGTATCGGTCCAAGCCAGCCGTCCCGATTGGCGGCAAATACCGGCTCATCGATATCCCGATCAGTAATTGTATCCACTCCGGCGTGGACAAAATGTTCGTGTTGACCCAGTTCAACTCCGCGTCGCTGAATCGACATGTCGGTCTGACCTACCGCTTCGACAATTTCGGCGAGGGTTTCGTCGAGATTCTGGCAGCGGAGCAGACCATGGAGGACATGAACTGGTACCAGGGAACGGCGGATGCAGTGCGCAAACAGCTTCGTCGGATCCATTCTCGTCGCCCCCATCAAGTCCTCATCCTATCCGGTGATCACCTGTATCGGATGGACTATCGTGCCTTCATCGAGGAGCACCGCCAGCGCCAGGCGGATGTCAGTATCGCCGTCAAACCCGTGCGCCGCGAGGAAGCATCTGGTCTCGGCATACTGAAGGTGGATGACGAGGGGCGCATTGTCGCCTTCTGTGAAAAGCCGCAGACCGATGAAGAACTCGATGCGCTCGAATTGCCCAGTGCGCCCGGTGACGATCCGGATGCCCGATATCTGGCCA
>JABHDC010000185.1 GCA_018673255.1 Gemmatimonadota bacterium
ATCCCCGAACTGGAATTCAGCCACTACCTGTTCATCCGGCCCCTGAGCCAGTCTCTGCACCTGTTTGTCAGTTTCACCGTTCTGGGCCTGGCCTACTTTCTCAGCCTCGATGTGGGCATGAGCATCTGGCTCTTCCACCTGCTGACGAAGACACAGATGGGCGTCGAGAATCTTGTCGGCTATTCCTTGCCTGGGACCCACGAGTTATTCACGGAGGGTTCGCTCACCGTCGCCCATCAGGGGATGGGAGCGATGCTGGCCCTCGTCGTCGTGGGACTCTGGACGTCCCGACGCCACCTGAGGGATGTCGTCAATCGTGTTCGACGACGGGGTCCACAGGTCGATGACAGCGACGAGATCCTCTCCTACCGGCAGGCAGCAATCATCCTCTGCTGTGCCACGCTCTTCGCTCTGATCTGGCTGGTGGCCACCGGCATCCCCGTCGTCGTCGCCATCGTGTTTCTCGTTGTGGCCTTCGCCATCTTCTACGGGCTGTCACGGATCGTGGCCGAAGGAGGCCTTGGATTCGCCCGCGCCCAGATGACGGCTCAGCCTTTCGTCATCAATTCCATGGGGACCCAACTGGTCGGTGGCGCCGGGATCGTCAGTCTTTCCATGACCTATGGTTGGGCCGGCGACCTGCGGACGATGGTGATGGCCTCGTCCATCAATGGCCAGAAGATCGCTGACGCCGGTGGCGTGCGTCGCCACCCTCTGTTCTGGGCAATGATGCTGGCCATCGTCGTCGGACTTGCCGGCTCCATGTGGGTGATGATCTGGATGGGCTACAAATACGGCGGTATCAACCTGCACTGGTGGTTCTACAACCAGCTCGGCCAGCTGGTCTTCAACGATGCGGCCCACAAGATCGCCAATCCCATCGGTCCCCTAACCGACATGAATGTCGTCGGCCCCCGCTACCTCTTCACGGGGATCGGCAGCGGGGCGATGGCGGCACTGATGTATCTGCGGCATCGATTCCTGTGGTGGCCAGTGCACTACCTCGGTTTTCCCATCGGCGCCACCTACATGGTCAGTTCGACCTGGTTCAGCATCCTGATCGGCTGGACCCTGAAGGCGCTGATCCTCAAGTATGGTGGTGTCCCGCTCTATCGCCGCCTGCGTCCCCTCTTCCTCGGTCTGATCCTTGGACAGATATCCTGTTCGGGATTCTGGACTATCGTCGACTTCTTCACAGGCGAAACCGGCAATATCATCTATGTCGGCATGCAAATCGGCTGACCCGGGCTGACCTGCATGTGTGGCGGTATTCCCGGTTCTGGTGTCGAGGGGGCTTTGTGACGCGCAATCGCAGACTCGTGATGGGGATGATCCTCTTCCTGGCCATGGGGGCAGAGGCAGACACACGCCAACGGGTCGAGGCCGATCTTGAGACGTTGACCTCTCTCGGTTCTCGTGTTGTCGGTTACCCCGGCCACACGGCGGCGGCCGATTTCATCGAGCGGCGCTTTCGCGAACTGGGTCTGAGTGTCGAGCGCGACAGCTTCACCGTCGTCGTCCCCATCGATCTGGGTGCTTCGGTCACCTTGACCGAATCGGGCGAACAGATTCCACTGCGGTGCCTCTGGCCCAATCAGGTGCGGACCTCGACGATTGCCGAGCCAGGCCTGCAAGCGCCTCTGTTCTATGCCGGCGATGCAACCCTCGCGCAGGTGAAGGGCCAGCCCCTTTCCGGACGTGTCGCGCTGGTCGAGTTCAACACCCAGTTGCGATGGCTGCAGCTGGCCGCACTGGGTGTGCGAGCCTTCATCTTCATCGAGCCCGAATCGACGACGCATTACGAGGCCGCCCGCAAATTCGCCGTCAGCCCGATTGACGTACCTCGTTTCTGGATCGATCGGCCAGCGGGGCTGGCCCTTCGCCGACGCCTGCTGGCCGGCGAGCAGACAGATGTGATCCTTCGAGGCCGGATGGACTGGGAGGCCCGTACCGCCTGGAATCTTGTTGCCTCGATTCCGACACCCGCCGGCGTCGACAGCGGTGCCGGGACCGTCTACGTCCACGCCCACTACGACGGCACCAGTATCGTCCCCGGTCTTGACCCGGGGATGCAGAGCGCCGCCAGTGTCGTCGGCCTGCTGGAAACAGCGCGTCACCTGGCGGCGAATCCGCCACGACGGACCGTTCGCTTGTTGGCGCTGTCCGCCCACTACCAGGAACATCAGGGAATCCAGGCCGTACTGGCCCAGCGTCCCCTTCCCGATCTGTTCCTGGGTCTGGATCTGTCGACCGGCAGCGATCAGCTGGGGCTGTGGAACAACACGGACAAGTACGATCTGAAGCGCCTCTTCCTGCCCTTCTCAAAGCTCGCGATGGGACACGGGCAGGCCGTGGCTCTGGGGCTGGGCCGCGATCCAGATGAAGCCCTGATCAATGGCATCACGCCTCTGCGCGGACATGACTGGTATTCGTATACGCCGACGCCAATCTCAACCGACGCCTTCTTCGGGCTCCTGGCTCCTCGACCGGCGCTGACGTTGGCGACCGTCCATGATGCACGCCCCCTCCTGTTCACACCCCTCGAC
>JABHDC010000017.1 GCA_018673255.1 Gemmatimonadota bacterium
ACCCCCGACACGCGGATTATGATTCCGCTGCTCTAACCGACTGAGCTACGCCGCCCCAAGAGCCCGAAAAAACTACCGGGCAATCCCAACACTGTCAACGACTTTGCCCCAGCATCAGAAGCCGAAGATATCGGCTATCTCCACCTGTCGAACTGCGCCGAGCCTGGCAAGTGCGGTCCGATCCATCTTTGACAGGTCGCCAACCACCGTTACCAGTTTTGGCCGGCCGGCGATGTGATCGGCATGGAACGACAGCACGTCGTCAAATCCAGCCTGCTGCATCTTTGAGAACCGCCAGGGCCGTGGATCGATCGTCACGTCCTGTCGCTCCCACAGTCGAATCGTGCCCAGGAGGTCGCGAAAGCTGACGCGTGAGGTCCGCAGCGAGTTGATCTGCGTCTCCTGCGCTTCGGCGAAGCGATCAGCCGACCGCGGCATGTCGTCTATGAGTCCAAGGAAGGCTTGCAGAGCCTCGATGGTTTTGTCCGTCTGACAACCAATGGATCCGACCATCACATTGGGCTCGCCTTGGCGATTGCCCGTGAAATACCGTGCCCATGCCGAGTAGGCCAGCGCCCGGGCCTCGCGCAGTTCCTGAAAGACGATGCCCGCCATGCCGCCGTAGAAGTACTCATTGAACAGGTTGATCTGCGGACGGATCGATTCGGCATATGGTATATCACCCGACTCAATACGCACCAGGGCTTGGGCCATCTCTCTATCGAATAGCAGGATCTCAGTCGTGGCCGGCGCACGGATCGGCAGGGGCGTCATGGTTGGTGGGATGTTGAGTTCGTTTTCCGCCATACCGTACAAGATGATCAGCTGCTCCACCACGGCCTCAGGCGACTGCGAGCCTGTGTATTCCACTCGATGTGTGTAGTCGAGCAGGCCGCTGATGAGGGCATGCAACTCGGCAGAGGCCAACTGGCGCAGTTCGTCATTCGTCGGCACGCTTCGCTCGTACGACTGCTCGCCATGGCGGGCATAGGAGTAGAGAGCCCGTTGAATCGCACGGTGGTCCCTGGTTGCGTCCTCCCGGTTGGCGATGGTGATCCGCACGAGTTCCGCCATGCTGGAGTCGGAGGCGCTGGGCTGGGTCAGGGCCTCCTGCATGAGTGCCACAGAGGCGCCGAAGTTCCCGTCCAGCCCGGCTAGGGTGACGATGGTCTGATCACCGTGGACCGCGAAACTGAGCTCGGATCCAAGCCGGTACCATTGTGTCTTCAGTTCCTGCGACGAGAAGCGCGATGTGCCGGACTTGTCCATCAGGCTGCGCGCCATGGGCAGACGATTGTCGTGGCGGTGGCCGATGTCGATCACGATCTGCAGGCTGAACAGATCGTTTACCGGATTCGTCTTGTGGTAGAGTTCCACCCCATCACGGACGTGGCGCGTCGTGTAGTCCCGCCCTGGAATGACATACTCTGGTTCTACCGCTTCGACCTCCATGGCGAGGATGCTGGCGGCAAAGTCTGACTGGCGGCTCCGGTCGATCTCGATGGTAGCCAGTTCCGGCTTCTCGACGGAAGGCAGGTCCTGCTCTCCATCCCGCCGATAGCCCACTACGTAGTCATCGCCAAAGTATTTCTTCGCCGCTTTGACGACGTCCTTCTTCTTCACCTTGGCCATGCGATCGAGTTTGCGGTGGGTATGTTTCCAGGACTCGAAACTCAGGAAGGACTGGCGCATCAGGCCCACGCGCGAGCCGTTGCTTTCGAGTCGTCGTTTGTACGTCTTCTCGAAGTCCGTTACGATCGCCGGAATCAGCCAGTCGCCGAATTCACCTCGCTTGAGTATCTCCAGTTGCTCGAGGAGCAGCAGTTGCACCTCTTCGAGAGGCTGTCCTTGTTTCGGGATACCGTACAGATACTGGGCTCCCAGATCGTTGGACATGCCGTGCGATGTGCTGGTTGCCCCGGCGCGTCGCACGCGCTGTTGTTGATTGAGGTTGAGGTTGATGAGGCCCGCCGTCGAATTGTCCAGAATCATGTCAAGCAGCTGGAGTGCCTCGGTGGACTTGTGCGTGCTCGGTTCCGTGCGGAAGGCGAGCAGGACGTACTCCTCGCCCGGATAGAAG
>JABHDC010000001.1 GCA_018673255.1 Gemmatimonadota bacterium
ACAGGATTCGAACCTGTGACCTCTTGCTCCGGAGGCAAGCGCTCTATCCAGCTGAGCTAATAGCGCACAGCACTCGCTACGACCCGCTGTGACGGACCCCTAGGTATTCTTCTTCTTGTGTCTGTTCTTCCTCAAGCGCTTCTTGCGCTTGTGGGTGTTAATCTTATGCCGCTTTCTCTTCTTCCCACAAGGCATCCTTATCCGCTCCTGTTGGGGTTCCGTTGTCTTCGACTCGCGCCCTCAGATCCTTGGAAGGTTTGAATACCGGCGCTCGACGGCGCGATATCTTCACCTCAGATCCGGTACGCGGATTGCGGCCTGTACGCGGAGCCCGACTCACGGACTTGAACGTACCGAAACCGCGAATTTCAATGTGCTCACCGGCTTGAAGGGCTTCAATCACTGCTTCGATGAAGCCATCCACGACGGCACTGGTGTCTGTTTTCGTCAGGCCCGTGCTCTGGGCGATCATTCGGACGATATCAGCCTTGGTCAAGGCCGTTCTCTCCCTCTGACTCATCAACTCACTGAAGGGCCCGGGGGGCGTTTGAACCGTCCCAGCCGCTCTGATCCAGCCACTTGATTGACCAGGATTCAGGCTCTGCTTGTTTGCCGCTACCGCTTGTGTGCCAGACGCTTACGCGTCTCGCGCATACTCTGCAAAGCCGAGGGATCAACATAAAGCACGCCCTCTAGGTTGTCAAGGAACCGACGCTGTCTCAACGACTTGAGAGGGCGGCATGACAAAGACTTCCTCGAGGCCCCAGAAATCCACGTCAGATTCCAGGAATACTTCCTGAAACAGAGGATCTTCGTCCAATTGCTGCACCTGTGTCACCGTACCCAGGGTCAAACCCTTGGGATACCGACCGCCGAGACCAGACGTCACAATTCGATCGCCGACCTCGATCCGACTGCTGGCATCCACGTAACTCAGCTGGAATCGATTGCCACCGGCTGCCGATACCATACCATGCGCCCTGCCGCCCTGAACCACGGCGCTTACACGGACACCGAAAACCAACTGCACCACAGAGCTGTGCTGCCCCACCTCCACGACGTGCCCGATGAGGCCTTCCGTCGTCACGACGGGCCAATCCCGCCGCAAGCCAACATCTCTGCCCGCATTGATGACGAGCACATCGAACAGTAGATCCGGATCCCGACCAATCACTTCGGCGGGCAGAATCTCACCAAACTGGTTGCGAGTGCGGAAGTCGAGAGCACGTCGAAGACGATCATTCTCTTCCTCTGCCTCCCTCAACCGCATGTTTTCGAGGGAAAGCTGGACATTGCGCGTGAGCAAGTGGCGCGCGCGTTCCTCCCCACTTGCAAAGCGGATCACACGCGAGAAAGTCCATTGCCCCGCAGCCAGCGCAGACGAGCGCAGACCTGCGGCGATGGACTCCTGACGTGGTGCGGGCAGTCCCATCAACGTCAGGGAGATCAGGATGGCGGCGCCGATCCCGACGTAATCAGTGCTGGGCTGGGGCATGGCGGCCTGCTCAGTACAGGACCTTCTGGTAGCGATCGAATTCGTCGAGAACCCGCGCATTGCCGCGCACGACTGCAGACAGGGGGTCCTCCGAGTCCAGGTAGGTCGGCAGACTGGTTGCCTCGATGAGTCGCTCGCGCAGCCCCCGAAGCTTGCCACCGCCGCCACTCAGAACCATGCCCCGATCCAGGATATCAGAAGCCAGTTCCGGCGGTGTGCGTTCGAGACCACGGCGGACACCGGCAACGATGGCTTCCACCGGATCGGCGAGGGCCTCGCGGATTTCGCGAGAGTCAACGGTCAGCGTCTTCGGAATCGCAGCCACGAGGTCACGCCCTCTCACCTGGGCCTCCTCTTCTGGATCCAGAGGCATGGCGCAGCCAATCTGGAATTTCAGTTGCTCTGCATTCCGTGGGCCGATGAGCAGGTTGTATTTCTTCCGCATCCATTCCGTGACAAAGCGATCCATTTCATCACCGGCAACACGGATCGATTCTGATGTCACGATCCCGGACAGAGCGATCACGGCAATCTCAGTCGTACCACCGCCTATATCGATCACCATGGAGCCCACCGCCTGTTCGACGGGCAGTCCGATCCCGATCGCGGCTGCCATCGGTTCACTGACGAGGAAGACCTCGCGTGCCCCGACGCGTTCGCACGAATTGCGGACCGCCCTCTTCTCGACTTCGGTACTGCCCGACGGAACCGAGACCACAATTCGGGGGCGCACGAAGAGTTTGTTCTTCTGCACCTTGCGGATGAAGGTGCGGATCATCTCTTCCGTCACCTCGAAATCAGCGATCACGCCGTCCTTGAGAGGGCGTATTGTCTCGATCTCTGAGTTCTCGCGCCCCATCATCTCCTTCGCCTCCATGCCAACGGCGATGACCTTTTTGGTCATAATATGACGGGCGACGATTGAGGGTTCGTTCAGTACGATCCCCTCACCCTTTACATAGATGAGTGTATTGGCGGTGCCGAGATCTATACCGATCTCATTGGAGAAAAAGCGCGACAGGAACGCCATGTTGTCCTTCCGGTGGTTCGCGGCCAGTTCCGCAGGGGTCAAGTGACTCCTGCGAAAGACGGCGGCATCCGCTCATCGAGGGACGCGGCCGACGTGATGCAGTGAGATTCTGGGATTGCTGTGGGATGCGCTGGCCGTCGCTCGAGCGTGGGTAGTACATCGCCCGCAGCGAAGGGCGCAGTTGGTGATCACTCGTCCGTGTGGAGCCAGGTTTTCACCATCTTGGCGGCATCCTCGCTGCGTTCCGCCATCAGCCTGCGGATGCGTTCGACCTTCTCTTCACGATCCTCGGCGGTCTGCTTCTTGTCCTTCTTATTCTCTTCTTCTGCCATCGTGCTCCACCGCCTGATCTGCACACATCGGCCCCCGTTTCTTCAGCCTCGGAGCTCGGTACTGGAGAAGGTAACTCCAGACTGGGCAAAGATAACGCCCCCTCCAACGATCTGTCCACTCACACACGCTTTTCGAATTCGTGAGCTAACCCCTATATTCTTGTCGAATCTACGGCGCCTCTTCGAGGCGCCTGCACCCCGGAATCACAAGACGGAACAGAAGATGAATCGAGCGGCTCGCAACGTACTCCGCAAGATCGGCACTGATGTGCATCTGGATGAAGAGCGTGATCAACTCGCCGAACGTGAGGTGGACGACGCACGTGAACGCGAAGATCAGCGTGCCGAAGAGCAAGGCAAACAACGACCAGGTCAAGACAAGGCAGGGCTGTCCAACGTGCCGGAAGAGCTGCTCACCGAGTCGGAGAAACGCCACGAACACTACCGTCGCCGTCAGTCGATGGCCAGCTCCATGGACTCAGCCGCCGAGCGTCTGCCGATCATGACCACGGAAGAGCGCACCACGCGGGATCGCAACCGGCCCAAGTACCACGCCACCGAATTCGAGGGCCCCATCGAGAAGCTGATCGAGAAGTATCAGGATCTCGACGAGGTACAGAAACGACTGACCTTGGGCCAGTCGATGAAATACGAATTCACCGAAGATGGTCTGATCCTGGACCGTGACGGCGACATGATATTCGACGGCGAGAAAGTCGTCACACCGCTGAAGAATAAGTGATCTCACGAATCTCAACCGGTCTGCGTCTGCTGTTGGTCGGCCTCACCAGCGGGCTCCTCGCCTGCGCCGGTGACGACACCATTTCCGCGACGGCTTCCGTGCCGGAACTGCTGGCCCATGCTGAGCGTCGTCTGCAGGATGGTGATCTCAATTCGGCGACGGCCTCCTATCGACGCGCCCTGCAGAAAGACTCCACATCAAGCACAGCCATGCTGGGACTTGGTCGAGTCTATGAGGTCCGCGGTCGCCTGGATATGGCCGACCGCTACAGACGCCGCGCATTTCAACTCGACTATCGTCGAGGCACCGAGGCGCGCGCGCTCGGTGATCTGCCAATGGCCCGCAAGGCCTTTGCTGCGGCGAGTCATTCTCTACCCGGCCACCCTCTGGCTTCGCTGCAAATCGGAGAGACCTGGCTCGAGGAATCTGCAGGCGACTCAGCCATCGCATATTTGGAAGCCACCGTGCTGGCCGATCCCCGATTCGTCGACGCCCGAATCCAACTCGGCAAAGCATATCTGCTCGCGGAGCGCACCGATGAGGCCCAGGCGAGCTTCGAGGCAGCCATCGAGAGAAATATCAATGCCGTCGATGCCTATCTCCACCTTGGCGTGATTCATGCCGAGCGGGGTGAATGGGCCCACGCGGCCGCCCATTACGATCGAGCGCTGCTGATACGGCCAAGCTCACAGACGGCTCGCCAGGGACTGGCGCAGGCTCGCGCCCGCCTCTGATCTGCACGGCGGGGTACTTGACTGTCTCGATCATGAACGACATATCACGCTCCGGTAAGGAAATCTCATGCAACGCATATTGACGCCCTTCTGTGCCCTCGCACTGCTGCTGACGGCCTGTGGTCAATCCACACCTGAACAAGAGACTGACCAACAGGCGACCGAGGCCGCGGCCACTGATTTTGGCAGCGCCGCTGATGTGCAGGCATACCTGCAGAATATTGGGCCGCACGTGCAACGGATCTCTGAACTGCAAGCACTGTATGAGACGGCCCTTGCCACCGGTGCAGACGACTCCGTCGATCGTCGTGGGACCGGCCGCAACCTGGCCACCAAAGCTGCAGACGCCAAACCCCAACTGCAGGAATTGCTCGTTACCTTCGACACCATCGAGCCACCTCCCCTGTTGGCCCCATTTCATCGTGACGTGCGCAAACTGATCAACCTGCGCCTTGATGCCTATGGCAAGACGATCAAAGGGTGGGATGCCGAACTGGCAGGCGGCGAGCACGAGGCGATCTATGGCGAGGTTGAGAAGACGCTTGCAGAGGCCAATCAGCTGATTCAGGCGCTCAATGAGCAGATGGTGCAAATCACCACTTCCCTCGCCAGTGCAGCATCCGCCACCAGCCCCTGAATCCATTGCCCCGCCTCGGGCGCACAGCGGCCCTGATCGCCAACCTGGTAACCGGTCTGGCTATGAGTCTGACTATGAGTCTGGGGCTCACCGCCTGCGGTGATGCGACACCAGGATATGTCCTGCATCTGGCACAGGGCCAGATGCAGGTATTGCTCGACAGCCAGCCGATCCAACAAGTGCGGGCGCAGACGACGGACCCGGCCCGACTCGCACAACTGGATTGGGTTGACTCTGTCCGAGCCTATGCCGGCGAGATCGGCTTGCGCGGGGCTCATACGAACTACTCCCGCTTCTACGACACCGGCGCCCACCCGATCTCCTACAATGTGAGCGCCAGTCCTGTCGACGAGTTGTCGCCTTTCCAGTGGAAATTTCCATTTCTTGGTGCGTTGCCCTACAAGGGATACTTCGACCGGCAGCGCGCCGTGGATGAGGCACAACGACTCACAGAGCTGGGTTACGATGCCCTGGCTCGCCCCGTGGCCGCCTACAGCACCCTCGGTTACCTGCCAGATCCCCTGTTGAGCTCGATGCTCGACGACGGGGAAGCGAGGCTCGCCGATCTGCTCCTGCACGAACTCACGCACGTGACGATCTTCGCCGATGGCCAGGTCGACTACAACGAGAGTACGGCCAGTTTCGTGGGGCGGCAGGGGGCACTCGACATGATGCGCCGGCGATACGGAGCCAATGCGGCGCAGGTCGACAGCATCCGGATTCGACGCGAGGACTCCACAAACTTCACCGAATTCATCGGCACCCTCCTCGACCAGCTCGACAGCCTCTATGCCCAGGATCTCAAGCGCGATGAGATCCTGACGTCACGAGATCAGCTCCTGCGCGCTGCACAGGAGCGATATCGTCAGCACCCTCAGTTGGCCGGGTCACGCTACGATGGATTCCTGCGCTGGGAGCGGGTAAACAACGCCCGTCTGTTGTCCTACCGGCGATACAATCGTGATCTGCACCTGTTCACGGCGGTCCATGATGCTCAGCGCGCCGACCTCAAGGCGAGCCTGCCCATCTTCGCTCACTGTGCTGAGCAGACCGATCCATGGGACTGCCTGGAACAGGCGGGCCGATGATTCAGCTCCCTGCTGAGAGCTGAACCAGAAGATCTCGTAATGCAGGTACGTCCCAGGTTCTTGCAGTTTCTTCGATCAGATCACGCGCACGCGCTCGATCTCCGCTCCGAACCCAACCCACGACAAGCGCCCTGATCGCGCCCAGGTGTCCGGGATCGCGTTGCAGGAGGCGCCGGTAGGGTTCAATCGCCGACTCAAATCCATTCAGTTGTTCGGTCAGAACCGCCACCGCCCACAACGCATCCACATGGTCAGGTCGGCTCGCCAGTACGCGCAAATAACCGGCCCGAGCTTCGGTCCATCGTTTGAGACCGGTCAGTGCAATGGCGCGATTGTATTGGGCATCGGAGAAACGCGGATAGATCGCCAGTGCCCGGTCATATGATGCGACCGCTTCCGCGAGCTGCCCCCTTTCCTGCAGGGCCTGGGCCAGTCCGCGATGAGCCTTGGCACTGCGATCGCTGATCGCCGCCGTACTCGTAAAGAGGGAGAGATCGTCCTGCCACTGTGCCGATCTCGCAAGAGACAGGACCACGCCGATCGCAAGCCAACCCGTGATGACGGGAACCCGCAGCGGCTGACGCAGGCTCGCCAGACAGGCGCCCACACCAAGACAACTGACAGCGGCCAGTGGGTAAGCCAGACGCTCGGCGAAGAGGGTCCCAATCGGCATCACTACCTGGCTGACCAGGAGAATCTGCCCACCTGCCAGAGCGCCCCAGAACACATCCTTGCCCATTCGCCCGCACCGGTAGGCAAGAAAGCCGATCGATGTCACCAACCCGAGCCCCACAACAGCCCGACCAAGGCCCCAGCCGATGCCCCAGGCCGGCAGCGGCAGCTGGTCATACGAGTAGTCGGCACTCAGCGGCCATGGAAATGCGATCAGGTTCGCGTACCGGATCGGAATCGTCGCTCCCATCGACAACCGCACACCGGTGGTAGCATGGGCCAGTGGATTGTCGACGAAACCGATCGTCCCGGCGCCGAGCTGTCCTGTCACACCCCACCGCAGCATGACGGGTACAAGCGTGGCGAACACTGCAGCCAGCATCAATGGGTCCCGCACATCTCGACACTGACACCACCGCCAGAGACCGAAGGCCAGCGTGCCCAATAGAGCAGACTCCTTGGCCAGCGGAGCCAGCAGGAGCGCGACGACGGCAACACTCTGGAGTCGTGGATCCCGGCCGGTTGCCAGAGCCAGGGCGCCAAGTCCAAGAGTCAGGGCCCACGCATCACCACTACCCACGAGGGTGTTCACGACTTCTGTTGTGGCTGGATGCACGGCAAAGAGCATCGCAGCCAGAGTGGCCGTCAGGGCCGAAATCCCCTGCCGCCGGGCGGCCCATCGCAGACACACCGCAGCTGCCAGATGTGCCAGAAGCGTGCCCAGGTGCATAAGGAGAGTCGAGCCAGACCCTGCATGATACAAGAGACACAGCCACAGCAGCGTCAGCGGGCGATACAAGCCATCGGGGTGTCCGGTGACTTCCTCCCAGTAGCTCGTGCTCACAAGGTGAAGGAGGTCTGCATTCACCAGAGAAGGTCGAAGAAGCAGAGCACGGTCGTCATAACTCAGCTCATTCGTCAGACTTCCGAGACCTGCCAGGAATCCGAGGACAAGCACCGCGCCGACCTGCACTGCCCCTGTCGTGCCGAAGCGCCGTATGACAGCCATGTTGCCAGATGCTTGGTGCTCGATTGCGCCGCGGGCAGATCCAACGTCATGTGAGTTCATTACGCTGATCGGGTCCCTGATCTCTCGAATGCGGTGCAGATGCGTAGCTTCGTCATTTGAGTATCTTCGCTGCTGACCACCTGCCCTGGCAAGACGGGCGCAAGAAACTGCACGGCACCTGGGAGCGTCTGACTCTCCAGGATCTTGACCCACCGATACCCTCCCGGCGATATTAGCCGCCTCTCACCAGGAATCCATGCCACTCGACACATCCTCACGATTCAGCGATCCGCGCTCCAGCGATCTGCGTCGGACACCGGTCCGCAACGCACACCTGTGGCTCTGCCTGCCAATCCTGATGACCGTAGTCCTCTCCGGCTGCGGATGGATACAGAGCCGTGTCACCGGCGGTTTGATGGAAGACCTCACCATCGCCACGTCGCGCCACGACGATGTCGCTCTCGTCCGTCAGGCGATCCCGCCATTGCTTCTGTTCCTGGATGGCTTGATCGAAGGATCTGCAACAGATGCCGGGCTGCTGACCCGTGGCGCCCAGAGCTACGCATCCTACGCATCCCTCATCGAGGTCGATGAACCGGAGCGAGCTGCCCGGCTCTATGCCAGGGCACACGACTACGGACGCCGGGCGCTGATCGCTCGTCGCCCAGTTGCCGAGGCGCTTCTGGCGCGGCCCTTCGATGAATTCACTCAGATCGAAGCGCATCTCAAAGACAGCGACATTGACGTCGTGTTCTGGGCTGCCAGCAGTTGGGGTGCGTGGATCAGCACTCATCTTGACTCGATGGCTGCGTTGGCGCAACTGCCACGTGTCATCTTCCTCATGGAATGGGTCCTGGCCAGGGATGAGGGTTTCCTCGATGGAGCTCCCCACATATTTCTAGGCGTCTATCATGCCGCACTGCCCCGCATGCTTGGGGGATCACCTGATCGGGCGCACTCACACTTCGAGCGGGCCCTCGAGATCAACAAGCGGCAATCCTTGATGGTGCAAGTCCAGATGGCCCGCTACTACGCGCGCCAGATTTTCGACCGCGACCTGTTCGTGCAACTGCTTCAGGAGGTTCTCGACGCGCCCGCCAACATCAACCCGGACCTCACCTTGCAGAACACGGCAGCCCAGGAGCAGGCCAGAATCCTGCTGGAGCAGACCGATGAGCTATTCTGAAATACACCCTCGGCGTGGCGCAGTGATTCTGCTGATCGGTCTGGGTCTGGTCTTATCCAGCATCGCTCCGGTCCAGGCGATCCAATTGCTGAAGGTCGCCACCATCGCGCCGGAAGGCAGTGGCTGGGTTCGGGCGCTGCGGGAAGTAGATGCCGAGTTGCGACAGAAGACGGACGACGCCGTGGGGCTGAAGATCTATCCAGGCGGAGTACAGGGCGACGAGGATGTCATGCTACGCAAGATGCGAATCGGTCAACTCCATGGCGGGAGTTTTGGTGGCCGTGGCGTCAGCCTCATGGCGCCCGATGTCCTTGCTCTTGAGATGCCCTTCCTCTTCGACAACTATGACGAAGTCGACTACGTCGTGGCACAGATGGACGCGTTCTATCGAGAGCGCTTCGCCGAAGGTGGTTATGTCCTGCTGGGCTGGTCCGACATCGGTTTCGTCCACGTAATGTCTCAGAAGCCGGTACGCGGCGCAGCCGACATCAAGGGCATGAAAGTCTGGCGGCTTGCCGATGAACCGATCACTGCCGTGCTGTTCCGTCGGGCCGGCGTGACCTCCGTCCCCCTGACCATTTCCGATGTACTGTTGGGATTGCAGACCCACTTGATCGACGTGGTCTACGCGTCTCCGTCAGCGGCCATCGTGCTGCAGTGGTTCACGCGGGTGAAGTATCTGACCGCCCTGCCCATCAACTACACGGTCGGTGTCTTTGCGCTGCAACGGAAGGTCTTCGATCGACTCGATCCGTCCCATCAGCAGACTCTTCTCGACATCACGTCCCGGCACTTCGCCGACGCCAATCACGACTCACGGCAGGACAATGAAGAGGCCATGCAGGTGATCATCGACCAGGGCATCATCAAGGTGGAGCCGCTGGAAGAAGAGATCCAGTCCTTTATAGATCTCGTCGTCGAATCCAGGCCGGAACTGGTGGGCCACGCATTCTCTCAAGAGGCTTATGATCTGGTCAATCAGCACCTGACGTCCTTCCGTGAAAGCCCCGCCGTTGGCCCCGGCGATGAGTGAGTTGACCCAGACCTCTTCGACAGAATCGGGATCTCGATTGCGCCGCGTTGAAGACGGCGTGCTCCTGTTTCTGGTTGGCCTGCTGGTCGTTCTGTCCTGCGCCCAGATCCTGCTGCGCAATCTTTTCGAGTTGACCTACTTCTGGCTCGAGCCCCTCACACGACATCTAGTTCTCTGGTCAAGCTTCCTTGGTGCCCTGGTGGCCACACGTGAAGGGCAACACATCCGGATCGATGCCGTACTACGACTCCTGCCACCGATCTGGCGCCGGCGTGCCACGACAGCAGGTGAGATCATCGCAGCAACCGTCTGCGCTCTACTGGGTCTGATCGCCCTGCGGTTCGTTGCGGACGAGCGCACGTACGGCGGCGAGATCTTTCTTGGCTTACCTCAGTGGTCGGTTCAGATCATCTTTCCCATCGTCTTTCTCTTTATGGCTCTCCGATTCCTTGTCGCCGCCTGGCGACGGCAACACCAGTAGCGCCTGACCATGATCCCTGCACCGGTGACGACGACTCTGGCAGTGCTGCTGGCTGCACTCGGCACGCCACTGTTCATCATCATCGTCGTTCTCGCCCTGCTGGCCTTTGCCAGCGACGGTGTTGATCTCACCATCATTTTCATCGAGATGTATCGCCTTGCCGACATGCCGGCCCTCACGGCGATTCCCCTTTTCGCCCTGTGTGGGTTTCTGCTGGCACGCAGTGGCGCCGCCACACGCCTGGTCTCGGTGTCGCAGGCACTGTTGGGTTGGCTCCCGGGTGGCCTCGCTGTCATGGCCCTGTCGATCTGCGCGCTGCTCACCGCCTTCACTGGGGCCTCGGGTATGACGATTGTCGCCGTCGGGGGCCTCCTCTTCCCGGCGCTGCAACAACGTCAGTATCCGGAACACTTCTCCCTCGGCCTGCTCACCACATCCGGCAGCCTCGGACTGCTGTTCCCCCCCAGCATACCTCTCATCGTCTATGCCATCGTCGCCGAAGTGCCGGTGGACGATCTGTTCCTGGCCGGGATCGCCCCGGGCCTGCTGATGGTCGTGTGTCTGGCTGCCTACAGCGTCCATGTGGGCCGACGCCTGCCCCCGGTGTCCGAAAAGAGAGTCTCACCACGGGTCGCACTGCGGGCCGGCGCGCTGGAATTGGCCCTCCCCGTCGTGGTCATCACCGGCATCTATTCCGGTTTCATCGCCGTGAGCGAGGCGGCCGCGCTCAGCGTCCTCTACATCCTGTGTGTGGAAATGCTCGTCCATCGTGAGATCACACCAAGGCAACTCCCCGGCATCGTCCGGGACACGATGGTCCTTGTGGGCGGCATCTTCGTGATCATTGCGGCCGCCACAGCGTACACGAGTTATCTCGTGGACGCCGAGATTCCAGCCCGTCTGCTGGACACGATTCGTGGTTCCATCGACTCTCGCCTGCTCTTCCTCATTCTGCTGAATCTCTTTCTCCTCGCCGTGGGTTGCATGATCGACATGTTCTCGGCACTCGTGGTTGTCGTGCCCCTGATCCTGCCCATCGCCGAAGCCTACGGCATCCATCCGGTCCACCTGGGGATCATCTTCCTGGCGAATCTCGAGATTGGCTATTCGACGCCACCAGTCGGGCTCAACCTCTTTATTGCCAGCGCCAGTCTGAAACGGCCGATTCTCGAGCTGTACCGCGCCTCCCTGCCCTTCCTCCTGATCCTGCTGGGAGTCCTCATCATCATCACCTATGTTCCGCAACTGAGTCTGTTCACCCTCGATTGAGTGAGTCCTACCGTGGCCAAAATCAAAGAGATCCGCTGCATTCGCACGCGACCAGGCGGCTACTGGAGCATCGTCAAAGTCATCACCGATCAGCCGGGCCTTTACGGGATCGGCTCAGCCAATGATGTCCACCATGCCGACACGGTCTCGACGGCCATTGAGAATGTCATCGGTCCACGCCTGATCGGCAGAGATGCATCAGCCATCGAGGACATCTGGCAATCTGTTTATGCCGCCGCCTACTGGCGCAATGGATCGATCCTCAACACAGCCCTCGGGGCCATCGATATGGCGTTGTGGGACATCAAGGGCAAAGAGGCAGGCATGCCCCTGTATCAGCTGCTGGGTGGCGCTTGTCGGGATGCGGTACCTTGCTACGCCCACGCCAGTGGCTCGGATCTCGATGAGTTGGTGGAAGACGTCCAGCGCTATCTCGAAGAGGGATACGCCGTGGTCCGCTGCCAGCTGGGGAACTATGGGGGCGGCGGCTTCCTGGATGCGGCCAAGGCACAACGGCCCCGCACGGCGCGGGCAGCAGACAAGGTCTTCGATGACGAACTGTATCTGGAGGCGATTCCCTCCATGTTCGCCCATCTACGAGACAAGCTTGGATTTGGCCCCAAACTCACACACGATGTGCACGAGCACCTGCGACCCCACAATGCCGTTACCCTGGCGAAACTGCTGGAACCCTATCGGCTCTACTTTCTCGAAGATGTCCTGTCGCCCGAACAGATCGACTGGTTCCGGCAGATCAAGCAACAGTGCACGACGCCCCAGGCGATGGGCGAACTCTTCGTCAATCCGCAGGAATACGTCCCGCTGATCACAGAGCGTCTCATCGACTACGTGCGGGTCCGCGTCTCCAAGGCAGGCGGCATCACGCCCTGCCGCAAGATCGCGGCCCTGTGCGAGTGGTTTGGTGTTCAGACGGCGTGGCAGGAGGGCGGCGACAACGATCCAGTCAATCAGGCAGCGGCGATGCATCTGGATATGGCCTCCACCTCTTTTGGCATCCAGGAAGAAAACCACTTCAGTGAGCAAGAACTGGAGGCATTCCCTGGCCACGCCGTATTGGCCGATGGACATCTGTATCCCAACGACAGTCCCGGCCTGGGTATCGACATCGATGAAGAGAAGGCGGCCGCCCTCTACCAGGAGTCTGGCCCCAGCGGCACGGCTGAGGATCGACGCGCAGATGGCAGTATCGTGCGCCCATGAGATCACGGTATCGGGCACCTGCAGGGCGACGCCTCAGCCTCATATTCTCCCTCCTGTTCGGCAGCCTCCTGTTTCCGATCCTGGCAGACGCCGAAGAGTTCAACCACTGGCTGCAGGGCCTGCGGCGAGACGCTGCAGCTGCCGGCATCAGTTCACAGACCCTCGATGAGACGCTGGGCGGCATTCAGCCTCTGGCCTTCGTTCTGCGGGCTCAACAGCGCCAGCCGGAGACGACACTCACCTGGGAGCAATACCGGAAACGAGTCGTCTCATTCGACCGCCAGCTTCGAGGTCGCGAACTGGCTGCCGAACATGCCGACGAGCTGCGCAAGGTCGCTGACCAATACGGCGTGCAGGCGCGATTCATCGTGGCCTTCTGGGGAATCGAGAGTGACTACGGTCGCAATCTTGGCGATGTGCCTGTTGCCGCCGCCCTGGCCACGATTGCCCATGGTGGACGACGCCAGGCCTATTTCCGGCGCGAGTTACTCGAGTTGCTGCGATCGATCGATGCCGGACACACGCCACCGGGGACAGTGACCGGCTCGTGGGCCGGCGCCCTCGGTCAGTGTCAGTTCATGCCCTCCAACTACCGACGGCACGCAGTCGATGGTGACGGAGATGGCCGACGGGACATCTGGGGCAACAAATCTGACATCTTCGCCTCCATCGCGAACTTCCTGGCCAAACTCGGCTGGAATGATGAACAGACGTGGGGGCGGGCCGTGCGCATCCCCGCCGACTTCGACCCGAGACTGGCAGGGCTCGATGTCCGGATGAAGCTGGCTCGCTGGCAGGACCTGGGCGTGCGTCGCCTCGATGGCCGCAATCTGCCACGCCGCAAGGACCTGTGGTCGAACCTCCTGCTGCCGGACGGCCGCTCAGGTGAGGCATTCCTCGTATACGATGACTTCCACACGACCATGCGATGGAATCGCTCCACTCACTTCGCCTTAGCTGTGGGCATCCTGGCCGATGCGATCGCGCCAGCCTTGAAATGACGCCGATCCTGTGACCGAATCTCACGGATCGCCAGGCATTCATCCGTCCCCCTGGCACCGGCAGCCCTGGCTCTGGATCGCGATAGCGGCGCTGCTCGCCGGCTGGTGGGCGCCCCTCCAGCAGTTGAGTGTCCTGCAGCAGCGCGCCCTGGGCATCGCCCTGTTCGCACTGATCAGCTGGAGCGCGCAGCCGGTGCCCCTCGAGATCTCCTCCCTGGCCATGCTGCTCCTGTTGCCGGCTTCGGGGTTACTGGACTTTGCCGAAACCTTCGCGCCCTTCGCGCAACCCACCATATGGCTCGTCTTCGCCGGGATGGTGCTCAGCCTCCTGCTCTCGGCAACAGGTCTGGGCGATCAGCTGGCGATCCGCGTTGGTCCGCTGATCACTGGCGGCAGTCGCTGGCGGGTGCTGGCAGGTCTGCACGTGCTGGCCCTCGCCACGGCATTCCTCGTCCCCTCAGGTGTTGTGCGGGTTCTGCTCCTGATGCCGATCGGCATGGCCCTGACGACGCGGATCGCGCCCGGAGGAGGGGAGCAGGCCCATCGATGGGGTGCCGCCGTGGCCCTGTCCCTCGTGTGTGGCACGTACTTTGGCGGTTGTGGGGTACTCACCGGTTCGGTTCCGAATCTGGTCGTCGTCGGCCAACTCGAAGCCGTCACGGGTCGCGTCGTGTTGTGGGGAGAGTGGTTGCGCTGGATGTTCCCCGTCATCGGCCTTCTGCGTACTGGCCTGTGCCTCGGTATCGTGTGGGCCGTGGCGGGAAGAGGACTTGCCCCGCCGGCCAAGGCAGGGGTCATATCACGCCCCGCCCCCTTCACCCGCGATCAGCGACGTGCCCTGTTCCTGCTGCTGGCCGGCGTCGGCCTGTGGGCGACAGATCCGCTGCATGGCCTGCCCCCGGTCTATGTGGGTCTGATTCTGGTGTTGTGCGCCGTATTGCCCGGATGGGGCCCGCTGACTCTGCATCGACTGCGTGAGATCAATTTCGCCTTCTACTTCTACATTGCCGCCGTCTTCGGCATGGGGGCCGCCCTGGAGGTGTCGGGGGTCAATGAGCAGATCATCGGCAGTGTCCTGTCTCACCTGCCGGATCCCGGTGGCCACTGGCTCACGGCGTGCCTGTCACTGACGGCTGCCGCAATCCCTCTTGATTTCCTGATGGATATCGCCGCCGTCGGTGCCGTCGTCACGCCATCACTGGTTGAAGTGGGCATGACATACGGCCTCACACCCATCGCCTCTGCAATGAGTGTCGCCATGGCCACGACCCTCGTATTCCTGCCCTATCAGGCGGCGCCCTTCATGGTGGCCCTCGGCTTCGGACAGGTCCGCCTGCGTCAGTTGGTGATCACTATGTTCGTGATCTCGATACTCTCCCTGCTGGTGCTGTGCCCCCTGAATGTCCTCTACTGGCGTGTCACGGGGCTGCTGTAGTATGGACCCACGTGCAGCTCGGGCCATCTGGCAGGCAGGACCATGGTGCTGGAGCGAATCAATAGGCAGCAGTGAGCCATATCCCAGGATAGCCATCGGATACGATGCATTCATGGGGCAATGACACGAATGGAGATCATCGCACATGTCCACTTTCTCATGGCCCGGCACAGCAGCGGCAGCCATCTCCCTCACCTTCGACGATGGCGCACCGACCCATCTCTCCGAGGCACTGCCGCGCCTGGAGGCGGCTGGTCTGCGCGGTACATTTTACTTGAACCCGGGCCGACGACCCGATTGGGGCACGCAGGTCGAACGTTGGAAGCAGGCAGCACTCGAGGGGCACGAACTGGGGAATCACACCAGCCGCCATCCCTGCAGCTGCAACTTTCACTTCGACGACGGATTCTGCCTCGAACGCCTCACACTTCAAGACATGGCACAGACGATCGACGAGGCCGAGGTTGGTCTTGATGAGATCTCTCCGCAGCACAAGGGCCATCGCACCTTCTGCTATCCCTGCTATCAGAGCGATGTCGGACGGGGACTCACCAGGCAGTCCTACATCCCACTCGTGGCCGAGCGCTTTCGTGCTGCCCGGGGCTGGGGCGAGCGCCCCAATGATCCAACGGTGGCAGACCTGTGGTACCTGGGCAGCTGGGCCGTCGAGGGGAATTCGGGGCAGGAGCTGATCGACTATGCTGAGAGTGCGATAGAACAGGGTCGCTGGGCCGTCTTCTGCTTTCACGGTGTTGGCGGCGATCATATCGCCATCGATGCCCAGGCATTCCAGATGTTGCTCGACCATCTCAGTGCCTCCTCCGACCGACTCTGGACGGCACCACTGGTCGATGTGGCAGACCATGTGATGGCGAATCGCACGGACTGAGGCACCGAACCGAGAGATCCCGTTGGCACGATTCCTCTGGTGCCTTATGCTATGATGACTCCCCAGATGTCTGCGCAGACCCGCCATTCACAGCCCTCCCTCAGGAAGCGTTGTCACGCCCTGTGTCCGATCCCAACGTTGTCACCAACATCCTTGCCAGCCGCTACGCCAGTGATGCCCTGACCGATCTGTGGTCTGAGGCCGGTCGCGTCCGTCTGGAACGCCGCTTCTGGATTGCCGTATTGCGCGCCCAGGCAGATCTGGGCCTCGAGATCCCTGCAGAAGCCATCGCCGCCTATGAATCAGCGGTGGATGAGGTCGATCTGGAGTCCATCCGTCAGCGTGAGGAACGAACACGCCATGACGTGAAGGCCCGCATCGAGGAATTCTGCGATCTGGCCGGCTTCGAGCACATCCACAAGGGGCTGACAAGTCGAGATCTCACCGACAATGTCGAGCAATTCCAGATTCTGGAATCCCTTCGTCTCTTGCGGCTCAAATACATCCGTCTTCTGAGTGCGATAGGTGATCGCGCCGTGACCTGGCGCGACCTGCCCACCGTTGGACGCACGCACCATGCGGCAGCCCAGGCGACGACGGTGGGGAAACGTCTCGCCATGTTCGGCCAGGAGATGCTGGAAGCCTTCGCTCGACTCGAGAATCTGATCGAGCGCTACCCTCTTCGGGGCCTCAAGGGGGCTGTAGGCACCGCCCTCGATCAGCTCACCCTGTTCGAGGGTGACGCCGAACGGGTCACTCAGCTACAGAAGCGAGTCCAGGAACACTTGGGCTTCGGACGCCAGCTGGACGCCGTGGGACAGGTCTATCCACGCAGCCTCGACTTCGATGTCGTCAGTTGCCTCTATCAACTCGGCGCAGGGATCGCCAATCTCGCCCGCACGGTCCGGCTCATGGCGGGCGCCGAAACAGCGACAGAAGGCTTCGTGCCGGGCCAGGTCGGTTCCTCAGCCATGCCTCATAAGATGAATACACGCAGCACGGAGCGGATCAACGGCCTGCAACTGATCGTGGGTGGCTACGTGCACATGCTCGGCGGTCTTGCAGGTGATCAATGGTTTGAGGGTGATGTCTCCTGTTCGGTCGTGCGCCGCGTCGCACTGCCCGACGCTTTCTTCGCCTTCGACGGCATGATGGAGACAGCATTGCATGTGGTGGACGAAATGGGCGTGCACGAAGCGGTGATCGCGCGAGAACTTGAACGCTTCCTGCCTTTCCTGGCAACAACGACCCTGTTGATGGAGGCCGTTCGTCGAGGAGCGGGCCGCGAACAGGCGCATGAAGCCATCAAGGAGCACGCCGTGGCTGCAGCCCTTGCCCTGCGGGAACGGGCAACGGGTGACAATGACTTGGTGACCCGTCTGGGCGAGGATGACCGACTCCCACTGACAGCCGACGACATCCGGCAGATTCTGCAGCGCTCGGAAGCCTTTGTCGGGATGGCCGGGCCCCAGGTGGATGGATTTGCAGCTGACGTTCAGGCGTTGTGCTCCAGGTATCCGGAAGCGGCCAAAATCGAAAAGGGCCGGTTGCTGTGATGCCCCGGGACAGGTGGCATGTTGCCTGTCCTGCCTTCGCTTTCCCCCACTCTTTCTCAAGGCCCAGCGATCCATGCGATATCAGCGGGTGACGCTCAAGCTCAGCGGTGCCGCAGTATCAGGTGACGAGGAGTTCGGCTTCGATCATGAAGCCCTTGAACACATCGCCGACGAGGTCATCGGCCTGCATGCATCCGGCGTGCAGGTATCGGTCGTCATTGGCGGCGGCAACATCTTTCGCGGCAATCTCGGTTCACAATGGGGCATCGAGCGGGCCGAAGCCGACAACATCGGCATGATGGGTACGATCGTGAACAGTCTGATGCTGCGCGGTGTCATCACGGGCCGTTCCGAAGGCGCCGTCGAGGTGCGCGTCATGACCGCGATCCCCGTCAACAGTGTGGCCGAGCCGTATATCCGCCTGCGAGCTGCCCATCACATGGAGAAGGGCTACGTCGTCATCTTTGCCGGCGGCACAGGACAGCCCTACGTGACCACCGACTATACGGCGGCCCAGCGCGCCCTCGAGACCCGATCTGAGGCGCTGTTGTATGCCAAGAACCAGGCTCGAGGCATCTTCACAGCCGATCCGCAGACCGATCCGCAGGCACGCCTGTATCGTCGGATGAACTACAATACCATCCTGCGTCAGAATCTGAAGGTCGTGGACCTACCCTCCGTCATCCTGGCTCGTGACAACGAGTTGCCGATCCATGTCTTCGACTTTGACGAGAAGGGCACGATCCGACGCATCTGCGAGGGCGAAGATATCGGCACCCTCGTGTGCGACAAGGATGGCGATATCCTCGAAGGAGACGAATAGGGCGTGTCCAAAGCAACGGACATCACCTGGCACGGCTCTCAGGTCGAACGAACGGATCGCGAGGCCCTGCTCGGGCAACGAGGTGCGCTGGTATGGTTTACAGGACTGTCCGGCTCCGGGAAGAGCACGATCGCCTTTCGTGTCGAACAGGCCCTCATCGAAACCGGTTGCCTGGCCTATGTCCTGGATGGCGACAACGTCCGTCACGGCCTCAACAGCAATCTCGGCTTCAGCGCCGAAGATCGGGCCGAGAACATCCGGCGCATCGGTGAGGTCGGCAGACTCTTCGTCGATGCCGGCCTGGTCACACTGAGCAGCTTTGTCAGCCCCTACCGAATCGATCGCGACGGCGTGCGCCAACTGCTGGCAGCAGAGGAATTCTTCGAAGTCTACCTCAACACGCCTCTGGCCGTCTGTGAGTCGCGCGATCCGAAGGGCCTCTACAAAAAGGCCCGGGCCGGCGAAATTCCGAATTTCACAGGGATTTCCGATCCCTATGAAGCCCCTCTGTCTCCCGAACTTGAGATCCAAACCGATCAATGCAGCGTTGACGAGGCGGCCGGACAAGTCATGCAGTTGCTTGAGCAACGCGGCAAGATCAAGCCGAGAACACAAAGGACATCTTCTTGAAAGAATCACTGGTTGAGGAACTGAAATTTGGTACCGACGGGTTGCTGCCGGTGGCCGTCACCGACCACCAGAGCGGGCGTCTGCTCGTTCTGTGCTTCCTCAATCGCGAGGCACTGGAGACCACTGTCAAGGAGGGGCACGTGCATGTCTATCGCCGCTCGATGGGTCAGGTGCAGAAGAAGGGTGTCAGTTCCGGGCATGTGCAACGCGTGCGTGAGATCCGCGTCAACTGCGACATGAATTCGCTGGAAATCCAGGTCGAACAGGAAGTGGCCGCGTGTGCACACGGCTACTACGCCTGTTACTACCGACGATGGAATGACGAGGCAGCTTCGTGGGAAACCATCGATGAACGTGTCTTCGATCCTGACAACGTCTACAAGTAGACCGCTGACCCCGTGACGATCCCAGCCCTCTCCCATTGAAGACCACTCTTCGTTATCTGATCAGCCTCAGCCTGGCAGGCGCTTTCCTCTACTGGGCCTTCCGCGGGATCGATCTGGCATCCGTCTGGGTTGCGACACAGACTGCGTCTCCCACCTGGCTCGTCATCATCGTGGCCACGACCTTGTGCACGGTCGCCATACGTGCCTGGCGCTGGGTCATCCTTCTCAAGGGCGTCACCCGTGACGTCACCGTCGCGGACGCCACGACGGCACTGGCCATCTGCTACACAGCCAACATCGCCTTCCCCCGGGCTGGCGAAGCAGCGCGGGCACTGAGTCTCAACTGGCAGCGTGGTGTCAGTGTGAGTGCCACACTGGGGACCGTCGTCGTCGAGCGCATTCTAGATATGGTGTTCCTGCTCTTCTTCGTGGGCATGTCTCTGGCGCTGATCCCAGGCCGACTGGAGGCTGCCTATCCCCTCCTCATCAGCGGTGCACTCGTCGCGTTGCTGATGAGTGGCGTAGCGATCTTGCTATTGGTCTTCGTCTGCGCCAGGGGTGAGGAGGGCGTCCAGCTGGTCCATCGCTGGTTGTCACGGGCACTACCCGGACGCATCGCCGATCTGGCCGCTGACATCCTGAGGAAATTCGTGACGGGTCTCGCCAGTGTGAGAGGCCAGGGCGCGTATCTGAAGATTCTGGCCAGCTCATTGCTGCTGAACGCCGGCTACGTCCTGATCATCTATGAGTCGCTGCATGCCTTCGGGCTTCACCTGCCCCCCTACGACCTGGGTGTGGCCGGATCGATTGTGGTGATGGCGATCTCGTCGATTGGCGTCGTGATGCCGATCCAGGGCGGAATCGGTACCTATCACTTCTTCTTTGCCAACACGCTGGAGGTTCTCTACCACGTCGACGCCGCCACCGCTCTGGCCTGTGCTACTGTCGTGCACGCTCTGGCCAATGCAACCTACCTCGCCATCGGGATCCCGGCGCTGCTGATTCAGCGGGCCCGTGTCTCACGCAAGGCGAAGAACTCCTAGTACTGCAGCGAAGAGACGGCTTTGCTGACCATCGCGAAAGCCGCGCAGAACATCCCCACCAATGACATGCCCACACCGAATCCCACGGTGAGGACCATGGCGTACTGGCGCCACTGCTGGCGCCCGTATTTCCGCCAAAAGTAGAATCGTGCCAGCAACGCCCCGAAGATCATGGGCAGCAGATTGTGGGGAATGCCCAGAACAGACTGTACGTAGCCCCAGATGAGAAAAATGGGCATGCCGAAGAATGACATGGTGAAGTAGAAGACGAGACCAAAGGCGCTGCCGAAAACGATGATCGGCCACTTCCATCCCTGCAGAGGATGGCGGAAATCTGATTCGTCCACGGCGCCATCGCCATCGTCGTCGCGACCATTGATGAGTTCCTCATCAGTGCGGCCGTCCCCGTCATTGTCACGCCCGTCGCCCGTATAACGCAGATCCCGCCACAGCGTCATGAAGAGCAGCGGTCTATCCGAAGAGCGTTGCAGGAACTCGCCGTCAAATGAGGCAATCCGGTCCACCTCGAACAGGAAGGCGAGGGAGTCGCTCCCACTCTCGCCATCCACATGGGCCCGGAAATTCGGATTCGCCAGTGCCACGGTCTGCCCCAATTCTGGCCACTGCAATTCCGGCGGTGGGTGATCGGCGAGACTGTCACGGCGACTGGCACGGGCAGCACCGGCCATCGCCAATTTGCTTACTACTGGAGGCACGCGAGCCGGCGGCGGTCCATCCCCAAAGTTCGTGTAGAAGAAACCCGTCTTCGACCAGGGGCCGTACGTGCGTTTTACTGGATCAGAGATATCCACATTGGCCGTGACCCGGACCCGCCAGTACCACCACTGCTCGTCCTGGAGATTCGAAGGACTCCACACCGCCTCGTCCACGGCGACCGGGTCGCCGTCCACTTCCTCCCCCGCTGTCCACATCTGACTGTACATCGTGCTGGAGTAGAACAGGGCCTTGTCGAAGGCCTGCAGGGGCCACATCAACTGTGCGTAGGGGTAACTCTCCGACGGTATCGGTCCCAGGCGCCACAGGAAGCTCCAGTACATGAGGCTGACACCGAAGACGATGGGAAGCATGAACAACTCAGCCTTGAGCAGGCTGGTGAAACGCATTCCCGTCAGTTCGACGACGCGGAATCCCTCGGCATGACCACCGTAGTTCCTCGTCGGAAATGGCACAAACCAGATGTCGACACCCCGATACCCAGTGAGAAAGATGATCGCTTCGTTGATGTAGGGGATCTGCGCCTCGCGCCCGATCAGACCATCGAGGCGCGCCGAGACGAAGGACATGATGGGCGCGTAGATGAAGGCGATCCCGAAAAACAGCATGAGCAATCCCGTCGTCATCAGCGTCGGGAAGAGTGTCTTGGCCAGGATGATCGGATACAATGCCGCCATGGCGAAGAGTGCGACACAGATCCAGATATTGAAGTCGCCCCGCCCAAGATGTTTGAGGCAGTACCCGCGAACCTGCGATGGGTGTCGGCAGGTCGAGTGCTGGCAGATGTCCGGGTACACCTTCGGCTTCGCATCATCCGTCAGAGATCCAATCGCGCCGGCCTCGGCCAGTTCGCGCCGCCGCTTGCTCGCCGAGGTGAACACCTGGTAGAAACTGATGAAGGTCACGGCCAGCGTAATCCCGATGGAGAAGGCTCTCCAGAAATCGACACCGGTCACGATCTGTGTTCGGATCGTGTCCATCCCAACCAGCCAGCTGGGCAACAGGCCCTGCGCATACAGATACGGGCTGGCGAGGGTATGAACCATGACGCCCACAAAGGAGCCGACGACACCCCAGAATGGCGCATACAGACCAGCCATGATCGTTCCCAGACTCAACGTGATCCCAAGGGGTGCGGCGGGGATCAGATTGCCCAGATAGGGACTCAGATCCCAGAACGGAATAGGGATCAGCGTGATCTTCTTGCCACCCAGGATCTCAGAGAACACGGGCAGCGCCACATAGATCAATCCGAAGGCGGAGCCGATGATAGCGCCCACGGAAAAGACCGGCCACTTCCACGTCTCCTGCTCATCCCCACTTTCCTCGGCCAGTGCCATGGCGGACAAAGCCGACATGGGTGCCGTCGGGAATGGCAGCTGCTCCCGATCCGACGTCAACCGAAACAGGACATAACCGGTCGTGAACCAGGCGACTCGGCCCACGATCGTGCCGACCACCAGCAACCCGATGGGCCAGATCCAGTCTTCGTGCAGGAAGGTGCGCTGAGCCAAGGCCGGCGAGTCCGGTGGCGGAACCCACCAGTCCGGCAGCAGTCGCGAAATGCCGAACATTTCGGCCTCGGCGGAACGCACGAAATACTGCCGGAACAGCAGGTCGAGGAAGGCACCCTCTTCCCGCGCCACCAAGGCAGAGGCAACATAGACAAGCAGGTAGATCTCCTGCCGTCTGAGGGTAGTGAAAGAGCGCTTGGCGACTTCCAGGAAGAGGATGACCGTCACCCACTGGGCGGCGGATCCGATCGAGCCGCCCGTCACCAGACCCAGATACATCTCGCCTGGTGTCATGATCAGGGAGATGAAGATGACGCCGATGATGGTACGCAGTGTGAAGCCGTCCTCGAATCGTTCCGGGGGCTCCAGCAGCGAACGGAACTCCTCGACCTCCTGGTACTGCCGGGAGCGCAGCTTGCGCCAACGCTGGATCAGACTCGGACGGCGGCCGGTGTCCTCACTCATGTGGCCACCTCCTGTCGCCCTGCCTGAAAGACGGCCTCGGGGCCGGCGTCGAGCATGCGCCGCGCCGCGTCACGATGGTACACTTTGTCAGCGGCAGACATCGTGTGCCACAACAGGAATTGCTTGCGCAGCGCATTGAAGAAGCTGCCATTCACCCGCTGCCAGTACGTGTCCTGTCCACTCAACCGCAGGATGTAGACAAACACGCCATGCACACCAGGCGTGGCACTCGGCGCCAGATCGATCTGTACGAACTGACTCACGCCCATATCGAATGGCGCCAGCCACAACAGCAACTGCACGGCCAGTTCACGTTCACCATCCTCACGCTCTTCGACGAGAATACGCACTTTGTCGGCATACAGAACACCGATCGATTCTTCACCATATGCGTTGAAGAAGCTGGCCAGGAATCCGGCGATGCCCTCGATCTCTGAGACACCCACCATGAAGGGGAACTCAAAAACCCACTCGTCGCCTTGGGGATCTTGTGGATGCCAGCGTCGCACCGTGTCCGGAACGGCAGAACGTGCTGCCAGACGGGCCGGATAGAGTGTAGACAGCATGACGACAGCCATCACCATCACGGCCGAAACGATGGCCGCCATGGAGGAATAGTTGAGACTCAGACCGCTCAACAGATCGAAGTGGACGAGGATCTTGCCCAGGCCCTGACCAAAGAGGTATCCGAGGGTGACACCGATCACGGCATAGACACAGGCTTCAGCGATGAAGAGCAAGGCAATATGCATCGGGGCCAGGCCGACGGACGAATAGACAGCGATCTCACGAAAGCGTTCATACACGGCCCCCATCATCGCATTCAGAACGATGAGGGCGGCGATCAGCATCGGCACCAGCAGTGCTTCCATTCCCTCCACGGACGTGATGCCCATGGAGGTGTAGGAAGAGACCGAAATCGAGTCCATGTCGCGCAGTCCCGCGAACATCGTGCCTGTGATCCTCACCAGGTAGTCCTCGATGAGCGCCTCCACCGGTGCATCCGGATTCAGGCGAATCCCGATCGAGCGCAGATCCCCAAATACGACCTGCAGCGTGCTGTAGGGCATGACCAAGACATTGTCCGCCGACAGGTGGACAAAGGGCCTCACATCGGACAGGACCTCGTCCTCCACGACCACCATGGAGGGTCCAGCCCCCGGTCCGAGGGCATCAGTCGATGACAGCTGGAAATCGGCAGGTGTCAGCGGCTCATCATCCAGATCTCTGATCGACTCGACGAGTTCTGCCTCAAACAGGCCAATGACCCCGAATTGTTTCCCGAAGATCTGCACTTGGGCGCCCTGCTCAATCGCAGTCGCATCGATTCCGAGTCGTTCAGCCATCTCAGTGGGAAGCAGGCACACCTCGCCATCCCCTTCCTGCAGCCAGCGACCGGCAACCAGTTCATTGCCGAAGCCTGTCACCTGCCGTTCCTGGGGAGTGAGGCCCAGGAGCCCGGCAGCCTGGGTGTGGAGCGTATCCCGCCGGACCTCGGTATAACGCTTCTCCTCCTGCGCGTAGGAGATATACCAGCCTCTCGGGGCCACGACGCCATGGTCACCAAAGTGGGATCGGGCATAATCCAGGTTGACCGTCATCAGGCCATTCCAGCCACGGTCCCTGATCAGTACTCCCTCATAGGAGCCCTCGTGATCGAGACTGAATACGAGGAATCGAACATCGGGCCGGAAGGAGGTGAAGGAGAGGACGGTGAATGTCAGCAAGGTCAGCGTTAACAACGTCAACCCCGTCCGCATCCGCCGCCGCCGCATATTGGAGATGCCCAGCAGGAACGCCGCATAGGCGGCGCTGATCCGGCTGATATCCGTCTGGTGAACCTTCGCCTTCTTCGCCTGAAATTCCTTCAGGAAGCGATTGAAGCGGCTGGACACCATGGCGAGAACAAAGATGGCCATGGCCATGATGGCGAAGGCCAGCAGGATGATCAGGGGGTGCGCGATATCGAAGGCAGGGTGAACCTGTGAGATCAGGACCCAGATCACCAGCAGGACGACACCAAAGCCAGCCAGTTGCCAGCGAATATCTGCCGCTGCAAAGAGCAGACGTTCCCCGAAGAAGGCCGCCGGGATCACCAGAGCGAGGAAGAAGACGATTCCGGAGATGACATCGTTCAGCGTCGCCACTACCTCGGGATAGGCCCGCATCGTGACCCCGAGGCCGGCACGAACATGACCGATATAATCAGACCATCGTAGTTCGGCCATCGCCTCCTGCGCATTGCCAAGCAGGCGTTGGCCGGCCTCATGCAGTCGGCTCAGCCGCTGATTCTCGATGGCATGGGAGCGCATCATGTGCAGGCGGGCATCGTTCAGATTCCACATATCCTGCAGGGCCAGAAGCTCCGTCGGCAGCATCCGGTTCGCCGACAGATCGTATCCTGCACCCTTGGCCTCATTCTCGTCCCGGCCCCCTGCGCTGTTGATGAACAACATCCGCTGTTGAGCCGTTCCCACGAGCAACTTGAGAAATCGGTCATCATCCTGCGCCTGCCTGGGCGTATAGACGACGGCCAGATCTGTCGACGAGAGTCCGCCGAAGAAATAGCCCAACTGGCGCGGGGCGATGCCGCCACTGTCGATGATCTTCATCCCGCGCAGGCCGCGAAACGTATTGGGACTCGTCAGGCCATACAGGGTGCGTGTGACGGCCGGAAATACAACGATCGTCTTGGTGTCACTCGCCCACCGGACCGACCAACTGAGGCGACCGCTGGGAAGTGGCTTCCCGTGGAATTTCTGGGCTCGCGTGCTCAGATCCGGGGCGTAGATCACCTCGCCGGTCTCTTCATCGAGCCCGAAGGCACTGATCGCATTTCCCCCGATATACAGACCGGGAATCGTTGCCTGGCCCTCTTCGTCCGTCAGGATGACTCGACCGTAGTCGACCCCCTTGTGCGTTCCCCCATTGATGAAGACCACGGCTTCAGGGATCATGCGATCGGGGGTCTCGGAACGTCTGGGAAAGGAACGCACGCGAACCCGGTGGGTCCTGAGCTGATCTTTCAGGACAGGACGAAAATCTTCCAGACCCGTGAACAGTGCCGTATCCGCGAAGGCCTGTGACAACAGGCGACTGAGAAACTGGCTCTGAGAATCGAGGTGTTCGTAGCGGACACGATCCGGCGTATCCAGTGGCGTATTTACAGGAAAACGCGCGTCGTGGATGGTGACGAATGCCAGTGAAGGCAGACCCACATCAAGAGCAACTTCGCTATCAACGGAGACCCCATCCGGCACGAAGGTCGACCAGTCCATCCCGCGGATGGGACTGATCCCGTTGACGAGAGCCCGTTCCGGATCGCGCTGTAGATCCGGTGACACTTCTTCTGCATAGCGGGTGAAGCGACGGCCGAAGGGCACGAAGAAACGCTTGAGTCCGAAGTCGTATGTGTTGTTCCATATGCCGATCTGGTCGGTCTTCGTGGACAGATCCAGACTGATGAACAGGTCTGTTGGCAGCGGCTCACTCATCCGCTTGGCATAGTAGGGCGCGGTCCGGGCGTGGCGATCGAGAAAATCGACGACACCACTCATCGCTTGAAAGTGGGCTCCCGTAAACAGGAGAAGGACCGTCCGCTCGGGCGGAGAATCGCGCAGATGCCTGGCCACCTCCAGCAGGGCGGCGGCGCTTGAGGCCGACTCAGCTGATGGCGCCAGAGACGGCGTGGCGGCGACCCCATCGTAGTAGGCCTGAACGATGATGCGCTCGGCGGCCAGCAGTGAATCAGATCCCGGGATCTCCACCCACAGGTTCCATGCAGGCCGGCGGCGCCAGTCCATCCTGCTGTCGAGACGGATCGCCAGCTCCTCGCCCGGTGACATCAAACGTCGGCGCAACCGACGGCCTTCCTCGGCGCCGATCCAGAATCTGGGAATGTCGACTGGCTCCAGTGTCGACTTGTCGAGGGTCTGTCGGTACGTGGTCTCATCGGGCGCGATGAAGACGATCGCCCGCGCCCCCAGGGAAGCGGCGCGCAACCAGTGATCCCACGATTCGAATTCCATCAGGGCAATCGCACCGTCCAGACGGTGCCCGTCAAACTCCTCGTATTCACCCTTCCCGAGATAGACGAGTTGTCCCGTCAGTCCATCGGGACCTGTCGTGGTCGTGCGAGGCCCATTCGGCCACAGACCGTACACGGTGAGATCTACACCATCCTCCAGCAGACGCAATCGGCTCTGCCCCCCCGCCTCAACCGGGATGGTCACATGGAGTGTCTCCTGGCGCACCACCCCCAGGTCCAGATCCAGCAACTGCTGCCGAATCCACTCGGAGGCGTGATCAGCACCACTGTGTCCGGTGAGGCGAGAAGCATGTGAAGAGAGGGTAGTGACAGTGGCCCGTACCCGGTCAAGCGAATGCCCGAGATCCTGGAGCCTGATGTCGGCTACCGACACCCCAGATGAGGACAACACCGTTGAGGGCAACACCGTTGAGGACAACGCTGATGGAGACGATCCGTCTGGAGCCGAACCGGCAGAGGGTGGTGTGCTTGAGAGTGAATCGGCTGCCAGGTACAAGGGCGCCATCAGGCCACAGCAGCAGACACGCAGGATCCACAGGGGCAAGGCCCACCGGCACCAAGGCCGCCGTTCAGACCCAGAAAATGCCATTGTTGATCTTGCCAGTGATGTAGTCGATTACGAGCCACAGGCCATTGCACAGGACCTGACCTGCGATCAACCCGAGAAAGAAGGATTGAGATCGACGGTAGTTAGCCGCTCCGCCGTAGCGCAGAATGAGGCGCTTGAGAAACCAGGCGAGGAACACGTTGAACCAGACAAAGTTCATCATGCTGTTGGCGCCCAGAGGAAAGCCGATGGGGTGAATCGGCCACCAGGGCAGACGCTGGCGCAGGAACATCATCAGTCCCATGACCACCGCTCCCCCACCCATGAAACCAAGACCCGACCAGTAGGTAGCGGCAGGCTCAATGTTGCGCAGGGCAGCATTGTATACGAAGGCAGGCAGACTCTGGAAGAACCACTTGTTCAGATTGATGCCGCCATGGCGATAGGACATGTGGAATACCATCCACAGGGATCCCACCGCACCGATGACGAGGGCCAGCACCATGGCCCAGAACACGACACGACGTGCCTTGGGTTCCATCTCCTCGATCATCTTCAGCGCATTCGTGCACGTAGCCATCACGAAAATGCGGATATCAGAAGACCAGATATACGCCAGACTCAGATTCAGCACGCCCGTAGGTCCCACCAGGGCCGAACCGAGCCCTTGGACAACCAGATCGCTGGCAATCATTGGCGAACGCACCGCAGCCAGTCCCGCTTCGGCCACAATCCGCGTGATCCCGATGAAGATCAGAAGGGCCGTGATGATGAAGAGGACGGCGATCCACAGGGGCGTTCCCATGAACCAGAGCCAACTGGACATGACCGTAATGCCACCGAGCAGGCCCGCGACGGCGGCTCGATACGAAAGAATCTCGTCAGCATCATTGATGTGCGGCGCGCGTCCGAAGGCCTTGGCAAAGACACCGCGATAGTGTTCACGGCCGATCCACAGACCGACGAGGACCATGGCCAGCAGAGCGCCCACGCCCTGATAGCCCAGATACGGATAATCAGCGACGCCAAATCCCAGCTTCTGCGTCGATTTCACGCCGGTGAGGATGAATACTTCCTTCTCCACCTTCGACAGCAGATGGAATACCCAGATTCCAGCGGCAATATTGGCATTGATGAAGTAGGAGAAACCGAGCATGGCGAAGGAGACCGTCAACTGCAACGTCTGTCTGCCTACAAATGGGATGATCCACTGCAGAGGCACAACAGGTACGCCCGGGCTGTAGGCATGCAGGGCCTTGAGAGATCCGGCCAGCATCGGTAGACACAACCCGATCCACATGCTCGGCCGACGAAAGAATCCATTGATCAGTTGGTCCGGACGCTCGCCCCGGATCATCGCCAGTCCCACCTGGGCGATCGGGTAAGCGAGGCGTTCCCTCTCCATCCACTGCCGCCGCACGATGACGGCGATCGACACCATCGTCATGTAGAGCGCGAGCAGGAAGATCGCCCACCAGCACAGGGGCTCGACCCACGAAGCATACGGGATCTGATCACCCGAGCCGGCGGCGACTCCTTCGTAGAAGAGTCGACTGCCCGTGCCATCATCGACCAGAAGCCGGGACGGCAGGTGAGGGAACAGTCTCTCGGCCCAGTGATTCTGCGGCGAGGCAAAGTAGAAGATGGCGGTAATGATCGGCAGGATCTGTTCGCTCAATCCCATCGTACACAGCGCCGACACGATCAGAAGCATCGCATAGACGAGGACAAGTTCAGAGCGATTCAGGGCCAGTGATGTCCCCCGGATCGTGGCTGCCACATTCATCCACGCCGATGCCAACAGGAAGAGCCCCAGGAAGATGGCTGGCGAGCCCAGATCGACGGCTGTGACCGGCCAGCCACCGTAGACGATCCCGAGGGTCGTCACACTGGCCAGTCCGAGGGCGCGCCCCATACCGCGGGCACCCCACTTAAAGAGGGCGTTGAGAACACCGATCAGCAGCAGGAACAGGAAGATTGCACCAGGCGTACTGAAATCCAGGGACATATACGATCCCCGGATGATCATGTTTCCGAAGGGTGCACCGATGGCCAGGAAAAAGCTGAGGAAGATCCCCACCCAGAAACCACGCCAACTCAGCGACTCGACGCCCTGATCGTTCAGAGTCACGTCACGGCGCGTGGCCAGATAACGTTGGTAGATTTTTGGGAGTTCGTGTTTCATCATGCCTGTAGGGTGAGAGCATCAACGATAGCTGCTGCAAACCCCTCGGCGCAATCGACGACAGTCGCCCCGCGGCCCTCGAACAGGCGCCTTGAACTGGCGGGCGACGTTACCGTGCTTACCTCACCATGAAAGAGAAAGACATCCTTCCCGACTTCCTCGATATTGCGCTGCCTCTGCTGCGGTTGCCCACGGCCCCCTACCACGAGCACCACATTGTGGCTGCCATTGACCGAGTCGTGGCTGGTTGGGCTGCCAGCGATGCACCTCTCACCAGTCAGCGAGACGCTGCCGGGAATATGTGGATCCGCTACGATGGCCGCGGCCAGGGACCGTGGCTCCACCTGACGGGACATCTCGACCATCCTGGATTTGGATACGTCGAACACCTGACCGCACGAGATCTCCTGTTCGAACGGCTCGGCGGTGTACCGGCGCAATTTTGTCGCAATGCGCCCGTGCAGATCCACGCCAGCGACGGGTCGCATCGCGCCTTGGCCGGCACGATCATCTCCTATATAGAAGAGGGACTGTTCGACGGCGAGCCCCGTCCCGCATTCCGCGTTCGCCTGGACGAAGGCACTGAAGGCAGCCAGTTGATCGGCCCAGGGTCATTCGCCATGTGGGATCTGCCCTGGGCCTCGACCAAGAAACAGCGCCTTCGCGCGCCCGCCTGCGATGACGTGGCCGGCGTGGCCGTCGCACTGGCCGTCCTGTCTCAAGTGATCAAGCAGAAGCTCGATACCCGCCTGGGACTTCTGCTCACGCGGGCCGAAGAGACCGGCTTTGGCGGCATGCTTGATCTGGTCACAGCCGATGGCCTGGACCGGGAAGCGGTCTACATCAACATCGAGTGTTCCAGTTGTCTGTCAGGTGCGCCCCTCGGCGAGGGACCGGTGATCCGTGTCGGTGATCGGCGCTGGCTCTTCGACCCCGTCATCACGGCCGCTCTGGTGGCGGCAGCCGGCGGCAGCGCATCCAGGGAGGCGATCCCGGTCCAGCGACGCCTGATGGACGGCGGAACGTGTGAGGCCACCGTTCTGTCACGGGCGGGGGTTCCCACGGCAGCCGTCGCACTGCCCTTGGGAAACTATCACAACACCGGCAAACACGGCGTCCGGCCAGAGGTGATCGACCTCAACGATGCAGCCCATCTGATCAGATTGCTGCTTCGCCTTGCTGAAAGCCGCACAGCCGACCTTCTCGACCCCACACTGGATCCCCTCGGCAAGGAACTGTCACGGCGCCATCAGGCCCAGAGCCCCCGGTTGCGCCAGAGTGCGCCTGGCCTCCCCTCCTAGACCTGTACCCGCCTGGTGCCCTGTTAAGGAATCAGCATTGTGTAGTTCGGTCGGCGAAACGCCTGGCTCACAAGGCGCGCGACCGATGTGGGTCAGTGGGACCCAGCGAGGGAGCGCAACGTAGTGAGCCAGGATGGATCGACGGCCGAATACAAGGATCATTCCTTAACAGGGCACTAAACGATCGTCCAGCCACCATCCACGACGAGGATGTGTCCCGTGATCATGCTGGCTGCTTCGGATGCCAGAAAGATCACGGGTGCCGAAATCTCCTCAGGTTCAGCCAGGTCACCCCGCAACAGATTCTTTGTCTTGACCGCATCAGCAAACGCTTGAGAATCCCGCATCGCCCCTTCGGCCATGGGTGATCGCGTCACTGTGGGTGCCACGGCATTTACCCGAATCCCATACTCAGCCCACTCAGCGGCCATGGTACGAGTCAGATTGTTGGCGCCTCCCTTGGCCCCCGAATATGGACCGCGCTCCGGAGCCCCGACGACACCGGCCTGGGACGTAATATTGATGATGCAGCCACGGATGCCGCGTGCGATCATGTGTTTGGCGACCACCTGAGAACAGAAGAACACGTTCTTCAGATTGGCATCAACGATGAGATCATAGAGTTCCTCATCGTAATCGAGGATCTTCCCCAGCTTGTTGTAGCCGGCATTATTCACCAGCACGTCGATACCACCCACCTCGGCCTCGACAGCGGCAAAGAAGGCCTTGATCGAGGCCACATCGGTTACGTCCAGTGAGTGGATGAAGCAGGATCCTCCCTTGCCCTCAATCTCTTCGCGAAGGGTCTCCAGTTCACCCATCGTGCGGCTGCCCACCGCGATGCGGGCACCTGATTCAGCGGCCTCCAGGGCCATCATCCGACCGAGACCGCGACCGGCACCGGTGACAACGACAGTCTTGCCGTCTAGAGCAAAGCGTTTGAGAGCAGGCACGGATTGGAACTCCTCATCAACGAGATTGGGTGGATGACAGGGAAGCGGTTAGTTAGCTGCCGTCTGCAGCGCCCCCGCAGGGAACACGGCGACCCGCGCCGCATCACCATGAATCTGCTGCAGCGCGGACAGTAATTCAGACCATGTGCGGAACAGAGTCACATACTCGCCATACATCGATTCACCGTCGTAGCGGTTGACGCCGGGTGAATAAATGAAGGTGCGCCGAGCCATGGGAACAGGTTTTCCGCGTAGCGCAGTGCCGGGCCCGAGGACCGAATGCCAACCCGCCCCCTCTGAACAGGCACTGGCCATCACGATGGTCGCATCCTTTGTGAAGGGATCGCGCTTGCTACTGCTCAGGGGTACCATGGCCAGCCCTGCCTGACACAACTCAGTGTCCTTGGGAAAGGCATTAAATACCCCGATGTCCAGAGGACCCTCCGGCAGCTCGGTCGCATATAGATTGCTTCCGTGTTCACAACCAGCCCGGTAGGCCAATGCAGGATCACCGGCTACCAGTTCCATCACATCCAGATCCTCGTTGAGGAGTGGATTGACGATGAACTTGAGCCCCGCCATGCGGGCCACTTCATCCAGATGGGGTCGAAATGCCTCGCCGCGCACGTAGCGATGATTGAGCAGGATCGTCTGTTGTCCACAGGCCCCGGGGATCAGCAGCTTTGCTCCGCCGCCAAAGAACCCACCACGGGGCGTGATCATCCCAAGGGCGACACGAAGCTGGCAACCCATGAAATCACGATTGACGAAGATCGGCACGCCCTGTGAAGAATTGCCGAGGAATTCCAGATTTTCGTATGCATTGTGATTGACGACTCGATATCGGTCGACGATATCAGCTCCCACCTTCTTGATGAAATCGTCCCGGTCCATGGGCCGGTGCGCCGCGACGGCAGCGATGATCGTGATGTCGTCATCGGCAATGCCACCAGCACTCAGCTCAGCAAGCAGATACGGCAGAAGTCTGAATGCCGGCGTTGGGCGCGACAGATCATCGAGAAGGATGGCCGCTGAAGAGGCATCCCCAGCCAACTGCTCTATACCGGGTGAACCGATGGGTGATGCCAGTCGCTGGCGAATGCCGGCATCGCCGATATCCTCTCCGCCCCGCATCGAGCAGGTCTGCACCTGCCAGCTGTCGGGAAAGTCGATGGTGTGGCCGCGGCCATCACCATACCAGGCTGCCCAGGGAAGTTGCAGACTCTGCATGTCGCCTCAGGGCAGTCCGAAGCCGCGCAGATTCTTCAGACTCAGCTCCAAGGCGTCGAAGGGATCCTGCTGACACCGGTCCTGCTCGATGAGATACCACTCGATATTGGCCGCCTGACACGCAGCGATGATCTGCGGCCACTCCAGATTACCTTCCCCCACCTCGGCGAACAACTGTTCGCTCCCCTTCATGGCCAGATCCTTGAAGTGGACGATCTTCATCCGATCCTGCAACCTCTGCAACCAGCTGACCGGGTTACCACCACCGTGCTGGATCCAGTAAGTGTCCACCTCGAAGGAGAACGTCGCTGGATCACTCTCGTCGGCCAGGATGTCCAGGCCGGTCTGTGAACCGAAGCGCTCCAACTCGAAACTGTGGTTGTGATACGAGAAGCTCAGCCCTGCAGCGATGAGGGGGCGTGCGGCTTCGGAACCCTCGGCCGCAAAGCGATGGAAGCCATCCTCGCTGCGGTAATCGGCGGGCATTCCACCGATGGCAACATGCCGACATCCCCACAGATTGTGCTCATCGATCACTCTCTGTGGCTCGTCTCTGATGGCATCAAAACTGATGTGCGTGGCGACGATCTTCAGTTCGTTGTCGTCGGCGATCTTCCTCAATTCAGCCGGATCGATCGGCCCCAGGGCTGAGGTCTGTACCGTCTCGTAGCCCATCTGATGCACCCTGGCAAACGTGCTGCGGATCTCATCAGGTGTCTTGAGGAAATCTCTGAGTGTGTACATCTGTGCGCCGATCACCGAGGATCCCATCGTCTCCATCTCCCGTGTTTCGTCTTAACGGCACGTCATCTCCGATTCCTGACACGCGCCCTGGTCGGTCTGCGGGTAGGGTAATCCCATCACCCACGAATGGTCAATCGGACAGATTGGACCAGCGATGGCGGACAAATCCGGTGAGGAACGCCATAACACCCAGCGTCGCCACCGCACCGGAGGCCGCCATGCATCCTACCGCGACTGGCGCTGACCAGATTGCCGCCATGGCACCAGCCTGAACCCGCCCCACCGGTCCAATACCGATGGCCAGGACCAGCGCGCCCATGGCACGCGAGCGCATGTCGTCGGTCGATTCAACGAGAATGATTGAGCTCTGCATGATGCTGAAACCGGCTTGTCCCACGCCAGCCACAGCAAGTGCGAGCAGCGACACAGCCATCGATCCGGACAGGCTGAATGCGACCAACCCGATACAGGCGAGGAACGACCCGGCAGAGAAGATGGTGGGATTGCTCACACTTCGGCGAGCCAGATTGACCGCCAGCAGGCCGATCAGCGCCCCGACGCCATTGGCGGCGCCGAGCAGCCCGAGACCAAGGGGGCCCTGACCGAGCACGTCTCTGGCGAAGACGGGCAACAGTGCCTGGAATGGGAAGGCCCAGGCATTCATGATCACCGTGATCAACAACGTTCCGAGGATGGCGGAATTGCGGCGCACATACGCCAGGCCTTCGCGCAACCGGCCCCAGGCGGCCCGAATCCCGGCCGTCGGTTCCGGCGAGCATGATTGGGTCTGCAGACCCAAGAGGATGATGAACCCAAGGCCACTGATCCCACACAACAGCCAGAGGGCACCGCCTGCACCCAGGCGCGACATGGCCACGCCGGCCAGCAGAGGGCCGGACAGCCGCGTCAGGCTCTGCAACACATTCTCCAGCACCATACCATCCACGACACGATCTCTGCCGACCAGATCCGGTACCAGCGCCCGTCGTGTAGGCCAGTCGAGGGCCCACGCAGCACCATTGATCAGGGCCACAACTGCCAGATTCCAGTACTCGAGCCGATCGGTCTGGTAGAGAATCGCCAGCGTTGCGGCGCCAAGGAAGTTGATGCCCTGAAGACACTGAACGACACGCCGTCGCTGGAAGCGTTCAGCCCATACCGGGCCGAGGAAGCCGACGAATGGCACGGGCACCGATCGGCAGAAGGCGATGACGGACACCCACCAGGCTGAATCGGTGAGTTCCAGTGCAATCCACCCGGTGACGAGGAACTCCATCCACATGGACTGCCACCACAATCCATCGGCCAGCAACAGCCGCAGGAAATCGCCCCGAGCCAGGGGCGCCAAGGGACCGGTGCCGAGGATTCCGGAAGACGCCGTTCTCACGGGTCTTTTCGTGCTGGTGCCGGGATCACCCTCATCAATATCTTCTGCCGACATTCACATCCTTGCATACCAACCGATGAGGACAACGATGACTGCAATGCTGCGCCTGCAGGAAATGGGCATCGAGTTACCCCCTGCCCCGAAGCCGGCCGGATCCTACACCCGGTCCGTACAGAGTGGTCGGCAGATCTATGTCTCGGGTCAGTTGCCAATCACGGATGGGGACGTCGTCTTCAGTGGCCCCGTCGGCGAGGGCGGCCTGACGGCTGACCAGGGTGCTCAGGCGGCTCGACTGTGCGCTCTGAATGCGCTCAGCATCCTGGCTGAGGACGCAGGTGACCTGGAACGGATCCAGATCGTGCGAATGACGGGTTATGTAGCCAGTGCCGCGGGGTTCACCAGCCAGGCCCAGGTGATGAATGGTGCGTCTGAACTGATGGCGGCGATACTGGGTGAACGTGGCATTCACGCGAGAGTCGCCGTCGGCGTGCAGGGGCTGCCACTGGATGCAGCCGTCGAACTGGAGGTGATCGCCGAAGTCACCGGCTAGTGCCCTGTTAAGGAATCAGCATTGTGAGCCAGGATGGATCGGCGGCCGAATACAAGGATCATTCCTTAACAGGGCACTTGACGTCGGCAGCGCATGGCTCGACGTCAGTTCGTGGCTGAATCGTCGGACTGAGGCCCATCCTCCACGTCAGACTCGTTCGTTGTGGGAGATTCCCCCGGCGCATCCGGGTCGCTCTTGGCGCTGGTCGTCTCGCTGGGCGCCCCATGATCCTTGTTCGAGGTCCCGTCGTTCACTGCCTCTTCTGCTGCTGGGGCAGCGGCACCGGACAAGGTGTCCTCTTCGTGCCGGGGCTCCTTGCCCAGGATAGCCCGGAGCTGATCGCCTTCCATGATCTCAGTCTCGAAGAGAACCGTCACGACCTTTTCCATCTCTTCGCGCTTCTCGGTCAGTACCACCTTGGCGCGTTCATAGCTCTGCGAAATGATGAGGGCGACCTCCGAGTCGATGCTACGTGAAGTCTCCTCAGAGAACGGTCGGTCGGGGGATCCCATTCCCATGAACTGGTTCTGGTTGCGCTCTTCGCGATGTGCAACCAGCCCGAGGGTCTCGCTCATTCCGTATTCCTTGACCATGCTCTGGGCGATCGATGTGGCCCGCTGCAGATCATTGGCCGCACCCGTGGAGATCTCGCTGAAGACGATCTCCTCCGCCGCCCGGCCGCCGAGCAACGCGCAGGTCGTATCGAGCAATTCGTTCTTCGTCATCAGATAGCGGTCTTCGGCTGGGGTATTGAGCGTATACCCCAAGGCACCGATGCCACGCGGGATGATGGATATTTTCTCGACAGGATTTGCTTCGTCGAGTAGTTCCCCGACGATGGCGTGTCCCGCTTCGTGGTAGGCGACGATGCGCCGTTCCTTCTCGTTGAGCACGCGACTCTTGCGCTCCAGGCCACCCACGGCCCGTTCGACGGCCTCGCTCAACTCATCCATTGTGATCGTGCTCTTGTTGCGGCGAGCGGCCAGCAAGGCGGCCTCGTTGATCACGTTGGCCAGATCCGCCCCGGCAAATCCCGGGGTCCGAACAGCGACACGATGCAGATCGACCTGGGTGTCGAGCTTTGCTTCACGAGCGTGAATTCGAAGAATGGCTTCGCGCCCTTTCACGTCGGGACGATCGACTGCGACGGTGCGATCAAAACGACCGGGTCGCAGCAAGGCAGGATCAAGGATTTCTGGACGATTCGTCGCCGCCATGAGGATGATGCCTGCATTCGTGGCAAAACCATCCAGTTCAGTCAACAACTGGTTGAGCGTCTGCTCCCGCTCATCATGTCCGCCGAATCCTCCCACACCACGTGCCTTGCCCAAGGCGTCGAGCTCATCGATGAAGATGATCGCGGGGGCATGTTTCTTCGCCTGCTCGAACAGGTCACGCACTCGGGCTGCGCCAACACCGACAAACATCTCGACGAAATCGGACCCACTGATCGAGAAGAATGGCACACCCGCCTCACCGGCGACGGCTTTGGCTAACAGGGTCTTGCCCGTTCCCGGTGAACCGACGAGCAACACACCTCGAGGAATCTTGCCGCCCAGAGCCTGGAAACGTTCGGGGGTCTGGAGAAACTCGACGATTTCCTGCAGCTCTACCTTGGCCTCGTCGATACCAGCCACATCGTCGAAGGTAATCCCCGTCCCCTTCTCCATGTAGACTTTGGCTTTGCTCTTGCCGATCGACATCAGGCCACCTGAACCGCCGCCCATTCGCCGCGCCATGAACATCCAGATACCAACGAAGAACACAGCCGGAAGTATCCATCCGAGCAACGATGTCAGCAGCGTGTTCTCGCGCTTGGCCGTGTACAGAGGAACATGCTCCTGCATCAGCGGAATCAGCTCATCATCATCCGGCACCCGAGTCACCGTGAAGCTGCGGGTGCCCTCTCCATCCTCGGCAAAGTATTTTCCAGAAATGTCGTCGGAGCCGATGTATGCTTCGGCCACTCGACCATCCACAACCCATGTGCGGAATTCGCTGTATTTGACCGTATCGACCTGTCCCTCGAAATAGCTCTGCATAACCAGGAGCAGGAGGATGGTCAGAATGGCGTAGGCGATGGAAAGCTGGGTCTTGCGGTCGAGTCGCATGAGGAAGAGTCGTTCCGGGCTCGGTGGGTGATCTGGCTTCAGGTTCGACGCAGTGGGAGGCAGAATAGATCCCCGACCCACCAACTTGGGGCCGGATCCTCGTGGCACACTATGTCGTGGATGGCGTATACGGACAGTACGGCACAGCCCGTATGCGTCCACCAACGCAAGACGCAGTGCACGCCGGCAATCGGCCCTAAAGGCTTGTACTGAAATCAGTTAGGATGTGCGTGGGTGTCGAAGATAACCGGCCCCGTGGGGCGGGTCAAGGACCACAGGCACCCGGTCAAGGACCACAGGAAACTGGTCAAGGACCACAGGCGACTAAGCCAAGGACCATCACCAACGGGTGGGCCCTCAGCGACTCACGAATAGATCGTGAGGAAGATTCCGGGGGGCGAACCACGGCAGACAGAGGGGCCTAAGTCAGGGCTCGAGATTCACTGACATCCGAGCGGGTCAGCGATCGCCGTGTCGCTCAGAGGCTGCCCCGTCACCAGATAGCCCTGTTGCAGAAAGGTCTGCACCAGCGGTGGGGGCGTCGATTGGTGTGAATCAGATATCAATTCCATGTAGCGTCCAGAGGAGATGGCCGGTCCCTGGTCCCCTTTACTATCGGCAGACCCTCTCACCTCGCCAGTTATTCAGTGATTGGGCGCACACTCGGGGTGGGTTTCTCCACAACAAAGAATCGCTCACCATCTTCGAAGGTTCCCCGACGACTCCAGGGGCGTCCACGCTCCAGGCGCTGGCGCGAGTTGAACGTGACCAACTCGAAGCCTGCCTGCAAGAACAGGCCACGCCATCGCGCCGGCGGCCATACCTGGAGGTATGGTGCCTCCTCGATGTCGTCGTCGAGGAAGCGCTCCCCCAGTTCCTGCTCACGAACCGGCAAGCCGAGTACGGTTCGGCCGAGGAAACGGAGGAAGGCCCGCAGTCGCATCGGCACGTGGATATTGAAGGCAAACAGAGAGTGCACGCAGACGATGAATCGTCCACCGGGGCGAAGCACACGGTAGGCCTCTTCAACAACGGCCCGTTTGCCCTGGAGTCCCGGGACCAGTTCGATCCCATTGTAGCAGAACAAGACGCTGTCGAAACTCTCGTTCGGGAAGCCCAGGGTCGTGGCGTCACCAACATCGAAGGAGAGTTGGCCCGCGACATCGCCTGCATACCGTGCTTGTTCGCGTGCGGCAGCCACCATGCCTGCACTGACGTCGATCCCGACTACATCCAGGCCCATCTCCGCCAGTGGAATGGCCACACGACCGGCGCCACAACCCAGGTCCAGAACACGGGCACCATCCGGCACGTGTTCGGCGATCAGTGCTTCCTCGGAGGGCCACAGCCCGATACGCACATACCGCGTCACGATCTGTGCGTCCTCGTAGGACGTACGGATCATCGTGCGCAGGGCCTCGTAGCGCTCTTCGTCCATTGGATATCAGGGCGGCCGCTCGGGGAGCAAGCCGGGGAGCTCAGGCCAGCAGGGCGGGAGACTGCAGGATGTCACGCAGGTGCTGAAGGAATCGTGCCCCCATAGCCCCATCGATGGCGCGATGATCGGCGGCCAGATTCAGACTCAGCATGGGACGCACCCCCATGGCCCCCGCCTCATCAACGGGTACCACACGTCGTTCCACAGCACCGACGGCGAGAATGGCGACC
>JABHDC010000186.1 GCA_018673255.1 Gemmatimonadota bacterium
CACCGTCTCCAACTCTCCAGCATCGTGATCGACATTGGGAAACAACCTCGCCAGGACATCGTCGACGGCGGACCGTTCACAGGGCTCCCCGGAGCCGGCCTCGTTGGTGATCATCTCCAGTGCGTCAATCTCCGGATACAATTCCAGCACCCGTCGGCAGGTGGCCAGGGCTGGAGTGACGTCGTCACCCCCGTCTCGCGGCTCAAAGGAGAACTGCACGTGCAACCCCACTCTCTTGCACTCCTGGATCACCTGGCGCAGCCACGCCATGGCCCGCTCGCTGCAGGCCGCCTTGTCGTCCATGTAGGGTTCGATATCGGGGATGCAGTAAGTGCGGTCGTTGCGGATACTGCGCTGCAGCAACGGGTGATCTGGCAGATCGTGGCGAATGCCATAGAAGAAGCTTCCCGCGGGAAGATCCTTGCCACCCTGGGGGCCGGCGATCCACTGTCCTGGGTAGCTGTGGAAGGCGATGTGGTTGAAGCGCAACCGCGCCAGATTGCGCACGTAATCCAGGGCCTCCTCAACCGCGTAACTGGAAATATCCATGGGGAAATTGAGGTGCTGACGCACACCGCGACGGGTCACCACGGGCTGTTGGGCGATGTCGACCATTGCGATGGCCGCTGCATCCGGTGTCAGCGGCGGCACGGGCCCGGTGATCTCGAAGCGCCAGCCCGCCGTCTCCAGAAGCGTATACACGGCACTCAGAACTGCGGAGGCGTCACAGCCGCGCAATCGCACGGCCCGATCTCCTGTGGCCACAACAGAGAAGGAGGCGGGTGCCATGGTTGCGTCCACAGTCAACTCCGCGTCCAAGCGCATACCGAGTTGACCCAGGTGGAGCTGCAATTCCTCTCGTGCATAGGCGAGCAGATCGACCTCGCCCTGTGTATCGCTCACAGTGGATCTCCTTTGCCATGTTACAGATACGGACCTCAGTTGAACCCCACGTTAACAGGCTGGCCTGCCAACGCTACCCCTCCGACCCACCAGAGAACGGCTCCTCATCGGCTGGATGCAAGTCCCCGCACGACAAACCGCATAGCACTATTGTAGTGGGACCGCGACGGGTCTACTATAGCGCCCTGGGCCAGGTGGACGATTGATGCGGGCACCGAGACGGGATGACTGGCCCCAGGCATTGGAGACTGAAGTCATGGTCGTTTCAGATCTACTGACATGGGCCGGATCGCTGCCGGCGCGCACCGTCATTATCTCGGGCGGTGATCGCCCCGACGATCTGCGCCTCGTCGAGTCGGCCCGCGATCACGGCATGGTCGAGCGCTGTATCCTGGTGGGGGACGAGAGCGCCATCCGGCGGACCTCCGAGACGATCGGCGTCGACGTGCCTGAGGACGACATCATCGCCACCGACAGCGCGGAAGAGACCGCGGCGCGCACGGTGGAGTCCATCAGTTCCGGTGCCGTTGATGTCATCCTCAAGGGCAACATCTCCACCCCCGTCCTAAATCGCGAGATGGTGCGCATTCGCACCCGGGACACGATCGGCCTGGTCACCGTCTTCGACGCGACGCCCATCGCCGCGGGGCGGCCGCTGTTGTTCACCGACGCCGGGGTGACGACGGTTTGCGACGAGGCGCGCCTGACGGGGCTTATCGGCAACGCCATCGACGTGGCCCGCGATGTTCTGGAGATCCACCACCCCCGCGTCGCCCTGTTAGCCGCCAATGAGAAGATCATCGCCTCCTTGCCCTCCACTGGTCTGGCCCGCGACCTGTCCAGCCATGACTGGCCCGGGGCCAGCGTGTATGGGCCCCTATCCTTCGACCTGGCAGTGAGTGAGGCATCGGTCCGGCAAAAAGAGGTGGCCCTCGAAGGTGCTGCCGCTCGCGTGGCGGGCCGGGCTGATGTCCTGGTCTGCCCGGGGCTGGACGCGGCCAATATCCTCTACAAGGTCTTGATGGAGCTCGCGCGTCACGGCCTGGCCAGCATGGCGGGGATAACCGTGGGGCTGCCTCTGCCCTACGTCATCCTGTCGCGTGCCGACAGTACGGAGACACGACTTCTGTCCATTGCCCTGGCCAGCCTGGCCCGGGAGCGCCTGGCCGACTATCGCGGCATGTTTCAATGAGCTTATCTGGTGCGACGGTGAGTGGTCGCACCGGTATAGAGGAATCCACACATGGCAGAGAAAAGTGACGTTCAGGTCCCCGGTAGCGGCATGCGCCACTGGGTCTTCCGGGTCGGCGTCGCCGATCGGGCTGGAGCTCTGACGAGTATCGCCTCGGCCTTCTCCAACCGGGGCATCTCGCTGGAGACGATCGTCGGACACGGCACTCCCTATCCCGGTTCTGAGGGCGGGGCCATCGTCGCCACCTTCTGGTGCACGGAGGAAGAGAAGGAGGCCATCGTCCGGGTCGTCGGCCGTCTCTCCAAGGTCACCTACCTGGAGGAGCACGCCTACGAGTCGTCACTACTGCGCAAGAGCGCCCTGGTGAAGGTGGGGCGGCCCCTGCGCCCCCTCGATGTGGCCGGGCAGGAGACCTTCCTCAACTGCGAGCATGTGGGAGACGCAGACGGCGACTACACCTATTTCCTGGCGGGTGCTCCCAGTGAACTCGATCCAGTCCTCATGCGCCTTGCCGAGGAGGGCATCCTGCGCCAGACCGTATACTCCGTCATCGGGCAATAGGCACAGAGGTCCACCAGTGCCAAGCATGTGCAGCCTCATCTCGTCTCCCTCAGACAGTACGGTCAAGTCGCCTGGCCGCAGGTGGCCGGTGGCGTCGTGATCTACGAGAAAGGTGTCCTCCAGGCCGAAGGGCAGCGTGTGGACCTTCCGTCCATCGTCGTGGTACCAACTGATGCCACCGTCCTCGCTGGACGCGTAGGTCTTGTAGAACTCGATCCCCAGGTGAAGGACCCCCCGGGCATCGATTACCAGCGAGTTCGTGGGGTAGGACATGTGGTAGGCGGTTGTGCGCCGTCAACGTGGCGCGCGCCCCCTCGGCACAGCTCCTGATCAGGGCCTGATGCGAGTCCACACTGTAGACCACCCCCGCCACACACAACATCGCAGAAGGAGACGACATGAGAATCATCGACGTGAAGAGCGCCATCATCGGCAGCAACATCGTGATCCGAGTGGTGACCGATAAGGGAATCGACGGGTACGGCGAGGTCGAGGAGGGCAAGGACTTCGTCAGACTCCTGATCCCCTACTACAGGGACCTGATACTGGGCTGTGATCCGACGAACGTGGAATTCGTCATGCGCCGTATCCGCCGGGCGGGAGGTTTCAAGCCGTGGGGGAAGATCGTCAGCTCCATCGAAATGGCGTTGTGGGACATCGCGGGGAAGGACGCGGGCATCCCGGTGTACAAGCTGCTCGGCGGCAAGGTACGCGACCGGGTGAGGGTGTACAACGGGAGCTTCCAAGATCCGAATCCTCCCCACCCCAAGCCCGACACGCCCGAGCAGCGCGGAGAGAACATCCTCGCGCTCCGGGAACGACCCGAGGGCTTCACGATCGTCAAGGGCGGCGGCGTGTTCCACGGGATGGGCTTCTACAAGTCTCTGGGCCTGGACGAGTTCGCGTACAACACCTACCCGCAGGAACCGGAGGCCAACTGGATGCTGAACAACGGCAGCCTGCTGACAGAAGAGGCGCTCGACGCGTTCGTCGACTATGTCGCGCGGGTGAAGGACGTGGTGAAGAACCGGGTGGGCCTGGCGTTCGATTGCGGACCGGGCATGACCGCGGTGGATGCTCTGAAGCTCGCCAAGAGACTCGAGCCGTACAACGTCCTGTGGCTGGAGGACATGATCGCGGGCGACTACTCGCCGTCCACGCGCGCGCACATCTATCGAGACATCACGATCAATACGTCAACGCCCATCCACACAGGAGAGCAGATCTACCTGCGCGAGAACTTCCGGGAGCTAATCGAAAACCGGGCGGTGAACGTGATCGGCCCAGATCCGGCCGATGTCGGCGGGATCGCGGAGCTGAAGTGGATCGCCGAGTACGCGGACTTGCACGGGATTCTCATGGCTCCGCACGGCACGATCGACGGCATCTTCGGCATGGCGGCCCTCACGCACGTGTGCTCCACGATGCCGCAGAACTATATCGCCTACGAGTACCCGGCCGGCCGGCCCGAGTGGTGGTACGACATCGTGGACGGTTTGCCCGATCCGCTGCTCCGGGACGGGCACGTGACCGTGTGGGACAAGCCCGGTCTCGGCGTCGAGTTCAACGTGAACAAGGCGTCCGAACACCTGAGAGAAGAGGACAGGGGGTTCTTCGACTGACCTTACCTGGAGGCGTTGCTAGGCGTACATGCCCTCGACTACTGATTCCAGAAGAGACCGAGTCCCACGCGCTAAGCTTGCTCTGCTGGTGCCGTGATGTCCACCCGCTGCTCCACCAATGCCGCCTGCAGCTGGGAGATGTCGACCTGGCCGACGCCGATCCTGTGCTCTGCGGCCATGGCGGCGGCGTTGCCCGCTGCCTGACCAAGGGTCATCACTGTGCGCTGCAGCCGGGCCGCACCGGAGGCGATGTGGGAGAAACCGGCGGCGCGGCTGGCGATCAGCAGATTGCTCATACCCCTGGGCACCAGGCATCGGTAGGGTATACCAAAGGGGCCGCTGGGCCACGGCAGGGGCAGGTGGCCCTGACCGTGAATGTCGATGTGGTGGTCGGCGATGGCCACAATGTCCTGGTGCTGCTGCTGAGCCAGACCCCCGACGCAGTCGTTCTCGTTGAGGACGTAGTCGCTGACAATGCGGCGTGTTTCGCGCACGCCGATCCGCGGGGCGATGGCGGCGATGGCCCATGTTCCCCACCCCTTGCCGCCGGCCGCCGCGGCCCAGGGATCATCGGACGGCAGGTTCTGGATCCGGTACATGTGGGCCAGCACGCGCCGCTGTGCTTCCCGCATCAATTCGCTGTGTTCCATACAGACCACGGCGTTGCCGCTGATCATGCCGCATGCGTTGACGATGATGTCGCCGTTGGGCATTCTGTCAAAGCAGGCGCTAATGGGGCAACTGTCCGCGCTCACCCCCTCAGGCAGATAGGGCTTCTGCGCCACCCCGGTGTCCGTGATTCGATAGCACAGCGTTAGCCCGTTGAGTCTGAGCCGGGCCTGTTCGGGCGCGTGGGGCTCGCCGTACCGTGACTGGGGGTCCTCGCCCATGTGGAATTCGCACCCGGCGTCCACGCAGAGATCTCCATCGGCCGTGCAGTCCACAAAGACCTTGGCCTCTATCAGCAGCCGCTTGCCGTGGAACCAGGCCTCTACGGCTTTGACGGCGCCATTCTCCGCGTGGGCGCGGCAGAACGTGGTTCCCAGGAGTGTCTGGCAACCGCCAGTTGCGTCCAGCAGGCTGCGGACGGCGTAATCCATGGCCCTGGGCTCAAACGCCACGCCCGAGCCTCGTCTGACGTTCTCGCCGCCGATGGACCGGGGCCCCAGCTGGGTTTGAGCATAGTGCGCGTCGAGGGCGGCGCCTGGCGGCAAAGTGACGCCCATGGGATCCTGGGCCATGGCCATGAAGACGTCGCGGGCAATGCCGTTGCCGCCTGTAACGGGTCGCCAGATATTGACCAGCGCACAGGTCGCGGTGCCGCCAAGAATGGATTCGCGCTCCACTAGGACTACCCTGGCGCCGGCGCGGGCCGCAGCCAGGGCGGCGCCGGTGCCGCCACTGCCGCCGCCGATCACACAGACGTCGGTGCGGATGCGCTCCTCGGAAGCACCATCCCAACCGCGGGGCGCCGTGTCCACGGTGCGGGGGAACCGGCCATCAACAGGGCCGCTGCATCTGCTCTTCTCCATGCCTACCTCGCGCGCGTTTCAGATCTACCAGATGAGACCGACAGGATAGATAAGGGTCCATTCTGGTGCGTCTGAAACCCTCCGTCAAGCCGGGAGGTGGCCCTCCGCCATCGGCGCGTGCCAGCAGCCGATCGGTCACCGTTGCTCCCTGAGACGCACACGGCCCGTGCCTTGCGTATGGCTGCGGCATGCCCACCGTTGCCTACCGTCGCCGCACACCCAAAACCGAGCCCCTGTACCGCGCGATGTCAGGCCGTAACCGGGTCACGGCAGATCCTCCGGGCGATAGGTGACCGCGGCGCCATGGATCCCGATGGTCTGCCCCCGTGGCTGGCTGACCACAAGCTGATCGGAGTAGTAGACGGTCACGATCGTCCCGTCATCGCGCTGAATGCTGCTAGGGTATCCCAGATCCCTGCCGATGTCAGTGGCGAGGAACAGCCGGTTGTCCTCATCCCAGCTTCGGCCCTCGTCGTGGCTGATGAGGCCGAAGACGCCGCAAGGCGTCGTTCGCCTGCCGTAAGTAAGCAGCAGGCGCCCGTCGGTCAGCTTGATGACGTCTCCCGGGTGTTCCCTCGGCTCGGTGATCTGCACCGGTTGGGACCAGGTGGCGCCGTCGTCATCCGACCGCGACTGGGACAGCGCCGCCACCTTGTCGTCACGCAACACGGCAAGGAATCTTCCTTCGCCAAGATCGCAGAGCCCGGTCTCATTGTAGCCGCCTTCGGCGATCACGGTCGGTGCGCCCCAGGTCAGCCCGTCATCGTGCGAAGTGATGATGTAGCTAGTACCGCCTAGCGGAATTGGTGTGGATTATCGTCATTTGGGGTGAGGATGTCCCCAGATCATTGCGTCCTCTTCCC
>JABHDC010000187.1 GCA_018673255.1 Gemmatimonadota bacterium
ATGACGATCACGATGGCTATTTCCGCATGGCCCACGGGGGCACGTTGTATTTCGATGAGATTGGCTGCATTCCAGTGGCCCTGCAGGCGGCACTGTTGAGGTCGTTGGAGAGTGGTGAGATCCGGCGGATCGGCGAGCCGGATGGCATCGCCGTCGATGTGCGCATTCTGGTCGCGACCGAAATGGACCTGGCAGTTCTGGAGGGGGATGGCGGTCTCCATGCCGACCTGTTAGAGATCCTGTCGCGATCGACGGCGCATGTGCCTCCCTTGCGAGAGCACCCTGAAGACATCCCGCTTCTGGCACAACACTTCCTGCGGCGCTGTCTACGCGACACCGGTCGAGTGGTGCCTTCACTCGACCCGGATGTGTTGGCGGCCCTGGCCGCTCACCCCTTTCCCGGGAATGTGCGGGAACTGAAGGGCATGCTCGAACGCGCGATTCTGGAGAGTGATGGGCAGACAATCGGTACTGAGCACCTGCATCTCGACGGGGCGATGCCCGCGCTGCGAATCTCTCCCTGAATTCTGATCCGGGTAACGCACCTCCCTCGCAACAGAACGCGCCGGGCTGCACGCTCGTCGTCATCTCAGTGTTCCGTTCGGCTTGATGGCCACATGGCCGATATCATTCACCCAGGCTTGGAGGCCAGCGCTCTGCAGTACCGCAACTGCCGCGTCGGCCAGTCCTGCATCCAGTGCCCGACTCATGAGCTGAGCCGCGTGCCACAGTTGCGACGGGTCGAGCGACGCATCTGGACTCCCGTAGTAGCCATCTGCTCCTCGTTGGCCCAGGCCGTGGCGTGCCCGTTGATCATTGCCAAAGGCATCCAAGCGTCCCAGAAACGCTTCGTCCCCGCGAAGGATTCGTGTCACCTCCGCTAATTGCAGCGTCTCGTAGTCATCATCCACGAGGGCGTACCAGGGGAAGATGGAGAACGAACACAGGTTGTCGACGCTGAAAGCCAGCTCCTGGTGAATGAGCTTCCCGTCGAGCTTCTGGTAGACTGAACCTCGACACTCCGTCGTGTGAGCCCAGTCCGCACCGATGAGCAGAAGCCCGCCTTCGGTCAGAATCTCCTCAAACCATTCGAGCGCTTGCTGGCGGAAGTCAGCATCGTAGTAGACGAGAACATTGTAACAGCGGATGACGTCGACGTTGTCGATGTCGATCTCACCGATTCCCTGCTGTAGAAGAGAGATCTGTTCTGTCTCGTAGAGACGGTGAGGACACACCAGACGAGTACCGTCGATCCTGATTTCAGCCTGTGAATCGAGGGCCGGCAGCAATCGGTTGAACAGTGTGAGGAATCGATCCTCTGATCCCTCACGGTGACACAGTATGTCGGTCCAACCTTGCATGTTCGGTAGCGCAGGCTGCATGTAGAGAACGTTCCGTTCTTCGTCGATCGTCGCGTAGTTGCCATCCTCGTCGTAGACAACCCATGCTGGCATTGCAGGATCTGCCGCTACGACCTGCCAATCGGGCAGGGCCGCCACCGTATCCAGCGATGTGGTGGGTGGGTAGCCACAACCGATGTCCAGGATGAGACCGGGGTCAGCCGACCGATATCTGTTGTCCCCGACAAACTCATCCAGGCGCGCATGGCGTCCGGCCATGGTGACGGACGGGATTCGACCCGACCATGCGCCGGGAAGAATCGGGGCCACCAGGGTGCCCAGGACACCCGCCTGCAGGGGTGATATATCGCGAGCAGAGAAGTGTCCCCGTTGCATGAGCCGGAAATAGCGCTCGAAAAAGGCCGCCACGTCAGTTCTCTCGATGGGGGCGGCAGACAACATGCCCAGGATGGGTTCGGGCAACTGGCCGCCGAAGTAGCGCTTGTTCCATGTCTCCATGCTCTGTCGTGCGGACATGGTGCAACTCCTGATGACGAACTTCTTTGCATCGTAGCAGGCGGTTCATCGGGACGGTCCCGCGAGCACGCTGACATCGTCCTCGCAATCTGCAGACCAAGGAATCCGTATTGATCGACTCGATATCAATCCATCCCATTCGAGGGACTGATTCAGGGGGCATTTGCAGCCAATTGAGGTGACGTCGCCCGGTCTTGTGCGGCACCGCGGCTCGGCGTTGAGCACTTGAGGCCTGTACCGGTTTTGCAACATTCGGTGTACCGACTCTGTGACATGAAGTGCGTGGCACAGATCGAGAGTCTGGGCGCCCCTTGAGAATTACCGACTCTTTTGTCTTGTTATATGCTGTAGTAGAAACAAGCGGTTAGAGATCGTTGTCTCTCTCCATGCCGCTTCGCTATCCCCTCTTGGCCTGGGGATTGCGAAACGGGAGATGTCACCGGGACCATCCGTCCCGATCTGAGCATCTCTCAGGAGAGTCGAACATGCGACGCGATTCGAGAAGATTTCCCACCGGCATGATGGCCATCCGGGCAGCCGCTCTCTTCATCTGCCTTGCCATCACGTCATCTGCCCAGGCGCAGACCGGGCAGCTTGTGGGAACCGTCCAGGGCGTCGACGGCGTCACGCTGGCACAAGCGGGTCTGCGTCTCATGGGGCCCAATCTGCCCGGCGGCATTACCGGTACCCTCACGGACGCCAAGGGCAGCTACGTCTTCGAGAAGATTCCGGTCGGCACCTACTCCCTCA
>JABHDC010000188.1 GCA_018673255.1 Gemmatimonadota bacterium
CACCAGCCCTTTCGTCAGTCGCGCCAGATAGAGGTGACCACTCACACCGAGCATGTGACGCTCGACCGGTTCCTCGTCGAATTGCGTCTGCGCCCGCAGGGCACGGGCATATCCGGCGAATTCATCCGTACCGGTCTCAATCCCGATGATCTCCATGAGATCCGCATTGTTCATCACACCCGAACGCCAGCGCCTGCCCTGATCGCCAAAGCCCTGCATATCGGTGTAGGGTGGCACAAACCAACGCCGCCAGCGGGCGTGGTTGCGCCAGAATGGACGCCGATAGACATCGACGCCCGCGCCCCGCTTGATTGCCGAGGCATACATCGTCTGGATACCGACGTAGGCCAGCCCGTAGGATGGCCCCTGGGCCCATCCCCCATCATCGCCGGCCCACACGGGCCAGATCCCATTGAGCACCGGCCGCAGCCACTCGAGCCACTGTGCGGCCTCGGGGATATGCTCATGGAAGGTGAAGGCCGTCATGGCCAGGAAGACGATCTCACGACCGGCGTGGGAGTCGAATCGGTGGATCCCATAGGCCGCCTTGTCGTGCATGTGTTCGTAGGTGATCTGCCCACGTCGTCGGTACTGCTCGATCACCAGGGCGCGTTCACTTTCTGTGAACAAGTCCCAGCACCAATCCACAGCGTGGGGCCCGTGCCAGATCACGGACATGTGCGCTTCATCGTTGTGACCCAGGTAGGTGGAGCCGTCCGGATCCCACTTCGAGATCGACACCAACCGTTCGCAGGCGTCTCGGCCGTAGGCCTTGTCTCCCGTGATCAGATACGCCAGCGCCAGCGTCTCTGCGCCCTTCACAAACTTTCGCGTATTCCACATGGTCGGGAACCAGATCCGCCGATTCGCCTCGAAGTCCTTGTTGCGATCCGGCAGGAAGGGCGGCTCGGGGATCTCGTGTGAGATCGTGCGCAGTTCATCGGCCATCACCAGCAGTTCCAGCGTCGCTTCCGGCTGTTCAGAACAAGCCCGATCGCGGATCGTCTCAAGCCATTCGGGGCGGCAGTGAAGTCGTGGGTGCTGGGTCCCCAGACTCTTCAGCCACTGGTCCGCGGAAGGCACCTCGAATCGCACCGCTTCTTCACCGATATGGAATTCGAACACCTCTGACACGGCGCCACCCGCACACCAGCGCCACCAGTAGGTACCTGGTGACAGCGCGCGCTCAGGTAGATGCAACGACTCGGTGAGTCCTGACAAGTCGATGACGAGATCGGTGAAACCAGCGTCTCTCGAGACCTGCAGATCCGTCGCCCGATCCCCGACCTGAGGCTTCCAGGCAAATAGCGGAGGATTCACGGAGACCGAACTCTCATGGCGAGGACGGCGAGGATCCAGATGCGGGTGCGGATGTCTCTGTGATTTCATCTAGCCGTATCCGTGAAGGTTGCCAGAACTGTCCAGTCGGTTGGCAGTGCTGCAGCAACATAGTGGTCAGAATCGTAACTGTTTATATACTTTACTACTTACGGGAAAAATACTTCTTGAGTGTCAATCTTCTTGGCACTTTAGATCAATGGCCTCACTCGCCATCCAATAGCCGAATAGCGACGGCACAGTGTTGATTATACTACACTTACAGGAAGCGCGAAGCTCCGGAGAGACCATGGCACGCCCCTTGCGTATATCTGGGCAGAGCTTGAAAAGGAGGCTCACCATGACACGTCCCATGATCGCCACGACCATCGTCCTCATCGCCGCCATCGCCACCACAGCCAGCGCCAGCAATGACCTCCTTCTTCAGGCCGTCACCGAACGCGACACGGCTGCCGTCCGGTACGAGGCCATGCTGCGGGCCGATGTCGATGTGACAGACCAGTACGGCAACACGGCGCTCATGATCGCCTCTGCTTACGGCTACAACAGCATCGTGGCCATACTCGTTGACGCGGGCGCCGACGTCAACGCGACGGGCCGGATCGGCAATACAGCCTTGATCGTGGCCGCCCAGAATGGCCACAGTGAAGTGATCCAGCATCTGCTGAAAGCCGGATGCCAGGTGGATGTCACCAACGACTATGGAATCGGCGCCCGTAGCCTGGCCACCGGCTACGGTCATCGCGATGTCACGGCCCTGCTCGACGAGATCCCGGTCGAGGTCACCCTGAATCAGCCATTGCTGGCCTTCTAGGAGCCTGTCCGGGTATTCGCTTTGACGGACGTGGACGTAGCCCAAATGGGATACTCGGACAGGCTCCATAGGGGCACTGATAGTGTTAGGGCGGATCGCATTGCCGCTCACTGGGCCTGCTCGCAGGCTCTTGGAGGCCCCAGCCGGTTCCATGGCCGGTTGGGGCCTCAAGCTATTCTATTGATTGCTGCCATGACGTACAATCGTTCAGAACCACAGGGAGAATCAGCATGAAGAAGAAGATCCTCATCGTCGAGGACGTGGAGATGAATCGAGATCTCCTCGTCCAACTTCTGGAGGACGACTACGAACTGGCCGAAGCCAGCGACGGGAAGGAAGGTCTGGAGAAGATCAGCTCCGAGAAACCAGATCTCGTGCTCCTGGACATCTCCCTGCCGGAAATGGACGGCTACGAAGTGACACGCGCCACACGGGCCAATGCTGCCATCGCCCACGTTCCCATCATCGCCGTTACCGCTCACGCCATGGCAGGCGATGAGGAGAAGGCGCTGGAGGCCGGCTGCAACGACTACCTGACCAAGCCGATCGATGAAGAAGAATTGTGGCGGAAAGTCGAGCAACTCCTCGGTGGCTGAGAAGATTCTCATTGTCGACGACGAACCCTTCAACGTCGACGTGCTGGAGCAGGAACTCGAAGAGCAGGGTTACGAGACCTGTGCTGCCAACAACGGTGAGCGCGCCCTCGAAATTCTGGCCGAGGAGAAGCCCGATCTGGTTTTACTCGACTGGATGATGCCGGGCATGGATGGCATCGAGGTCCTCCAGCGGATGCGCGCCACGCAGGAGTGGCAGCGCATACCCGTCATCATGTTGACGGCGCGCACGACAACCGAGGACAAGGTGAGAGGCCTCGATGCCGGTGCGGACGACTACGTCACCAAACCCATCGATGAGGCAGAGCTCTCTGCCCGCATCCGCGCCATGCTGCGCATCGCCCGATTGGAAAAAGAGAATCTGAGTCTGCGCACGCAGATCGAGGAAAGCTCGGGTCGCGCCTTCGCCAACGTTGTGGGCAAATCACGCGCCATGGAGCGTGTGTACTCCCTGCTCGAAAAGGTCATCGACTCGGACACGACCGTGTTGCTGTCTGGTGAAACCGGCACGGGCAAAGAGGTGCTGGCCCGCACGATCCATGCAGAGAGCCCGAGGGCGGCCAAGTCTTTCGTCGCCGTTAATTGCGGCGCCATGGCCGAGCAACTGCTGGAGAGTGAACTCTTCGGCCACAAGAAGGGCTCCTTCACCGGTGCTGCCAGCGATCGGGCGGGGCTCTTCGAGGCCGCCGATGGTGGCGTCATCTTCCTCGACGAGATCGGTGAGACCTCACCGGGGCTACAAATTCGCCTGCTGCGTGTACTGCAGGAGGGTGAGATCAGGCGTGTTGGCGAAGACACGGACCGGAAGGTCGACGTGCGCGTCATCGCCGCCAGTCATCGTGATCTGCAGGCACACGTAGCCGATGGTGGATTCCGCGAAGATCTCTACTATCGTCTCGCCGTGTTCCCGATCCCACTGCCTCCGCTGCGCGAGCGACGCGAAGAC
>JABHDC010000189.1 GCA_018673255.1 Gemmatimonadota bacterium
ATGATTATCTGGCCAAACCCTTCCGACCACATGACCTGTGCGAGCGACTCGCCGCCCATCTGTCGGATGGTACCCATGCCTGATCCCGCCCGAATCCTCGTCGTCGACGACAATCCCTCGAATGTGAAGGCCCTGCGCCAGCGCCTGCTGATTGATGGCCATGAAGTTCTTGAAGCGACGTCCGGCCAGGAAGCCCTTGATCTGGTCGCCGGACAATCGCCGGATCTGGTGCTCCTCGACATCATGATGCCCGGCATGGATGGCTACGAGGTCTGCCGCCGTCTGAAGAAGGCCGACGATTCTCAGTTCATCCCCATCATCATGGTGACCGCCCTCAGTGAGCCTGATGCCGTCATCCGTGCACTGGATGAGGGTGCCGACGAATACGTCACCAAACCATTCGAGCCCCTGGAACTGATGGCACGGGTCCGATCGATGCTGCGGATTCGCCGCATGTATCAGGAGAACACGGTCCTGCGGCAGGAGATCGCCCGCAATCAAATGCGCTTTGATCGACTCATCGGCGACAGCCAGGCGATGGAGAAGATCTACGCATTGCTCCCGCGTCTGGCCGAAAGCGAAGTCACCGTATTGCTCAGTGGCGAGTCCGGCACAGGCAAGGAAGCCATCGCTCGAACGATCCACTCCCACGGTCCGCGGCATGTGGGACGCTTCGTCGCCGTCAACTGTGGCGCGTTGGCAGAGGGAGTGCTGGAGAGCGAGCTCTTCGGTCATCGAAAGGGAGCCTTCACCGGCGCCAGCGAGGATCGCGAAGGCCTGTTTGAGGCGGCCAGCCAGGGCACGCTGTTCCTGGATGAGATTGGTGAGACGAGCCCCGCCATGCAGACCCGCCTCCTGCGCGCATTACAAGAAGGCGAGATTACCCGCGTGGGCGAAAGTGAGCCCCGTCAGGTGAATCCCCGTATCATCGCCGCGACGAATCGCGATCTGGAAGCAGAGGTCACTGCAGGCAATTTCCGCGAAGATCTCTTCTACCGACTCAGTGTCTTCCCCATCCGCTTGCCGGCACTGCGCGAACGGCGCGACGATGTACCCGCCCTGGCAAACCATTTCCTGCGGCACCACAACGAGGCACGCGATGCCGATGCGCGCGTCCAGGGATTCACCCCAGAGGCTCTCGATACGCTCGCACGATTCGATTGGCCGGGAAATGTGCGACAGCTGGAGAATGAGATCGAGCGGGCCCTCGTGCTAACGCCACCGGGTGGCGTGATCGCAATCGACGCCCTGTCGGAACGACTCGTGGAAGGGCGCTCCAATCTGGCAACTCGAGTGGGCACCCGGACCGGGAAGTTGCGGGATCTGGTTTCACAGGTCGAGTGCGAAGCGATCCGTGGCACCCTCTCGCGCTGCGAGGGGAATCGATCGCGTACGGCGGCTGAGCTCGGTATCACGCGTACGACGCTGCTTCAGAAGCTGAGACAATTCGGCCTCGACGAGGGATAGCCACCGTCGTTCAGTGTCGCTCCTGTTTGCCGACGGCTCGGCGGATCAGGGCCTCGGCCATCTGCGGCCGTAGCAGATTCACTCCCAGCAGCGCCTTCAATTTCCACGGCAACACGATCTCACGCTCCCGTCGTCCCATGGCCGCCAGAATCTTCTCGCACGCCTCCTCCAGGCCGATCGATTCGGAGCTGTGCTTGCGACGCGAGGCACCGACCGCTTCCCCATCGGCGCCGAATGCGTGCTCGCGCAGTTCGGTGTCTCTCAGCCAGTGCAACAACACCGACAGGATCCCCACACCGTCGTCGGCGACCTCCATCCTCAACGCGTCGCAGAAGCCCTGCAGGGCGTGCTTGGATGCCACGTAACCGGTGTGGTTCGGTACGCCGATGCGAGCCTGAATGGACGAGATCGCGACAAACATGCCGCCACTCTTCTTCAGATAGGGCAAGGCCGGATGCACGCAGTGGACGGCCCCGAGATAGTTGACCTCCATGAGGCGGCGGAAGACCCCCAGATCCTCGACCTCGTCGAAGCGAGCCCACATGCTCAACCCGGCATTGGCGATCAGACCATCGATCTGCCCATAGGCATCGACGGCGGCGGACGTCAGACGCTGTCCGTCCTCGACACGGGTAACATCCCCTTCGATCGCCTGCGCCGTGCCACCGACGGCCTCGCAGGCAGCCACGACCTCAGCGAGTCGATCACCGCGGCGTGCCATCAAGGTCAGGCGTGCGCCACCGGCGGCCAGAGACTGAGCCAGAGCCGCCCCCAGACCGGAGGAGGCCCCGGTGATGAGGATGGATCGATTGGCGAACATCGACGGTTTGGTGCGATCAACCACTAGGCCTCGATCGCGCCGTTTCGAATGCCGAAGACATTCTTCGGATCCAGGGCGCGTTTGGTCTCGCGCAGGAGCTGCAGACTCGCCTCGGTCTGAATGTCGGGAAGGAATGACTTACGGATCTTGCCGACGCCGTGATGATGGGACAGCGAACCACCATGGTCGAGAATCGTCTGTCGCAGGCTCGATTCCACCAGGTGATAGACGTGATCCGGCTTGTCGAGTCCCTTGCCGGAGAAACCCATCGTGAAATAGATGCACACGCCCGTGTGGTAGGTCTGCGTGACTCGGTAGGCCAGATATGGTTTGCTCGGTAGCTGGTGCTCCTGGGCAAGCTGCGCCAGCTGTTGCTCCACGGCACCGATCACGTCGTGGATCCTCGACCATGGAACAGAGGTTTCGAATGTTTCGCCCATGATGTGAAACTGGTTGAAGAAGTCACGGATGTAGGCGATCCCGAAGGTCAGCATGTAGCCGCGACGACCATTCGCCGAGCCGCCACTCATGCCACCGAAATCGCTGGCGAGGGAGAAGATGATATCCCGCTGCATCGCCACCTCGCGCGATGTGCCTTCCATGACAATCGTACAACCTGCCATCTGGTAGGGATCGAATCTCTTCACCTTGAAGAGGAAGAGTTTCTTCACCTTGTCCAGCAGGCCATGAACGAACCCGGGCGCCGGCTTGAGTGCCTGGCCAAAGCGGAACTCCGTGTTGTTGACCAACCGGATGCTGGCGGGAACGGCCCCCTCGTGGCGCAACTGTTTCAGAAAACGAACACCGTGATCCAGGCTCGGAAATGCGAGTGATCCATATTCCCTGGCCTCGGGCAGTGGATGCACCTTCAGGACGGCCTTGGTGATGATGCCGAAGTTGCCTTCGTTGCCAAAGAGCCAGACCCGGGGTGCCACGCCGGTGGAATTTCGTGGCGTCGCCTGGCGTGTTTCCACATCGCCTATCGCGGTGACCAGCGTCGCCTCCAGAACGATGTCCTCGATGTTTCCGTAGCGATTCTTCTTCATGCCACTGGCGTTGGTGGCGATCCAGCCGCCGAGTGTCGCCAGCTCGACACTGTCCGGATCGTGCCCGGTTGTGTAGCCGCGGGCAGCGAGCTCTCGTTCGAGTTGTTTGCCGTCGATACCGGCCTCGATCGTGGCCTGCAGATTCTCTTCATCGAGGTCGAGGATGTGACACATGCGGCGCATGTCGACGGAGACGATGGGGCGCTCTTCCTCCACGGGGCATGCCAGGGCACCACTGACATTCGTGCCGCCACCATAGGGCACCAGGCAGACATCGTGCTCTCCGGCCAGACGGACCAGGTGCCGCACGTCTTCTTCACTCGCAGGATAGACGACGAGATCCACCACACGGGCCAACCCACCCAGATAGTGCAGTCGATAGATCTCATCGACACTCAGCTGTCCGTGGCTGTGAATGAGCCGATCTTCATCGCCGCCGCTGATCTGATCTGCCGTCAGTGCTGCCGCCAGGGCAGCTTCGAAAGCCTCACGCTGGCGCCGGGGCGACAACTCACCCCGCTCCACTTCCGGCATGATGCTCTCCGGCGTGATCTCGATGCCAAGGACCTCCTCAGCAAAGGGCACGAAATACGGCATGCTGAAACCAGCCAACGGGTATCTCGACCCGGTGACGCGCACGCTGCGTGGACCATCGAACTCGAATCGTGTGTCCGTGTAGCCCCACTTGTGCGGCTGGCGAATGCCATCTGACGGATCGTAGAAGGCGTCTTCTTCACCGTCACCACCCTTACGTCCCCACAACAGGATCAGGAGGATGATGGCGACGGCGACACCGATGATGACGGGGGCTTCGAGCATGACAAACTCCCAGGACTCGTGAAGCGTAACCTATGATGAAACAGTGATTTAAGGACGATGCAGCAGATCGTCAAGAAGGGGCAGGGCATCCCCGGGTGTCTGGCAGACGGATCGGAAGCTATTTTCAGTCGCATCAGGGGCCTGTGCCCCTGCCCTGATCGACACCAATGAACCTCGATTTGTTCACGACATGATCACCCCTCCACTCAACAGGAGACTCCATGACCGCAGACACCCACACGCCGGATATTGTCCGGCCGCCCAAAGAGATCGTCGATGGCCTGCGCGAGATCGGTGCCGCCACCTGTGCCGGCGAATTGAAGAAACTCGGCATCGTCGACCCGACCATCCTTGGGCCCACCGCCTATACACCAGGTAAGGTTGTGGCCGGTCCTGCCCTGACGCTGCAGTTCCTACCCATACGGGAGGACGTGTACAATCAGGACGAATACTCGGGCCCCGAGACGCAGTTGCACCGCCACGTCCTGTATCACACCCAGCCTGGTGATGTGGTCTGCGTCGATGCCCGTGGAGACCTGAAGAGTGGCATCTTCGGAAACATGATGCTCACGTTCTTTCAGGGACAGGGCGGGGCGGGCGTCGTCATCGACGGCTGCATCCGCGACTTCCCTATCGTGCAGCGTGATCTGGATCTGGGACTCTGGTTACGTGGCGTGACACCGAACTTCCATACGCAGACCAACATCTACGCACACGCCGTCAATGTCCCCATCGGCATGAACGACACCCTCGTGATGCCTGGTGACATCATCGTCGCCGACGACGACGGTGTCGTGGCCGTACCGGCCAAACTCGGTGCAGAGCTTCTTGATCTGACATCCGAGCATGCCGAGTGGGAAGACTTCAGTCGGGAGAGACTGCTGGAGGGTGGCCACTTGAAGCACTATTACCCTCTGTCGGATGAAGCCCGACCCGAATACGAGGAGTGGAAGAAGAAGCAGGGCTGAGCCATTTGTCAGCAGTTCCCTTGAGCGGCCCCCCAGTGAGATCCTGGGGGACCGCTCTTGTGTTCTGTCCGATCAGCCGTCCAAATGAGCCCATAGCCAGGGGACCGGTCGTCATGCTCGGGTGTGCCAGGCGTGACGACCGGCACTGTGGAGGCGATCGCTTGACGAACTGACCGGTCAGTCTAGTTTGATCTCATCATGGCTCTGAACCCCTTTGCACCATTCTCTGCGTATCTGCGCCCCTATCGCACTCGCATTGCGGCCGGTCTCGTGCTGCTGCTGCTGGCCCAGTGCATCACAACCTATCTGCCCCTGATTCTCAGGGACGCGATCGACACGGCCGAGTTTACTCTTGCCGGATCCGACGACCATGTCGTCGACGGCACAGTCGCCGAATCGATCCAACACGGCATGTCCGAAGTCGGATATCTGGCCGCGCTCATCGGTTGCCTGTCTCTCCTCCAGTATTTCCTCAACTTCGCCATGCGATGGGCTTTCACGAGTCTGTCCCGATACGTCGAACGCGACATACGGCTCGCCTTCGTGCACCGATTGCTGCTGTTACCCCTGTCATTCTTCGGCCAGCAGCGCGTGGGCGACCTGATGACGCGGGCCACCAGCGACGTGGAAATGATTCAGCGCTTCCTCCACCACGGCTTTCGCATGACGATGATGGGTATTCTGACCTTCGTCCTGTCTCTCATTGTCATGTGTGTTCTGGACTGGAAGCTGGCACTGATCTCGCTAGCGCCGATGCCGCTGCTGATGCTGGCCACAAATCGAGTGCATACGAAATTCCACGCAGGCTATCGGGGCATTCAGGAGCAATTCGCGACGTTGAGCGCACGAATCCAGGAGAATCTGGCCGGCGTTCGTGTAGTGAAAGCCTTCGCCCGCGAAGAGAAGGAGATCGACGAGTTCTCAGCCGAGAACGATGAGTATGTCGATCGCGCCAAACGCATGGTTGTCGTGCGATCTCTGTTCTTTCCCTTCACGGGAATCCTCAATGGCATCTCGCTGGCCGTGGTCCTGTGGCTGGGTGGTCTCGCCGTCATCGAGGGCACGCTGACTCTTGGCGCCTTCGTCGCCTTCAATGCCTATCTCATCCGCATGAGCCGTCCCATGTTCATGCTGGGTCGTATGGTGGATGAATTCCAACGCGCCGGCGCGTCTCTGGCCCGTATCGAGCGCGTCCTGCACGAACCACCCGAAGACCGTGACGGTGATGGTCGCACGCTGAAGGGCGAGATCGAGTTTCAGGATGTCCGTGTCGACTATGGCGACACGACCGCATTGCAGAACATCTCCTTCAAGATCGAGGCGGGCACGACCCTGGCCATCGTGGGCCGCGTGGGCTCTGGAAAGAGCACGCTCGCCAAACTGATTCCGCGTCTCGTCATGCCCACCGGTGGACAGGTTCTCGTCGATGGGATTCGGGTCGAAGACCTGCCCCTCGGGAGTCTGCGTGACGCGATCGGTGTCGTGCCTCAGGATGGCTTCCTGTTCTCAGAGTCCTTGCGATCCAATATCGCCCTCACATCCGAGGCCGAACTCCCATCCGGACAACCGACAGACTCAGGCCTCAGCCCGGGCACTCCAGGCCATGAGGATGCCGTCGCCTGGGCCGCACAGATCTCTCAGTTGAGTGCCGACCTGCCGGATCTGCCCGACGGCCTGGAGACGATTGTCGGGGAGCGCGGCGTCACACTCTCGGGCGGCCAGCGTCAACGCACGGCCCTGGCCCGGGCGATCGTCGGCCACCCCAGCATTCTCATCCTCGACGACGCGCTGGCCAGCGTGGACACCCACACGGAAGAGGCCATCCTGACCGGCCTGCGCCAGGTGATGGCGACACGCACGACCATCATCATCGCTCACCGACTCTCTTCCGTGCGCGATGCGGACCACATCCTCGTCCTGGACGAGGGGCTGATCGCCGAGACCGGAACACATCAGCAATTGCTCGATCTGGGCGGCATCTACGCCGACATGCACCGGCGCCAAAGCATGAACCAGGAACTGACGGATCTGTAGTGGCCACGCCACCTCCCATCGACGAGGCTGCCATCAGGGGCCGCATCGACCTGCGCCTGCTTGGCCGGCTCCTGGCGTATCTCCAGCCCTACGGTGGCTGGGTCGCGCTGACCCTCGCGCTGATCCTGCTCAGTTCTCTGGCCCGACAGGCCGGCCCGTATCTAACCAAGATCGCCGTCGATGACCACATGATGCCCGGCCAGGCGGAAGGATTCGGCCAGATCCTCGTCATCTTCGTGGGCCTCCTCGTGATCCAGTTCATCCTGGGTTACATGCAAAGCTGGGCGACGAATATGATCGGCCAGTGGACGATGAGAGATGTGCGCCTGCAGATCTTCCAGCACCTCCAGCGCCTACCCCTTCGATACTTTGACCGCACCCCCGTGGGTCGGCTCATGGCCCGCAATACCAGTGATGTGGATGCACTGAATGAGTTGTTCACCGATGGCGTCGTCTCCCTCTTCTCGGAGACCATCACCGTCGTGTCCATCCTCGGCTTCATCTTCTATATGGACGTGCAACTCGGTTGGCTGACCTGCATCTGCCTTCCCATCTCCTTTATCGCCACCTCGTGGTTGCAGCGGCGCACCTACGGCGCCTATCGAGAAGCGCGGACCCTGTTTGCCCGCTTTGCCGCCTCTCTTCAAGAATCCATCTCCGGCATCGACGTGGTCCAGCTGTTCGGGTGCGAGGCGAGGCGGGCCCAGGCGATGGATGACGCCAATGATCAGTATCTCGAAGCACGACTGACCAGTTCCTTCTATCACTGCGCCTACTTCCCAATGATGGAGCTCAGTGGCGGCATCATGTTGGCCCTCGTGCTCTGGGTCGGCACCGGTCGGGTGTTGCAGGAGGAGATGGCCTGGGGCGTCCTGGTGGCCATGATGCAGTATGTGCCGCGATTCTTCATGCCCCTTCGAGACATTGCCGAACGCTTCAACACGCTGCAGATCGCCATGGCCTCATCGGAGCGGATCTTTGAAATCCTCGATTCCGCACCGGAGCCGACAGGGCAGGAAGCGCCATCGGCCGCACTGCAGGGCAGCATCGAATTCCGCGATGTCTGGTTTGCCTACGACGAACAGGACTGGGTGCTGCGTGATGTGTCGTTCACGGTGGATCCCGGGCAGAGCCTGGCCCTGGTAGGTGCCACCGGCGCCGGCAAGAGCACGGTCATTGGACTGCTGTGCCGCTTCTATGATGTGCAACGGGGCGCGGTGCTGGTGGATGGGGTGGATGTGCGCGACTGGAATGTCCGCGACCTGCGTCGCCGCATCGGATTGGTGCAGCAGGATGTCTACCTTTTTGCCGGCACAATCGGCAGCAACATTGCCCTTGGCGTAAGGGACGCCGATGATGAACAGATCCGGTCCGCGGCGGTGCATGCCAATGCGGATCGCTTCATCACGCATCTGCCACTCGGATACGATGAGCCAGTTGGCGAACGGGGAGCGAACCTGTCTACAGGTCAGCGGCAATTGTTGTCCTTCGCCCGGGTCCTGGCCGCCGAGCCTGAGATTCTCGTCCTGGACGAGGCGACGGCCAGTGTCGACACGGAAACAGAAATGTGGATTCAGGAGGCGGTGGCTCGTCTGATGTCCCAGCGTACGAGTGTCGTCATCGCGCACCGGTTGTCGACGATCCAATCGGCCGACAATATTCTCGTCCTGCACCGCGGCAAGGTCCGCGAACAGGGACGGCACGACCAGTTGCTGGCACGCAAAGGCATCTACGCACGTCTTCACGGTCTGCAATACACCGATGCGGGAGAGAACTCACCATGAAGAGTGCCGATCGCCGTGCCCAGATCCTGTCGGCTGCTGCACGTCTGTTCGAACAACGGCGCTTCGATGAAGTGCTCATGGATGACATCGCCCATGCCGCCAGTGTCGCCAAGGGCACACTCTACAGCCACTTCGCTGATAAGGAAGAGCTCTACTTCGCCGTCGTGTTCGATGGGATCTGCCAGCTCAATACACGCCTGCGCGAAGAGGCGGCACACGCCAGCGATCCCCCAGCCCAGCTACGCGCGATCGTGCACGCCATCGTCGCCTTCTTCACTGACAATCGCGTGTTCTTCCGACTGATGGCCGCCGAAGATGCCCGATCTGCCACGGGCCGCTCCGATCACCGCAGACGCTGGCAGCGTCAGCGCGACGACCAGATCAGTGCCATTTCCGATGTATTGGAAGCAGGCGCCAAGACTGGCGTCTTCCGTGTTACCCATGCCCACGTGCAGGCGGAGATCCTTCGGGGAATGGTGCGTTCGGTACTCATGTCACGAACCGACGAGCTGGGCGTGGAGGATCACGTCGACATCATCCTTGAGAGTTTTCTTCAGGGGGTTCACCATCATCACCAGGACTGAAGCTGCCGTGTCACGATTTCTGCGCCTCGCGCTCTTGTTTGCCTTCTCCGGGTCCATCCATCCGGCAGATGCTTCCACCTACCGCGTCTCCGTCGTGCCTTCGGATGCGCCTGAACTGATGGCGCCCCAGTCTCGTACTACTCCCCTGAGTGTGGGGCAGATCGAGACCATGACTCGTCGCGCCGTCGATCTGGTCGGCGGCATGGCCACCTACGTGGATGCCAAAGACACCCTCGTCGTCCTCAAGGTGAATATCTCCATCCTGGAGCCATCCGGTTCAGGCGTGGTCACCGATACGCGTGTGGTGCGTGCGGTTGCGTTGCTGGTTCACGAGGTGGCACCGGAAGCACGGATTCTCATCGCCGAGGGTGCGGGTGGCTGGATTTCACCGGCTATGCGGGACTGTACTCAGGTTGAGATGAGGGGTGGCGGCGTCGAAGATGGATTCAGAGTCGCCGGCCATCGACAGACGGCAGCTGAGCTTCGGAAGATGGGCATCGATATCGAGTGCTTCGATCTGAACTTTGATCGCGCCTACGAGCTACACCCCGAAGGCGGCGGCCTCGCGCACGATGAATACAGCATTGCCGCCGCCATCATCGACGCCGACACCTGGATCAATATTCCCGTCGCCAAGACGCACGGCGCCAAGATCACCTGCTGCCTGAAGAATCATTTTGGCATCCTGCCCGGCAGACTCTACGGCTGGGGCAAGAACAGCGGCACTGCACACCACGGTCCCATGCCTCACTCGCCCCGAGTACTCGATGAAGCCTGGGTCGATCTGTACGAGATCAGTCGTGTCGACCTCAATGTCGTGGACATGATCTATGGCAGTCAGGCCGGCGCCTTCGAGGATGCCGGCGGCAAACGATCCAACACGATCCTGGCCGGGGCCAATCCGATCGCCACCGACCTCGTCGTCGCCCGTCTCATGGGATACAATCCTGATGACTTCGAGTTCGCTCCCCTGGCCGCCCGACAAGGACTGGGGCCGAGTTCCATTGATGCGGTGACCGTCGTCGGCGTTGACAGCCTGGGCCCTCTCGTGGATCGGTGGAAGAAGGCGGGCGTCGCCTACGGCGGGCGTGGCGAGTGGGCGGAGCACGCCGACTATGGCATGGGTCCGCGGGAATGGACGCTGCTGGGTCCGCTCCCCCGTGAGCACACGTTCAGTGACGAGGAGATCACGGCGCTGCAACCGGTTCCAGGTGAAGGTGACTGGTCGCCGGTGACCTGGTTTGGACATGACCGGATCGATCTCGACAAGCAATTCGACGACCCCATCAACTGTGCCGTCTATGCCTACACACAGTTCACGATGGCCACATCCGACTCGGTCCGCTTCTGGCTGGGCTCTGACGAAGGCCTGTCGCTCTGGATCGATGGCAAGCTGATCTACGAACACACCGGGCGTCGACGTCACAGCCTGGGGATGGTCAAGCTGCCAGGATACGTAGAGGCCGGAAAACATCATCTGCTGATCCGTGCCGACCAACGACGCGGGGCCTACGACTTCAGCTTTAACATCGCCGAGCCGATCGACGACATCCTCTACCACGGCAATCGATATCCTGGCGTGCGTTACCATGTGGGTGACACCGGCCAGGAACCGATCGTCCAGGTCGCCGCCGACGATGTGGGTGATGACTATGGCGCGGGGCAACGCGACTACGCTGCCAGCACGATCGACCTGGGAGATCCATTGCAGCGTTCGCGCACAGCGCCGGATACCATCCTCATTGATGGAGTCCAGGCCGAATCGCAGCAACTGCTGGCCCTGCTACTGGAACTGGCCGGCGTCGATCCCATCGATACGTCCCTGCTGGAAGGGCTTGGCAGAAGCCCATTCGGGATTGGCTACGGTGGGAGAGGTCGGGAGAGCTGGCATCCGTCGTACAATCCCGATTTTTCTCGTCTGCTGAGTTGGCTTGGCCTCGACTACACCGTCTTCTATGGCCTGGGTCAGCGCGAGACGATGAAGATGATTCATGGCCTGCTCGCCGATGGCTTCATCCCGGTGACAACGACGATGGAACGGTCCCGCCGACGGCGCGGCTACCGTGGTGGCCAGTCGCGCTGGACGGCGATCGATGGATTCCGCCGGCAGGGCGGACACGTGGAACTCCACCAGGCGGCGGCGAATCGATGGGTTCAGGTCACCGGCGATTGGGATGGATTCGTGCCGGGTGGAAATCGCGAGAATTGTCCGGTCTTCGTCGCCCGAGCCAGCAGAGAGCCGTTGTCGGCGGCAGCCCTGATCGACACGATGGCCTCTATCGCTCTCGAGCTGGGTCGCAGCGGCCAGATTGTGGAGGACAGCGACTCGGGGCAGCGATTCTATCCCAGAGGCCTGGCTGCATGGGATGCCTGGGTCATCGACTGGGAACGACGTCCACTGACGATCGAGTGGGCCCTGAAGGATCACCCCCTCGATCAACTGGAGGGCATGCGCCGCCGGGTGCTTGAACCCCTGGTCCACCAGCGTCAGTCGGCTGCCCGATCTCTTGCCGGGGCAGCCTCTGCCACAACAGGTGAACGTCGAGACGCACTGCAGGCGGCGTCCGACGGGTACCGAGCAGTCGCCGAACATCTCGACGAACTGTCCGACTACCTGCCGAGGGAGGATCGGGTCGAAGACTTGAGCAAGAAGGACCATGCCCGTCTTGCTCGCCTGCAGAAAGCACGTCCGCTTCTTCGTCAGGCCCGCACGGCCGAACGGGAAGCATTGACGGCACTGCTCGGTCTGGTCGGTGGTCCACCACTGGCCAAGATCCAGGAAGATCCCCTGAGGCGCCGGGCGCAGGGGGTTCGCCTCTTCACGTGGCACGCCATCACCGATGACAATGTCCATGACCTGATCTATACGGAGCAACAACTCGAGGTCCGCCTCGTTGCCGGTGGCGATGCCAACCAGATGTCATACGAGATCCATGAAGCCATGCCCCGGGAACCGGGCTGGCAGATCGTGATCGAGGCAGGCGATGCGGCAACCGGATCTTACACCGTCCACGAAGCACCGAGCCACGACAATGGCTGGCGCATCGTGGTACGGGCCGACGACGAGCGCACGTGGCGTGACAATGCGCCGGAGTTGGTCGTGTGGGCCGTCCCCGATGAGTAAGCTCATCTCGACGCTCGGTCTCCTGGCCGTCGCCCTGCTCACGGCCTGCGCGGGGACCCAACCTGCACCGACGGCACCTCAGCTATCACGTTGGGTCGCCATCGACAGCATGGTGTCGCAGGAGACCACCCCACATGGCGACAAGTCCATGGCGACAGTGATTGAGGCGATTGGCTCAGCCGGTGCCAGGGGGATTCTCGTCGATGTCGGTGCCCCGGTGGCAGAACTGCTGGACTCGATCGGTTACCTGGGACTGGAACGGATCGCCCGACTCGAATGGGTCGCAGAGGATGCCAGCAAGACTGAGCGTCAGGAACTGAAGAGCCAGTTGCGCGCCTGGCTCCAGGATCACGAGATCGACCGCCTGCACATCGAAACACCCGCGACGCAGGCTCACATCGTCGAGGAATTGGCCGCCGAGGCGCTGCTCTCCCAGGCCTACCTGCAGATCACGACCACTGCCTCCCTCCCCCCACTCGGCACGGCAACACTCGCTCCGGCACCGCCAGATCCGGATGTGTGGATACTCTCGGCCACTGCCGAGACAACAACTCCGCTTGCCATTGCCCTCGATGTGGGCACCCTCAGTGAGGCGGGCGCACTTCAGGTGGCCGGGCGAGAGGGTTGGCTGACGGCAGATGCAGGTGGACGCGTGGCGTGGCTGACTCACGAGTTGCCCGACACGATCTTCGTCACCATCGCCACCCAAGACACGATCCAGATTCCCACGCGGGATTGGCGGGCACCCTTCGACTACACACTTGCACGCGACGGTCTCGTACACCGCCGGGCGCCCTGGGTCGAATTGCGCCGGGCACCCCAACGCACAACCTCACCCGTCTACGAGATTCTGGCCCGTACCGATTCACTGGCCACGGCGCAGATCAATGGTGTCCCCGCCCACGTGTATCGGACGGGTGTGTTCTTTGATTCAGTCGATCTCTCACCCGGACAGAATCGCCTGCACCTGCGTTCTGATGGTCCGGATGGCAGGGCGTTCTACGCCGTAGAAATCGAGCACACGCCATCCATCCCTCGCTCTCCTCTGCCACTGTGGATCGATGAGAGATCTCTGACACCCTCTGAGGACCTCGAGTTGCTCGCATCCGACCGGGTGCGACTACAATTCTCCGGATCACTGGGCCAGGATGCCATTGCACGCATCGATCCGGGTGGCATTGAATTACCCATGTCCCGGACCGACAGCGATGATGCCAGCCTCTATCATGTGGATCTGCCCGCACGGCGCCTGCCGGTGGGACGTGATGCGAGGGTCGGTTTCGAACTGCGACCGGCAGACGGGGGCAAGGCCACGAAGCGACAACTGCCATCGACGCTACATGTTCGCGCCGGCGTCGACGAGTTCCCCTTGTTACGGACCACGTCGGACCGGTGTTATCTCTCTTACAGTCTGGGTCGAGTCCGGCTCGGCGGGCCCTTCCGCGCCGAATTTGGCAAGGGGATCATCCTGCAATCCAGTGGCCGCTTCGGACGATACCACCGTGTCCAGCTGAGCCTGACGCAGGTGGGCTACATCCACGAGCGATATGTCGAGGAATTACCCCCCGAGCATGTGCGACCCGGCTATCACATCTCTTCACTCCATGCCAGTCCACGAGACAGTGTCGATGTTGTCGGCATTCCGTGGTTGGAGCCGGTGCCTTATGCCATCGAAGCCGACCCTGAAGGCCGACGACTCCTGATCACCCTCTACGGGGTGCAGTCGACGAGCACGTGGATTCAGCAACGGGGCGGTATGCGGTATGTGGAGCGTTTGTCATGGAAACAGCTTGATGCGCAGACCTACCAGGTCGTCGTTCACCTGACGACACCTCTGCTCTGGGGATACCAACTGCAACCCGAGGGCCGGTCGTTGGTGCTGCGTCTGCCCTACCCGGATCCGACGGTCATTGCCACTCCGGCACCTGACACACCTACCCTGGCCAACCTTCGCATCGCCATCGAAGCCGGACACGGCGGCAGTAGTACTGGTGCTCTGGGACTGTCGGGGATGTTCGAGAAGGATGTGAATCTCGACACGGCATTACGCCTCGAAGAATTATGCCTTGCCGCCGGTGCCCAGGTCGTCCAGGTCCGACGGTTGGACGAAGGCATCCCCTACATGGATCGCCTCGACTCCCTCGAGGCATCAGGGGCGGACCTGGTCGTGAGCATCCACGCCAATTCAGCCGGTGGCGGATTCCTGCGCGCCAGCGGTACGAGCACCTATTTCCACAATCCGTTCTGGGCTCCCTTCGCCCAACGGGTGTATGATCGCATGCTCGAACTGGACTATCGGGAATTCGGCGTCGTGGGGTCCTTCAACTACCGCAACATCCGTCTCTCGTCGCGCCCTTCGATCCTCGTGGAACAGGCTTTCATGTCCCACGCAGGCGATGAGGAACGGATGGCCGACCCGGCGCACCGACAATTGATCGCCGAGAAGATCCTGGCCGGTATCCTCGACTACATAGTGGACCTGCAGGCATCGGAGGCGTCTCTGGGACCACTGCCTCAGCGGGAGATCGAAGAAGAGGAGGCCTCCACATCGTCGACGGGCTCGTAGCGGAGCCATCGACGCGCCGACTCCAGACTCCAGACACTGTCGCGATTTCCGGAGACGCCATTCACCAGCAGGCAGTCAGAAGGCCACGCCCCACGGGGAGTCACCAGGGCCAGTTCGTGGAGCTGACAGAAGTCCCGATTCGACAGCCACATCCCCCGGAACCAGCGCCCGGTCGCGGCCGATTCTTCGTCCTCGGCGGCAACTGACGCCTGCGTCGGTGTACCCGATGCATTCAGCGTACTCGGGTGATTCTGTCCCGGCTGACACCAGCCGATCCGAATACAGACACAACTCAGTCTGCCCTCGCTTCGCGCCGCGACACCATGACAGATTCGCTCGCCGGCGATCTTCGCCATGGCATAGACAGTGGAATCCATCTGCGTCATTCCCGCCTGCCATATCGTCCCCACACCAGGCATCAGATCAGGTGTCAGTTCGCCTGGACCGAGACCCGCCGTCCGGTAACGGCCCATGACGTGGTTCGAGGATGCAAAGACGAGGCGTGTGGTGCCTGATGCGAGAGCCGCTTCACCTACATGCAGATTCATGTCGATGGAAGCGCACGCGTCGTCCCAACTCGCCTCAGGAAAGGGATTCTGGGCGGCGAAGTGCACGACACCATCAGCTCGCGCCAGGCCATCGCGCCAACGGTGATCCTGCCAGTCGGTCAGATCACCCCGAATCGCCTCGATGATCGGTGGCGGATGTCCCGCCTCAACTGCGGCTGAGTGCAGCTTCTCCAGGAGCCCGTCCGGTACCTGTTGTGCGTCGATCCCCAGAAGATGGGCACATCCCGAGGCACTCAGGTGCTGTAACAGCTTCGTGCCCAGATTGCCCCACGCGCCAGTTACGGCAATACAACTCCCCTGCATCGTCACAGGCTGATTTGTCACTTCAGCTCCTTCTACACTGATTCTATGCTGCGGTACACAAAGAAGAGCGGACCGGCATGGCCGGTCCGCTCCCAAATCTCATCGATAGGCGATGAAAACTAGCTCAGCGAACCGTGCAGAGCCGTCCAGTCATCGAGATTGTTGAGATTCACGGCGTCGAGGATCTTGCCCTCGTCAGCGATACCCGCCTCGGAGAGAATCTCACCCCGCGTGCCGTCGTCGTGATTGTAGCCACGGATGGCGGCATTGCTCGCCTCAATCTCGCCGGCAGGAATGCTACCGCCACGCTGCTCCAGAACCCAGGCCTCGAACTGTGCATAGGTCGGTGCGCTGCCCTTCACGAAATTGACAGCTGCATCGCGATCCACGCTGAGGCCATCGAGGACCATCTGGTCGAATCCGCCGCCACACTCGGAATACCCCTCGGGCAACTGTCCCTTGGCGCTCAGCAGCAGCTTGCACCACAAGCGCGGCAGATGAATCGCGCCGAGGGGACCGGCAATATCAGACGAGATCGTGGGAATAATGGCCACGAGAGACCTCCTTGGGTTGGGTGATGGTTTGGTGATAGTAGAGATGTGACCGGGTGGGTGAACCCGGCATAGGAACGATAGATAGTGGTTCAAGCTGTAAACGTCAATCCTGCACAACCGCTCAGGCGTTCGAGTCAGCCTGGACGTAGCTCGCACGCGGGCTTATCCATTTCTCGAATGGTCTGAGCAGAACCACCAGGATCCTGGGAGAATTCATCATGTGGAAGCACTTCGCGATTGTCGCACTGTTACTGGCAATCACCGCGCCCTTGTCGGCAGAACCAGCCGACTGGCGTCGTCCGGTGGCGACCTATTCCATCGTCGCCCGTGATTCACTGACCGGACAGATCGGCGTCGCCGTGCAGTCGCACTGGTTCTCAGTGGGACCGATCGTGCCATGGGCAAAAGCGGGGGTCGGTGCCGTGGCGACACAGTCGCTGGTCGATCCGGCCTATGGTCCCCTGGGGCTGGAATTGATGACGGTCGGTCGCTCGGCTACAGAAACACTGACCGCCCTGCTCGCAGCCGATGCCGATCGAGAGGTCCGACAGGTGGCCATGGTCGACGCGAAAGGCAACGTCGCCGCCCACACAGGTTCGCGCGCCATCATCGCTGCCGGTCACCAGACGGGTGACCAGTATAGTGTGCAGGCGAATCTGATGGACAAGCCAAGTGTGTGGCCGACCATGGCGCGGGCCTACGAGACCTCCGAAGGGGATCTGGCTGAGCGTCTGCTATGTGCGTTGGAGGCCGCCGAAGCCGAAGGCGGAGATGTTCGCGGCCGTCAGTCGGCGGCAATCGTGGTGGTGTCGTCAGACGATACAGGACGCCCCTGGGTCGACCGCCTCTTCGATCTCAGAGTGGAGGACCACCCGACACCCGTCGCCGAATTGCGTCGCCTCACCCGATTGGCTCGTGCTTACCACAAACTCAACGAAGGGGACGAGTGGGTGACGGCGGGTGACATGGATGCCGCGATGGATGCCTATCGCGCCGCCACAGAGCTTGTCCCCGATGCAGCCACCGGCGGTGAGGCGCCCTTCTGGGTCGGCGCGACGCTGGCCTCCATCGATCGCGTCGAAGAGGCCATCCCCTACCTCAGGCGCGCCCAGGCCCAGCACGATCGCTGGGCGGATCTGATTCGTCGTCTGCCTGCATCCGGTCTGCTGCCCGATGACGATGCCCTCATCGAACACCTGGTCTCCCAGATGCTCTCAGACTGAACACCTCAAGCTTCAGGATCCAGGCCATTTCACTGGAAAGGACAGCTCGATGAGCAACATCAAGATCGGCCTCGGCGAGACCATCATTACGCCAGGTGAATCTGTACGCATGCGCGGTTTCGCCCGGAGTCAGATGTCGACCGGTGTTCACGATCACCTGCATGCTCGCAGCCTGCTGATCGAGGATGCTCATGGCAGCACGACGATCCTCCAGTCGATCTCCCTGTGCGGTCTGACCGAAGACTACGCCACCGCCATTCGAGCCGGTGTGACCGAACAGACCGGGATCCAGGGAGAGGGGATCCTCATCTCCTGCACGCACACCCACGCCGGGCCGAATGTGGGTGGATCCCACGACACCTTCAACAAACAGGAGGTGGAAGCATCCATCGCCAGCCCCGCCTATCGGCAGTTCCTCGTGGACCAATGCATCGCCAGCGCCGTGGAGGCGTGGCAGACGCGTGCGCCGGGCAGAATTGGGATCGACTCGACTCGTGTGCTGGAACTTGGCCGCAACCGACGTACGCTGCTGTATGGGGGCGTGCACCCCGATCCCGAAGTCGCCGTGATCCGGATCGAGGATGCTGACGGCAAGTTGCGGGGAATCGCCTTCAACTATGGCTGCCATCCGTCGGCTCTGGACTGGCAGAACACCCTGTTCTCCGAGGATTGGCCCTACTACGCCATTCGGGACATCAAGCAGGACGTAGGCGAGCACGTGTGGGTCGGCTACTACCAGGCCGCTCAGGGCGACATCAATGTGGGCTACCAATCGGAGTTGTCCGCTGTCGGAGTCGATATGCCGGTGCGCACCTACGACTACATCCAGACCAAGGGGGCCCAGATGGCCGCCGCCGTGCTGGAGGCGCTGCCGGACGTGGTGACATCGGAGGATGTAGCGATCGACATCGCGGCAGACCGCTTCGACTATCCCCTGCGCCAGAGTTACCCGGTCACAGTTGAGCAGGCGCAGGAAGACGCCGACAAGGCAGTGCAGCGGCTTGCCCAGGCACAGGCTGATATCGAACTCCAGGGAACTCGTCGGCTCGATGATGCACATCGCCTGGCATTTGGGACCGATCAGCGGTTGCGCGCGGCGCGGCGATTCCACGAGGCAGACGATCACCCGGCGACGCGCAGCCTGCCACAGCAGGTCGTGCGCATCGGCGACAGTGCCTTCGTCACCTTCCCCGGAGAATTGTTCTCTGAGATCGGCCTGGCCATCAAGCGGCAGTCACCGGTGGACAAGACCTACATCCTCGGTGTGGCCTGCGGTCCGGGTGGATACCTGCCCTCTGCAGCCGAATTCCAAGAGGGCGACTACGAGGTCAATGGCAGCGCCTACGCACCCGAGACGGAAGCCGTCTGCGTCGCCTCGTGTGTGGATCTGCTGCGGCGCGTCAGCGATTCGGCGGGCAATTGAGCGTCAGCCAGGTCAGTCCCGCCTGGCCGGGTCGCGAACCGTTGCCAGATCCGCGTGTAATGACGGGAAGCGGTGCAGGCACTGACAGGCGCGGTCAGTAGCCGACGGCCTGGCCATCCTTGCGCGGCTCCGAGGCTGCACAATAGCCGTCGTCGAGGCGGTAGATGATCTGCCCCCCACCGAATGCGGATGGTGGTTCGATCTGGAGCTGATGCCCCCGTTGGATCAGACCATCGCGGGTGGCGACAGGCATTTGTTCTTCCACGGCAACATCCATCCCGGCGTCGAACCGCCAGCGTGGCGCATCCAGTGCCGCCTGGGGATTCTGACCCGAATCGAAGATCCGTGTCATCATCTGCGCATGGCCCTGGGGCTGCATGTGCCCGCCCATCACGCCATAGCTGATCAGGGGTTTGCCGGCCTGCGTCACGAAGGCGGGAATGATGGTGTGGTATGGTCGCTTGCCACCACCCACCTGATTCGGATGACCCGCTTCGAGGGTGAATCCGCTGCCGCGATTCTGCAGGCTGATGCCCGTGCCGGGAACGACGATGCCGGACCCAAAACCGGCGAAGTTCGACTGAATGAAAGACACCATACGCCCATCGGCGTCGGCCGCCGTCAGATAGACGGTCTCGCCCTGGCCTGGTGTGCCAGCATCATGTGCCTGGGCCCGCGCGGTGTCGATGTGGGAGGCTCTCTGGCGCAGGTAATCATCGTCGAGCAATTGCTCGAAATCGATGTCACGCGTTTTCGGATCGCTGACGTAACGTCTCGCATCTGCGTAGGCCAGCTTCATCGCTTCGATCTGCAGGTGCAGACTGTCGACGCCATCCGGATCCAGGTCACCCAGGTCAAAGTGACGCAGGATGCCAAGGGCAATCTGGGCGGTGATTCCCTGACCATTTGGCGGGATCTCGTGTAGCGACTGGCCGCGATAGTCCAGCTGCAGCGGCGTCACCCATTCCGGCTCGTGGGCTGCCAGGTCCTGTGCTGTCAGGGCGCCACCGGTTGCCACCGCATGAGCGGCGATCGCCTCGGCCAGTTCGCCTCGATAGAAGGCCTCCCCCTTGGAAGCGGCGATCAGTTCAAGCGTGTGCGCCTGATCTTCAAAGGAAAACTGCTCACCGGCCACCGGCGCCCGGCCGTCTCGCAGGAAGGCAGCCCCCCAGTCAGGTTGCTCAGAGAATGTCTGCACCGCCCGCGCCCAGGAGGTAGCCACCACGGGTGGGACCAGCCAGCCATGGCGCGCATAACGGATCGCCGGCTCGAAGAGGTCGGCAAACTCCAACTGCCCGAAGCGCTCAGACAAGGCCACCCAGGCTGAGACACAGCCTGGCACGGTAACGGCATCCCATCCCTGCGTGGGCATACTCGTGCGCCCGGCGTAACGCTCGGGAGACCAGGCCGCCGGTGATCGTCCCGACGCATTGAGCCCATGCAGCTTCCCGTCCGTATCGGCGAGGATGCAGAACGCGTCAGAGCCGATGCCATTCATCGTGGGTTCGACAACGGTGAGGGTAATGGCCGCTGCCAGGGCCGCATCGATGGCGTTGCCACCACGAGCCAGCATCTGCAGACCCGCCTGTGAGGCGAGGGGTTGTGAGGTGGCGACCACATTGCGTGCCATGACCGGCATCCGGCGTGAGGCGTAGTCGAATTCCCACTTGAGTGGCATCACAGGATTCCCTTTGGCATGGCAGCGTTGTCAGACATGAACGAAGACGTCAATGTAACGATTCATTGAGTCCGGTCACTGAGCCCAGTCACTGAGTCAGGCGACTTTTGCATCAGGTCTCTGTACCGTATTCTCCTTCCCTTCTCACCCATCGTTCATTGACCCACTTGGCCACTGCGCTCAGGCGCGATGGCCTCGGTCCACCGCAAGAGTCAGGTAGCTGATGCGCGTCATCGTCGTCGGATGTGAATACAGCGGTGTAAGCACGCTGATCTCGCAGGTGGATGCCTGGGGACAGGCTCGGGGAATTCACCACCACCTGGACGATCATTTCACGATTCCCGATGCCTATCACCTCAGTGATGAAGAACAGGCGGCGATGCTGGACATGCTGCCGGCGATCAAGGAACGCTTCCAGCGCTTCCAACTCGTCTATCACGTCCGCCTGCTGCACCGGTACCATCACATCCTGATGGGTGGCTTCCACATTGAGGAGGCGATCTACGGTCCGCAGTACTACTACCCGGGCAAGGCACAGGAAGTGCGCGAGTATGAGCCCGACATGCCGGACAGTGTCATCCTGGTGCATCTGCACGCCACGCCAGAGCAGATTCGGCAACGCATGCAGAGTGCGCCACATCCGCACCAGTTGGTTCTCGCGGAGGATGTGGAGGTGATACTGGATGCCTTCGCCGATCAGGTGCGACGCTCGTGGATTCGCCGCAAGATCACCATCGACACGACGGATCTCACCCCCAGCAACTTGCTGGACAGCTTCCTGAAGCTGTCTGTCCCCCACCTGGAACCGGCCGATGCCGCCACGAGGATGCTGACTGCATGACGGGCACCCCAAACACTGTTTCACCATTCGATTTCAGCACGCCCGTAACCGCCCGGCGTCGTGAAGAGTTCCTGCTGCTCTGGAACGAGACGCGTAATTTCCTTCTGGGCCGTGAACTCATCCATTTCGACCTGGACTTCCCCAGCGCAGAAGAGATCGTCGATATCCTGCGGCAGCATGGGGACACGAAACTGAGTTCTAACCAGCTCGAGGATGATGCAGCCGAAGCCGACCTCGTCGACAAGCTGCGGAATGCGCCGCTGGAGCAGGTCATGGATCTGCCCTTCAACATTGCCACCTTCGAACTCCACAACTTCTATGGCCCGGGACAATTCCTTGAGGAGTTTCAGCAGCGCGTCATGATCCCGTGGCGCACCTTCCTCTCTGCTGCGGGACTGACCTGGCAACGCTGCTATCCGATCATCTTCATCTCAGGCAAGGGCTGTAGTTCGCAGTTCCACGCCGACAATTCGCACGTGATGGCCTGGCAGATACACGGCACCAAGGCTTTCCACGGCTTTCAGGATCCGAGCAAATACGGCCCGATCCAGAGGATCGTCGACGAGCGCAATCAGTACCGGTCCAGGCTGCCCCCCGAACACGACCCGGCGGATCTGCTCTCCTACTTCATGGAGCCGGGGGATATGCTATGGAATCAGCTGCTCACACCGCACTGGGTGGATGGCGGCAACGATGACATCGCCGTGAGTGTGAATATCTCCCACGGTGGCATTCAGCACGCCGGCCAGTTCTGTCCGAACGAGCAGGTATTGCGACGCCGCTGGGAAGACCACCCCGAAGAAGCCTGGCTCGTTGACCAGCGCTACTAACACCAGATCATCACAGAGGGAGAGGGATCATGAGCGTTCGAGGTACCGACTTCGTGTATTACCAGTCCAGCAACATGGAGAAATCCATCGAGTTCTACCGTGATGCACTCGGCCTCGAGATGTATGGCTACTATGAGGATTTCAAGTGGGCGGAGTTCAATGCCGGCAATGTCACTCTGGCCCTGAATGACCCATCCTCCTTCGATCCGCAGGCCACGGCACAATCAGGTGGCGCCGCCGTCGCCCTGGCCGTGGAAGATGTGGAGGCCATGGTGAAGGCACTGGAAGCCAGGGGAATTACCGTCACCATGCAGATCCAGGAGAGCCCCGTCTGCCACTTTGCCTGTATTCAGGATCCGGACGGAAATTCCATCTGGCTCCATCACCGCAAGGATGGCACCTTCGCCGACTGATACGACCCAAACGGGCACCGGAGCCCATTGCTGCCTATGAGAGTTCTCGTCACCGGCTGCGCAGGTCGCCTCGGATCGGCGGCCTGCGCTGATCTCCTCAGCCATGGCATTGCAGTTCGGGGCCTCGATCTGCATCCACCCGCACAGGTCGGGGACATCGAGTTCCATTCCTGCGACCTGACGGCGCTGACGGCTTCCGAGTCTCTGGCCGCTCTGCTGGAGGGCATCGATGCCGTCCTGCATCTGGCTGCCATACCGGTACCGCGCCTGGGCACACCACCGGACATCTTCGACCTGAATTGCGCCGCCACCTTCCGGTTGTTCCAGGCCTGCGCCGATGCCGGTGTCGGTCACGTGGTGGCTGCCAGCTCGATCAATGCCATCGGCTACTACTTCGGTCGCCTGCCCTTCGAGCTGGACTATCTTCCCGTCGATGAGGCCCACCCGGGTACCACGAGCGACCCCTACTCTTTCAGCAAGCAGATCACCGAGCAGATCGCCGACTACTTTGCGCGAACGTCAGGGATTGCCTGCCGCTGCCTGAGATTTGGTGCCGGACTTGAGTCCCTGGACGCCCTGCGAGAAGGATTCGCCCAGCGGTTGCAGCAGGCACGACAACAGGTTGAGTCCCTTGGACGCCTGTCGAATGAAGACGGGGTCAGAGAGGTCGACCGTCTGTGTCATCACTTCGACGAGGATCGACGCTCCGGCCAACGCTCCCCTGCTCTCACACCCGAGCAACGATCCCTGATGGGGTTGCGGCACAATCTCTTCAGCTTCGTCGAACTCGGCGAAGCCTGCCGGGCGATGCGACTGGCCCTGACCACACCGACTTCAGGGTCTGAGACCGTGTTCGTTGTGGATCGGCGAAATGGTCTCGGACTGGGTGCAGAGTTGCTGGCGCGTGTCATGTATCCTCACGTGCCGATACGGCAGCCACTGGTTGAGGATCAGTCGATCGTGTCCTGGACCGCCGCCACACAATTCGGCTTCGAGAGTCAGACCCCTGCCCGCCTGCTCCTCGGCTGACTCGGTCAGGACAGAAGCTTCGGTGCATTCGACCGGAGGCAGACCGCTAATTCCGAGTTCGCTGATCCCATCGATCAGTTGTTTGCACGGTCCGGTGGCCGCTATCTTGAGCCACGACAACACCAGACAACAACAGTGGGACCAGCGCAATGACAGAGGAACACCACGATCTCATCCGGGTCGGATTGATCCGATGCGATACACATGGGGCCTACTACGGCTCCCTGATGGCGGCCCACGACGCACTGCGACTTCAGCGCCCTCTCGAGGAGGGTCAGGCCGGCCGCTATTCCTGGCAGACAGGGGGCGCCCACTACTACTTCTACACAGACTACGCCGATGCTTCACGAATGACCGTCGACGCCGTCGATGGCTTCCGGTTGTGCAAGGTGTGGGACGAACATGCGGATGCCGCCCAATGCCTGGCTGCCGTCTTCACCGAGCCTCCTCAGGTCTGCGCCTGTGTGGAGGATGTCAGCGACGATGTAGACCTCGTCTTCATCGCCGACTGCAATGGCGATGGCAGCGACCACCTTCGCCTGGCTCGTCCGGGTCTGGAGAAGGGCGTCGCCACCTTCGTGGACAAGCCGTTGGCCTACAGTGTGGAAGATGCCCACCAGATCATCGGCCTGGCTACGCAGCACCAGGTACCACTGGCATCGGCATCGATATTGGATGCTCTTCCCGATGCGGCGCGCTTTGCACGACGCCTGGATGAAGTGGGCGATCTGCAATTCGGCTGCGTGCAGGGCGGCGGGCCGAGTCTTGCGGGACAGATCCACACCATCAGCCTCGCGCAACGCATTTTCGGCGATGGTGTGGTTCGTGTTCGTGCCATGGGTGATGGTGGACCCAACACGATTCACCTGGAGTATGGAGACCGCAACGATCGACCAGCACGAGGAGTCACGCTGAACTGTGACGTCGGGCCGGTCTGGCACTGCGCCTTTCATGCCAGCGCCTTTGGGCCGGCTGGCGCGATCCATTCTCCGCCAATGGGTGACTTCGACTTCCCTTCCGGCGCCGCTGAGATCCTGCGGCAGATCCAATCCATGATCCACACTGGCCGGACTCCAGCCACGTCGGGCCGCATGATCGAGGCCGTCGCCGTCGCCGAGGCATCGCGCCGGGCCCAGGCAACGGGACAAACCATCGAGGTCGCAAGGTAGACGATGACCATCAAACGCTGTCACCATCACGGATTCACCGTCAGCAATATTGACAGATCCCTCGCCTTCTACCGGGACGGTCTCGGCCTGGAGTGCCTGCGCGTGTCCCCCCGACGGGATCTGCCATCCTACGACCAGATCCTCGGATACCCGAACGTGGCCCTGACGGTGGCCCTTCTGCGTCATCCGACCGACGAGTTTCTGCTGGAACTGATCCAGTACGAGCAGCCTGAGGGCAAACCACGCCCGCAGGAAAATGCATTCATCGGTGCGTCCCACCTGGCTTTCGATGTAGAGGATGTGGACGCCCTGTACGAACGACTCTGCGACGCGGGATTTGAGGCGATCAACCCGCCCGTGGATATCGAGCGAGATGGGGCCGTCGTAGCCCGCGCCGTCTATGTCCTGGATCCCGACGGCATCAGTGTCGAGCTCTTTCAGGAGGCATGACAATCCCGTGACAGACACATCCAGTGGACCGACGCTGGTCACCGGGGCCGCCGGGGCAATCGGTGCCGCGATCGTCGATCGAATCGTCAATTCTCAGGCGACCCCGGGTGATGCGGCCGGCACTGTCCTTGCTCTGGATCACGATGCAGATGCCCTGGATGAACTGGTGTCTCGTTATCCCGAGGGTGCCGTCCGGGGCATTCACTTCGATCTGGCGGATCTTGATGCGACACCTGACTTCCTGGACAAGCTGATTCAGGATCATGCGCCGATCCGTCGCATCGTACTCAATGCCGGCGTGTGGGACGGCGCTCCGATCACGCAGATGCCCGATGATGTGTGGCAGCTGAACTTCGCCATCAATGTGACGTCGCCCTTCATGTTCCTTCGTCAACTGGTACCGCCCATGGCCCGGGCAGGTGGGGGCGCCATCGTCTGTACCGCCAGCCGCAATGCACATCGCTCGAGCACGAACAATGCTGCCTATGATGCGTCAAAGGCTGCCTTGCTGGGACTGGTTCGGACCGCATCCGGTGAATTCGCCTGCGACCACATCCGGATCAATGCCGTGTCACCGGGCGTGGTCTCGACCCCCTCGACGGCAGAGATTGAGGAGGAACCTTTCCGGTCGGCGTATCTGCGGAAGATTCCGATGGATCGGTATGGTCGCCCCGATGACATTGCCGGCGTTTGCCTGTTTCTGCTATCACATGAGGCAGGATACATCACTGGCCAGGATCTGATCGTCGATGGCGGCCAGATTGCCTGTCAGGACAATGGCCGACTCCTCGATTGAAACGGTCTATCACACGAGAGACTCCCATGACGCCATCTGATACACAACTCCCCCATGCACAGCTTCTGGACCTGACCGGCAAAGTGGCACTGGTCACTGGTGCGGGACGTGGCATTGGGCGGGCGATCGCCCACGTGCTGGCCAGGGCGGGGGCGAAGGTGGCCCTCGCATCGCGCACGACCGAGCAACTGGAAGCGGTCGCTGGGGAATTGGCGGACGCCGGCGTAGACGCCGACCGCACGCTGGTCCTGCCCACCGATGTGGCTGAAGAAACGCAGGTAGCTGCCACGATTCAGCGCATCATGGAGACCTGGGGACGACTCGATATCCTGGTGAACAATGCAGGCCTCATCGACTTCGGCCCCCTGGAGAAGATCGAGCCCGAGGGGTGGCACCGCGTAATCGAGGCCAATCTCACCGGTCCGTATCTGTGCAGCCGGGCCGCGGCTCCCCATCTGTCGGCCAGTGGTGAGGGCCGCATCATCAATATCACCTCGGTGAGTGCACAGACAGGCGGTGTATCGGGTGGCGTCCACTACACGGCATCGAAGGGTGGCCTGGCGGCGATGACGAAGACCCTCGCCCGCGATCTGGCGTCCTCCGGAGTGACGGTGAATTCCATCTCCCCCGGGCAGATCGATGCCGATCCGAATCTGCTCACACAAGAGCAGCGACAGCACGTGACCGGTCTGATCCCCCTGGGCAGACTCGGCGAACCGGAAGAGATCGCCTACGCCGCCCTCTTCCTGGCCTCACCCATGGCTGCCTATATCACGGGCACCACGATCGATGTGAATGGCGGGATTCTGAAGCGCTGAAGCAGATCAGTGGCAGCAATCAGGCGGGATCCGTCTGATCGTGGCCAGCTTGGGCGCAACGCTGGGGGCATGGCCCGGATCAGCGCAGGATGCGCGGCTCCAGATCCGGGATCTGTGCATCACGCGGGAAAAAGGGTCGGCGGAGTGTCAGGAAAGGCAGCCCCTTCACGGTCGCGGGCGTGGGACCGGGCGTATCCAGGATGTGCACGGCGGCGGCCACGTCGTCGTACACATTGTGATAATTCATGGGGTTCTTCACGATCACATACCGACTCCGACGCGGATCGATCCCGACGGCCAGCCACTGCTCGTCGGCCCAGTCGTAGGTCGCGTGACTCGTGATAAGAATCCGGATCTGTCCCGAGCGCACGATCGCAGTGGGGCCCATCTCACCCTCTACGCCGTCCCAGATGCCACCCCGATAGGTGAAACGCCCGTCGTGCAGAGATTCGACATGGCCCGTCACCCCGATGGGCTCTCCCCACCGAGGGTCGTGTCGATGGCCCAGGGTGAGGGTCACATTGCCCTCTTGTCCGGCTTCGTGGCAGATACGCGCTGCTTCGGCATCCACGACGGGGCAGATCGCCTCACCCGCCAGATCCCCTGCAGCAAGCAACGCAGCCAGTCCGGCGACCGAATCACCCGCCGCCCCACCCCCGGCACAATCAGCGGCCTCGATCAGGACGATGGTCCCCGCAGGCGCTTGCCGCGCCTGTTCGATCGCCGCAGCAGGTTCCAGCACCTGCGCCTCTAATTCTTCTCGACATTCCCAGTACTGATTCGTGATCTGCCGGGCCAAGGCTTCGGCAAGATCCACATCGTTGTCGGTGACGATGAGCGCACCGCTGCCCATATTCGCCTGATCGAGATATGGATGAATGAGAAACAGGCTCGTCGAAAGGACCTCGTCGCGTGACTCGAACTGCTTGGTTGCCCGCATCAGCCGCGCGAAAGCACCATCCCCCGATGTGCCGCCGTGAATGCCACTGGTGATGACGGGTACCTTCGCCATCACCATCGTGGGACGGCAGTCGCCGGCAACCGTGTCGAGGAGCAGCCTGGCACCGCGGCTGCCCGTCGTGTAGGTATCGGCGTGTGGATAGGTCTCCCACGCCACCAGGGCATCCGCTCCGGCAACCATCGCCTCCGTCACATGAGCATGCAGGTCGAGGGTGACCACGATCGGCGTGGAGGGACCGACGATCTCACGAACAGCCGTGATCAGATCGCCCTCCAGATCGGGCGTGCCCTCGGCCACAGCGGCCCCGTGCAAAGGCAGGAGCACACCATCCACGGGCCCGAACGCCGTCAGTCTCTGCAGCAACTCCTGCTTCAGATGTGCGTAGCAGTCAGCCGTGACGTAGCCACCGGGACAGGTGCTGGCGTAGACGGTGGGCAGGATCTGCGCGTCACCCTCTCGCAGGGCGGCCAGGGCACCACCGACGACGCCGGCTTCCACCTGAAGCACGTCAGATCCATAGACCAGGTCGTAGCGCTCGAACCAACTCAGATCGATGGGGGATCCGCCGAATTGATTGCATTCGGTGAGGATCGAGCCAATCGCGATGCGGGGTCCTCTCATGTGGCCTCTATGTATGGTAGATCCGGTGGCAGGTGCGGGAGACCGAACATCATGTCGGAGTAACTGCCCGGTGGCAGGTCGAGAGGATTCTCGAGGCGGAATTCTGCCAGCACATCTTCATCCAGTTCAATGCCCAGTCCCGGGGCATCACCCAGGTCCAGCTGACCATCAGCTACCACAAGGGGACCGCCAAGCAGTGCATCGATGAATGGGGTCCGCGTCTGGTCGATCTCGACGGTGATCCCGGCGGGACTGGCCGCCACGGCATGCGCGTTGGCGATGACGGCGATGGCGTCCGACCAAGTGTGTGTTGCCACTCGCAGACCGTGCTCTTCGGCCAGCTTCAGCACGCGCCAGGTCTCGGTCAGGCCACCACACCGTGACACATCCGGCTGCAGGATGTCGACAGCGCCGGCCCGTGCCAGTTCGCGGAAGCCCTGGTAGCCGAATTCGTTCTCCCCCGCCGCGATGGGTACGTCTACCGTTCCCCGTAACTGCGCGTAGTGATCGAGATCTTCGGGCGCGAAGGGCTCCTCGTACCAGAACACATCCTGCTCGGCGAAGAATTCCCCCATGCGGCGAGCCAGTTCGGGATGATAGCGCATCGATGCGTCCACCATCAGATCATTCTCCGGACCGATGGCCTCCTGCACGGCAAGCACGGCCGCACGATCGTATTCCTCTGTCCGTGCCAGACGCATCTTCATGCGACGAAAACCCGCTTTCACGTATCCAGCGGCCTCTTCGGCCAGTTGAGTGGGTGAGTCCTTCCACAACAGGTTGCTCGCATAGGCGGGGCACTTCGAGTCGTGGCCACCCAGCAGCTCGTAGACGGGTCTGCCCGCGACCTTGCCGCGCAGATCCCACAATGCCACGTCTACGGCACCAATCGCAGTCACGGCGGCGCCCTTACGACCGTACCAACGTGTCATCCCATACATCCGATCCCACAACCCTTCGATATCCGCCGGATCCTGACCGATGAGCAGGTCGCGCAGCTGCCCATCGATGACCAGAGCCATCAGTCCCGGATGGGAGTACGCCGATCCGACTCCTGTCAGTCCTGTGTCGGTCCGCAGTCGAACGACGGTCGTGAGTCGTGCCGTGCAGACGCCGCCGGCGTACTGAAACCGCTGATCCTCGGGATACTCGTAACGCAGATGGAATGCTTCAACCTGATCGATCTTCACGCTGTCGGTCTCCTCAATACGTCTGTGGTGTCCAGTCGCCGGCCAGATAGTGGGCCCATGAATGGGGCGCATCCTGAACGTAGTCGTAGCGTTCGAATACGTCGCCATCGCCACGGATTCGCGGATCTCTCGTGCACAGCAGTTCCGCCTCCAGATCCTGCCAGAGTGACTGTTTGATTGCTGCGTGAGTCGGATCATCGGCAAGATTGGTCATGCAGTGTGGGTCATCGGCGATGTGGTAGAGCTCTTCAGCGGGCCGTTTGCCAAAGGACAGTTGCCAGTAGTGCGACTTGCCCTCTTCGTGCAGCTCGAGAATGCGGGTTTTCGTCGGCGAGCTGTCCATGTTCGTGTAGTTCGTCTCGGGATTTCCCGAAGGCCAACGATCCGGTGCGAAGTTGCGCACGTACAGGTGTGTGGGTGTACGCACGCATCGGACGGGATACCCCAGGTCTGACTCACGACCCATGTCGTGGCGCTCACGCCCCATGTAGACGCGATCCCGCCCTGTGGCAACCACACCTGAACCGGTCGCCTCAAGGATATCGGTCAGACTCTGGCCTGGACTTTCTGCGAGAAATGGCTCGCTCCGGCTCGCTTCAACACCGGCAACCTGGAGGAAGGTGGTCGCCAGATCGGTGAAGGAGATCAGGTCGTCGGCATGTCGGCCACCGGCGGTCTTGGCCCGCCACATGGCGGCAAAGGGCAGGCGAAAATCGTCGTCGTACATCTGCCCCTTCACCCGAGGAAAGGGGCAGCCATTGTCAGAGGTCACGACCACGAGCGTGTTGTCGAGTTCCCCTCTCTCCTCCAATACGGCCAGCATAGTGCCCAGGTGGCTGTCGAACCACTCCGTCTCCCAGGCGTAGTCAAGCATATCGTCACGCACGACGTCCTCCTGCGGCCAGTAGGGAGGGACTGTCGCCACATCGCTCAACTGCTTGCCGGCACGGCGCCCTTCACCGGGGATGTAACGACGGTGGGGTTCATGTCCACCATACCAGAAGTAGAAAGGTGCATCATCCGCACGGGCATCGAGAAAGTCGACGAAATTCGCCGCGTAGTCTGTCTTCGAGACCGCCGTATTCTCGGGTGGCACGAGAGTGCGCTCATTGTAGTGATTGCCAGCCGGATTGCGCCTGCGTCCACATCGCTGCCAGTCGCCGGGTGCCCAGCCCTTGCCCGTGTAGCCGATGTGATACCCCGCCTCCTCCAGCAGATCCGGATAGACCGGCAAATCGTCGGGCCAGTAGTTCCAGTGAAGACAGCACGCCCGATTCTGCCAGGTGTGACGACCCGTGAGGATACTGGCCCGCGAAGGGGCACACTTCGGGTTCGACGTGAAGGCATTGTTGAAGAGAATCCCTTCCGCGGCGACACGATCGAAGTGTGTTGTCGAGACGAAGCCGTGCCCATAGGCACTCATGTGCGACGCATCATCGGCGATGGCGAAGAGGATATTGGGACGCATCTGCATGTTCACAGGGCTCCGACGGGTGTCAGGGAAGGGCATTTTGCCGGTGCACGGCCATCTCTTAGGTTGAGCCGCCCTACCGCAGGATCACAAAGGACAGCAGCGGTCCTCGCCACGGCAAGTCCGGCCCGATGGTGACAAGCCTCCGGATATCCACAATGAGCCAGACCTCTCACGAGAGTGTGATGCGCACGCCATACAGTCTCTCGCCCATTCTGATTGTCCTGCTGATCTCAATCTGTGCTCCTGTGGATGCTCAGGTGCCGACCGCACAATCCGGCAACTTCCGCACACACCCACTCGTGCCTGCCCATGGTGACACGGTGGGACTGACACTGGGCGGCAGCTTCGCCTACTCGAATGCACTGATGACAGCCACCGATGTGAGCGTCGTCCCCGAACTGGTCACGGTGAATCTCACGGCCACCTGGGATGAGGGCACCAGCGCGCCAGTGGATGGGGTCACCACATCGTGGTCAGTCGATGTCGACCTCGGGCCACTCGACGAACAGGTCTTCGATCTGCTCGTGCGGGTTGATGGCGAGCAGTTTTTCTTCACCTATTTCGTCGTCGAGGCGGCGCGAGCCACACCAGCACCACTACCCATGCCCGTCACGACCATCACACCTCAGCGACCACTCGGAATCAACCTGACGGCGATGAAGGACCACGCTCGAGCACTCATCTTCGCCGACATCTTCAAGCCGTCCCGCGAGTGGATCCCCCATCGTCTCTCTGACGACACGTGGGATACGGGCATGGCGTTGGATCTGGATGAGAGGGGCTGGGTCCGGTCGCTGGCGGCCGATCAGGAGGCGGGGACGCTGATGATGTCGGGCCTCGGCGACGCCTATCCCGGTGGACGCTATCGCGTCCTTTATGAGGGCACAGGCGTACTCGACTTCGATTGGGATGCGCGTATCATCGACAGCCAGCCTGGTCGAATGGATCTATGGGTCACGCCTGACCAGGGAATCCACGTCGTGATTAAAGAGACCGATCCCGAGGACTACATCCGCAATATCCGCGTGATCATGCCCGGTCACGAAGAGACCTTCACCTCGGCCCCATTTCATCCCACATACATTCAGTTCCTGCGACAGTTCAGTCTGCTTCGATTCATGGATTGGTCCGATACCAATGAGCCGGAGAATGTCACCCCCGAGGCCGGCCTCTGGGAGAACCGAGTCACACCGGACCATGCATCGCAGGGCACAATCCGTGGTGTGGCCTACGAACACATGATCGACCTGGCCAACGAAGTGGGTTCCGACCTGTGGATCAGTGTGCCCATCACGGCAACGGACGACTTCATCGACTCTCTGGCAACGCTTGTCCGTGATCGACTCGATCAGCAACGGCTCGCGTATATCGAACTGTCGAACGAGATCTGGAATCGGGACTTCCCGCAGCACGCCGTGGCAACAGCCGCCGGACGGGCGCGTGGCTACGCCGATACAGAGGCAGCGACATCCTTCCAGTTTCTCACGGATTCGGAAGGGTTCGTGGCTGCCCTGCGATACCAATCCGCTCGATCCATCGAAGTCTTTCAGATCTTCGAGAGCGTCATGGGGGCGCGCGATCGTTTCCGAGGCGTCATCTGCGGCTGGGCCATCGATGATCTGACGATTGCCACCAACATAGCAGAGGAACTGCTGGATTGGCAGAATGCTCACGCCAGTGTAGATGCCTACGCAATCGCCCCCTATTTCGGTTTCTTCATCGCCCAGGAGGACTTCGCCGACCGGGTTGTGTCCCGTTCCGTCGAAGCCCTCCTCGACACGATAACACAGGACATGCGCTTCATGCTCGATGTGGGGCGGACCGCACAGGACGTGGCAGCTGCCCGTGGCCTGGATCTGATGACCTACGAGGCCGGGCATCACATGGTGCGCGCCACGGAGGTCCCCTACCCGAGTGACGATGTACGGGCCAAAGCCGATCTCGTGCATGCTGATGAGAGGATGTACGACATCTATGCCGAGTATCTGGCGGGCTGGTTCGAATTTGGCGACCACATGACTCTGTTCAGCGATTTCCTCGCCCTGGGGAACTTCGGCCTCGCCTCGCGCTGGGATCAATCACCGATCTATCCGAAATACCGTGCCGTCCACGACTTCCTCCTGACCACCGCGCCTGGAGACTCAACCTTCGTTCCCCCCGGCACGGAGCCGGAACCCGAGCCAGTGAGCATACCAGGCGACGGAGATGGTGATGGCGATGTTGATGTGGACGACTTCTTTGCCTTCGCCGATGCCTTCGGAAGCCAGGGCGGCGTCTTCGATCTCGACGGCGATGGAACCGTCGACGTCGATGACTTCTTCGCCTTCGCTAATGTCTTTGGTACGGGAGTCCAGTAGCGATAGTGCCCTGTTACGGAATTAGCGGCGAACTGCACCTGCCATCTGCACCAGTTGTTCGAGGACCTCATAGGGCTGCGCCCCCACCACCGCACGGCCACCGGCCCGGAAGGTGGGTACGCCAGTCACTCCCAACTGCCGAGATCGCTCCCAGTCGGCGGAGACCGCTGCCCGGTAGCGAGGATCCCGCAGTGCCCTTCGGGCAGCATCCGTGTCGAGCCCGACAGAGGCGGCGACCTCAACCAGTCGGTCCACATCAGCCAGATTGCTGTCCTCGACGAAGTAGGCCACGAACAGGGCCTGATGGATTGCCTCTCCCCCATCCCGGGTCACGGCCCAACTTGCCAGTTGCTGGGCCCGCCGACTGTTGTAGGTCATCCGGCGATCCCCGTATTCGAGTCCCTCGGCCCGCATTCGCTCCGCCATCTGCTCTTGCATCTGCTCGATGTCGACACCTCGACCCGCGAACAACTGTTCCAGACTCTGACCCTCGTCCGGCGTCTCCAGATGCAGCGGATAGTGGGTGACGCGGATCGTTAGATCCCAGGACTCGCAGAGCCGATCAACACGCACGGTGCTGAGATAACACCAGGGTCATATGTAGTCCGAGAAGATCTCCAGAACAACGTGCTCAACTGGCTCCGGTGCCTCACCTTGCAGCGACGTCATCGGCTGGCCCTCGAGAGGTTCAACGGCGGCGTCCCTCTATCGAAGTTACCGTAGGTTTGGCACGTATCGTGGTAGGCTGCAAAAGACGCCATGGGGATCTCCGGACTGAGTGAGTGAGTGCCAATGACGAATCCACCATCGCGTCCCAGATCGATGAGTCGCTGGGCTTCATCCTGGATTTCGCCGATCGTGCCAGTGGGCAGTGTCTGCGTATTGCACATCCCGCCGGTCAGAATCAGATCAGGATAACGAACCCGCAGATCCTCAGCCACCATACCGGCTCGGCGTTCGAGTGGATTGAGACCATCGATACCGGCATCTACGAGCATATCCAGAATCGGCAGGATATTGCCGTCGGAATGGAGGATTACGTAACGGGCTCCAGCTTCCTTGTAGGCACGGATCATACGTCGATAGGCGGGTAGCAGGCATTGCTCGAAAGAGGCCGGCGAAAACATGGGCGACCCATTGTGGGCCATGTCATCGTAGATCCAGACGCCGGTCTCATGCAGATCCCATCGATGCAGTTGCTCGACGGCGATCGCGATGAGGTGGTCGGCCATCCTCTCAACGAGAGCCCGCGCCAGCTGCGGATCGGCGGAGATGTCCATGAGAAATTGCTCGGTGCCGCGTACGAAGCTTGTTCGCAGGTAAGGACCACCGGTCTTGCCGAAAACGCAGTAGTGTTTCTTGTCCTGGGCCAGTCGCTGAGCCGTGGCGAGTGCATCACCGCCATCGATGGCGTAGCGCAGATCGAGGTCGGGGGGATCGAATTCAATGCTGTCGGGATCACATCCCGGAGGAATCGGCACTTCCAGGATTTCTTCGAAGTAGGCGCCCGCCCTGGAGCGCACGATCCGGCCCCAGTCATCCACCTTCGTCACCCAGCCATTGGTCTGATCCAGTATCCGGGCGCGTGTGGGATAGGTCCCCTCGCGGGGGCACCAGATGGAAATATCACTGAGACGGTCAACAGGACCAAAGCGTTGCTCCCAATCCGGGGGCAGCTCCCAGAAACTGTCGAATCGGGGAATTCGGTCAGGGGGCTCAAAACGACAGGCACGCAGGACACGCTCGTGAGAGGATACGGACATGAGTTGGCTTATCTGTCTCTACTTCAGCTCCTCAGCGACTGCGTTACGCACCTGATCCACCCGGAAGGGTTTGGTGATGATGCGGCGCACGTTGGGCAGGCGCGCCGCGTCCGGGTCCAGGCCGGTGATGACGATGACACGGACATCGGGATCATCCATCTGCATCGCGGCCAGTGCATCGTATCCTGACATGCGTCCCATCCCCAGGTCCAGCAGGACGAGGTCGACCCCTTCGTCGCGATTGGTGTGTATCTCCACCGCTTCGTCACCATCGCTCGCCTGCAGGATCTCGTAGTCCCGGCCCAGTGCTGTGGTCAGCAGTTGCAGGATCGTCTCGTCGTCATCGACGATCAGAATCGTCGGACGTTCATCGCTCATTGAGTTTTCAGTCACGCTACTGGGTATCGAGATAGGTGATGGGGCGACTCCTGTTCTTGTGGATCTCTTCTTTGCTCGGTGAGATCACTTCCGCAACTTTTACCGTCGTTCGACCATGCTCATTCGTGAAAGGAAGGCCGAGGAATTTCGGTTCATCATCCACAAACACCACAGCCGGCTCGTCACACGGGGTGTCCATTTCGATGACATCGCCCACCTGCACATGGCGCGCTGCATCGATGCTGATCTTGCCTCGGGCAAATTCCGCACGGAGTGGTACGGGTGTGTTGGCCAGTCGTTCGGCATTCGCCGCGCGCGTCTCTTCGCGATTCGATCGGCCCTGTCGCACATAGGTCTGTTGCCCGAGTCGTGGCAGAATGGACTCAAGTGTGAAGAACGGATAACAGAGGCTGATCAGCCCTGACATGTTCGTCGAATTCACCTCAAAGGCCAGGAGAATGACGATCTCCGATGCCGCCGTGATCTGCATGAATTCGGGATTGGTCTCCAACTCGATGTCGTAGATCTCCACGGGCAGAATCGGCTCCCATGTCGCTTCCAGATCTTCGACGGCGCGCTTGACGACCTTGGCAATGACACCCATCTCGACCTGCGACAACTGCCGCGCATCGACGCCCTGCGACGAACCCTTGCCACCGAAGATCCGATCCACCGTGCCAAAGACGATGGGCATGGCGAAATCCATGATCACCTGACCATTCGTCGGCCCCAGCGTGAACTGGTAGGAGCAGGACGGGTTCGAAAGGGACATGATGAACTCAGCATACGTCGTCTGATCCACGAAGGCCGTGTCCACGTCGACGACGGCTCGCATGGCCCCGGACAATGTCGAACTCAGCAGACGTGCGAAGTTGTCGTGCAGATTCTCCAGCGTTCGCAGCTGGTCTTTGTTGACGCGTGCCGGATGTTTGAAGTCGTAGCTGGTGACGATGCGTTGCCTCTTGGGCGGCTGTTGTTCGTGTTTCTTGGCCATCCAGACCTCCACCACATGTGACACTTCGTTCTCAAGTCGGTTCTGTTCCTCGACCTGCAGGCTCTGGCCTGGCAAGGCTGCTGCCGCCTCCAGACCCGCGACAATCGCCTGCTGTCGATCTTCGGCATTCTTGCCGATGCCCTGTATCTGGCGATGGAAGTTGGCGATCTGCTTTGTATCCAACCCTTTTCCATGCAACAACTGACTGAGGGCCTTCAGTTCATCTTTGCTGAGCAGGACATCGATCTCGTCTTGTGACAGGATATCAGCCATCTTGATCCTCCTCCTCAGACCCACGGTCCGTCATCGTCACCACGCACGATCGTCAGCTTGCCCTCTTCCTCGAGCTGCCGAACCTGCTGGACGATTCTGAGCTGCACTTCTTCCGCCTCGCTCAAGCGCATGGGCCCGAGCTTCTGCAGTTCCTCGGCAACGAGCGTACGAACCCGTTCAGACAGATTCCCCATCAGCTTCTGCTGCAGGGACTCGCCACTGGCCTTCAGGGCAATGACCAGGTCTTTCTCGTCGACCTTCTTCAGCAGGATCTGTAACTCGCGATCGGTCAGCTTTTCAATGTCGGCGAACGTGAACATGAGATTGCGGACCGCTTCTGCCACTTCGGGGTCCTGGGCATCCATCTGATCCAGGACATTCCTCTCGACACTGGAACCACTCAGATTCAGAACGTCCGCCACCACCTTCGGTCCCCCGACGTCCACATTACCGCTAAGGACGTCGGCCAGTGATGCTTCCATCGCTTCATGGAGTTCCTGCAGGGCTGCCGGAGAGATATCCTCCATCGTCGTCATTCTATACGCCACATCCGCCTGCATGCGCTGTGGCAGATGAGCCAGAATGCCCGCCGCCATGTGCGGTTTCAACTGGGACAGACACAGTGCGATCGTCTGGGGATGTTCGTGCGAGATGTAGGGTGCGATCTGCCCCGGAGCGACGTCCCTCAAGGCACCGAAACCGGACTCGCTGTCCGGTCGCAGAAGTCGTGCGACACGCCCTCTGTGGAAGGCACCCTCCAGCAGTCTCATGGCATAACCAAGGCCGCCATCTTCCAGATAATCGCCTGTTTCGACGCGGACCCGGACGGCCTGAAGTACTGCCAGGGCGACACGATGGGAGACCTGCCGTTCTTCTGCAACGGCCAGTCCAACCCACCGGGCTTCTTCTTCACGGTGCAGGTGTTTCATCACCCGCGCCCCCACTTCCAGGCCGAGACCCGCCATGAAGGCGGCCGTCAACTGCCGGGGTGTCATTCCAGCCAGCGTGTCGTCGGGCGCCGGGAAGTGATCACCACGGATCAATACTCGCACGACGGCTGCCGCCTCTTCCGCATGGTGCCAGATGAAAGCATGCGTGCTGTCAGAAGTGATCCCCGCCGGCAGGTGGGGTTGGCCGGGACCCACTGGCGTCGCCGCAGTCGGCAACGGCGTGTCAGCGCCGGACGGTGCAGAATCTTTGCTCGGACTGACGGCGGGTTTCGTCGGAATCTCGGGCTCCGCCGTGGGCCATGCGAAAGGTCTGATCTGCTTGTTGCGTGCCATCATTCCACCGCCCTGTCAACGAGTCGGGTAACACGAACTGCCATCAAGTCGGTGACGACGACGATCTCGCCTTCGGCGAAGACGCGACCATTGACGAGGATATCGAAGGCTTCGCCGGCGAGCTTGTCGAAGTCGATGACGTCCTGCTCTTTGAGTCTGCGCGCCTGGTCGATCGTCACTTCCTTGCGACCCATCTCGACCGCGATGTCGACGCTGACATTGTCCAGATCAACGGCCATGACTCAGCCTCCTGGCCTGGAGATCACCTCGGTGATACGCACACCGAAGTTCTCATTCACCGTCACCACCTCACCCCGAGCGAAGAGCTCACCATTCAGAAGGATGTCAACGGGCTCCCCCACGGTGCGATCCAGTTCGATCAGCGACTGGTCACCATACTCGCGAACCTTGCCGATCGTCTCCCGCGTGCGCCCGAGTTCAGCGGTCAGCGTCAGCTGCACCTTGCCGATGGCGTCGATATTGTCGGTGGGTTGCCGAACCGTCTGAGGAGACGGCGTCGACGCAGTGACTACCGGTGCAGCCTTCTTCTGTGCCGTCTTCTTGGCTGCTTTCTTGGGGCGAACAGCTTTCTTGGTGGCCATGAGGCGCTCTCCTGAGGGGGGACCGATGGAGGCTTGCACTGGAAGTATATGGTAAAAGGGCTAGCCGACCAGAAACCTGACGATCTTGCCAATCGCCCTGGCGGCGGCTCGGGCTTCTGAGACGGTATTGTGCTGACTCATCTGTACACCGCCAATACTGCCGCCTCGTCCCTGCGCCGCCGGCGTCCCGTCAAGTGGATAACTCCCCTTCTTCAGCCGTTGCGGACGGTAGGCGTCGAAGGCATTCGGATCTTCATGCAGACGGCGAAACACTTCCCACCCGGGCACATACTGCTGGAGTTGGGCCCTGGCTGGGATGCCTTCGGCCGATAGCATCTGGCAGAACTCGGCTGCGTCGAGGCCGAGAGTGCTCTCATCCACGGTGAAACTGACCCACCAGTAGCTGAGTTTCGCGCCTCGGGGTCGCGGCATGGCGCGAATGCCGGCGATCCCTTCAATCCCTTTCTCCATCGCCTCGCCGAAGGCCTGCCGCTTCTTCACCCATCCTGGCAGGCGCTTGAGCTGCTGGGAGGCCAGGGCCGCATTCACATCACTCAGTCGCACGTTGAGTGCGGGGAAGGCAGGCGTCGAGGGTGCGCCTGGGAATCGCGGGTAACACTTGTCAGAGAAGAGCTCCGCTTTCTCAGCGAGTTTCCTGCTGTTGGTCAGCACGAAGCCTCCCTCCCCCGACTTCATGTGCTTGCTCTCGTTCGTGCTCCACACGCCAAGGTCACCGAAGGTGCCCAGATACTTGCCCTGAATTGAAGCCAGGTGCGATTGCGCACAGTCTTCGACGACTGGAATCTTGTGTTTGCGCGCCAGCTTCATCAATGCCGGCATGTCGACGGCATATCCCCCGTTGTGCACAGGCATGATCGCCTTGGTATGAGGCGTGATCTTCCTGGCAATAGCCCCGACGTCCATCAGCAGACTGTCGGGGGCCACATCAGCAAAGACGGGTATCGCATTGAGCTGGAAGATGCCGATGATGCTGCCATAGTCGGTCAGCGGGCTCACGATCACCTCGTCACCCGCACCCACACCCGCGGCGAACAAGGCCACATGGATGGCCGTCGTCCCCGAACTGGTCGGAATCGCGTATTTGGCGCCGTAGAGCTTCGTCAGCTGTTCGCGATAGGCCATCACCCACTTCCCCCGAGCCAGGGGAAGTTTTGGCCCTGCAAGCACCTTCTCCAGCGCCTTCAGCTCCGAGCCGTAATGGAATGGCCCATCACGCCAGGGGGAGGTGTGAACGGGGGTGCCCCCGTGAATTGCGAGATCATTCCTGGCCGGAGTACGGGGCATGATGCCTCCTGTGATCGATCATGGGTTAGGCCACTCGATTGTCACCCGGAGCTTACACCATGCAGATCCGGACGTCCACGATGCCGGGCTCGACGCCGCAAGGCACCGCGGCTGCCGCAGGCAGACGTGGCACCTGCGACGCGCACGAAGTGCGCCGCTGGTGAGAGACCGGAGGAGACCACCAACAAGAAAGCCCCCCGCGCGTAAGCGCGAAGGGCTTTGAAGTGGTGGGCGATGCCGGGCTCGAACCAGCGACCCCCTGCGTGTAAAGCAGGTGCTCTGACCAACTGAGCTAATCGCCCCGAAAAACAATGTGTTAGGATTTCGCGCCCACGATGTGAGCACCTGCCTACAGGAATTCCATGACCGGTATAAGGTTATCGCAGGATGCCGAAAACCACAACATCAACGGCTACGATTGACTGCGGAGCATTCCACTCAAGGCCAGTTCACACTCGACTAGGGCTCAAATACCTGGATGCGGCGGTTGAGCTCGTCGGCGACGTAGATGTAGCCCTCACCGTCGACGGCCACACTGCCGGAGAATGCACTGCCTCCATTGTTGGGAAGCTCATTGCCCCCGCCAAACTGGAATTGGCCGGCACCATCGCCAAAGGTGCCCCACTGGGTCACGTACCGGCGGTCACTCCCAAACACGACGATGCGGGAGTTGCCCGCGTCGAGGACATAGATCCGGCCATCGGGGCCGACATCGAAGGACTTTGGTGCGGCGAGGAAGTCACCGGGGCCAACGGCTGGGCCAATCTTGCGGGTCAGGTAGCTGGCCCAATCCGGCCCGGGCTGGTCGGGAATCTCCCCGGCCAGGATCATGTTCTCTTCTGTAAGACAAGCACCCACACCGGCGCCGCGACGGGTTGCCCAGGTGCGCAGCTCGCTGGGTCGGGATGTCAGGGACGTCCCCTCGATTAACTGGCCATTGGCGTCGATGAACCGCGTCCAGTGGTCGAGGGTGAACAGCACCGCGTCGCCCACCGGGGCCATGGCGGTCCACGTGGGGTCGAAGCCGGCGGGAGACCACATGACGGGCGTCGTCAGGGTAGCGTTGACGCCATCTGCCCTCGCCTGCAGGTGAATGGTCACGGGCAGGCCAACAGCCCGATCCAGTGAGACGACCACGCTGTCGGTTGCCCCCGTGCCATCTGCCAACTGCCACTGCCCCGTCAGGACAGCCACTTCCCGATGCAGATCCAGCCTCAGCGAGTAGGTGGCCGCCGGCGCAAGATCAACCCGGAAGACAGGCCCCAGGTCATTCAGGGTCTCCACCGCCCTGCCTGTGAGGCCGATGTCGGCAACAGTCAGAGGGCTGATGGAAGTCGGCATATCCCGGATGAAGGAGCCGAAATCGCCGAATCTGCCATCCCTACCAGGAATCGGTTGGCCATTGGCGTCGGTGACCTGGATATCAATGAACTTTCCTGGTCCGAAGATGACTTCGCAGGTTGAGTCCTGGGCAGCGACCGGGCCCGGAGGGCTCAGCGACAGGTCGGCCTTGCCCCGATTCACGATCTCATCAGCATCGAAGGCCACGAGCCCGCCACGCGTACCTGAGGTGGTCTCCAGGTATGGGAGTGGGAGGAGTGAGAGCAGCCGCTCCTCTCCGGGCAGGGCGGCCAAGGCCTGCCCGGATGTCCCTCCCGGTGTGCGTACTACGTAGGAAGATTTTTCGGATTCAAAGACCAGCAGGGAGCGATCCCTCTCCACATGCAAGTTGCTATCCAGCTCCAGTTCCCGAAGCGTACGAGGAGTCAGGCTCGCCGCATCTGCAGTCGTGAGTAGCGTGCGCACGCCTCGCTCCCGCCCGTAGAGGCGGGCCAGCGGCCGGGTACCTCCAAACGGACTGAGGTCGAAGGTCTGGCGCAGTGCGTGGAAGCTACCCTCTTCCTCGTTGCCCGCGACCGTCTCACCGCGCGCTGTGACGACATCGACCTGGTACATGTACTGAGTGTTGCCGAGTAGTTCGGCATCGGTGAAGGAGGTGTCACTCACATCCGCAGTCGTGTACACAACGCGCGGAGCCAGTACTTCGGTGCGACGGGATACCTCGTACCACCCAAACCTCGGGCCCGAATAGGCTGACCACGACAAAGCCGCGGCGGCTGACTCCGAGATCATCTCTGGTGACGAGAGGGCGCTGGAAGGAAGCGCCAGGTGACCCTCTATAGATGTGCTGCTCAGCACCTGCCCCGATGCTTCGACCTGAATCACATAGCCGTAGGTGATCTGGTGCAGCGCCGATGTATCGGCAAAGGCAGTATCGGCGATGTCCGCACTGTGAAAGAGGACGGTGTCGAGATCGGTGCCGACCTGGCGCCTGACCACGGTGTAGCGTGTGAAACCCGGAGACCGGAAACGCGTCCAGCGGAGCTGGAGGTACCCCAGGGTGGCATCGGCCTCAACCGGGCGCAGGGACACGGGCGCGATGGCGTAACCGAGCACGGATTGCCGACTCGAGGGCACCTCGAGCCCCCCGGCGCCGACCACGACGACGCGGTAGTCGTAGGCTGTGCCGGGAGCCAGGGACGCATCGATGTACGTGGTCTTCTCGGCGGACGTCAGGGAATCCAACGCCACCCACTGCTCCTGGCCCTGCACCTTGCGCTGCACGATGCATAGAGCCAGAGGCTGCTCCCCTGCGTAAGGTGTCCAGGTGAGGGTGCCGGTGGAGTCACTGAGGGAGGCGCCCAGCGTGACCGGCGGCGTCAACTCAGGATCGAGCGGATTCTCCCGCTTCGCGTCGTGGCTACAACCGACCAGCACCAGTATGAGCAGACACAGGGATCTCATATGGGTAGCATACACAAACGGCTGGCCAGAAAACCACCGCCGAAAGACACCCCACAGACAGGCTTGGTGCGCGCGCCCGTGCGTCGTAGCGTTCTGGTCAAGCCGTACGATCCCCACAGGACGCCTGAGATCCCCCATATGCACCTGATCGCCCACGTGCCGCAGCCAGACGACACCAAACTCCGAGAGAGGCCCTAATGAGAGGCACAGACACTCAGGCCTTTTCGGGCAGGTGGATGCTTTTCAGCATGCTCATCTACATCGCAGCCGAGGTTGTCCTTGGCATATGGGTGGGGAGCGTGGTGGCAGGACGGTTCATTTCAATCAGCCTGAGCTTCATGTTACAGGGACTGCTGAACCTGGCCAGCTACTTCATCGGCGGCCTGATCATCGGCTTGATCTCGCCCGGCCTGCGGCTCTATGAGCCGGCAGCAGGTGCATTCCTCGCCGTCGGCCTGATGTTGTTGTTGTCTTTCTTCACGCCCTACCACTTCATCCAGTTCAGCATGACCAAGATGCTGATCGGCGGAGGGATTGCCTTCTTCCTGGCCCTTGCCGGGGCCAGACTGGGAGAGCGCCTGTCTGGGAACCGCCTCTCCTGAGCTAATCGCCTCCAGGACCACAACAGGCGCCTGTCGCACGGCAGAGACAATCACGATCTTGAAAGGTTGCAAGTCATACCAACCTTCCACAGAGAAGCCGATGAAGATCCTTGTTGATGCTGACGCCTGTCCGCGGGCCGTCAAAGAAATTCTGTTTCGAGCCGTACAGCGCCTGGGTATCCAGACCACACTCGTGGCCAATCAGTACATGCGCGTTCCACTCTCAGAGCACATCGACAGCCTCGCTGTCGCGGCAGGCCCCGATGAGGCTGACGACCAGATTGTCGAAATGGCTGAACCGGGAGACCTCATCATCACTTCGGACATTCCTCTCGCCGACCGGGTCGTCAGCAAGGGGGCGCTGGCCCTGGACCACCGCGGGACGATGCTCACTCAGGACAACATCAAGGAACGACTCGCGACGCGTGATCTGCTCGACACGCTGCGCAGCGCAGCACTGGTGGAGGGCGGTCCCTCTTCCTATGGCCAGCGAGATTCACAGGCCTTCGCCGACGAACTCAATCGATTCCTGCAGTCTCAGGCGAGCGGGTAACAGACCTCGATTGCTCTCGGCCACGTGGGGCGCACCGGGCGATTCGTTCCGTACCTGCCTCTGCTGCAGGTGCCCTCAGGCGGCAGCCAGTTCGAAGATCGGCTCTACCTCTTTCGCCCTCTCCTGCAACTCGGCCTGCTCGGCTTCAGAGAGAGGTGACCACGATTCGGCGATATCCATAGCCATCTCGAAGAACGCCGGCTCACCGGGCGGTAGAGCGGCGGTCACCGACTGCGACAATGCGAATCTCAGGGCCAATCGGGCCAGTTCAGGATCCTCGATCGGCTCATACCAACACTTCGACCATTTCCGATCGCCGCCAGGTGCAATCTTGCCAAGAGCCAGGGCCTTGAGGGCGAGACACGCCAGACCTCTCTCGGCGGCTCGCGTCACCACGGCCGGGCCAAAGTCAGCCACATACCAGTTGCACCAGTTCACCGGGAACAACACAGAATCGAAGTCATCGATGGTATCGATGAGCCGCAATGCCGTCTCCGAGGAATGCGACGAGAAACCCAGGTAACGAGTCTTACCCTCCTCCCGCGCCTGCTGGAAGAGCTCCAGGGCGCCACCCGGCCCCGTCACTGTATCGAAATCCTCATCTGTGTTGACGGCATGCATCTGATACAGATCCACGTGATCGGTCCGTAGCAAGCGCAGGGATTCTTCCAGTTCTGCCCGGGCACCGGATGCCGTGCGTTCAGTCGTCTTGCACGAGAGAAATACACCATCGCGGTAGGGCTCAAGTGCGGGCCCCAGGCATTGCTGCGCGTCGCCATAGGTGGGAGCCACATCGAAGTAGTTGATCCCTCGGTCGATGGCTGACGCCACCAGGCGAGATGCCTCCTGCGGTTGGGTCTGGCTCACCATGATGCCACCAAATCCGAGAATCGACAGCTCTTCTCCGATGGATCCGTATGCCCTGCGTTCCATTGCGACCTCCCTCTTGCTGCACGGGCCCTTACGAGGCCAACCGCGACTCGGGCAGCCAGAACAGGGTCTTCTTGTCGCCCGAAGCGACCTCCAGAGCCCGGTCGAACAACTCAGATTCCTCGCCGGCCGTTAACGGCGCAAAGGCCTCAGCGATTCGGACATTCTCCTCGACCTGTTCGATTGTATCCATGCCGACAATGGCCACATCGATATCCAGCCCCATCGTGTAATGCAGGAATTGGCTGCGGTATTCTGCCGGGATCTGGTTATATGCCATGACCTTCATGCCAATGATGCCCATGTTCCGCGACCGTGCCGCCGGAATCGTCGTGGAGGAGAAATCATTCCAGACGCGGTTCACGGCACCCATGGGATTGAGCACCGTGTCGAAATCGTATGCGCCCATCATCTTCACGAATTGAGCCGGATGGGTGTGTCCCGTCATGCCCACATTGAGGATCTTGCCGGCCTGCCGGTATTCCTCGATAACACGTAACGCACCATCATCGGCCAGAACCTCTGACAGGTCCTCATCCTGATCGATCGCGTGCAACTGGATCAGATCGATCACCTCAATGCCCAGATCATCGAAGCTCTGAGCGATCTCGCGCTTGACGTCGTCGCCGGACCGCTTGATGCATTTGGTTGCAACGAACAGTGATTCCCGGTCGCGATCTCGGAGAGCCAGACCCAATTTGCGCTCTGAGTCCTTGTAACCGGATGCGGTGTCCAGATACGTGATGCCCAGATCGATGGCGCGATGTACGACACCCACGGCGACATTGTCGTCGTCTTCGAGATTCCAGCAGACGCCGCCCAGGCCGAGGGCGGTCACCTGACGACCGGTGTTTCCAAGAGTTCTGACGGGAAGAGCCAAGAGACGTCCTCTCCTGTTTGGTAGCGATGGTCAACGCCTGAATCCGGTGATCGGGATCCGACGATCCGATTTCTATACGATTCTCTCGCCTCGAGATAGTCTTGTCAGCCTCCCAGGCAATTGTCGGGGATTTTCCCTTGACATCATGCCGGCCGGGCCACGTGTTTTGCAGTTGAGACTGGCCTGTACAAAAAACCATTCGACCGTGCACGGCGTTTCTGTGCACTTCCATTCTGGAGGGACGTCGACCAGTCACAGGGCCAAAAGCCCTCAAGACGCCCACCTACCCTGGCTCCGGTACCTCGAGATTTTTCGAGGCGCCTTTGGAGAGACGGGATAGGTGGGCTTTTTGCGTTCTCCCTCCATATTTGACGCCGGAAGGGATCGTCATGCTGAAAACGCCCATCGAACAAGTTGAGCGTGTCGCAAGAATCTATCACAGCAACCAGGATGCAAGCCGGGCCCTGGGTATCACGACACAGGCCTTCAGCCGTCTGTGCCGTCAGAATAGTATTGAGACCCCGTACGCCCGCATGCTGCGTCGCCGTCAGCGGATCCCCCATCGCTGATCGACCAGGCTGATCGACCAACGACCGGTGAAGGCAACTGGCGAATCGAAGGGTGACCATGTAGATTGGTGAACATGCAGACAACGAAGCGCCGATACCGTCAGCAGCTGTATACGCATCCCATCGGGAGACGCGGCTGACTTTAGGATTGAGCGCATTTGGCTGACTACTGAGCTGCCCCCGGTGATGGTCAACGTCTCCGGGGGCAGCTCTTTTTGTGCACATACGAATACGACCAGAGGTCCACGATGAACTTGCTTGAAGATCTCGCATTCCGCGGCCAGCTCTACCAGGTCACCGATCACGATGCCCTTGCCGAACGGCTGAACAGCGGGCCCACGGTGCTGTATGCGGGATTCGACCCGACAGCCGACAGCCTCACCATCGGCAACTTCGTGCAGATCATGCTGCTGCGGCGCTTCCAACTGGCCGGCCACCGACCGATCGCGCTGGTGGGTGGCGGCACAGGTCTGATCGGGGATCCTTCAGGCAAGGCGCAGGAGCGCACGCTGAACACATCTGACGTCGTGGCCCAGTGGAGCGATCGAATTCGGACACAGATTGAGCCCTTTCTCGATTTTGATGGTCCCTCCGGGGCCCGCATGATGAACAACTACGATTGGCTCAGCACGCTGAGCGCCATCGAGTTGATGCGAGACGTGGGCAAACACTTCCCCCTCCCCTTCATGCTGGCCAAAGAGTCGGTGAGCTCACGCCTGGACAGTGGGATCTCATACACCGAGTTCAGCTACATGATCCTGCAGTCCTATGACTTCCTCGAACTGTATCGTCGCGAAGACTGCCAGCTCCAAGTGGGTGGATCGGATCAGTGGGGCAACATCACCGCTGGAGCCGAACTGATCCGACGCGCCGAGGGCGGCCGAGCCTTCGGACTCACGTGCCCTCTGGTGACCACGGCTGACGGCACGAAGTTCGGCAAGACCGAGAAGGGCACCATCTGGTTGTCGGCGGAACGCACGACGCCTTACGAATTCTACCAGTTCTGGATCGGCACGGATGACCGATCTGTCATCGATTACGTGAAGACGTTCACATTTCTATCGCACGATGAGATCCGCGATTTGGAGAAGGCGGTCGAGGAGAATCCCGGACAGCGTGAGGCGCAACGGACGCTGGCAGAAAAGGTGACCCAACTGGTCCACGGGGAGGAGGCGGCACAGAAGGCGGAGCGTATCTCGCGCGCACTCTTCTACGGAGAACTGAAGGAGTTGGCCGAGGATGAGATCGCGCAGGCCTTCCACGACGTGCCGACCCATGCCCTGGCCGAAGCCGAGTCGGGTCTCATCGACCTGCTCGTCGCCGCTGGCGTGGCCAGCTCGAAGCGCCAGGCTCGCCAGGATATCACCTCAGGCGCGATCTATCTGAATGGGGATCGATGCACTGACCTGGAGCACACGGTGCGCAAAGCGGATGGCCTTCACGGTCGCTACGTCGTCATCCGCCGCGGCAAGAGCAAGTATACGCTCGTGCAGTAACAGCACGAGCCATCTCAGAACGCAGAAAGGCCCCGGATCTGATCGATCTGGGGCCTTTTCATGTTCTGCCGACAGCCGAATGAGCGTCACCGAGCGTGCCCACTCACTCCCATTCGACGGTACCAGGTGGTTTGTGCGTCACGTCGTAGAAGACGGCTTCGATCCCGCCCAGGGCCATCAACTGATCGCAGACATCCGTCAGAAAGGCCGTCGGTAAACGGTCAAAACGGGCCGTCATGAAGTCGCTCGTTGTGATGGGCCGCAATACCAGTGTCTCGGAAACTCCGTCACTCGACAAGGGCAGCAGGACCGTCGGCATCTGCGTTACTCTAACCATCAGCTCGTGTCGATCGAGAGCATCCATCACGATCGCATCCGCTTCACGCAGCAGGTCGAGGCGGTCCCGCGTGCAATAGCTGGAGATCAGCCGCTGCTTTTTCAGGGCCCGGTCAGGCGCCAGCTGAATCACGACGCGGTTGATCTGGTCCACGGCATTGGTAAGATCCGTCGACAGACGATCGAGGGTGTCCCAACTGACATGTCCCTCTTCGTCGGGCAACAACGCCACCTGATCTCGTCCACGCAGAGCCGCCGGATGGGCATAGGTTCGACCGTCGCCCTGCACCCCCACCGAGCGCAGTGGCAGCACATCGACCTCCAGTCGTTGGGCGTCCTCTTCGGGCAACAAATCGCGCAGGCGCGAACCATCCACGGCACCATTGCCGGTATCGCCGTCACTGCAGAGACAGCGGACGGCCAACCCCGGCCCGGGGAATGGATGACGCCAGACCAGATGGTGCGGCAAGCCCAGTTTCTCGCCGACTTCTCGCACTTCGTCCTTGTAGAGTTCGCTCAGGGGCTCTACGACCTTGCCCTCGGCCAGCAGTTGTTCGATGACACCAACGCGATTGTGGTGGGTCTTGATGACCTGCGCGTGATCGGTACCACCAGACTCGATCGTGTCCGTATAGAGCGTCCCCTGCCCCAGAAGCCACTCGTCCGGATCCAGGTTGAGTTCTTCCAGGGCGCGATCGCGTACGGCGATGAATTCCTCACCGATATGCCGGCGTTTCTCCTCCGGCTCCCAGACGCCCGCTACACGCTCGAGGAACTCTTCACTCGCGTCGATCACCTGGAGATTCGTGAATCCGGACGCATTCAGCAGCTGCTCGACGAGAGCCGTCTCGCCCTTACGCATGAATCCATTGTCTATGTGGATGCCCAGCACTCGATCGGTGCCCAGCGCCTGGTTCAGCATCAGGAAGGCGACGGTCGAATCGACACCGCCGCTGACCAGTAGAAACACCTTGCGGTCTGCTCCCACCTGTTCACGCAGTGCCTCAGCCGACCGCTCGATGAATCCCTCCATCGTCCAATCCCGGTCGCACTCACACAAGCCCAGAAAGTTGTCCAACACCTGCATGCCGCACTCGGTGTGGGTCACTTCGGGGTGGAATTGCAGTCCGTAGATCCGTCGATCGGCATCACCCATCACAGCGACGGGGCAATCGTCGGTCACGCCAAGGATCTCGAAGCCGGGTGGAATGTCGGCCACCACGTCGCGGTGACTCATCCAGATGGGCTCCTGCGGGCGTAATCCCTCAAGGACCTGGGTCGCGGAACGGACGTCGAGTTCGGCTGAACCGAACTCCATGGTCTCACCCCGTTCGACCTTGCCCCCCATATGGTGGCAGATCAGCTGGTGGCCATAGCACAGTCCCAGCAGTGGAATCCCGGCGTGCAGGATCTGTTCATTGAAGGGTGGGCGATCCTCAGCGTATACGCTGGACGGACCACCAGAGAGAATGATTCCTGCCGCATTCTGCAGGCGGCTCACATCGACATCGGGTGGCAGGATCTGCGCCCATACGTTGAGTCGCCGCACACGGTTGGCGATGAGATGGGCGTACTGGCCGCCGAAGTCGAGGACGACGATGCCGCGGCTCAAGCTGTAGCGCTCCCCCGGGGAGAGGGTGGGCCGTCCGGAATGACGGCGGAAGAGCGGGAGAATATACGCGGCCCAGCGACGACAGCAAGGCAGCCACCAAGGCGCCGTCTGTCAGTTCAGACGCGCGTAGAAGACCTTGCCATCGGTGAGCGTCATCGTCAGGGTGCTGCGCTGAATGGCAACCTGCACCTGGGTGTCGCCTGTGGGGAGTTGTAACACCTCCTCGGTATCATTGGATTGTGCCCGCGTATAGAAGAGCGTGAGCTGGTTCCCAATGAGAGAATACGTGCCCACGAAGACACGTATCCGCGTCGTCGGAAATGACTGATCCCGATCGACCACACCACCATCCGGGCTGCTGTAGCTGACCAGATCAACGGAGCCATCGACGCGGAAGGTATAGACCTCATTGGCTGCGGCCTCGTCCCGGCTCCAGCTACCGATCAGTTGATCGCGCAGCGTGATGCCGCCACCGACGCCCGGGTCAAATGGATTCTCGCGCGTCACCTCGCCACAGCCGGCCAGACACCAACCCACCGTGGCCACAACGGTCCATCTCAACAAGGAGCGGACGCGATACTTCTGTGCTCTCATCACCGATCGCCTCCTATCCTCAGAATCGCCGGCGCAGTTGGATCAGCGGCTGGCCTTGATCGGCCAGCGTGATACCCACCTGCGTACGGGGTGGCGCCGCGGCCAGGCGTGGGGCAGACCCCAACCACAGCACATCGACCCAGTTGTAGATATAGAGTGCTGCAGCTGCCTGGAAGAAACGATTGCTCATCGCTCGCCGGTCCTGAGCCTCGTTGTAAAAACGGGCGAACTCGGTGGGCAGAGAAGTCTGGTCCAGGGCATTGTATTGGTCGAGCCAGTCGTTGGAACTGGATCGATAGGCGAATCCACCGATCAGAGTGATCGCCTCCAGCCCCAGCAGACTCCATCCCTTGGTGCGCTCACCAATCTGCATCTGATAGATGCCGGGGATGACCGCTGTGCGCAACGATACGCCCTGGCTGGCAACGCGGAAGACCCGTCGGGTCATCGCCTCGGAGAGTTCCTCGATCCGGTCGGAATTCCGCACCCGTGCGATGGGCTTGAGCATCGGGTCTGTACCGGCCTCCAGATCGATGATCAGGGCCAGCGACATCCGCGGATACACCTGCTTGACCTGTACAGCACCGATCGCCTTGGGTGTCACGGCCAGCACCGTGTCCCGCAGTGGGTGCCGCAGGACTTCGGCGGAAATGATGTCGAACAAGTCGCCCGCGGCAACGCCATCGCCCTGGCCGAGATCGATGAGGACGAGATTACCCGTCTGAATGCGGATGATGTATCCATCCCCCTCGATGGCGCCCATCATGGCGCCGGCAGCGCTCATTGCCTGACCCGAAACCATGGTAGGCAGGGCAAACAGGCAGGCTACGATCATCACTTGCAGGATTCTGCGTGCACGTATCATGGGACTAGCTCGTCTCCTCGACGACGATGTCGTCCTCTTCTTCCTCAACATCGACTTCGATCTCGTCGTCATCATCCTCGTCGACCTCTTCGATGATCTCTTCGTCCTCATCATCTTCGTCGTCTTCATCGTCATCGCCCGCCATCTTCATGTAGGCGAAGAAGGCAATGCCGGCGATGCCAAGTGCGCCGAGGACGACAATGAACCAGGCCTGCAGGAAGAATGGCGTCTCCTCTTCCAGAGGGGGCATCTCCAGATCCGGATCGACCGGAGGTGGCTCCATGTCTCCCACCGGGGGTGGTGGCGCCACGGCGGCCATCTGCAGCGACAGCTTATCGATCTCATCCTGGATCAGGATTCGTAGCGCCTCGACTTCCTCCTGACTCATCGCAGCTTCGCCCTCCATCCCCGGATCACCAATCGGCACCGAGTTCAGGAGGCTGACCGTCGTGCGCAATTCGCCGAGTTCTTCCCGCATCTCGGCAATCTGCCGATTGATGGAGTTGAACTGGGGCTTCACGACGTCGTCATCATAACGCCGTAGGTCTCGGATCGCTCGTTCCAGACCACGGATCGTGCCCTGTATGCTGCTGATATTCCGAGCCAGTTTGCCGGCCTCGGAACGAATCCTTGTGCGTTCGGAAGCCGCCTTTTCTGCCGTCTCCGTCGACATTTCCTGATCGAGGACCATCTTCTCCTCGACCGTCATGAATCGAGCCACATCCCCGGATCGCAACGCCAGCAGAGGTGGCGACATGAGAGTCACCGATGCCGCCCGAGCCGAGACCTTGCTCACCTGGCCGATGACGAGTTCCATCTCCGGCGAACCCAGATTCTCGCCCGTCAGCGGATGAATCACCGCCTCGTCCGGTGGCCGTACGACAACCACCTCGAGGCCGACCTCGAGTCCGTCATCGGCGCCCTTGTCGATCGTGATCGTGCTACCCCGTGCTTTGGTGACGAAGGCCTCGCCCGCCAGGGCGGGTGCAGCCATCGTAAACACCGTCATCGCGGCCAGCGCGATCCCTGTAATGGTCATTTTCCTCATTGCCGGTCTCATCACACCTTTCACCTGCGTCTCCAGTGGCTATCGTGCCAGCTGGATCAGGCTGTCCTGCTGCCAATTCTCATCGTCGCGCTGAGGGTGATCGGTGTTGTAGGACACCCCGCGACTCTCGGTTCACGTCTGGCGGATACGAGAGCTTCCAGTAGCGAATTGCTCGCCAACCTGTTGGCCCCGTGAAATCCTGTGCAGGCGACCTCACCGGCGACAGAAAGCCGGAGACGTCACTCTGAGCGGAGAGGATTGCAAAATACAGGCCAGCAGTCACACTGCCGACGATCAGACCATCGGACTAAATGAGCATATCTTTAGGAAAATAAATGAGTTACCGAAGATGTGATCGATGCGACCGGAGCCGTGGTCATGGACAATAGATCGATAGTCATCCGGCCATGACTACATATCGCGGTCTGCAAGAGAGATATCCGCAGGATGTGGTGGCCGTCTTCGGTCACGAATCGAGTCACATGACGACCTTGGTTCGCAGGGGGAAAATACTGCCCATGTGGAAATCTACACGCTCGCACCCGATCTGATGAGACGGATGGGGCTGCCAGTGATCTGCTACGGGCTATCTGATGCGAAGCAGGGCGGTGTAGAGACGGATCCCGCCCACGTCGAGTTCAGCGAAATACAACCCCGCTGAGGCCGTCCGCCCCTGTGCATCGCGTCCATCCCACTGCGCACTGTAGATGCCAGGAGCAGCCTCTTCGGCGACCAGACGCCGGACGAAACCACCCAGGACATTCCGCACACTAACGATGGTGCGGCTGACCTGCCCCCCGACAGAGACATCGCCGATCCCGACGGTGTAAGGGATATTGACCACCCCAGTGCTTGGATTCGGGAAGACCGGGCCAATATCGAAGGTGACTGGTGACAGAGGGTCGAAATTCAGGAAGGGCTCGAATACGACGGCCCCCCGCATGCGAGCCTCGATCGAGGATACATCGGCTGTCCCCCACCAGTTGCGAACAGCCAGCACATCTCCCGTCGAACGATTGTCTACGAGAATGCGCACGTTGGTGAGCCGATTCAGTTCGAATCTCTCGGGTGCTGTCGCTCCCTCGATCCGGAATGCCGTGTCGGCTCCGGCAATCGTGTTCTGCACGATCCAAGCCATGCCCGTTCGGTGGTGGAGGGCAACCTGCGTATCTCTGAAGAGATTCTCTTCGATCTGCAGTTGCCCCACATCAACCACCTTCAATCCGGTGCCGCCACGAAAGGTATTGCCCTTCACAGTCCCAAAGACACCATCCTCCAGAAGGGCATTGATCGCAACCGGCAGCCCCTGACCATTGTCGGTGAATTCGCCATCGCTGCACTGGATTGCACCCAGCGAGCGATGCAGCCCCAGGCCACCGCATCGACGGATGATCAGTTCCTCCAGAAATACGGGCGCCTCTCCCGTCAACAGCATCCCGGTCCCCGCAACGTCCTCGACGGTCACACGCGTGAAACCGTGCCCCGCATCGTCGGAGGTCAGGTGGATCCCGTCTCCACTACTGTGACGGACGACAACATCCTCGAGCAGGACCGCCTGTGTGGCATCCACGATCCGCACCGCATCCACAGCGTATTCCACGACGACATCGATCAGACGGATCTCGCCCGATTTGAGTACCCGAATCCCCGCCCAGTCACCGGCGGCGGGCAGATCGGCGCCAGAGGTCAGAGTCGTCGTGACGCCACCACCGACACTGAGCACACCCTCGACCTGCAACTCACTGCGCTGCGGATCTCGGCCGCCTTCACGTGCATCAGCAAGAAACCGAACCGTCGTCCCCGCCGCGATTCTCAGGCCAATGCCTTCCGGGATTTCCACGTCGGCAACCACGTCGACGATGCCACTCCAGGTTTCGTTCTCGACCAGGACACCGGCTTTGCGTCGATCGCCGACGATAAGATCCACCACCATCGATTCACCATCTCGACGAATCCGCTCAACAGCGACATTGCGTGACGCAGGATTGGTGACGGGGGTGAATTCGGTGTAGCGCAGGCCATCGAAGACATCCGTGGCGTCTCCCAAATTCCCCGCATGCGCTGACCGGTACCGGGCATCGTGCGCCCAGAAGTCAAGATTGTCATCTCCATTCACCGGCGCATGCTCGGTTCCTTCAGGAAATCCCGCATCGGCAAATCGCCCATCGGCACACACAAGGTCAACGAGTTTGGCTGCTTCTGTGTTGTTGCTGCTGACACTCTCGTTCACATGCCAGATCAGTACGCCATCGGCCGGCAGGTGTCGATCGTAGAAGCTGCCACTGGCCCGGCGATGCTCTACCAGCAGATACTGACGCCCGAGGATCGGCACTCGATACACGAGCCCATCCGCGTTGGAATCTTCGAGGCGCACATCCCGGCTCGTGGTGTCGGCAGGGCGGAGAGCGGCATTGTCGATTCCGAGCCAGCCCAGCTGAGCCAGCGACCAGGCACTCAATAGCGTGGGACCACCCAGGTCGCCCCAACCGCGGGCGCCGTGGCCCATGAGTCCCCAGTAACCGATACCGGCGCTGTCCTCGGCTGGCCCCGAGTCCGCCCCCTGGAGGAAACCGGTATCGAACAAGTCCGGCAGCCCCAGCAGGTGTCCATGTTCATGGGCGATAATACCCACCGTTCCGGCGAAGGATCTTCCTTCCTGGATTGCTCCTCCGGAGGCGGCGCCGGGAGCCGTATCCTGTCGAATCCGAATCCGGGCACCATGCGGGTCGAGATCATCGGTAGATACCGGCGTGGGAAGACCCAGGACGGCCAGTCCATTCGCATCGCTGACGAGAAATCCGCTGGGCATCTCGGGGACCACAACGAACAGGGCATCGACGAAGCCATCGTCATCGCCGGAGTTCGGTTCGCCATCGGGCCCGTCGTTGTCGAATGTGCCGAAATCGATATCCGCGTCGGCCGCCTCGATGATCTCCTCGACGAAACGTCCGAAGTCGCCCCTCGCCTGACCGACGACGGCTGCGGTGTACGTGAACGCATCCTGACGGGATCGATACATGCCAGGCGCTGCTGCGCCTGTCAGCCGGTACTGACTGTGGGACATTTCGTCGAAGAAGTGGCTCAGAGAGCCTGGCAGATCAGACAGGAACAGGCTGTCCGCCCAGGCCGGGGCGGCGGCACTGCGTCCCGTGTCGTCGGCGAACGTTCCGAACAGAACCAGCGCATGGAGTTGCCCCGCAGACGGGAGTGTCGGGGCAGCCTGCGCGACACGAGCTGCTGATCCGGCCGCAGGGCGGGCACAATAGGCCATCGACTGGCCCGCCGCGGGCAAGAGGGATGCGGCGACGATGAGGTAGAGAAGTATCAGGACCATACGGGGCCTGAGAGGATATCTCTGTCTGATCTGCAGCGTGTTTCGGAGTGTCAACTCTCGTCCGTGGAACCGCCGGCCGCCATGACCCGCTTGATCTCGTCGAGCTTCAGATACATTTCCTGACTCACAAACAGGTCATGGAGATCCCGGTCCAGATGGCCGCGATCCACCTCCTCGGCGAGAATCTTCAGCACCAGATCACGTGGCATCGGTCGGGCACGATACGGACGATCATCAGCAGACAGCGACTCAAAGATGTCGACGAGGGCCAGGATCCGTGCCTGCAGACTGATCTGTTCACCTTCCAGACCCCGAGGGTAGCCGCTGCCATTCAGCTTTTCGTGGTGCGCGCCGGCGATCTGTGGCACCCGCGCCAGCTTCCTTGTGAATGGAATCTGCTCGAGCATACGAATGCTCATGGCAGCGTGGTTGTTGATCTTCTGACGCTCTGTGTCGGTCAGACTGCCCTTTCGAATGAGGAGATTCAGCGTCTCCTCATCGCTCAAGGGCACCGGCAGATCCGGGAGATACTGTCTGTCGCGAACCTGTTTGAGCCGAGCCAGATCCTCATCGGCCATGAACTCCCCGGGTTCGTTGGCCCGCTCAAGGAAGGCGAGATCGTCGGCCATCTCGGCCTTCAGTGCGTCTGTCTTGATCTTCTCTGAGTCGCCCAGTGGCTGGCCGTCGATGGCCGCATCGGCCCGTCGGCGCTGCCAGTCTGCCTCCACCATCGCCTCAAACCAGGCATAACGTGTGCGTAGCAGATCCACACGGTCGTAGATCGTCGTCAGTTTTGTCGGCTTGTCGACGACCCACTCCGGCGTGGTGATCTTGCCAATATCGTGCATCCAGGCGGCCAGCTCGAGCTCTTCCAGCTCATCTTCACTCAACTCCACGCTCTGGAGGGGCCCCTCCTGGCACTCATTGACCGCCCGGGCCACGAGCATCGTCATCTCGGCGACGCGCCGGATGTGGCCCCCTGTGTAGGGTGAGCGCTCGTCAATTGCCGTGGCCATGACCTGCACGAACGACTCGAAGAGACGCTGCGTGTCTTCGATGAGACGAACGTTGTTGATCGACACGGCCGCCTGGGAGGCCAGGGAGTGCACCAGACTCTCATCTGTACCCGGGAAGGCGATGATCTCGTCGGAATCGCGACCCTTGGCATTGATCAGCTGCAGCACACCAATGATCTGCTCTTCGTGATCACGCATGGGCACCACGAGCATGGACTGGGAATGGTAACCCGTCATGGCATCGTAGTATCTGGGCCCCTCGAAGCGCTGCCCCGCATCTTCGGCGTAGACATCGGCGATATTCAGCGTTTCACCCGTTACGGCCGCATATCCTGAGGCACTCTCTTCGTTCAGAGGGACCGGTGGCACGCTGACGGCACGGTGAGGACCGCCGCTGAACAGCTGCAACGTGTCGTTCTGGGCAATCTTGAAGGTTAACTCGTCACCCTGAAGCAGATACAGCGTGCCGGCATCGGCGTTGGTGAAACGCCGGGCCTCCAGCAGAATGCGGTCCAGAAGGGTGTCCAGATCGCGCTCCAGAGAGAGCGCCGCGCCAATCTCGTTGAGCCGCCGTAGGCGGTCTTCCAGATCGTGTCCAAGGGGCGATTCCTGCAAGGGTACTTCGCCTCCGCAAATGAGTGGAACTGCAAGGTATCCAAGCACTTGCGACATGTCAACGGCCGATCAGTGAGCCCTATTGGCTGGCCTGACCCGAGGCTGACAGAGCGTCGATCTGCAGGCCAATCCGGGATCGGGCGGGAGTGGCTCGTCGACGTTCGTAGCGGGCCGTGATGGCCACGGTCCACGCGCCCCACCGATGACGCAGGGCGCCATTAAGTCGCCATCCATCACCATTGAGCGGCAGGATCATCACAGTCCCGGGTAGTCCCGGCTCGTATTCATAGACCCGGGCCGCCCAGGAAGCGATACGGTAGAGCGTCCATTGCAGGTCTGTCTGCATTCTGGCGCCCTGCCAGCGACCATCCGCCCCCATGGCCAGGCCGCGTGCGCGCCCCACGCGGCTGTGTTGAATCTGGACTCTGACGCGTTGCCTGAGACTCGCCCTGTCACGTGTCAGACTGCCAAGCAGTCGTCCGAGTCGTGCCACACGCCAGTGGGCACCCCCTTTCCAGTCGAGATCGTGGCGCTGCCGCACCGTGAGATAGATCCGGGCGCCGGCACGACGCCATGTACCTTCCAGACCCGTTTCGCTCGAGGCATCCTGCACAGGGATCGACCAGGGCTCGGGCCGCATCGAAGCGTCGACCCAACCGCGCCAACCTCGTCCCCGGATGTCGAAGACCACCCCCTGTTCGTTGGCCATCTGCCAGCGATGCGCCCCCGCGCCCAGGGGACTGAAGAAGCCGGCCGAGTAGGAGCGCGCCTGAACAGAGACACGTAGGTGGCGAGGCCCCAGGCCACTGAAACCGACTATCCCAGCCCAGGCCGTGGGTGTCCTGACCAGGTCGATGTAGTACCGGGTCCTGCCTGACACCCAGACCAGGTCCAATGCTCCTGCCGTCTGTCCACGACCGACAAACAGCGGATTCCCGTATCGGCTCGGCAGGGCGAGTCGTTTGCCAAATCGAAGTTGTTGAAGCGACACGCCCATATTCAGGCTTCCCTGCTGTCTGCGTAGACGTGCACCCATCATCCAGCCAGGCAGTCTTCTGCGCCCGGCGACAGCTGTGGGCCCCAGGTGGATCCCCTCATCCGGCAACGAACGCACGGCGCCCGTCGAGTCGAACCGGGCATCCCACCGAAACCCGGCGGCCACCACTGCCCACGACCAAGGCCCCCGCTCCTGTCGAAGCACAAGTCCACGGGTTGAGCGACTTTCGGCACTGGACCGCGTGCCGATGGCATTGGCCTCGCGGCGCGGCCGCCCTCGCCCTCGCCCACTTCCGCGACCGAACAACAGACCCTGAGCGAATCCCGTTCGCAGATCACCCACCACCACCTGTCCTGCCTGGCTTTGCCATTGCACATAACCCACCAGGTGATCGTTCCAGTCCTGCTCGCCCGGGTCACGTTCTGTAACCAGAGAGGCTTCCCACCCAGCGGCTGAGAGACTCCAGCGGCTGTAGACACGCGGACCCTCTTCGCCGGTGAGATCCGTCAGTCGCCAGCGACTGGCCCATCCCCGTTCGGGGACGACCTCCTCCAGACGCTGGCGCCATCTCACCAGTAGATCCGAATCAGCGATCACCATAGTGGGGGGATCCGGCAGTGCCTCACTCGGACCGACCTGGGTGGACAAAGTCTGGGCGAACGGTGCCTGGGCGAAGAGGGCCTGGCCGTTGAGCAGACAGGGAGCGACCAGAAGCAGGGCAAGAAGGCGACAGAGCATCCACTGACAGATGCAATCCTGGGACCAGGCCGTACCTCTGAAACATGGGAACGGGATGACACCATGCCGCGACAGTCGCGTGTCCCGATCGACTCAGTGCCCGGTCACTGGTGGTCGAGCGCCCCCACCCTATCTTAGCTGCCGGCCAGGACATGATGGCGACTGGCGCACGTGAGACCCGCAACGAGGATGAGGCGAAGGCATGAAGTTCGGAACGTGTAACGAATACTTTGAGAATTGGGAGATCGAGGACGTTTTCAAGTATGCCGCGGACATCGGCTACGATGGCGTCGAGATTGCGCCATTCACACTGGCCGATTCGGTCGACGACATCTCCGAAGCCCGCCGCCAGCAGATCCGTGCCGCCGCCGAGAGTGCCGGTGTCGACATCATTGGCCTGCACTGGTTGCTGATCAAGCCGGAAGGTCTCTACACGAACCACGTCGATGACGACATCCGGAATCGGACGCGCGATTATTTCCAGTCTCTGGTCAGATTCTGTGGCGATCTGGGCGGCAAGGTCATGATCATCGGCTCACCGAAGCAGCGTAATGTGCAGGAAGGCTGGGACTACGACGAGACCTGGGAGCGCACCAAGTCCGTCTTCGGTGACTGCCTCGACCTGGCAGCCGAGAACGATGTCACCTTGTGCATCGAACCTCTGAGCACCCAACAGACGAATTTCATCAGCACCGCCGCCGAGGCCCGCAAGATGGTCGCAGAAATCGGCCATCCGAATTTCCAGACCATGGTGGATGTGTGTTCGGGATCGACGGAGGAGATCGCCGTGCCGCAATTGCTACGCGACTCGGGCGAACATCTCTACCATGTCCACGTCAACGACGCCAATCTGCGCGGTCCTGGATTCGGCGAGACCGACTTCGTCAGCATCATGCAGACATTGGGTCAGATCGACTATCAGCGGTATGTCTCGGTGGAGGTCTTCAATTTCGAGCCCGATCCACGCTCGATCGCCGCAGCGAGCCTCGCATACCTGAAAGGCATTCAGGCAGCTCTATAGAGATAATGTCGGAATGCCTCGGCATCCAAGCGGCGTTGTAAGCCGCAAGGATGGCTCGGCATTCAGGCTGCTCTTTGAGGTCGCCCTCAGTTGTGGCTGGCGGGTCCCGGCGGGGGCTCGTCAGCGCCATCTGTCTCAGCCTGTCCCCCGACCTCTGCATCTGGGCCGGCGGGGCTGTCGTCGGTACTCGTATTACTGGCATCGGCATCGTCGTCCTGTTCCTCGCGGTTGACGATATCCCACACCAGGGCATCGAACTTCTCCTGCGCGTCATCGTGCTTCGCCTTCTCTTTTTGCAGGATGTTCGCCAGTAGTGTGGCAAGACGCTCTGGATCACGCTCACCAACCTTCTGAAGCTGCCGGATCTCAGCGATCGACCGCTCCAGTGGGGTGAGGGGTTTCTTCTTCTCGGCCTTGCCCGCGCCGCTTCCCTTGCCGGCATCGCTGTCGCGCTTGAGCAGACGTTTCAGAAAGGAAGGTTTGGCGTCTTTCTTGGCTGCCGACTTTTTCGTCGTCTTCTTCGCGGCAGCCTTCTTCTTCCCATTCTTCTTCATGCCGTCGGATCCAGTTCCTGGGTCTCGATTTGGTCGTCGAAAGGGAATCCCATATCCCGTAGGCGCGCATAGTCCTTGTTGAGAGACCGCGTCATCTCTTCGGCCAGCCGCAGCAGAATCATGCACCCCGTCTCGGGACTGGTGGCGACGATATCCATGAGGTCTGGCTTGAAGAATCCGATCAACTCACTCGCTTCAGCCGCCACGATCGACGTGGAACGGGGCGAATCGTCGAGCAAGGCGAACTCACCGAGCAGTTCGGGCGAATACAGCGTTGCCACAACCTCGCGATGGTTGTCTCGTTCCCGCACGATATTCACTGACCCCGAACGGATCAGATAGAATCCCGATTGCAGAGCACCTCTCTGAATGATCGTCTCGCCATGGCGGAATTGTCTTACGTGTACGATCCGGGCCAGCTTGCGCAATTCTCTTGGCCGCAGCAGATCGAAGACGGCGATCCCTGCCAGCAGGCGCTCCAGTGGAGGCCCAACTTCACCTTCGGTCTCGGAGAAGAAGTTTTCCCACTCCGGGTCTGCCAAACGCTGATCAAGTGTGCTCATGCCGCAAAGATAGCCTGACTGCCCGCCGCCTGTCGACCGCCCAATCTCGACAGGCTCGATTCTGCGCAGCAGACCAGTGCCCCACGGCGTAGGTAGTGCGTGTCCGACGCCGGTTGACATGTGCGGCGATGGAGCGCGAACTTGCTGGTCGGGCGTCAATCGGTTGCGGGTGGGTGAACCCGCATACCGGGTGCAGGAACACATCGAAAGGACCCAACTTGGCCACCCCAGTACGCGTCGGCATCGTCGGTCTCGGTCAGCGAGCCCTGCAGCATCTCAACTGCCTGTGGCGCATCCCGGAAGCTCAGATCGTTGCCCTGTGTGATCCCTTCCCGGAGAATCTCGAAGAGAGCAAGATCCAGGATTATGTCGAAGGTTTCCAACTCGGCGATATCCGTATTCACACGAAGTTCGCCGACATGCTCGAGGGTGGTGGACTCGACGCCGTCTATTTCTGCATCCCACCCAATCGACACGACGGTGAGGTCATCGCCAGCGCCGCGGCCGGTCTGGCCATCTTCGCAGAGAAACCCGTCAGCCTCTACTACGACGAAGCCGTCGAGATGGAGACGGCGATCCAGGAGGCAGGCGTCATTGCCAGCGTCGGCTTCAATCAGCGGCACGTGCCCAATCACGAAGCGGTCCGCGACTTTGTTCAGGACAAGCGACTCGTCATGGCCACCACCGTCGGCAATGGATCTCTGGAGAGTCATTCCGTGAAGCACACACGGACCGAAGATCTCGATGGTCCGGGCAACCGCATCTGGGCCGCCTCCATCGCCTGGTCGGGGACCACCGTCGTCGAGGCGGGAATTCATCAACTCGACATGATGCGCTACTGGGCTGGTGATGTGGCCTGGGTTCGAGCCGACTATGTGCACCGCCACGCCGATGACATCGAGGATGGTGGCGACAATCCCGATGCCTACTCGGTCACCTACGGCTTCGAGTGTGGACTGGTCTACAACATGCTGCTGTCGCGCCTGCGCAAGACCTTCTACGGCGACGGATACTCGGATCTCATGTGGGATCGCGGTCACGTCAAGATCGAAGCGGACGGCCCCGTCGCCTACTACTACGAGGGCCCCTACCCGCCTGAGAAGAATCCTTCCCAGGACGAACTGCGCCATGTGATCCCCGTGCCTGATCCGGGACGTGATGGCACATTGCACATCAATGAGTGTTTTGTGAAGGCTGTCGCCACCGGCGATGACAGCCATCTTCGCAACACCTTCAGCTCCAGCATGAACTCTCATGCCGCCGTCCTGGCCGCCAATCTCTCCGACCAGCTCGAGGGTGTGAAGATCGATCTGAGTACCTTCGCCACAGATCCAGCCTACGCTGCATTCCGTGCCAAGCCCACCTCCTGAAGGACTGCAAATGCCAAACTACAGCTTCAACCACGTGCACCATGAGACCACCGACGTCACGGCCGCCGTCGACTTCTACCAGCGCGTCTTTGGCGCCACCTCCGATGAACCCTACGAGCGCGGTGGTGCTACGTGGGTCGGCGTGCACATTGGCAATACGAAGATCACGGTCACGGACCGGGAATTCGCCGATATGGAACTGGGCCGCTACCAGGGCTACGACCACCTGGCGTTGAACAGTGACGACTTCGATGCCACCCTCGCCCATATCGAGAAAGAGGGTGTGCATATCTGGCTCGGCCCCGTCGGCGATGCGCCAGGCCGTATCATCTTCATCGACGGCCCTGACCACATCAAGATCGAGATCATGGAACAGGCGTGAGCGACCCCATCGGCATCAGTCATCTCTCGTCCCAGATCGGCCTGCGCGAACCGCATTTCGACAGCGATGGCCGCACGCTTGTTTGGCTCGAACGACGAGGCGCCCAGGCCTGTCTCGTCTGTCGCGTTCGAGGAGAGATTGCTGATCGTGATCTCGACACAGCACGAGCCGTCAAGGCTCGGGTGTTCTACGGCGGCGGAGACTTCACCGTCGCCGGGGGCGTCGTCTACTACGTGGGTGATGGCGACCGCCTCTGTTCACAGCCACTGGCCGGGGGCCCGGGCCGTGATCTGACACCGGCCCACGGCCACCCCGCCGCACCTGCCGCCTCACGCGATGGCCACTGGCTCGTCTACGTCCACACGGACGGGCACACAGACCGCCTCGCCATCGTCGACACCCAGGGGAAGCTGTGGCCGCAGTCTCTGACAGTGGGTGCCGACTTCTACATGCAACCCACCTGGCATCCGAATGGCCGTCAACTGGCCTGGGTCGAATGGGACTCACCCAACATGGCCTGGGATGGTTGTCGCCTGATGCTGGGGACCATGCGTCGACCCGGCGGCACCACACCAATTCTCGATGAATGCCGGGTCCTGGCTGGTGATGACGGGGTCGCCGTCTTTCAGCCATCTTTTTCGCCCGATGGTCGCTGGCTCGCCTACGCCAGCGACGAATCCGGCGACAGCAGGCTCTGGCTCCACAGCCTGGCGAACGACGAGAGGCGGTGCCTCACACCAGAACATCCCGGCGACGTGGGTGCGCCGGGATGGGTTCAAGGCTTGAGCGTCCTGGGATTCTCCGCCGACAGCCGGTCCCTGCACTTCACGGCCGTGCACGATGCGGCCCGGCAGGCCTGGACCTGCGACATCGACACGGGCGCAATCGAGCCGATCACGGCGCTGTCCGAGTACACGGATATCTCTCACCTGGCTTGTTCGCCTAAGGGGGATGAGATCGCCGTCATCGCCTCCTCGAGTCTGATCCCTGAACGAGTCGTCACCATTCGGAATCACAAGGCCACGATTCAGGCCCGCTCAAGTTCGGAGGCGCTGCCCGCAGATACGCTGGTACAGGGTGAAGCGATCCGCTGGTCCACGACGGCGGGTGACCCGGTTCACGGCCTGCTGTTCCCTGCTCCCGGCGTGACGGATCGCGCGCCCACGCTCGTCATGGTACACGGTGGTCCCACGAGTCAGGATCGTCTCGGATTCGACATGGAGACACAATACTGGGCCAGCCGAGGCTGGTCGGTGCTCTGCGTCAATTACCGCGGCAGCACTGGCTACGGTCGCCATTACATGACCAGCCTGCGGGGCCAGTGGGGGGTGTATGATGTGGAAGATGCGGTCACCGGCGCCCGTCACCTGGTCGATACAGGCAGCGCAGATCCCGATCGTCTGGTCGTCATGGGCGGATCTGCAGGCGGTTTTACGGTACTGCGGACCCTGAGTCTTCACCCGGGACTCTTCCGCGCCGCCATCTGCCGCTATGGCGTGTCCAACCTCTTCAGCCTGGCACGCACGACACACAAGTTCGAGGCGCGCTACACAGATCTGCTGGTCGGTCCCCTGCCTGAAGCGGCAGCCCGATACCGAGAGCGTTCACCGATACACCACGCTGATGCCATCCGCGACGCCATCGCGATCTTCCAGGGCGATGAAGATGAGGTAGTGACCCGCGACCAGTCCGACGACATCGTCGCCTCCCTTAAGGAACGCGAGATCCCTCACCAGTACCACGTGTATGAAGGCGAGGGGCACGGTTGGCGTCGCCCGGAGACCAAAGAGGCGTACATTCGATCCGTGGAATCCTTCCTCGAGCAGCACGTCCTGCTCGCCTGACTCCCGGGTTTGATCCCCGGATCTGATCTCAAGCAACGGACCCGACGAGAGGTAGAATCCAGTCCCATGAAGTACGAGACCGTCATCGGCATGGAGGTCCATGTCGAATTGCATACCGAATCGAAGATGTTCTGCGCCTGCCCCGCCCATCACTTCCAAGTCGGCGCCAACGAACATGTCTGCCCCGTCTGCACCGCACAACCGGGTGCATTGCCCGTCATCAATGGGCGCGCCCTGGAACTGACGGCCATGACCGGCCTGGCACTGCACTGCCAGGTGCGGCCCCATTCGGTCTTCGCCCGGAAGAATTACGTCTACCCTGACCTGCCCAAGGGATACCAGATCTCTCAGTACGAGCTACCCATCTGCGAAGATGGTTGGGTCGACATCGATCTCGAAGGTGGCACCAAACGCATCGGTATCGTTCGGGTTCATCTCGAGGAGGATACGGGCAAACTCGTGCACGAGTCCAATGCCAGCCTCGTGGACTACAATCGGGCCGGCGTGCCGCTCATGGAGATCGTCACCGACGCCACCCTGCGTTCAGCCGATGAGGCTTTTGCCTACGTGCAGAGAATCCGCCAGATCGTTCGTTATCTCGATGCTTCCACTGGCGACATGGAGAAAGGCGCCATGCGATGCGAGGCGAACATCTCCGTGCGGCCCGAAGGTTCCGACGAATTCGGCACGAAGGTGGAGGTGAAGAATCTGAATTCCTTCCGCTCCGTGCGAAATGCCATCGACTACGAAGTGAAGCGGCAGATCGAGGTCATCGGCGAGGGCGGTGCAGTCCGTCAGGTGACGATGGGTTGGGATGAAGGAGAAGGCTTCACCCGCGAACAGCGCTCGAAGGAATACGCCGACGACTATCGCTATTTTCCAGAACCGGATCTGCTCGATGTTCGCGTCGATGATGCCTGGATGCAGCGCGTCGAGGAGCATCTGCCTGAGATGCCCGACGCCAAAGCCACGCGCTTCGTCGATGCCCACGGCCTGGGATCCGAAGACGCGGCCCAACTGGCTGAGGATCGCGCCGTAGCTGAATACTTCGAAGCCGTCGTGGCCGGCGAAGGCGTCGATCCGAAGACGGCAGCCAACTGGATGACGGGTGAATTCTTCCGCCGTCTCAAGGAAACCGATGAGGCCGACATCGCCACGGCCAGTGTACGCCCCGGGCAACTGGCACAGCTACTCAAACTGATCGGCAACGACACGATCAGTGGCTCCGCTGCCAAGGATGTGTTCGGTATCATGTGGGAGACCGGGGACGAACCCGATGCGATCGTCGAGGCGAAGGGGCTGAAGCAGATCTCCGACTCCTCAGAGCTGGAGAGTGCCGTGGACGACGTGATCAGCGAACAGGCCGAAGCGGCCGACAAGGTTCGTGGCGGCGATGAGAAGCCGATTCAGTTCCTCATGGGTCAGGTGATGCGCGCCACCCGTGGTAAGGCCAATCCTCAACTCGTCCAGCAACTGCTCAGAGAGCGCCTGCTTCCCTGAGAAAAGCAGCCCCGGGGCTTACGACTTCGCCTCAGAGTCTGCTCATCTTCCCCGTCCAACTGTCGCCGCATCGATGATGGCACGAATCCGGTCAGGATCGGTCTCCTCCCGGACTGTGTCCGCCGACGCATCACTCCCCATCTGCGCACCGCCAGCGGGCGTGGGCGAGACGACCGGCGCGAGGCGTCGACGGGCGGAGAAGTGCAGTTCGTGCACACCTCCATCACGGATGAGTTCGGCCGCATTCTGCTCGTCTACTCCGGCACCGGCCATCACGATCAACCGGCCATCCGTCGCGTCGACCATTCGCCGGATCAGGTGACGACCGGCGTGAGCCGTCGATGCCTGTCCTGAGGTGAGCACGCGTTCCACCCCAAGATCGACGAGATCCTTTACGGCGGACTCGGCCTCAGCACAGACATCGATCGCCCGATGGAAGGTCACCGTCATGGGCCGTGCCCGCTCGATGAGCCGGGCACACCGGTCCGTGTCGATGGAGCCATCGGCTCTCAGTCCGCCGATCACGACGCCATCGGCTCCCCACTCTCCGGCCAACTCGACATCCGTCTCCATCACCTGCCATTCGAGCGTGTCGAAGACGAAGTCACCGCCTCGAGGACGGATCAGAACGTGGAGCCCCAGATCACAGGCGGCACGCGAATGACGGATCATCGCCGCCGACGGTGTTGTCCCACCGACACTGAGGGCCGAGCACAACTCGACGCGTTGCGCGCCGCCCTGCCTTGCAGCGATGGCGCCCGCAATGGAATCGATACAGATCTCGAAGCGCAGTCCACCTACCAAATCGTGTGTCCCCCGGTGATGAGAGCAACCCGGCCGTCGAGAGGGAGGCTATCCAGAAGACCCATCAACCTTTCTTCCTTGGCTAGGCCCTCGTGCTGACGGTTGTGCCAAAGCATGATCAGTGGTTGGAGCAGATCTTCGATGAATTCATCCACCTCGCCCGCCATGACACCGGTCACTGCGGGCGTCCGGCCTCGCCATGAGCGGGAAGCTGGTCGGAGAATTCAACGTATCCCCACATCTCCGGGATATGCATGTTGATCGCGCCCTGTGGGGACCACACCCAGTTGTCACACGGCACGCCGTCACGGCGCAGATACCCGCCCTTGTGGTAGTCATACTCGTATTCGACACGCGAGAAATTCACGCGCCATGCATCACCGGATTTGGGAGGGCAGTCACAACCGGCATGCTCAGCCATGGCCGTCCACGGAATCGCGACCTCCACAGTCCAGCCTCGATCGACATCATCGGCGCAGTTCACAGTCCCGTCGATCTGCACAGCGTGGCGGATCCCTTCGAAGTCCCAGGCGTGATCCGCCTCGCCGCCTTTGCTATACGCCTTGGGCAGATATAGATCCCAGACGGCATTCAGCGGATTGATCTCGAACTCCATATAACGCTCACCATCGCCATCCGGGTCGAGGAAAATCTCGAAGTCATTGTCCTGGCAGATGACCGAATCCCGTTTCGTCAGCGTGCCCCACACATGGGGCTCTTCCATATCGGCACCGAAGTAGAAATATTCGTCATCCCAGAGCATCATCGCCCGTGTCGCGAATCTTGGCAGCGGCTTCGCATCGCCTTCGATGTCGACGAACAGGTCGGTCCGTGGCGCCCCCTTCCATGGGCCATCGTTGAGGTGACCGTCGATGGTCAGGGGTGTGGCCGCCCGGTAGCAGGTGTAGCGTTTCGGCGTGATGTCACTCATCGATTTATCTCCTCGTTCTGTGACAGCACTTGGGCCAGGCGACGAGCGGCGATCTCCTCCTCGCCATCTTCCAGATGCTGCGGATTGAGCCAGATCGTTTTCGCTGCCGGGTGCATCCCCACGGCAACGGCGGGCGTACCCTGTTCCAGGATTTCATCCAGTTCACTCACCGTATGGCCAACGGTATTCTCGTCGATTTCGACTCGCGTACGCGGGATGCACATCGGTCGTCCCCCACGCTTTGGGAAACCGACATCGACCCCAACGACACCCTCGACGCCCGTGAGGAGATCGACCATACGCTGCGCCATCCGTCCCCAGCGCTCGATTTCGGCATCCCAGTCGAGGGCGACAAATCGCTTCAAGGCGTAGACGAGCCCGACAATCTGCTCTTTGCTCACCTTGAGTGGCCGGCCGATCCCCCCATTGGGGAAGGTCTGCGCCGTGGCGGCCGCGACCAGATCGGCCCGACCGCACACAATACCCGAATCATTCGGCCCGGAGATCATCTTGCCACCTGAGAAAATGACGAGATCACCCCCGGCGGCAGCGAAATCCCGCAGATTGCTCACCGGCGGCAATTCGGCGGCGGCATCAACGATGACCGGGATGCCATGCGCTCGAGCCAGTTCAGCGACCTGGTCGAGAGGCACGGTTGCCGATGGGTCCAGTGCGACGTAGAGAATGGCTGCCGTCCTGTCGGACAGCCCTGCCTTGAGATGATCGAGTGTCGTACCCGACTCCTCCCCGACTTCCACGATCCGGCCCCCGGCGACACCGACGGCGTGGTCAAAGCCTATCCGGTGCTGCCTCTGCATCAGCACTTCATTCTTCCAGCCCTCAGTGCGCGGCAGTGCACGCATCCGTTGTCGGTCTGAGCCTGTCAGACATGCCGCCGTCGACACCAGGATGCCTCCAGCCGAGCCCGACGTGACCAGGCCCGCCTCGGTGCCGGTGAGTTCGGCAATCTCCCGACCTGCCCAGGCGAGCAATTCTTCCATGAAGACAAAAGCACCCGCTGCCTCGGTCATCTTCTCCAGCACTTCGGGAGCGATAAGTGAGCCTCCCAGATAGGTCATGCTTCCTGATGCATTGATGACGCGCCGAACACCGATCTCGTCGTAGATGCCTCCACCCATGTCTATCACTTCCCTTCCGGTGGCATGATCAATCCCTCTGGATTGCGCACGCCGTAGTCTTGCGGCAATTCCTGCCAGTCAACGCCGGTGCGGCCATTCCAGTCCCACATCAGTTCGCCGGCCAGCAAGGTCAGTTCACAACGCAGGCGACGATCGCTTCGCAGGCGACCACCATGCACATCGAGGAAAGCGAAATCGCCCTCATTGACGCTCAGAGCGGTCACATCAGCGAGGGCACCGATCGACAGGTGACCCAGTTCTGGATGACCGATCTCTCTGGCGGGGTTGATCGTCGACAGTTTCACGATCTCCTGCAGAGGCATGCCCAGGGCGAGGAACTTGGACATGACATTGGTCATATCCTGCATCTCTTCATTCATGCACCACGTATGCAGATCCGTGGAGATCGAGTCGGGATAGAACCCCTGCTCGATACTCGGTACCGCATTACGCCAGCAGAAGCTGCCACCGCCGTGGCCGACATCGAAGATGATGCCGCGCTCACGTGCCTTGAACAGATAACTCAACAGCTTGCCATCGGGACCGACCCAGGGCACGTCACCCAGATACATGTGGGTTGTGATGTCACCGGCGCCCATCCGCTGGGTCACCAACTCGTAGTAGGGACGCTCCTTGGGAAACAGACCGAAGTCGACCATGGATGGTTTGCCGAGTTGACGCCCCGCTTCGAGCATGCGGTCAACGGAAATCCACTCGGTGCCACCGAAGTGGGCCGTCTTCATGCCCACAATGACGTCACCGTGTTCCTTCCCCATGGCAACGGCACGATCGACATCCATGTCGCTCGTATTCTGCTCCAGTTCAGTGCCGACCATGCCAGCGCCGACAATGTTGAGGAAAGCAAACTTGCGCGTATCGAATCGGTCGATGACCCGGTAACGGAAGTCTTCGAAGAAACGCCAGCCAGCAGAGCCGGTATCGACCATCGTCGTCACACCGCTCCGGAAGCTGAAGCCATCGGGCAGAATCGACTTGTCGCCAGCCCAGGAATTCCTGATGCCGGACGAGGCAAACATGTGGGTGTGGATGTCGACGAGACCGGGCATCACATACAGACCCGTCATGTCGACGACCTTCTTCGCCTGCTGTGCCGGTATGTCGGCATCGACGGCAGCGACTTTGCCATCGGTGATGGCCACGTCCTGCAGTACATCGATCGAGTTCTTGGGATCAATGAGATGACCGCCCTTGAGCAGCAGGTCGAAATTCATACGGTGTCTCGCTCGCAGTGTTTGATGTGAGTGTGTTATTCCGCTTCGTGCAGCACGTCAGCGGCATAGGCAAACAGGGCCGGATGCCCGCCGGTGTGCACGAAGATGACCGGCGCATCGGCTGGCAACTGACCGGATCTGATGTGGGCGAACAGAGCGCCCAGTGCCTTGCCGGTGTAGACCGGGTCCAGCAGAAGCCCCTCGGTCCTGGCGATCGTTCGAACTGCATCCATGCCCGCAGGCGTGGACACACCGTAACGCTCACCCACGTGTGAATCGTCGTTGTCGAAGTCGTCGGAACCGAATTCGATCTCGAGTCCAAGTCGAGTCGCGCCCTGGTTGGCAATGGACGCCAGAATCTGGTGGCGATCTGTGACACCGGGGTAGGGAGAGATCGCCTTCACCTGGATTTCCTGTTCGAGCCACGAAAGGCCGAGTACGATCCCCGCCTGTGTCGTATCGAGGGCCGCTACATACAGAAATCGAGGATCGATCGCCTGCGCGCGACACTGCCGCACCAGTTCAAGCGCCATCTGCGTGTAGGCGAGGGCATCCAGATCGACCGTGTCGTCCTGGCGGGGCTGGTAGACGCTGCGACCGGCAGCTTCGAGTTGGGCGGCCCGTGCCGCGATCGCCTCCGCCTGCACATCGACATCGGATTCGTTCAGGACCGTGACGTGGGCACCAAACAGATGCATCAGCAGATGATTGCCCTGGACCTCCTGCAGGTCGATGTCACGCTCGGGGCGCAACAGGAGGTGCAGTTCCAGACCGAGTCGCGCACAGGCAGCCGCCATCTGCCGACAATAGTTGGATTGCACGGCCGAGCCACACACGATCGTGTCGGCGCCAGCCTGCAGCGCGTCGGCCAGAGCGAATTCCAGCATGCGGGTCTTGTTGCCACCACAAGCCATGCCTGTCAGGTCGTCGCGCTTGATGTAGATCGGTGGTCCCCCGAGATGCTCGCTCAGACGGGGCGCCGCCTCCAGGGGTGTCTGCTGTATGGAAGCCAGGCTGACCCGGGGAAGCCGGGCCAGTGCCGCATCGAGTTGGTGCTCACGTTCATCGCTCGTAGTGGGCCCGCTATTGTCTGTCATACTATCTGGCATACTATCTGGCATCCGATTTGGCATGAGCGGCGATCCACTCCTGCAACTCTTGCCTGAGGGCATCTCGCTTCTGACTTCGCGAACTCTCCAAGGGTCCACCACTCAGGTACGTCGTCACCCCACCATCGACGGCAATATTCTGCCCCGTGACGAAGCGCGACTCCTCCGACGCCAGGTAGACGGCACACCAGGCGATGTCCTGTGGCAACCCGATCGTCTCCAGGGGCTGGAAGTATCGATGCACGGGATCGTAACGATCCCCGAAAAGCCGCAGAAATTCCTCGTGATGCTCCGACTGGATCTTCTCGAGACAGCTTTCGAGTGAATGGCCTACGTTGATCGCCCCGGGGCTGATCGTGTTGGCGCGGATGCTGAAGGGCGCCAACTCCGTGGCCAGGGCCTGGGTGACGCCGATGATGCCGCCCTTGGTCGCAGCGTAGACCGTGTTGACCTCCCCGCCCTGGATGCCGTGGACGGAAGAGATGTTGATGATCGATCCACCACCTCGCGCCTTGAAGTGTGGCACGCCGTAGTGGCACCCCATCCACAGGCCCTTCAGATTGGTGTCCATCACCCGGTCGTAGTCTTCCTCCTCAACCTCATCCACAGGGAGCCACGACCCGATACCGGCATTGTTGACGAGGATGTCCAGGCCGCCGAAACGCTCGACCGTGGCGTCGATCAACTTCTCGACCTGTTCCGGCTGACTGACGTCGACTGCCATGGGCAGGACCTCGCCACCCAGCGCCTCGATATCAGCCTGGGTCTGTGTCAGCTTCTCCTGCGTACGCTGTGCGATGGCGACCTTGGCGCCTTCACGCGCAAACTGAAGCGACATGCCGCGCCCCAGACCCTGCCCGCCGCCGGTGACGATGGCCACTTTGCCCTTGAGTCGCATGGGAGCCCTTCTCTCTGGTGTGTTCGGTGATTCCTCAGCGCAGCAGCATCATGCGGCCGATCCCAACTCGCTGCATTCGAGACCGAAGCTCGTAGATGTAGACTCCACTGGCAGTCGGCATGCCTCGGGCGTCCGTGCCACGCCAGGCAATCTCGTGGTGTCCAGCCATGAGGGCCACCCCGGTGGCGTGTCGCCAGATCAGCTGCCCCGCCACATCATAGATGGACAGCTGAATGGGTGCCGGGCTGGGCAGACTGAAACCGATGAGTGTTTGACCATTGAATGGATTCGGCCAGTTGCCGTACAGGACGGAGGCATTCGGCGCCTGCTTCTCATCTGCGACGACTGTGGTGACCGGTTCGTCGGCCAGGTAGCCGCTGTAATCGACAGCGCCGGACATCAATCCCGCAATGAGTGTACTGTCCGGCGTTCCCCAGAAATTTCCAGGGGCGCTCAAGGTCCGGCCTGAACGATTGTCGATGGCCGTCGCATTCTGGGTGAATGTGTTGGTCCGGATGTCTCCGGGAACAGCAGCCCCGTCGACGCGAATCGCAATCGTGTTGTTGTGAAAGCGATTCGCCACGATGTCCGGTGCGGCATCGTTACTATGCAGGGCAACACCGGTGCCACTGAAATCGCTATTGCGCACCAGCGCCGTCGACGTACCGGTCAGCAGCAGTGTGTTGCCGGAGAAGTGACTCATGTCGACGGCCGCCCTGGCACCCTCGCCAATCCTGGCGCCGCCAGCGACATTGTCGGTTGCCGTTGTCGTCCACATCTCCACGGTCGTCGCCGCCAGATCCGCCCCACGACCGAGATTCCTCAGCAGTTCCACATCTTCGAAGACCGTCCGTTCAGCGCCATTCACACGTACACCATCCGCCCGATTCGAGCTGATGGACGTGCGGTGCATCTCGATCTGCCCGAGCCAGTCATCAGCCTCGATCCCATGGCGGCGATTGGCCTCTACCTCACTGTCCCACAATTCGAGTCGCTGTCCGGCGCCACCTTCAGCGAAGATCCCGGAGCGTGGGTCATCCGCATCCAGTTGCCCGTTGGAGCGGATGGTCGTGGAGATCGCCTCGAGATTGGCATTGCTCAGCCACACCCCTTCCTGGCCATTCAGCTCGATCATCGTATGGCGCAGACGCATGGTACCAAGACCACCGGCCCGCACGGCAGGCCCCGTGATGCCCTGGAATTCACTGCCGTCGACGAGGGCATC
>JABHDC010000190.1 GCA_018673255.1 Gemmatimonadota bacterium
CGATCATCTCGACACTGAGCGGCCAGGCCTACACCTGGACGCCGAGTGGACCAAGAACCGTTCACCCGGATTCCAACCTCTGCCGGCACAATTGGCTCAACGGCTCTCCGAGTCTGCGAAATCAGGTGAGCCGGGTCGCCTCTATGAGAAGTTCCAGGCTCGGCGCGACGCCACACGCTTGATCCCAACCAACCCTCTCCTTTTCGTGCCGACCTCCCTCAGCCGTGCCTTCGACGCCGATCTGAAGACGGCGGGCATCCCCAAGAGTACCTCGGCAGGCAAACTGGACTTCCACGCTATCCGCCTTGCATATATCAACTTGGTGCTGGATTCTGACCTCAGCGCACGGGATGCACAGGCCCTGGCTCGTCACTCAACGCCGAACCTCACCTTCAATGTCTATGGTCGAGCGCGTGACGACCGGATGGCGGAGGCCGTTGAACACATGGCGGCAAGGGTACTTCCGGTCCCGGAGCGTGTAACATGCGTGCAACAGCTCGTCGCCGCCCCAGAACGAGAAAACGCAACCACCGTGTCTACAGGCAGTTGCGTTTCTCAGTTCATGGTGGAGCCGAGGGGGATCGAACCCCTGACCTCCTGAATGCCATTCAGGCGCTCTCCCAACTGAGCTACGGCCCCATGAGGCTAAAAAAAGTACGGCCTCCCTCCGAAAGCGTCAACAAATTCGCGCCCGTGAAAGGACTCAGTTCAACTGCACGCCAAACCGCAAATCCTCGCCCTCGTATCGTTCGCGATCATTCGAGGAGGGTCCAATGGAGATCAGCGTCACACGCAGGCTCGTATTGCGCAAGGATCCCAGACCTGATTTGGTGGTCAGTGTCAGCGCGCCGAAGGTCTTGTTGCCCGAAACCACCTCGGCCAGACTGGCGCCACCGAGCCGAATGGTGTCGTCATCACCCAGCTGAATACCCGTTGCGAAGGGCGTGATGAAAGGAGCCTGGGGCGTGAAGACGGCGTCATCGAGGGCGAAGGCACTGGCCGGTTCAGCCTCGATGATAATCTCAAATTGCTTCACCTGGGCCAGGCCGAGGCCTTCGAAGGTGATCGTCACCTGCTGCCCCGGCGCTCGTTCCTGCCAGCCTTCGGGTGCGATGCGGATGGAGTCAATGTAGCGCCCATCCAGCGCCACCGACTGCATGAGCTCGTCGCCCCCGGGGCCGGACACGCCCGCCTGGGGCAGTGCGACATCGGGGTTGTTTGAGGTGCAGGCACACAAGGTTGTGAACAAAGCCAGAGCGAATAAGCTGCGCACAGGAAGAGTCCCTTCCGGATGGTGTCGTAATCGTTCGGTGTGAAGATCGGTGCCTGCAGCAGGGCATGCAATGCTCATCTGGCATTCCCCTGAGGCCGGGTCGATGCCCGAGCGCTCTGACTTGCTCACCGTACCGTGCCCAGCGGCATGTTGCATCTGTCAGGCTGGCTGCGGCCGTACCGTGAAGCGGTCCTCGTACTTGCCGCGCACGAACTGCTCCAGCGTCAGATCGGCCGGGACGTAGTGCCAGGCCGTAGAGTAGCGCGTGCGGTCCGAATGATTGTCGCTGGTGCCGTGTAGCAGATTGGCAGAGAACAACACCACGGTACCGGCGCGGGTCTCCAGGTCCACGGCATGGTGCTCTTCCACCTGAGTCCACGAACCGTGCATGCCCTTGGTCTGCTGGTGATCCACGATCTGCCCGGCCCGATGAGAACCGGGCACGACGCGCAGGCAGCCATTCTCGCGATCGGCGTCCTGCAGGTAGATCCCGCAGGAGAGCACCTGGGGCGAATCGCTACCGAAGTAGTAGTTGTCCTGATGCCAGTGCGTGGACGTCCCGCCGCCGGCCAGCTTCGGGAAGAATTTGGTGCCAAAGACATCCAGGGATTCGGCATCCAGCAATTGCGCCGCCCGATCCGTGATCTGTGCATGGGCGGCCAACGCCCGCAGGCGGGGTTCGGCCACGCAGACGCCCTGCACTTTGTGCAAGCGGCCGGAGACCGGCTCGTTGTCCTGGTTCAGCTCGAGCGTGAAATGGCCGTCCGGCTTGGCCAGCGCATTGCCTGTCTCGACGAGCTCATCGAAAATGGCGACGAAGGCAGCCAGTTCGGTGCCGTGGATGAGTTCCTCGCAGACGAGGTATCCCCCAACTTGAAAACGTTCGAGTTGCTCGACGCTGAACATGTTCCTCCTCCAGGACACTAGAAACGTGTGCGCCAACTGGCAAACGCGACCGGGCCCCCAGGTGCTGGGTTCACTGCCAATGCAAATCCCTCCTCCACGTTGAAGTCATCGAGGTGGGCGTCCACGTAGGCGTCCAGAGCGGCTGCCGTGGCGGTGATGACATACCACAGGACCCGCGTGTTACGACGGCCGACGCGGCCCTGCTTCTCAAGGGGTGTCGCTTGGTCGATTCGACCATGTTCAACTGTGACTGCCGCAGCCCAACTGATGGCGGCCCCACCGAACAGGATGGCTTTGAACGGATGGCCGCTGCGCCACTGTCCCCATCCGGGCAGCAGGCCAGAACGCCACAGGAAGCTGCGCGGCGCGGCGCTCCCTTGAGACGCAGCGACTTGCCCCTCGGCGACCAGGACATCCCCAGCTATCGGTTCAGTGCCCATCGACGCCGTGTCCAGCGTATCCGCGACCAGAGCATCGGTAACCGATACGGGCCCCATGCCGAGTTCACTCACCGGTCGTTGGGCGTCTTGCGCCGGGAGGGGGTCAGATGCCACAAGCGTGTCAGGTGGGGTGGGTATCGCCGCAGGCTGCGCCCCGGCCGCGCTGGCCCACAGAGCGCTGACCCCCAAGGCGCTGGCCCAGAGTCCGGAAGGAATGCCGGCCATCCACCACGACCGTCCTCTTCCTCCTGCCCTCATGCCGGATCGTCGGACAGTCCCAGCCGTATGCCGGGGGCGATGCTGTAGCCGCGGACAAAATCCTCAGCTGCCATGCGAGGTTTGCCTTCGGGCTGTACCTCGATCAGCCGCAGTAGCCCGTCACCGGTGGCGACTGTGACTCCAGTGGTGATGTCGAGGACGGTGCCCGGTTCTGACGGCGTGCGGCCCAGGTTGGCCTCTGCTGGCTGATCCGACGCCGGGTCGATCACGGCGCGATGAATCTTCAAGATCCGGCCATCCCATTCGGTATAGGCACCCGGCATCGGGTTGGCCCCACGAATGCGGTTGCGGATGGTCTGCGTTGACTGACGCCAGTCGACTCGTCCGTCGGTCTTGCTCAATTTGGGCGCCCGGGAGGCTGCTCGCCGGGGCTGCGGCATGGGGGTCAGTCGTCCACTGGAGAGGCCATCACAGGTGCGAACCACCACGTCGGCACCCAGGACACACAACCGCGCCTCCAACTCTCCTGCCGTCTCATCCGGGCCGATGTCGACCGTCTCCTGCATGAGAACATCCCCGCCATCGATACGATCATTCAGCAGGAAAGTGGTCAGCCCCGTCTCCTGCTCGCCAGCAAACAGCGCCCAGACGATCGGTGCGGCCCCCCGGTAGGCGGGCAACAGACTCGGATGGAGATTGATGGATCCCAGCCGCGGAATGGCCAGCAAGCGATCGGGTAGGATGGAGAAGGCGACCACGACGAAAGCATCCACATCGGCTTCGCGCAGTGCCTGGTCCAAGCGCTCATCATCGACGCCCTCCGGCTGGAGTAGAGGCAGGCCCAGATCCAGCGCCGCCTCCTTCACCGGTGGTGGTCGTAGCTTGCGGCCTCGACCTGCGGGGCGGTCGGGATTGGTCACCACCAGCCGGACATCGTGTGAACTGGCGTGCAGGGCCCGGAGTGTGGGCACGGCAAACTGCGGCGTGCCCATGAAGGCGAGCTTCATGTCGGATCTCGGAAGCGGCGGACCGCCTCAGTCGTCGCCGTTGCCATCTTTCACGCGTGACACGGCAGCGCGTGAGATCTCGACTTTCACATTGTCGGCGATCTTCACACTGATCACGTCATCTTTGAGATTCACGATCACGCCGTGGATGCCGCCGCTGGTGACGATTTTGTCACCCTTCGCCAGCTCGTCCACCATTTTCTGCTGGGCCTTCTGTTTCTTCACCTGCGGGCGCAGGATGAGGAACCAGAGGACGATGAACATCAGGATGAAGGGCGCCAGCTGCGCGATCGGGTTGGCAGCGGACGCGCCCTCAGCGCCGCCGCCCATGGCGAAGGCAGGCTCGACGAAGAAGAGCAACACGGTCAATTGGTCCTTATCGGGGGGAACCCTGGGCGCGCCGGATCCGGCCGCGCGACGAGAAATCCAAAGTTACGAAGTCTCAGCCATCGTGGTAAGTCGCGCGAAACTCGGCCTCCCACTGAGCGAAGCGCCCATCGATGATGGCCGTTCGCATCTGCCGCATCAGCGTGAGGTAGAAGTGCACATTGTGATAGGTCGCCAGTCGCAGACCCAGAATCTCATCGGTCTTGAACAGGTGACGCAGGTAGGCCCGATGATGGTCCCGGCAGGTCGGACAGTCACAATTTTTGTCGACGGGGCGTTCGTCATCGGCGTGCACGGCATTGCGCATGCGCACCCGCCCTGTAGAGGTGAACAGCGTGCTGTTACGGGCGTTGCGCGTAGGGATGACACAATCGAACATGTCGACGCCGCGCCCGACACAATCCACCAGGTCCTGCGGCAGGCCCACACCCATCATGTAGCGGGGTTTCGTTGTCGGCAGATGAGGCAGCGTCTCTTCCACCATGGCCAGCATCTCGGTACGTGGCTCGCCTACGGCCAGGCCACCGATGGCATAACCGGGCAGATCCATCGCCACCAATTGCTGCGCGCTCTGCTGTCGCAGTTCGGGATAGATACTTCCCTGTACGATGCCGAACAAGGCCTGCGGGGCACGGCCTGCGTTGCGCCGGTGCGCCGCCAGGGCCTCGTGTTGTGACCAGCACCGTTCCATCCATCGCTGCGTGCGCTCCATCGACTTGCGCGCATAGTCCGGTGTCGCCGGATAGGGTGTACACTCGTCGAAGGCCATGATGATGTCGGCCCCCAGCGATTGTTCGATCTGCATCACCGATTCCGGCGTGAACAGATGGCGGGACCCATCCAGATGGCTCTGGAAATGCACACCCTCCTCAGTGATCCGCCGCAGTTCCTCCAGCGAAAACACCTGGAAGCCCCCGGAGTCGGTCAGAAGGGCTCGCGGCCAGTTCATGAAGCCGTGTAGGCCCCCCAGTCGCTCGACCCGCTCGTGACCGGGGCGTAGGTAGAGGTGGTAGGCGTTGCCAAGGATGATGCGGGCGTCGAGATCCAGCAGATCCTGCCGTGTCAGCGTCTTTACTGTCGCCTGTGTGCCCACGGGCATGAAGACAGGAGTCTCGATGGCGCCGTGTGGTGTGTGCAGAACGCCGGCGCGGGCGCCCGTCGGATCTTCGGCGACCAGGTCGAACTGAAAGGGGAGGGGTGATTCGGCCAGTGACATGTGGAAGGCAGGCTACGGCAGCAGGGTCGCGGCGGCGACGAAGCGGTAACCGCGCTGCTCCAATCGCGGCAGCACAGCGGCCAGGGCCGCGTGGCTGGCCGGATGGTCGTTGATCACGCCGATGGCAGATCCATCATCCGCCGCCCGTTCGGCCAACGCCCACAGTTGCCGTTCGATGGCGCCAGGCTGCGGATCGGAATCCAGGATGGTCGGCTGGTCGGCCAGGTGTCGCGCCAATTTCGCCGGGATCACCGCATCTGCACCCCCGGTTCCCCGATCTTCGAGCAATCGGTGATCGGCAGGGTATGCCCACTGGCGCAGTTGAGTCCATCGGCTGGCCGGGACCTGCTTCAGCAACAGCGTCAGGCGCTGGGGCACGGCCCAGATCCCATCCGTTGCTTGCGCCGGCAATACCACATCCCGCACAATCAGGCCGATCTGGCCGGTCCGACGCGTCGTGGTGAGTCGCCGCCGCAGCACAAAAAGAGTGGTCTGTGTCGAGTCGAATCCACACCTGAGATCCACGCGGCGCGAGCTGGCCTGCAGTCCTTCCATCACACGGCCACCCAGGGCCTGGATGTTACGGGTCAGGTGCAGATTGACTGCGGCCAGGGGAAGATCACGGGGGACGCCAACCGAGATCTGAACCAGTGCCGTATCCGGATCCGTCTGGATGAGGTGGCTGGCAATGCCGAGCTGCGCCAGGATCGAATCTACCTCGCTGTGCAGCCGCTGGGCGAATTGCGGCGCCGTGGTCGGTGGCAGAAGCGGAGATGGGTTGCTGGTGACCACCACCGTGTCGTGTGGACGAACGACACGTGTTGAGAGATACACACCACCGACGACGGCCAGGATCAGGACAGCACCACTGAGCAGCAGATGCCACTGTGGTGGGCGCCGTCGCCGGACCATCTTGGCCGTAGGTCTGGCTGGTTTGGTCTGAGATGGTTTGGTCCGGGCCGGCTTGGTTTTTGATCTGGCCGCGCGGCGGGTATTGCGCACAGATCGTCGAGGGGTGGGCACCAGGCAGCCTGCTACCGCTTGACCTGACCCCAGCTCATGGACGTGCTGACCGGTCGGCCCGCATCGCCATCCCCACAATCACCCGACAGGGGATCGGAGATCCATCGCACGATCCGCCACAGATCGTCATCACCCTGGCGCAGCTTGAAGTTCATGATCTGGCTGACGCGGAAGCCATCGTCTGCCGAGCGCAGCAACAGAATCTCGACGCGCCCCCGAAAGACTTCCCAGTCTTCAGCCGGATGACCATCGATGTCATCTTCATTGACTTGCGGGTAGTCGCGCCCCAGTTCGGTATAACGCTGTGACTGTTGGAAGGTCCACTCGATGGTGCGGAAGATGTCGAAGATCCCCTGATTCGATCCATCCCGCGTACCCATGATCTGGAGTTCTTGTTCCTTGTCGTTGATCAGTACGAACTCGCCCAGGCAGTCGGTCTCCGAATACCAGAAGCTGTCATCCAGGATGCTGTCGTACAGATCCTTGTCCCGATCGGAGAATGAGCGCTCGAGATTCGCCATGACGATTTCGGGCGTCGTGGTCAGTTCCGCCGGTGGCTTCTCCTCCACGTCGGTGGGTACGGTCTTTTCGGGTGCGAAGGGATTGCTGCAACCGGCCAGTAATGCAGCCAGCAACCAGGGGCTCAAACGGATCATCATCGAAACCTTGGGACAAAAGCGAATGGTCATTGCGAGAACTCCCCGCGCATTTCGGTCATCGATTTCTTCGATGACGTCGGATCGCGCAGGTCCTGCCAGCGACGCACGATCCACACTGGATTCTCCTGCGTGGGTGTCACCAGATCGACCTCGGCGCGCCCGCTGACCTCGATCAGCAGGGCGATTCCATCTACGGTAGGTCGCGTCAACTCGATCTCGTAATTGAAAATATACGTCTCCAGCAACGGATCTTCGTGGAAAAGCTGTTCATCCTCGCCGGCCTGATACCAGCGGGTCAGGGTGACGCGCTGGAACTCGGCCCGGTCGAGGAAGCTGGTGACAAATCGGCGCTCGTCTTCCCGCGTCCACAGTGTGTCGCGGTCCAGATCCGGATCATAGTCACCGGAAGCCTGGAATATATCCGGATACAACTCCACACCGGACAGGTCGGGAACGAACAGGAAGTCATCGCTGAGCTGGTCCATGTACTGGATCGGACTGAGCCCCTGGAAGGTGTCGCGCACATTCAACAGGACGGCTTCGGGGTTGGTAGGTTCCCGCAAGAACAACAACTGGCCGCTGGGGCACTCCGGCTGTCGTGTCGAGAAGGGATTGCTCGATTCGATTTCCTCATCCAAGGGAACACCGCGGCAATGAGGGAAGGCGGTGACGTCTGTTTTCGGCGCACACCGACAATCCTCGCCGGCCTCCGAACCCAGGCCACAACCGGCCAGTGTCAGCAGCCAGACGGTGAAAAGCGGACAGAGCAGCACCAGTGTGCCCGTCGCAGGTCTCAACTGTGGCAAGCCAGTCATCACCCTGACACGGCGCCAAAGGGCACGGGGGTGAAGCACAGCGCAAAGACGAGAAAGCACAACCAGCCGACCACCTGACGTCCAGGGTTGAGGGGAATGGCCGGGTGAGAGAGGGCAGGATGGCGTCGGCCGAAGAAGGTGAGTAGCAGGGCCAATACCAGCCAACCAGGCCAGCCGGCGGGCAGGTCCCAGATGAGGGAGCAAACACCATACAGTCCCAGGCCGAGCAACACTGAAAAGGTGACTCGACCGATCAGACCGTGGGCTCTGCTGAGCAGGGCGTAGATGATGTGGCCCCCGTCCAGCTGTCCCACCGGAAACAGGTTGAAGGCCGTAATGAAGAGCCCGACCCAACCGGCGAAGGCGATAGGATGCAGGATCACCAGCTGGTCATCGGCCAGGACTTCCGGCGACAACCAGGCGGACAGTCCCTGAAACAACAGCGGCGCACCCAGCTGAATCGTGGTCGGCTCCAGGTGGCGGGGCAATACGCCAAAGTACTCGGGCTCGACTACCGTCGACAGAGGCAAACCGATGATGCAGGCTGCCACGGCCACGACGAATCCGGCCAGGGGGCCGGCGGCGCCAATGTCGAGAAGGGCCCGCTTGTGCGGGATCGGCGAACGAATGCGGATGACGGCGCCCAGGGTGCCGAGGAAAGAGACAAAGGGCAAGGGCAGGAAGTAGGGTAACGACGCCTTGACCCCCCACCGCCGGGCCGCAAAATAGTGGCCGAATTCGTGCACCGTCAGGATCGCCAGCAAGGTGGATGCGAAGGGCCAGCCTTCCACGAGATGGACGAGCTGACCAAAACCCTGCAGAGGATTGACCCCCTGTTGCATGGCCCCGGCGGCCATCATCGAAAACAGGGTCAGCAGAAAGAGCAATGCGTGTATGGCCGGTGGTGTTGGGCGCGAGGGTTGTGTCTGCGCCTGCCAACCGGTGAATCCGGCATCGACTTCATAGGCGCTGCCGGGCGAACGCCACCCCTGCGTCATGGCCGGATGCGGCGTCGGGTGGGACGCCACCGGCGGCGGTGTGGGCTCACGCCGCCAGAATTTCACCGGGAGGGCACCGTATCGATGGCCCAGCGCAGGCTGAAGCGGTGGGCCGGACCCAGTCCATCGCCAAATGGGAGATACGCGTAATCGAGTCGCCAGGGCGCCATCTCGAATCCGGCACCGTAACTCAAGCCCCGTGTGTCGCCACTGTCATAGCCGGCCCTCAACAACAGGCGATCCACAGCCTGCCACTCCACGCCCGCGTGCAGATCCAGTTCGCCATCGGTCATGTGTCCGGCTGCAGCCAAAAGCATCGGGCCCTGACGTCGAGCGGCACCCAGACGCATCTGCAGAGGAAGATCTGTCGCGGCCTGATCCAGATTGGTCGTGGTGCCGACATTGCGGACCGCAGCGCCGATATTCCAACCCGCAGTCTCGTACAGCAGGCCCACATCGGCGTGGGCGCCACTGGCGGCCTCATCGAAGATGGACTGGCGTACGAAGCGAATCCCGGCACCGGCGCGAAGATGTGTCGCCAATTGCCGCGACCAGGCCGCGCCAGCCGTCCACTCGTAGACGCCGAATTCACCCTCCGGCTCGAGGGTGGCCCCCGTGCGTCGCTCCAGATCATCACGGTGGGATAACCGCGCGCTCACCGCCACCACGTCATCGCCCCGGTGGAACAAGGCGCCCACATATTCGTGACGGATCTGTTCGATCCATTCTGTGTGACTGAACGTCACCGCCTGCTGGCCCGTGGCCAGGGCGGCAGGATTGGCGGCATCCGCCGTGTAACTGGACAGGGCGACACTCGCTTCACCCAGGGCCGCATCACGAGCGCCCTCTCCCAGGCGCAGAAAAGCGAAACCGGGCGCGGCCGCTACGGGACTGGCAGCGATCAGGGTCACCACGGCCAGGATACTGAGCATCAGTGGCCGTTGAATACCAACGCCCCGAATGCCAGCGTACCACGTGACTGCCGATGAGTCTCGATGTCTCAGAACACACCTCCTACGCTCAGAATGGAGCGGCCACCGGCGCCCAGATCGTCAGCGACCCAGGCATAGTGGAGCTGCAGAGCCTCACGATGCATCGGTCGGATCGAGATGCCCAACGATGGCAGCCCGAGCCCATCCGCATCACCGATGCGGTGCATCCCGGCTCGCAGACTCAACATCGGCGACAGGTCGGCTTCGGCACCCAGATGGAGTCGCGGTTGGGCGATGCCGCCCATGTCGAACAACTCGGCATCGACGCCGAATGTGAAGTGATGCCAGGCACCGCCGAGGCCGACATACGGCGTGGGCGGCAGGTCGTCCTCTGAGGCACTGGATTGCGAGGCGGCGCGGCGCACGTCCCAGGACAGCTTGCCCAGAAGATTGCGGGCACCCACAGCGACCTGCCACTGGGGCCTGATCTCAATCTGTGCGCCTACGTCGATGGCCCGCCCGGAGGCGGTCGATGTCCCGGTGCCTGGTACATCGATCTCATGGTTCAGCACTTTGAAACTGCCACCGATCCGCACGCGTTCGTTGATCTTCGTGCCCAGGGCGAAACCGATGGCACGCTGGGCATCATCGATGCTGCCGACCACATCGCCGGAACCGGTGCGGGCATCGATCGCGCCAGCACTGGCGTGGATCCAGGTCAGACCGAAGGCGAGGCCACCGCGCAGATTCATGGCGGCGGCCAGGGTGGCGTGCGTGCGATCCAGAGACATGGGTTGTACTGAAGCCAGCACGGCGTGTCCTTGTTGGGCCGCCAGACCCGCAGGGTTGTAGTACACAGCCTCGGCGCCGGTCACCTGGGCACTCAGGGCGCCACCCATGCCGGGAGCGCGGGCACCCATGCCCAGATCGAGGAAGGCGGCGCCAGTCTGAGCCGATACCGGCACCAGCGTGCCGGCCAGTGCCAGCAGGGCGATTGCCACAGAGGTTGTTCGGCGTCGCATCAGTCCAGCACCACGATCTTGCCGTGCGCATCGGATCCATCGGCGGTGATTCGGTAGAAATAGATGCCATTGGCCACCGGATGGCCGTCATCGTCCAGGCCGTCCCAGTTCTCGCCGTGATTGCGTTCGCCGCCCCGGGCGGCTCCATCCAGCAGAGATCGGACGCGTCGGGAGGCGAAATCGAAGATCTCAATGGTCACATCCGCCGACTCACTGAGGCTGTAGACGATCCGGCAGCGATCGCCGCCATCGGGTGCGAAGGGATTCGGAGCGGCGTAGGTGCGAATACGATTTGCGTCCACCACACCGCCCTCACCGATCACCTCGTCCCCGTCCAGACTCGGTGTCTTGACGGGAAAGCTGAGGATCGTCCAACTCGAGCCACCATCAATCGACAGTCCGAGCCCATTGTCGGCGCCTACCCAGATGGATGTGCCACCCTCAGCCAGCGGTACGTGGGTGATCCCGATGAAGGGCGGCCGCAGCTGTTCGCGTGTGAAGGGATCCTCCACCAGCACCTGGCCCCACGTGTCCCCATCCGTGCTCAGCAGCAGACCGTCATTGGTGCCGGCCCAGACTGTATCGGCAGGCCCAAAGGCAAAGTCCCAGGCGAAGGTCGGCCCCGTAATCCGCCAGGTCTCGCCCCCATCCTCACTGACACTCATGGCACTGGTCTGTCCCGGTCCGATGGTCGTGGAGGTGCCCGCCCAGATGACGGATCGACCGTCCTGGGTGAGCTGTCGTTCCACCGCCACGCCCCAGTTGCCTGATGGATTGCCCGGCAGCGGTTCGTCGAATTCGTTGAGACGGGCGCGGTGATTCTTCCAGGTGGCACCGAAGTCGGTGCTGGATGCCAGGCCGCTGGATGTGCCCACCCACACCGTGTCGCCGAAGGCGGTGACCGAGAAGCTCCGATGCAGCAGATAGAGGCGCGAGAGACTGTCGGCGGCGGCCAGCGCGGCATCGATCTGTGCCTGAGGTGCGCCGGCACTGGTCAGACTGTCTGCTTCGAACAACCGCAAGCCCACCTCATCCTGCGTGTCGCTGGCCAGAAAGGCAATACGATCGCCCCCACCGGGCACGGCACGCTCCCATGTCCGGCCGAAGTCGGTTGTGCGCACGGTGGAGCCGGAAAAGAAGGCGGCCCACACTGTGTCGCCGGCGATGGATACACCAAAACAGCCATTTTGCACGGGCGTGACGGGTCCGGCTTCGAAACCTGGTCGAGTGGTGTCGAAGATGGCCCCGTTGGACACGTGCTGCCACGTGGAACCCCCATCCGTCGACCAACTCAACCCGCTGCCCACCTGGGGCGGGGGAGAGACGTCAGCCACGAGGGAGTCAAAAATCGTTGCAGCCCACACGGTGTCACCCACCGCGTCCAGGGCGCTCACGGCACCTCGACCCAGTCCATTGGCTTCAGTGAAGGTGCGCCAATTCTGCGCCGACAGGCCTGTACCATCGGCCGGATTCCAGCGGGCCAGACCGCGTTCGGTGGCGACCCAGAGATACTGGCCAGACCACACGACATCACTCATGCTGGTGCCGACCAGTCCGGCCAGGGGGCCGGTCTCATCCTGGTGAAAGGTCTGCGGCAGCAGCGCCGATGCGGTGGTCGCGGCCAGTGCCAACAGGAAGAGGATGATCGGCAATCTGCGTAGCTGGCCCGGCGAGGGGGTGTCCGCCTCGTGGGCGCTGGGTCGGTCAGCCACCCGTGTCGGTGCTGTCGGGGCCCCAGGCACGGGTGCCTCAGGCATAGGACGCTGCCCGCGCGCTGAGAGCTTCGACGGCTTCGACGCCGATCCCGTAGTCGCCGATGCCCACACCACCGGCGTCGCCATGGCTGTCGGATCCGCCCGATGTCAGTAGGCCATATCGTTCGGCGATGTCGAGATAGTGCTCGATCTGCGGTGGCTGGTGGGCGGGATGGTAGACTTCCACGCCATCCAGGCCGACCTCGACCAGCTTCTGGATCACCGGTTCCGACACGACCATACCCGGGTGGGCCAGGACCGCAACGCCACCCAGTTCATGCACCAGGCCGATCACCTCTGCCGCCGGAGATCGAGGTTTGGGCACGTCGGCAGGCCGGCGATCACCGATGAAGCGGACGAAGGCTTCTTCCTTGTTCATGGCGGCGCCTGAAGCGACGATGGCGGCGGCAATGTGCGGCCGACCCAGCGGGCCGCCTGCCGTGCGTTCCAGGACGTCTTCGAGTGTGACGGGCACACCCAGCCCATTGAGTCGTTCGACCATCGCTGCGCCACGCTCATGTCGACGTCGCCGCAATTCGACCAGATGTGTGGCCAGCCGCTCAGAGTGGTGGTCGACGAAATAGGCCAGCAGATGCAGTTCACGCTCGTTGACGTGCGCGCTCAGTTCGGTGCCCGGCACGACACTCACGCCGTGCTTCTCACCTGCCGCAATGGCCTCATCGATACCGGCCACGGTGTCATGGTCGGTGAGACTGAGCACGCGGACGCCGGCGGCAAGGGCCTCTTCGACTGCCTGCGTGGGTGTACGCAGACCGTCCGAACAGGACGAGTGGGTATGGAGATCGGCCAGGTTATACTGCACGGATGAGATCGCAGACGTCGACGGAGGGATGCGGGCAGGGCAACGTCAGTGTGACGGTGCCCGAAGGGGGCATGAGAAGCAGCCCCAAAGTCAGACGATCTAATGTAAGGATCAGTTCCGTCTGCGGAAGAGCCCATTGCGTCGCCGGCGGACTGCATCACTCAGTTGCTGGACAACTCCACCAGCAGGTCGCCGTGCTCGCGCCGGACCCGCTCCAGGGCGCGATCGCGCAACTGGCGGATCCGTTCACGGGTCAGCCCGAGGATTTCGCCGATCTGCTCCAGCGTCATCGGGTCCTGATCTTCCAGGCCGAAGTAGGCCCGCAGAATCAGTTGTTCCCGCTCGTCGAGGCCGTTCAGGCTTTTGTGCAAGGCCTGGAAGAGGGCGGCAGAATCGAAGGATTCCTCGAATCCAGGACCCTCCGCTGCCATGACGGCCAGCATCGTGTCCTCGCCTTCCGTATCGCTCAGCGGTGCATCAAGAGACACATCATTCTGGCTCAGTTCCACGGCATTGCGCGTTCGCGCCATGCTGATCTCGGCAGCGGCGGCGATTTCTTCCAGTGTCGGCGCCCGGCCCAGGCGTTGGGTCAAGCTGGCGGACAGCTTTTCCACTTTCTGCAGGTCATTGACCTGACTCATCGGGGGCCGTGCGGCGCGGCTCTGTTCGGCCAGGGCCTTGAGGATCGCCTGGCGAATCCACCACACGGCGTAGGTGATGAATTTGAAGCCCCGGGTCTCGTCGAAGCGTTTGACCGCCTCGAGCAGGCCGTAGTTGCCTTCGGCGATCAACTCGAGAAAAGACATGCCGTAGTTGTTGTATTTCTTGGCGACACTGACGACGAAACGCAGGTTGGCCGTGACCAGCTCGTCGGCGGCGGAATCATCGCCACTACGGGCCCGCTGGACCAGTTCCGTCTCCTGCTTGCGAGACAGAGGGGTGTAGTCGCGGATATCTCGCCAGTAGGCCTCTACCGGATCCAGCGTTCCTGTGCCGCGGGCAGGTGCGGTGATCAAACGCTCTATTTTCGTATCGGTCGCCATCGCTCTTGTTTTCCCAATGGGTTAGAACGGTCCGAAGCGCCGTCGGTTCCGACGGCACGGGTTCCCCTCTGCCCTCGGTACATCGGCGCAGAATCACAAAAGCTTGAGCAATGGAGAGTGGCGACCGGCTAAATTGGCCAGGTCGCGGGTGGTTCCTGGCCGCGGCTAGAGAAGGGCGGCGAAGCGCCCGTACGCCTCGTCCCAGGCGGCTGAATCCGCCTGAGAAGGTTCGTATCGGCGAGGTTCGAAGGAGTCGATCACCACCTGCCGGATGTCGGCCAGGGATGAGACCCAACCCAGGCCGAGGGCCTGCACGAGCAAATTGCCGATTCCCGTCGCCTCGGCGGGTCCGGCCACGACGGGCCGCCCGGTGGCATCGGCTGTGAGCTGACAGAGCAATTCGTTCTGAATGCCACCGCCGACGATGTGGATCGTCTCGAGTCGCCGCCCCAACACGGCTTCCAGTTGCTCCAACACCTGGCGGTATTTCAACGCCAGGCTGTCCAACACGCAACGCACGATGGCGCCCTCATTCGACGGGAGATTCTGCGAGGTCTCAGCACAATACCGGGCGATCCGAGCCGGCATGTCTCCGGGCGGCATGAAACGCTCATCGTCCGGATCCACCAATGCGCCCAACCCCGGTGCACCGGCCGCTGCCTGTGTCAGCTCGGCGTAGGAGAACTCGCTGCCTTCGTGCAGCCAGGTGCGACGGCATTCCTGCACCAGCCACAATCCCATGATGTTCTTCAGGAAGCGGTACGTGCCGCCCACACCGCCTTCATTGGTAAAATTGTGACGCAGTGCCTCGGCGCCCAGCTCTGGCGCGCTCAATTCAGCTCCCATGAGCGACCAGGTCCCTGAACTGATATAGGCGAAGTCGCCCGTGCCCACGCCTGCAGCCGGTACGGCGGCCACAGCCGAACCTGTGTCGTGTGTGGCCGGCAGAATCACCGGCACGTCACCGGTCAGGCCGCAACGCTTGAGCACACTCTCCCGAATCGTGCCCAGCTGTGTGCCTGGCGCTGCAATGGGAGGTAAGATATGGGAGGGCAGATCAAAGGCTTCGCACAGAGCCTGGGACCACTGCCCCTGACTGGGGTCGAATAACTGGGTCGTTGTGGCGTTGGAGAACTCGCCGCTGCGCTCGCCGGAGAGAAAATAGTGCAGCAGGTCGGGGATCATCAGCAGTTGTTCGGCGGCGGCCAGCTGCGGTGAGTCCGCCTGGCGCAGGGCCAGCAACTGATACAGGGAATTCAGCTTCATGAACTGGATTCCTGTGTGCGCGAAGATCTGCTCACGCGGCAGAATCTCGAAGGCCTTCTCGAGCATGCCATCCGTGTGTGCATCGCGATAGTGTCGCGGGTTACCCAACAGGGATCCGTCACCGGCCAGCAGGGCAAAATCAACGCCCCACGTATCGATGCCCACCGAGGCGATGGAAGCACCGCTCTGGGCGGCCAGACTCAGTCCCCGTTCGATCTCGGCACCGAGTCGCAGCGGATCCCAGTAGAGACGATCCAGAAGCGGCACGCCACCCGTCTCAAATCGGTGGATCTCCTCCAGTGCCAGACGTCGGCCATCAAACCGGCCGAGAATGGCGCGGCCACTCTCCGCACCCAGGTCGAAGGCCAGCGAGGCGCCCGCAGTATCTGCCGATCCACTCACAGGTAGTTGAGTCCCAATTCCGCTACATACTCGCGGGTGGGATTGTCGAGGAGAGAGCAGAGCAGCGCAATGCCAAAGTCACGGTCCAGCTTCTGCGCATACTCACTCTGTTCGTCGCGGAAGTTGAGTCGCTGGAATCCCAGCACAGACTTCTTGAATTCCTCTGGGTTTTCCTGGATGATCATCTGCGCGTATTCGGAACGACGCAGCGCCTCCTCCACGTAGTCTTCCCCAAAGATCTCCTCCAGTACAGAGCGTAGTTGGCGATGGAGCACAGGGTTCCGGTCTAGAAGGGGTAGATGGCGTCGAGACGGCGTCGCAGTGCTTCGCGACGCTGCGCAACGTGGTCGATGGCAACCAGGGGCATCTCGATCACAGGACGGTGCAGCCAGTTCAGCAGGATCAGACCCGCTGACAGGGGAGCCACCTCGCGCGCCTCGAGGCGAAGTACGAGCAGGGCACTGAGCAATCGCCCCAAACCACGGCGAGGCCGTGGCGGCGCCTGGATCCTGCCGGCGGTGGTTTCCCCGACGCATGCACTGCTCACGCAGATGCCTCGATATAGGGCTCAATGGCCTTTTCGATGGCATTGGACAAGGGTTCATCTGCCTGATCATCGATTTGCGACGGGGTGAAATCCTGACCCGTGACACGCTCGAACAAGTCGATGTAGCGCTCGGCTACATCGAGACGGATGTCAGCGTCGAGGTCGGGTACATTTGTGTCGGAGATACCCTTCTCCCGCAACCACAACCGCAGGAATTCCTTATCCAGACTCTCCGGCTCATCGCCCCGGGCGTGACGTTCCTCATAGGAATCGGCGATCCAGTAGCGCGAGGAGTCGGGCGTGTGGATCTCGTCGGCGACGGCGATCTGACCCTCGGCATTACGGCCCATCTCGTATTTCGTGTCCACGAGAATGAGGCCCTGCTTGGCAGCGATCTGCTGACCCCGGGCAAACAGAGCAAAGGCAATCCGCTCGATCTCCTTCCACGTCGCTTCATCCACCAGGCCTTGTTCCAGCACCTGCGCGGCAGAGATCGGTTCATCGTGCTCTTCTGACTTCGTTGTCGGTGTCAGAATGGGCGTGTCGAATGGCACGTTCTTCACCATGCCATCGGGTAGAATGTTGCCGCAAATGTCGCGTTCGCCCCGAGCGTAGTAGGTCCAGGCAGATGTGTCGGAGCTGCCCGTCAGATAACCGCGCACGACGATCTCGACGGGGAACATCGACAATTCCTCGGCGATGGTGACATTGGGATGGGGCACGTCGATGACATGGTTGGCGACAATATCGGCGGTCTGCTCAAACCAGTAGTTGGCAATACGGTTGAGCACCTGCCCCTTGAGAGGGATCGTCCCGAGAATGTGATCGAAGGCGCTCTGCCGGTCACAGGTGATCAGCACCCGTCGTTTCGGCAACAGATACATGTCCCGGACCTTGCCCCGTTGGTAGCGATCCTCCCAACGAGGAAACCGGGCATCCAGAAGGCAATTGTCGAGTAGACCCGCGAGGGTTTCGCGTGAGACCACGGTGAGCAACTCCTGCGCGCGAAGAGGTCGATGAAATGCACTCTGATGACAGGCCGCTGAAGGTATCCGACCACGCTCACATCGTCAACGCGCCGGACCCCTGAGCGTCATGCCCGTAGGCAGCGCATGGCGTTGCGCCGCTTGCATTTCCCGTCGTCCGCTCGCTATGTTTCGCGGCACGTGAGAAGGTGGAGTCCCATACCGAGGTCCGGCCATTCTCATTCTGCACCGATCGCCGTGCCGCGGGCAGGCCCACCGGTCAGCCAGGAGATCAAACCATGATTCGCAAGATTCTTGCCCTCGCAGTGCTGGCAGCCCTCGCTGCCTGTGGCAATGAGGCCGAGGTTGAAGAGCTGAAGTCCTACGTGCAGCATCTGCATGGATTCGATGCATACAATCGTCAGGTTCACGCGCTGATCCTGCGCTTCGACGATCCCACCAGCGATATCGGCGCTGCTGATATCGCGGCGGCGCGATCGATGCTTGATGAATACGCAGCCGCCGTTGAAGCGGTGCCGACGCCAGCGGCAAGTCTGCTGCGCAACACACACAATCTCTACGTCCGCTCCTTCGGTGATGCTCGTCGGCTGGCACTCGATGAAACGGGAGATGCCAAACGACAGGCCCACTCCGTTGCCATCGGCCTGCGTCGACTGCGCACAGCCATCGAAGACCGCGTCTTCCCATCCCTCGACGTGCTGCTGGCGCGCGAGAAGCTGGAAGGCGAGCAATACGATGTAGGTTGGCCCGAGTTAGATTGATTCGGCGAAGGGAGGGCGGCAACGACCTTCCGCAAGATGCATGTCGCGCCAAGAAAAGAGGCGCTCCGGCCACATGGCCGGGGCGCCTTCTTCTTTGCGATTGCTGGTTGCCCGACGGGGGCTTGTACTGGCTCAGGCAGATGTCACGCAGGAATGGCTCGAGCCGTGCGGAACCATTGACGTGTGAGGAAGGGCTGCAAACCTGACAGGCTTCCGGTATACAAGAAGCCGGCATGGAAGAGCAGGAGGAAGGGAATCCCCGCATACATCCCGATCGACCACGCCTTGGCGATGACGAGGACGAAGTATCCGGCCATCAACAACTCCACCCCGGCGATCACCGTCCTGGCCCCGGCATACTTGGAGCCCAGCACTCTGGTTGTGCCCGTCGCGCCATACTTGGGCGTGCGATGGAAGCCGGTCTGGTAGCCAACCAGACCCTCGAACACGGCGCGGGCATTGTTCACACACAGACTGATCCCCACAGCCATCAGCACCGGCAGATACTTGATCGCCGTCGTCCAGTCATCGTATAACGCGCGTTGCGAGGCCAGGTAGAATCCGGACACAGCCATGGTGGCCATGGAGAACAGGGGCAGGTCGATGATCAGGAGTCGCTGCTGCCGCGGGATCATCTCGCGAATCGATACGACGGGCAGCATCAGTACCGCCATGGCCAGGATCAGCAGGTGCGAGGAGTTTGCCGTCAGATGGAAGGTGGCCTCGATCTTCACCTTCAGTGGCACCTCAGCTCGCCAGATACGAGGCAGGAGTTTCTTCGCCGTCTGTACGGCCCCCTTCGTCCAGCGATGCTGCTGGGACTTGAAGGCGTTCATCTCCACAGGCAACTCAGCCGGCACTTCAACCTCGGGCAGATAGCGGAATCGCCAGCCAGCCAGCTGTGATCGGAAGCTCAGATCGAGATCTTCGGTGAGCGTGTCGTGCTGCCAGCCCCCCGCCTCGTCGATGGCACGGCGTCGCCAGATGCCGGCGGTGCCATTGAAATTGAAGAATCGCCCCGATCGACTGCGCGCTGTGTGCTCAATGACCAGATGCCCGTCGAGGAAAATCGACTGGATCCGGGTCAGCAGCGAGTGATGGCGATTGATGTGACCCCAGCGCATCTGCACCATGCCGATACCGGTATCGGTGAAGTGATGGATGGCGCGCTGCACCACATCAGGCGAAGGCACAAAATCCGCATCGAGGATGAAGATGAATTCGTGACGCGCCGACTGCAGGCCGTGTTCGAGGGCGCCGGCCTTGAACCCATGCCGATGCTCGCGGTGGATGTGGTCGATGTCGATGCCCGCCGCCTGCAGGCGCTCTACGGCTGCAAGGGCACGGCCGGTGGTTTCATCAGTCGAATCATCCAGGACCTGGATCTGCAGCCGGTCGCGAGGATAGTCGAGACGACCGACGGCCTCGATCAGGCGCTCCACGACATGGTATTCGTTGTAGATGGGTAGTTGCACGGTCACACCGGGCAACTCGGCGAAGTGCGAGGGAGGCTCGATGACGTCGTGCCGATGGCGCAGATATAACCGCA
>JABHDC010000191.1 GCA_018673255.1 Gemmatimonadota bacterium
ATACGATTCGGGTGTCGTATCGATGACTTCAAACACACGCTCGGCGCCGGCGAAGGCCCGCGACATCCAGGAATTCACCTGGCCGAACCACTCCAGCGGGCCGTAGACCATCCACATGTACGAGTAGAAGGCCATCAGCGTACCCAGAGACAGCTGTTTCGACAGCACTTCCTGGCCGCCAAAATACCAGACAATGATGACACCAAAGCCGGTGAGGAAGGAAATCGTGGCGAAGAAGATCGTCCGATTGACACTCGTCTCGACGCCGATATCCGTAATCTTCCGATTCAGAGCCCCGAACGTACCGATCTCGCGCTCCTGTTGAGCGAAGGCCTTGACGACGCGGATGCCACTCAGGGCTTCGGCCACACGATCGGTGAGATTCGACCACACTTCTCCCCAGCGCGTGAAGAATCGCCGCATGCGCTTCCAGAACACGACACTCCAGACCAGGATGAAGGGCACCGGGATCAGGGTGTAGATCGTCAGCTGCCAGTTCATGTAGAGCAGGAAGCCGAGGATGCCGACGATCATCATCCCATTGATCAGCAGGTAGGGCAGGCCATCGACGAGGAAGTCCTGCAGTCGCCCGGTGTCTCGCGTGACGCGTGACATGAGTGCGCCCACCTTGCGCTTGTCGTAGAACTGCAGTGACAGCATCTCCAGACTGCGATACAGCTGCGAGCGGATGTCGGCCGTAGCCTGGGCTCCGAGCCAGGCCACGATCCAGCCATGCACCCATTCGGCCCCCCAACTCACCACACGAAACGCGATCAGCGTAGATACAAGAAAACCCAGCAACTCGATTCTTTCGTCGAGGGGTGCTGGGTTGTCGTCTGTTACGACCAGGACATCATCGATGATGCGTTTGGTGATCAGGGGTGGTGCGAGCTCGGCCATCGTCGTGACCACCGAGGCAACAGCCAGGACCACCGCCTTCCACCGATAGGGCGAGATGTAGCCGGTGATCCGCTTCATCGTCGACCATTTGTGGATACAGGCGGGACAGACGCCATCTCTCTCCGGGAGCAGTCGGCCGCAGGTCTGGCAACGGATGCGCTCCAGTATGCCATTGATGAGAAATGGCTGTTGCTTTCGCAGTTGCTCCACGCCTCGCGCGACCTCGGAAAACTTGGCCGCCTCCGTACTGGTGAAGGCGACCAGGATCGTCGGTTCATCCTGGCGCTCGATCAGCAATCGTCCCCCGCCGACGAGCACCTCCGTATGGGCACGGAGCACCGTATCGATCTGCGTCTGGGTGAGCTCCCAACCCTGGGTCGTGTGGGTGGTGACCAGGAAGGATCCCGAAGTCACGGCGACCCATTGCTCACCGTAGTGCAGGCCGTCTGATGCCATGTCGGCATGCACGCAGATCAGGCGATGCGGCTCACCCGCCCCCGCCGAGCCGAACAGCGACTCGACGGCAAGCGGAGGAGACTCGAGCAGACGGGGTGCCTGATGGTGAGGGGTTGCTGTTGCGGTCATGGTCAATCTCGGCCCCGAAGAAGGAGCCGGTGTAGGGTGGCTGACCGCCGGTCCGACAGGTGATGTCGAACCGGCGGCCGTTGCCAAGGGACCGTTGGTGCAGCGTGGCGCAAGAGTGGGAACGGAATTGCGCCACGCTGCACTTAGTCGATGCTTGGTACGTGACGCCGACGGCGCTGACGGGCGAAGGGCGTCTCGATCTCGTACTGGCGGCATAGGCGACCGAATGTACCACCTGCGATGCCGAGCGCCCTGCTCGCGTCGGCATTGCTGTTGTAGACTCGGGCGGCTCGCTCGAGCCAGTCTCGCGGAACCTTCTGCATGATACGATCTCCTTCATTGCTGCGGATTCTCACGGTCGCACCAGCCGGTTCCTCTGGCCCGGTGGTGTTTCCCGCATCGTCGATCGGGTCACTTGCCCGTCCTGAACGGGGCTCTGACAATAAAAAACGGCTGCACGCTCTGTCCCGATCCTTCCAGAGCCTGCAGCCGCTCGCAAAAAAAAACGAGCCGTAGGGATCTGATCCCTACGGCTCGAGTCTTGGTGCGCTTTCGCGCTAACTCTCAACCTTTAGGATCTCTTCCCGCTGCAGGCCGGTTACTGGGCTTGATGACGGCCATTCTGCCCCCCATGTGCTGGGTGACGACATGCTTTGTGCCGAAGTGGCCACTGCCGACATACCCACTGGCAGCATGTTCAATCATCATCTCAACAAGCCCTGCTTCACCGGACCCATCAGCTGCACGAAACCGATCACAATCGACCATCCGCGCAGCAACCCCAGAACCCAAAGCCCCGAAAGGCTGACCCGTGAACACGGGGCCGCCGACAACCATGCCGGCGCGGGTAAGTGAGGTTCCGGTCTGTGACTGGCGACCGGCGCGTTTGATCGAAATACGGTTCATCGTTTTTCCGCGTGTAAGGTTGATCGTGAAATTTCCATGATGGGGCGGCAGTTGTTGTGCCCCATCTCGAACGTGGACCAAACTATCCGGGGCTTCGGGATAATGTCAAGAGAAAAGTCCACAATCTTTCATCAGTCTTTCAAAATAGGTGTCGATCTCTATATTGTGTGGTTCCCCTCGTGCCGGTAGGCCAAACGCCACCGGGCCACAGGGCAGCATCTCCCCGCTCCCGGCCAGGGCCACGTGTCGCCAAGCTCAGCCTCGCCCTCACAGCTCGACGGAAGCTCCCTCGACGAGCATAACAATCGAATTAACAATCTCTTAGAGAGCGTTAACTTCGACGAGATGGACGCGGATGCGATCCTGGCTTGGGCCGCGCAGAACTTCTCGGCCGAGCGCGTTGTACTCAATACAAGCCTGCAGATGGCTGGGGTCGCCATGATCCATCTGGCGGCGACTGCACATCTGCCGATCCGCATTGCCACCATCGACACACTTC
>JABHDC010000192.1 GCA_018673255.1 Gemmatimonadota bacterium
CGACGGGACGGTCATCGCCAACGACTCGCATGAAACGACCAATCCGCACGCCACCGCCCACGGCAGCTGGACCCGGACCGGTGAAAACCAGATCGAAGCCACCTTCGTCTGGCTCAACCTGACTACCGAAGATCCTACCGGTTTCGCCGGCGCCTTCAAGGTCCGTCTCACCGGCAGCGTCGATCCGGACGATCCCGACAACATGATCGGACAGGTCGCCCCGGTGGTCTTTCCGCCCGGTGTCGATCCCCTCGATCCCAACGATACCGGCGGCATCCCCGCCGGCGTCTTCAGTATCACCGAACTCCGGCGCGTGCCAGCGGATCCCTTCAAGTCGACGGCAGTAGTCGAAGAGTTGGAGACAGCCGCCCTGCCCCGGGACTACGGCCTGGATTACGCCTATCCCAACCCGTTCAATCCGACGACCACGATCCGCTTTTCCCTGCCGGCCGAGACAATTATCGACCTGCGCATCTACAACCTGCAGGGCCAGGTCGTCCGCCACCTGGTCGACGAGCGCGTGGGCGCCGGCCAGTTCGCCGTGCAGTGGGACGGCCGGAACGACAGCGGCAAACGGTTGGCCAGCGGCACCTATCTCTACCGCCTCGAAGGAGCGGGATTCAGCCTGCAGAACAAGGTGACCTTGCTCAAGTGAGCATCGCCCCTCGGTGCCGTAGCGATGCTCGTAGCGCGTGCCAGCCCCCGCGGCCTTCAGTGACGCAGCTGCCGCATCGAGCGTACTGTATAGGGGATAGACAAGCGGCATTGTCGTGAGTCTGGTGTGCGTCTGGCAAGCGGAATGTGAGGTATTTGGTCTGCCGGTGGCCGGCGTGCAGGGACGGATCGTCTCGCTCATGGGCTGATGCAGGCCGGCCACGGCGATGTGGTGTGGCTTGGGCACGGCGGTGTCCTCGCTTGCGCCGTCCACTGCGAGTCGGTCAGGCGGCCTCATCGAATTCGAGCTGGCGATCCAGACGGGGCGGTGCAATGGGCGGGGCTCTGGCCGGCAGACCGAGGCCGTTGAGGAAGGCCTGAATGGCCGCCGGCTGGGTGAGGGCAAACTCTGTCTGCTCAACACTTCAGGCCAGGAGCTTGGCCCAGGAAACGCGATGAACGCGGCGCCCTCCGGCGTCGTCGTGCTCGCAGCCTTCGGCCTGCGTCAATGGACTCGGACCGGGTGACGCGACGACGCCTCTTCGTCGGCACAGAAGGTAACCTAGCGTGCAAATGATCATCGCCTTTGGCCTCGTGATCACCGCCTATCTCGTCCTGGTGGCGACCTTTACGACACTCGGCAGGTTTGGGATCCATCCGACAAAAGGTGGGCTACTGATTCTCCTTTGGCCCTGATCGCGAGTTCCATCGGTCCCACGTACGACCTGATGCTGTGGATGATCATCCAGTACATCCTCACCGTGTTCTGGTTCCTGTACTACCCGAAAGATCCGCTGAAATCGTCGCGGGTATTCGGGCCCCTCGTGTTGTGCAGCGGCGTTCTCGCGAGTGCTGTGATCCTCATTGTGCTTCTGGGGTTTCCCGTCACCATGGCGTTTGCGGCGATTGGTTCGACCATTTCTGCCGGGGAAGACGCGGGCGGGGTGATTGGCGCCGCCGTCGGCGTCCTTGGCGTCTACTTCATCTTCGGCCGCCGGATTCGCCAGCGCTGGCGTCTGGGGGCGGACGCCCTGAAGGCCCTCAACCGGGATTCTGACTGAGGCGAGAGCCCGAAGAAGACCGTCCTCGTCGTGATCAGGAGGCACGAATGGCGCCAAGGCCTTCGTCTATTACGGCGTGGTCTGCAAGAGTTTCACGGCTGCGTCGCCAGCTACTCGGTATCTGGCGGCACCGCCTTGATCAACTCCCGGTCCAGCAGACCGCCCTGCGCCGCCAGGCGATCCTGCAGGTCTGCGATCGGTAGACACGCCAGATCACCATCAAATGACTGTATCGCCATAGCGGATGCCGTTCCCGCCGCCTCTCCTGTCAGGGCACAGGCTGGGATCGCGCGGGTCACATCCCAGACGGTCGTATCTGCCGACATGCAACGACCGACGGCCATCAGATTCCCCGCCGAGACCGGCACACAGGGCCCGTAGCGGAATCGCATACACCGGCCCCCGACGACGCCAGTCAGAAGTGTAGCCGATCATGTCGTCGTGCCAGACGTGTCGATCACTCTCGCTCAGGGAGACGGCGCCGACGAGTCGCCGCGTCATACGGAAGCACGCGATCGAGGGTGGCATGATGAGCTCTACATCCGTATCTGGAGAGCGTCTACGCAAATCGGCCAGCATCTGGCGCGTCAGCTCTTGCGTCCCCAGAACCTGGGCCGTCACCTGCTCAGCATCGTCGCCGCGGAAGAAGGGACCCTGGGCACCCTCACGCTGTGCGTCGGCATTGTATCTGTTGGAGAGGACCCGCAGTTTGAGTTCACCGCCGCTGAGCGTGTAAAACCAGCCAGCCAGAACATTGGAGTCCAGTGACTCGGTCTGCTCGCCCGCCAGATGGCAGATGTCCGCATCCCCCGTCGCGTCGATCACCATGCCGCATGCCAGGGCACTGCGGCCACTCTTGTTCTCCACCACGAGATGGCGGATCCTCTGAATCTGGTCCCGATCTTGGGCCGGACTCCGGTCCGGGACATCGGCCTGCACCGCACACACTCGCGTGTCGTAGAGGATCTTCACTCCCTCATCCAGTAGCAGCTTCGCCAGGGCCAGCTGATACGAGGCCGGATTGAAGTCCACGCGAAAGCGGGTCTTGCGACGTTGGGTGGCATCGCCGTCGGGCTGCCAGCAGGACGGCACGCCGCGGAATCTTGCAGGTGAATTGTCTCGTTTCAGACCGGCAACCGACAGGTGGAGCAGCTCTTCGGCCAGACCACCCATCACCTGACGCCCCATGCCATCACAGATCGGCAGATACACCGTCACATTGCCGAGGGTTGCCAGCCCCCCAAGGCCATAGGACTTCTCGAGGAGACAGACCGAGGCCCCGTTACGCGCCGCGGCGATGGCTGCGGCCACTCCCGCGATCCCACCCCCAGCGACGATGACGTCCGCCTCAGCCGTGACCGGCAGCGTGCGCTCTGCTTCGGTCACCCGCTTCACAGTCGGCGCCGCGTCATCGATCCCGAACCGTGCCATCGCACACGGTGACTCACCCACTTCTGTCACCTCCCTAGGTGTTGTAGACACGCACTCGGAATCCGGCGCCGGCCAAAGGCCTCATGGCCGCTCCTCTACTCGTCCACGGCAACATTCTCGATAAAGTCTTTCAGATACGCTGCCGTGCCCGCCACCGACAGTTCGGCAAAATGGGCGCCCTTCTCGGCACTGGCCAGATGGTAGTCGTCGGCTGCCACGTCGCACAGCAGGCGTTCCCGCAATCCTGTCTGGCGCCAGGTGCTGGTGACCAGGAACTGATGGCCGGCCGGCACGTCGGGGCCCGGGCCGTGCAGGCCATACTTGTCCTTGATCTCGTGCACACGATCCATACGCGTGTGCTCAGGGCAGATGTGGAGCGTCATCGACGTCTCGAACTCGTCTGCATGCCCGGGATAGTGACGTCCTTCGTTGATCTTTGCGATCGCCTCACGGTCGATCGCTTCCCAGTAGGCGAAAGAGGCAACCTTTACACCGAGCTCTTCAGTGATGCGCCGCGCCGCCTGGGCATTGACGGCCATGTTATTGCCGTGCCCATTGACGATGGCGAAGCGCCGGATCCCATAGTTCATCAACGAACGAACGTAGTCAGTCAATACACAGATCTGGGTTTCTACGCGCAGTGTCATGCTGCCCGAGAATTCCAGATGCTGGGGTGAATGCCCCACAGCCAGTGCCGGCGCCACCAGAACGCGTGGATACAACTGCCGCGCTGCCTCGACACTGACGTAGGTCGACGTCGCCGCATCGACCTTGAGGGGAAGATGGGGACCATGGCCTTCATTGCTGCCCGTCGGCAGGATGGCCAGTTCGACCTGATCCAGGATATCCTCCACCTCGGCGAAGGTCATTTCGGGAAGGAACACTTTGGGTGGAGTCGTCATGATCGCCTCTGGGATCGTAGTGGATTGGTGACACTGAATGCCTTCACGCGGCCCGCGTTGCGCACCGGCAGCCAGCTGCGATAGGGCGAGCCCCCTTCTCCGGCACTGGCAAAATCACACAGACGCACGCGGCGTCCGTCGATCGCCTGCGCCGACAGGGTCAACACCGCCGGCGCCCCGTGGCGTAGCGGCGCTGTGCGTCGAAGCTTCAGATCCTTCACATCCAGACGCGGCACGTCGTCCGGATCCATGTCATTGTAGCGGCGATCGTAGGTCAGCAGCAGCGGCCCCCGATACAGACTGACCAGCCCCTTGCACTCTCGCTCGCCCACCCACCAGTGGGGGCGCATATCAAATTGCACCTCGATCACATCACCACGCCGCCAGCGACGCTGCAAGGTCAGATACGTACCGGCTTCGACGCCACGCACCTGTTTGCCATTTACCTGCACTTTCGTTCGCTGTGACCAGGAGGGAATACGCAGCGCCAGGGAGAACTCACTGACACGCTCCGGCTGCACACGCAGCCGGACCTGCCCCTCAGCCGGATACTGCGTCTCCTGCTGCAGCTTCACACGGGTATCGGCCACATCCGCGGACATGGATCCCGGTCCATACCAGTTCAGGATGAGTCCCCCTTCTTCCCGCATGAGCGCCCAATCGGAGATCATGCCGAGGATTCTCGGGCCATTCACGCTGCAGCAGTTGAGCTCAGAAGCTCCCTCACGCGACTGGAAGACGATGTCGTGGGCACTTGCCTTGCGTACGCCATCCATCGGCGTGTTGTAGGTCACCCAGCGCCCCGAGGCAGAGTGGAATCCAAGTCCCGAATTCAGCGTCGACAGTTCGAGTTCATCGGCCACCAGCGATGAGCCGGTCAATCGGAGCATATCGATAGACATGGCCGCCCACGCCACGGTGCAGCACGTCTCGATCGCCCCCTGGTGATAGGGATTGCCCTGAGCCTTCTCGGCCGACGTGAACCCGCCATTGTTGTGCCGATCGGTCTGCGCGATGCTCCACCACGTGTGCTCGAAGGCCCGGCGCCCCTCCTGATGCCCATCGAGCCAGTGCAACTCGATCATGCCCTGAATCGGGTGCAGACTCTCCCAGCGGGGTTTGGGTTGTTCGAAAAAGGGCACACCGGCCAGACTCGCGCCCACGTAGTCACCAGCTAGAAGCGCCCCGTCTCGCCCCTGGGCCCCAAACTCGGTCTGGATCTGGCGCGCAAGTGCCAGATACCGCTCGGTGCCCGTACGCCGATACAGCAACGCCAATGCGTGGATCGGCGCCAGATTCATCTCTGTGCTGCCCGTGTCCACGAGTCGACGCCCCCGACGACGCTGTCCCAGAAACCTTTCGCACAGCAGATCACCGATCCGGCGCGTGCAGCGCAGGGCGGCTGCATCGCCGCTGTCCTCGTGCCACAGCAACAGACCGAGCATGATGTGATAGTGCCCCCAGGCATCCCAGGTTCCACCCAACTGACCACGCACATTCCGGCCGCGCCCGGTGAGACGGTTGTCCTGCTCCCACGGCCCCAGATAACCGTCTTCATCCTGCAGAGATACCAATTCATCGACAAACGACTCGATACGCTGACGCAATGTGTCATCCTGCGTCAGCCGCAGAATCTGGACAGCAGCGGTGATGTATTTGCCGGCGAATTCGCCCGCCCATGCGACCAGATCGCGGCGGGGCAGACGATCCCGATCGCGGAAGATATCGAGGATGGCCGGATTGGCATCGGGTGTCGGCAGTAGCCATTGCGCCGTCACCGCCTTCAGATAGGCGGCAATCGGTCCCTTCAGATCATATTCGACACCGGTCACTCGATCGTAGACAGGCGTCAGTGCAGCATTGGTTTTGGGCATGGGGTTCACACGGGCTTACGAGGATTCATCAGTGACGTCGATTGCGCTCAGCGGCGTCAAGATAACGGGGCCCCCGAGAGGGTCAAGCCCGGCCCAGATCGGCCCGGACAGGCCGGTGTCGTAGGACAGGTGCGACGCCCGGGGCGACAGACTACCTTTGCGGCCATGACAGAAATCGGACAACAGAGCAGGCCCCCCACCGACCTCGAGTGGGAGATGTGGCATCGAGACGGCGCCCTCCCGATCGAGGCCGCCATCTCGGGTGACCCACTCGACCAGTTGCGGGATGCATTTACCCGCTGCGCTGAGGCCACCCGCCCCGATTGGCTCGCGGCGGTGAAGGCGGGCACGCTGCCGGCCGCCTTCTTCGACCTGCCCGATCCACTGGCACAGGACGACCTCTTCATCGATCTGGTCGACCACCCCGCCTACTACGGTCTGCTGACCGCATTCTCTGCCACGCAGGTCACGTTCCTCTTTGGCCAGTTCCGCACCGTGCCGCCGGCACCCCTCAGCTACGTGGGATGGCACTATGATGTGGAGCGACTCACGACACCACTGCACATGAAGGTCCAGATCTACCTCGACGACACCGATGCCGACGGTGGTGCCTTCGCCTACATCCCGGGCAGCCACAAGCCGGATGCCGGCCCCTATCCACTGGTTCGTGATCCGGCCAGCATGCCCGGTCACCGTGTCTATGGCGGATCCGCTGGCACGGCGATTCTGTTCAACAGCTATGGCATGCATACATCCATGGTGAATCGTTCGACGCGACCACGACGCTCCATCATCCTCATCTATGAAGTGTCCTCAGCTGCGACCTTCGCTCCGGATCAGTATGCTCGCTTCGCTGACCGGCTCAACACACCGGATCGACGTCAGTTGTTCAGAATCGAGCCCCGTCCATGAATACGCCGCCAACAGGTCGCTCCCCTGTCATCGACGCCCACCTTCATGTCTTCGCCCGCCAGAGCACGCAGTTTCCACGCGAGACGCACGCCTACCTGCCTGCCGATCGAGAAGCGACGGCAGAGATGTTACTGGAGCGCATGCGTTCGAATCAGGTGGATGGCGCCGTGCTGGTGCAGATTGGCGGTACGTCCATCGAGACGCACGCCTACCTGCTGCACTGCCTGCGGGAATATGCTGATCGTTTCCGAGGAATAGGCCTGGTACCGGCCGGCTGCCAGGATCCCGCCGGACACCTGGACCAACTCGTGGAAGCCAGCGACGGTCGCATCATCGGCGTGCGCCTCGGTAACCTGGGCGGCCCGGAGGATCCCTTCGATCCCGTCGACGTGCGCCAACTGCCCGTCTACCCGATCTGGGAACATGCCGCCCGTCGCGACCTGGTCATCTGGCTGTATCCGCGGGCCGTCGATGCCCACGTCGTCCCCCACCTGTTCGAGGCCTTCCCCCAGGTCCGCGTGGTGTTCAACCACCTGATGGTGTGTCCGGGACCAAAATTCTGGTGGGATGAGAAGGGCCGGCCGCAGGCGGAGGTGCCCATGCCACCGCAGACGCGCTACTCGACGATGGGACTGAAGATCGGACGCATCCTCGGCAACACGCGGGGCACATACCCCTATGAGAATGTCTGCGTCCACATCTCGGGTCAGTATGCCTTCAGCAAGCAGCCCTTCCCTTACCGGGATCTTGCTGGCTGGCACGACAGCCTCTACCGCGTCTTCAGCGCGCAGCGCCTGATGTGGGCGACGGATTTCCCATGGATCGATGTGGATCCGGGGTATGGTCACGCGGTGGGCCTGCCGACCCAACTGATGCCCTATCTCGACGCAGAGGAACAGCGGCGACTCATGGGCGGCACAGCTGCCGAATTCCTGCGCTTCGCGCCGCCCCCCATCGCCTGAGGCAGACTCACGCTCCCTCAGCTGCCGCTGGCTTCTTCCTCTGCCAGCAGCGCCGTGCAATGGGTCTCGCCCGTGGATCCGGCAACCTGATCACTGCACAGTTCGTCGAGCCGAGCATCGAAGTCCTGTAGATAGGAGGATGCATTCTCCAACTCGCCCTGCTCTTCATCCCAGGCGCGCAGCGTGCCATTGAGTCGCTTCAGCCGGCTGAGATTCCGCCCCACAAAGGGCTCTCCCGCCGCTTCCAGGTCATCGAGAATCGCCAGCGCATTGATCTCGATCTTCCCATGATTCTCCGGCTGCAGCCGAACCAGCGCACTCACGTAGCCGACGCCCCATTGAAATCTTGTCGCCTTCCCCTGCGAAGCCTCATAGGCCTGTCGCCGCCACTCCAGGGACTCAGTCGCTTTCTCTTCCTCTTCGGCCAGTGATGCCAGACCGCTCATGAAGTAGTACGGCGCCGCCGAGCGATCCAGTTCCGCCAGCAGCAACTGACGGGCATCTTCTGTCAGCTTCGCCGAGCGATACAGATAGCTGATCATGCTGACCACACTCTGACGCGCATAGGCGTTACGCGTCTGTTCGCTGGCCTTGCGTCCGTCGGCGCGGATTCCGGCGATGATGTCGTCCGGCAGGGCCTTGTCTTCATCTGAGGCCTGATAGAAGGTCAGATACGGGAACCACCCCCCAAGCTGCTCGGCGGTCGAGAGTGCCTTGTGATGGCGGGCACCAAGCACCACATCCGACCACTTGTCGGTGAGTGCATCCTTCTCATCCCCTTCGACGCCGAGGACCCCACTGATCTCTTCGGGCCAGTACGCCAGGTAGTCCCAGCAGGCCAGAACCAGTTCGGGCGAATCGAGAATCGCCCGCAGCTGGTCTGGAGCAGCAAGGGATTCCAGAGTTGTGCTGTCCCCTTCGCTGGATTCGGCAAGGAGCACCAGGCCCTGCAGATGAAGTCGAGCACTGGCCTCCGGATCCGATGCTCTGACCCGGGCTGCCAGTGTCTGGAAGAGATCGGGCGAGGCATCATCCGGCAGCGCACCGTCATCCTGTCCCCACGAGTAGTAGGCCAGTTGCTGGTAGTCGGACGGGATCAACTCGTCGGGGCTGTCGGTCGCCAGTTCGACGAGCATCGACGTCGGACGCAGATGCTCGAGACTGAGCGCCAGGACGCTGTTGTAGCGGGAAATGTCGATGCCGCCAGGGATCCGCGTGATCTCTTCACCCGCCGGATTGAAAACGATCATCGTCGGATACCCTTTGACGCCGAAGGTCTCTCCCCAGGTCTGGGCCCGGTCCGTGTCCCCATCGAGATAGACGGGGATGAACAACTGGCTCAGCGCGATGAACTGTTGGCTCTTGAAGACCGTGTTCTTGATCTCCTGGCAGGGAGGACACCACACGGCGCCCCAGTAGAGATACACCGGCCGGTCTTCGCTGCGGGCCTTGGCAAAAGCCTCGTCCACACTCCCCTCGAACCAGACGATATCGTCGACGTGCGCCTCGGCAGCAGGCTCCACCACACCATCGACGGCTGAACCTGGAAGCTGCGACGACGGTGCCTGATAGGTCTCACAGGCTGTCATGCAGGCGGCGGTGCCCACGACCCCGGCCCAGACGATAATTCGGGCAATCGTTCGCGCAACTGTTCGGACAGGGGTTCGGGCGGTGGTTTGAGCAGTATTCATCATGGTGCCATCTCGTTGATGCTGTAGGAGAAGCCGGCGCCCGGCCCCAGTGGAAGATCGAAACCCATCCAGATGAACAGAACCGCCGGGTGGGACAGCCTGTTGTCCGCCCCCTCGATCGAACCCAAGACGTGGTCGAGGAGGCTCGTCGTCGAATCGGGATTCCCGTGTGCCATCGAGCCCTCACTGGAGTTGTGTTTCAGGTCCGCGCAGTATAGCAAGCCAGGCATTTACTCGCCATCCGAGTCTCCATCCACGCGGCCGTCACGCTGGATATAGCCAGCCGCACCACCACGAGATCACTCGGCCTGGATATCGCCCCAGTCCGGTGTACTCACCGGGCGAAGGGGCACATGAATGCGAAACCTCGGGTCCCCATCCTGATCGAGCTGGAAGCCACCCCCCAGGCTCGGCCCCTCTCCCTGGCCACCGAAGAACTTCATAGCCCGCTCGACCACCGCACCGGTCGCAGGATCATCGCCATCGATATGCCAGTTCCCGCCTCGCAGGACCGGCTGCGGATCGTAGGTGATCACCATGGTCACGCGAAGTCGTCTTTGATCCTGCAACGTGAAGATGGCTGTCGCCGTCGTGGATCGGCCGTCCCGCTTCCCGTCGATACTGTATTCGGTCACTGCCATGGGCGTCCAGGCGCCAGCTGCCCATGCCTCAACGGCAGGTTCGTCAGAACCACCGCAACCAGCCAGCAAGCTCCACGACAGTGCAAGTCCTACTGCCCTCATCATTCGGACCACGGGTGTCTCTCCTGTCCATTCATCGAGTCGTGTCGAATATGGTACCTGCGCAAGGGTGCATGTCGTCTGCCGTGCTTTCGGAGATGCCTGTATCAACCAAAGGCGCCAGCACCGAAGGCATCCAATCGAACCGACCCCTTGCACAAGCCCCCAACAGAACACGATACTGTCTCCCCTCACCCGATCCACCCAGGAGCCCATAATGCAGCTGAAGATCTACCAATCGTATTGGGGTAGTATGTCTCTACCCTACGGCAGTGACACTGAATGGAGCATGGAAGAGAAGCTGGCCAAGATGGCGGAGGCCGGCTTCGACGGTGTCGAGTACCTCATGGAAGACGAGGACAATCGCAACGCCATGACACCACTGTGCGACAAGTATGGCCTCGACCGGTCCAATATCGTGTTCCCCTGGAAACCGGAGGATTTCACCGCCGACATCGCCGCCGCCAAAGCCGGTGGCGCGAGCCATATCAATCTGCAGCCCATGCCGATCACGCGCACTGTGGCCGAGGCGGTTCCCTACATCGTGCGCTGCCATGACATGGCCGCAGCCGCCGGCTACGAATTGTTCTTCGAGACGCACCGCGATCGCACCACGACGGACATGTATTTCACCCTCGATCTGATCGACGCGATCCCTGACATGCGCCTGTGCGGCGATCTGTCCCACTTCCTCGTGGGTCGGGAATTCGCCGGCCCTCCGATCTCCGAACAGAATCAGCAGTACATGGAGCAGATCCTTGAGCGCTGTGGCGCCTTCCACGGCCGTGTCGCTTCCCGCGAACAGGTGCAGGTCTCCATCAGCTTCCCCCACAACAAGGTCTGGTTCGACCTGTTCGCCGGTTGGTGGGAGCATGGGATGCGTCATGCCCGCGCCAACGCCGCCGCCGACGACACCTTCCATTTCGTCGTCGAACTCGGGCCGCCGACCTACGCCATTCAGGGTGCCGACGGTCAGGAATTGTCCGATCGATGGGAGGAAGCGATCATGATCAAGGATCGCGTACGCGAAATCTGGGCGGCCCTGGACGCTGAGGGCTGATATCGAGCAGGGCCCCAGGCCGCTCTCATCAGTACAGATACCGGCACCCGAAACCTGATTCAGAGGCAGATATACAGTGGTTTTCACACCTGACATGAAGCAGTCGTATGAGAAAGACGGCTACCTCGTCGTCGAAAGCCTGTTCACAGAGGAAGAACTGGCCGGCGTCCGTCAGCAGATCGATGCACTGATCGCGGATCCCGACAGTGCACCCGAAGGCGTTACCGTCGGGCGCGAAGGTGACACGACGCCCGAAACAAAGGGCACAGGTGCCGTACGTGGTGCCGCATTCATGGTCCGCTTCGTCCCCTATTTCCAGGACTTCGCGCGCACCCCCAAGCTGCTGGAGTGCGTGCGCGGACTACTCGGGCCACGGGTCAAGGTCTTCCGCGACCAGATGCTGCTCAAGCCACCGGGTGGCCAGGCCAAACCGTTGCACCAGGACCAGAGTTATTTCCTGGTAGACCCCGAGGACGATCTGGTCACCGCCTGGATCGCCCTCGACGAGGCTACCCTCGACAATGGTTGCATGACCTACGTGCCAGGTTCGCACCAGCACGGAATCTTCCCGATCACGACCGATCCGGATCGCCCGGTCCATCACGTGCCGGACACGGGGGAACACGATTTCCCGGATGCAGTGCCCTGCCCGGTGCCAGCGGGATCGATCATCTTCCACCACGGCTGTTCGCTGCACGCCAGCGCCGACAACAGCTCTCAGACGTGGCGCAAGGCCCTGATCTTCCACTACGCCACGTCCGACGCCAAGTCGGGCCGCGACGAACTCAACGAACAAATCTCCCTGGAGATCGATTGAGATCATGAGCAATGACGTGGATACACAGGATCAGAGCCCCGACCAGCCGGTCGATCTCCACCTCGCCGAGATCGGCCAGGTCGCCCTCCACGTCACAGACGTGGAGGCAGCCGCCGTCTTCTACGAAGAGACGCTGGGCATGAAGCTGCTGTTCAAGGCGCCGCCAGGTCTGGCCTTCTTCGCCAATGGCAGTACGCGCTTGATGCTCACGGCACCGGAGGGGGGAGAGTTTCGGCCCTCTACTAACCTCCTCTACTACCGGGTCGAGAATGTGAACGCCGCGACCGCCACATTGCGCGATCGCGGCGTCAAAATCGCCGGTGAGCCTCACATGATCACGAAGATGCCGGACCACGAGTTATGGATGGCATTCATCGAGGATCCCGACGGCAATCTCCTGGCGATCATGGAAGAGCGCAGATAGTAGACCTCTGCGTCCTGACGATCTCTCCGAGGCAAGTTTCGACCGGATCACGGGCTTCGACTCAGCCGAAGCCTTCCAGTCTACTTGCTGGCCCCCTGATCGATCGCTGAATCGAGTTCGGCCCCCTTCTTTGCCTGCTGAATGGCCATGATCCCGCCAGTGAAGGCGCCCAGTCGCGTCCGCATGGTCTCCAGATGCTTGTACATGCGAGGCTCCTGCTCTTCGCAGATCGTCGTCATATCCACCTGTTCCGCCAGCATCCGGATGCCTTCGCGCATCAGTTCGTCGTCGACATCACCTACCAGGGGTGCCAGCATGGCCAGGCCCTCGTGTCGCGTGAATTCGGACACATCCGTCAGCAGCCTCGTCAGTTGATCCAGATCCAACCCTGACACTGGATTCGCCCTGACCTGATCCTGCAGTGCTTCCAGCGAAGCACCAGCTGGTTCGATGTCGACACCGAAATCCGCTCGATAGACGGCGACGAGTTTGTGGGCCACGAGCCGCGGATTGTCGCCACCACAGATCGCCACAATCCCTTCGTGAATGACACGCTGCCGATTGTCGAGGTGCTGCAGCAACGCCCGGATCCGTGTCTTTAACAGGTCCTCGATCAGCGCCGGCTCCGTACCATCGGTGGCCAGACGCAGGGCCTCCTGCACAAATCCGTCCGCGGCATATCGGGCCACCGCTTCCAGTGACAGAATGCCATGCGTCCTCGCCCGGGCAGCGATCCCATGTACGAAGACGCGAAGCTCTTCGAGACTCAGATCGACAAGGCGTCGTTGGACATGATCGGCAATCCCCGGTTCCAGATCTGGCTCAGCGGGCGTCTCCGGCGGCGGTGTCTCGACGCCCGGCGGCCAGGCAATCGTCCCATCGCGGCCAAGTCCGCGGACTTGAACCAGGATCCGTTCCTGCACCTGAAGGATTTCCTCCTCCGGCATGGGACCGAGAAACACCATCTCTTCCGTAATGAATTGACGGACTCGATCCGACATGCCCGTCAGCATGCGCCGTTTCACATCATCTCCGGCCAGCTTCAGGGAGATGAC